>JBFLVV010000049.1:0-42429 GCA_040758275.1 Pseudomonadota bacterium
TCCTACCCGCACGCTCCGCGAGCAACATCAACGCGTGCCTATTTGGAATTGCTCCAGGTGGAGGTTACCGCGTTTCACCGTAACTTAATACGCTCGTCTCTGTGGCCCTATTCCTCGCCTTATACCTTGCGGCTTTCAGCGGACGGCCGTTAACCGTCACCCCGCTCTGTGGAGTCCGGACCTTCCTCCCGCCATCACCCGAAGATGACGACCAGCGGCTGTCTGGCCTGCTTCACGGCCGACATTGTAACCGATGCGCGCCGCCAACCGGCCGTCGTCAAGCACGGGCGTGTCAATCAGGCGACGTTCACTTCCAGGAACCGGTCTCGAGCCAGCGGGCTACCTGCGCCACTTCCTGCGCCTTGCCGGCCTCGTCCAGGGGGCGCGGCAGCAGGATGTCGGGCTGGATGCCGATGGTGTCGATGCGCATGTCGGCGGCGCGGGTCGAGCGCGAGGTGCCGTACTTCAGCACCCGGCCGGAAGGCAGCGGGTGCGGACGCAGGTTCGAGACATCGATCACGCCGGCGCTCGGGCGACCCACCAGCTTGACCCGGAAGCCGGTGCGCACGCTCAAGAGGAACTGCTCGCAGGTGCTGCCGCAGTCGCGGTCGACCAGCACCGCCACTTTCGCGGGCGCCTTCGGCTCCGCCTTGCCGATGCCGTCGAACGTGATGCGCGCTTCGCCGCCCAACACCATGCTGCCGTTCGGGGCGGCGCGCATCTTGTTGACAATGGGCGCGATCATCTCCGAACAGGCCTGCTGTTCGGCGCTCCGCTGGCAGATCTCTTCCTCGGCCTTGATGTTGGCCGGCGTGACGAGGAATTCGGCACGGTGCGTCGGGTATTCGCCATCCAGCAGCCATGGCAGCAGGGGCGCATACGTCAGGTCGGCGCCGCCGCCGTTGTCACGCAGGTCGACGATCCAGTTGCGGTGCGATTCGAGCCGGGCGCGATTGTCCTTGACGAGCGCCCTCACCGCCGCGGCGTAGCTGTCCTTGAAGCTGGGAATCACCAGCAGCACCGTGTCCTTGCCGAGCACCTTAAAAGAAGGCAGGCGCGGATCGCCTGCCTCGCCAGGCTTGTACTGCGCGGCAGCGCCGCCTGCAGCCCCAAGGTGCGACACGCTCAGGTGCCCCGGCCGCCACGCGGCAAGGTAAGCATCCAGCACCGTGTCGCAGGCGGCGGCGTCGCCGGCACGCGCGGCATCTTCGCGCGCCTTGTGCAATGCCCGCTCGATCCGGTCGCCGTGGCTGGCCATATGGTCCCGGGCGCCGGCATCGTTGACCGGCATAAAGGCGGCGATCGCTTCCAGGTCGGCCTGGCATGCGGCTGCCGGCATTTCGGCCTGGGCAGAGGCCGCATGAAGCGGCAAGGAAATCGAAAATAATAGTCGGATCAGCTGCCTGTGCTGCATAAGCGGATCGCTCCATGTGCCATGAAGCTTTTGATAATAGCTCTTTCCTACCGAGTGATAAAAGAATTCCGGCGATGCGGATGCTTAATCCTAAGCAGCTCGCATAAATGTTTCTGGATTGATGTCGAAGAAATTTACATTTGACCAAACCCGCCTTGCATAAGCGATTCTTCATCAATTAAATCAGATACTTACATAAAAATATTAACTGGGCACGGTTGTTGCGTTCACATTCAGCTCAACCACAACGGAGGATGTCCATGTCGCTGAGTTCACTTAAAAAATTGTTCGCCGGCCTGTCGCTGCTTTTCTGCACTTCCGCCTTCGCCGGTCCACTGACCTTCACCTTCACCGATGGCATCGACAGCGTCGGTGAATTCGGCGACCCGGGCAATTCCGTTCTGAACCTCGACGTTGGCGCCAACTCGCGCATCACGAGCATCTCCTATGCCGTCAACGTCACCGCCTACGATCCGAGCTGGCTGGACGAGCTCAGCTTCGCCTTCACCAACTCGAAGGTGACCGAGGGCGTGATACTGGAACCAGGCCTCGGGGATATCGTTTCCGGCACCACGGACTACAGCGGCTCCATCGACCTGGTGCTCAATGGCCTGGACTTCACGGTCGGCGTCGATGGCATCCTGCGCCTCGAGTTCTTTGAATACTTCGATGATGACGAGGTCTTCCCGGATGGCCGCTGGAACTTTGGCTCCATCACCTTCGGCATCGAACCGTTCGAAGAGCCCGTGCCGGTGCCGGAACCGGCCAGCGCCCTTCTGGTCGCCGCCGGCCTGGCAGCGATGGCTTCTCGCCGCCGCGGCGCCGGAGCGAAGGCGCACCGGACCTGCTGATCCCTCAACCCGTCCTTGCGGGCACACCCGGCCACATCCTCTTGCGCGGGCAGGAGGATGTGGCTGTCGTTTTTGTAATTTGATGTCGCCATTTCAAAAGCCACTCCCGGGCCGCTCGCCTAGAATCTCGGGAGCCTCTTTGACAAGGACGACCTCACCATGACCCACCCTTCCCGCACCGGCGGCCAGATCCTGGTCGACGCCCTCCACATCCACGGCGTGGACACCGCCTTCGGCGTGCCCGGCGAAAGCTACCTCGATGTGCTGGACGCCCTGCACGACTCGGATATCCGTTTCGTGATCAACCGGCAGGAAGGCGGCGCGGCGTTCATGGCCGAAGCCTACGGCAAGATGACCGGCAAGCCGGGCATCTGCTTCGTCACCCGCGGCCCGGGCGCGACCAATGCCTCGATCGGCGTGCACACCGCCTACCAGGACTCGACCCCGATGATCCTCTTCATCGGCCAGGTCGGCAGCGACTTCATCGACCGCGAAGCCTTCCAGGAAATCGACTACCGCCGCATGTACGGCCAGATGGCCAAATGGGTCACCCAGATCGACCGCGCCGACCGCATCCCTGAATACATCGCGCGCGCCTTCCAGGTCGCCACCAGCGGCCGTCCGGGCCCGGTGGTTCTCGCGCTGCCGGAAGACATGCTGGTGACGAAAGCGGCAGTAGCCGATGCGCGCCGCTACCAGCCGGTGCAGGCAGCCCCCTCCCAGGACCAGATCGCGCAGCTGCGCGCCATGCTGGCTCAAGCGAAGCGCCCGATCGTGCTGCTGGGCGGCGGGTCGTGGAGTACCGAAGCCTGCGCGGACCTGGCCCGCTTTGCCGAAGCCAACCGCCTGCCGGTCGGCTGCACCTTCCGCTTCCAGGACCTGCTGGACAATGCGCATCCCAATTACGTGGGCGACGTCGGCATCGGCATCAATCCGAAGCTGGCCGCACGTGTGAAGGAAGCGGACCTCGTGATCGCCATCGGCCCGCGCCTGGGCGAGATGACGACCAGCGGCTATTCCCTGCTGTCGTCCCCGGTGCCGCGCCAGAAGCTGGTGCACATCCACGCGGATCCGGACGAACTGGGCAGCGTCTACCAGGGCGAACTCATGATCGCCAGCGGCGCGCCGCAGGTCTGCGCAATGCTGGCGGCGATGGAGCCGGTGGATTCCTCCGCTTGGGCGGGCACGGTCGAGGAAGCGAAGGCCGAGCTGGCCGCCTGGCAGGCGCAGCCGCCGATCTTCCGCGACGGTGGTGCACCACTGGACCTGTGGCAGGTGGTGCAGGAACTCATGCAGCAGGCGCCGCGCGACACCATCATCACCAATGGCGCGGGCAACTACGCGACCTGGGCCCACCGCTTCTACCGCTACGGCGGCAAACGCACCCAGCTTGCGCCGACCAATGGCGCCATGGGGTATGCCGTGCCGGCCGGCGTGGCAGCGAAGATCATCGATCCGAAGCGTACCGTCGTCACCTTCGCCGGCGACGGCGAATTCATGATGACGGGCCAGGAGCTGGCGACCGCGGTGCAGTACGGCGCCGGTGTGATCATCCTGGTCTTCAACAACAATATGTTCGGCACCATCCGCATGCACCAGGAGCGCGACTACCCGGGCCGTGTGTCGGGCACGACGCTGCACAATCCGGATTTCGCGGCATTGGCGCGCGCTTACGGAGGCCATGGCGAGGTGGTGGAGAAGACGGAGGAATTCGGGCCCGCGCTGCAGCGCGCGCTGGAGCACGCGAACGGCAAGGGACTGCCGGCGGTGATCGAGCTGCGTTACGACGGCAACCTGATTACGCCGAATGCGACGCTGGAGACGATCCGCAAGAATGCGGAAGCGTCACAAGCCAAAGGCTAGTTGTTCGTAGGGTGGGCGGCTTGTCCGCCCACGCGGTCAAATCACGTATCCTGGCCTGCTCCGTGGCTCAACATCCGTGCGTTGACCGCGTGGGCGGGAAGACCCGCCCACCCTACGAGAACCGGTCATTACTGACCCAGGTTCAACTCGGCCGGCAGCGGAATCGGTTTATCGAAGAAACTGACCGGCTCACCGGAAGGATTCGTCAGGAACAGTGCGACGAGGGCGATGAACGCCCACACGATAATGTTGCGCAAGTTCGCAGCGCTGCCATCCGTGGCGTTGTCACCATAGATGAGGCGCTTCAGGAAATTTGAAATTTTCACGGTGTGCCCCGTTTATCGTATTTCTTGTCGGTTTTCTCTCTGTGTTCAATTTAGCGCAAGTCGCAATCGTTTTCCAGACGCGCACTGTTGAGCAGTCAGTCGGTTTCATCAATAACGCAACATATAGTTCCTTCGACGCATCTTGAAGCGTCAATACCCGGGGCACGGCGGAACAGTCTTGCTGCTCTGGTAAAATATTCGCTACTTTTTTCATCGCCGGCGCGAGCCGGCTTGCGCGCAGGATCCGCCACCAACTATGTTTAGTTTCTTCAAGAGAAAGAAGCAGGAAACCCAGGTTCCCGAGCCGGTCGCGCCGAGCGTCCCTGCTCCTGTCCCCGCCTCCGCCCCGCAGCCGGCGCCGGAGCCCGTCAGCGCTCCCCTACCCGCGCCCATCGCGCCTGGCGCCGGCGAGCTCTTCCCCGAAACCGCCGAGCGCCCCACCACCGACGCCGAAAAGAAGCAGTCCTGGATGGCGCGCCTGAAGGCCGGCCTGTCCAAGACCTCGAACAACCTGTCGCTGCTCTTCGTCGGCGCGCGCATCGACGAGGACCTCTATGAGGAACTCGAATCTGCGCTCCTGATGTCGGACGCCGGCATGGACGCTACCCAGCACCTGCTCGACGCCCTGCGCCGCAAGGTCAAGGAAGACAAGCTGCTGGATGCCGCCGCGGTCAAGACCGCGCTGAAGGAGCTGATGGTCGAGCTCCTGCTGCCTTTGCAGAAACCCCTGGAGCTCGGCCGCCACGAGCCGCTCGTGATGATGATCTCGGGCGTGAACGGCGCCGGCAAGACCACCACCATCGGCAAGCTGGCCAAGCACATGCAGCGCGAAGAGCAGTCGGTGCTGCTGGCCGCCGGCGACACCTTCCGCGCCGCCGCGCGCGAGCAGCTGATGGTCTGGGGCCAGCGCAACAACGTTACCGTGATCTCGCAGGCCTCCGGTGACCCGGCCGCCGTCGCTTTTGATGCGGTCCAGTCGGGCAAGGCGCGCGGCGTCGACGTCGTCATGGTCGACACCGCCGGCCGCCTGCCGACCCAGCTGCACCTGATGGAAGAACTCAAGAAGATCAAGCGCGTCATCGGCAAGGGCATGGATGGCGCCCCGCACGAGACCCTGCTCGTCATCGACGGCAATACCGGCCAGAACGCGCTGGCCCAGGTAAAGGCGTTCGATGACGCCCTGCAGCTGACCGGCCTGGTGATCACCAAGCTGGACGGCACCGCCAAGGGCGGCGTGCTGGCCGCGATTGCGCGTACCCGCCCGGTGCCGGTCTATTTCATCGGCGTGGGCGAGAAGCTGGACGACCTGCAGCCCTTCAATGCCGAAGAATTCGTCGAAGCGCTGCTAGGCTAACCAGACACCACATGATCGAATTCCAGTCCGTCTCCAAGCAGTATTCCATTGATGCCTACGCCCTGCGCGATGTCTCGCTGAACATCGCCAAGGGCGAACTGGTCTACCTGGCCGGCCCTTCCGGCGCCGGCAAGTCGACCCTGATGAAGATGGTGGCCGCGGTCGAACGTCCCACCGGCGGCGTGGTCACCGTCAACGGCCAGGACATCGGCCGCATCAAGAAGGCCGGCATCCCTTTCCTGCGCCGTAACCTGGGCCTGATCTTCCAGCACCAGCGCCTGCTCAACGACCGCAACATCCTCGGCAACGTGATGCTGCCCCTGCTCGTGACCGGCGCACCGAAAGCGCAGGCCGAGCAGCGCGCCCGCGCGGCGCTCGACAAGGTCGGCCTGCTGGACCGTGCAAAAGCCATGCCGCTCGAACTGTCCGGCGGCGAGCAGCAGCGCGTGGCGGTGGCGCGCGCCATCGTCAACCGGCCGCAGATCATCCTGGCCGACGAGCCCACCGCGAACCTCGACCGCGCCGCGGCCGACCGCGTGCTGGACGCGCTGCGTGCCTTCCACGCCGCAGGCGTGACTTGCGTGATCTCGACCCACGACGACGAGGTGCTCGGCAGCGCGACCGCGCGCGTGATCCGCCTCGAGCAAGGCCAGCTGGTGGGAGGTGGCGTATGAGCCCGTGGTTCCGCCAGCACCGCTTCGCCCTCGGCGGCGCGCTGTCCACCGTGCGCAAGGCGCCGGGCAGCTTCCTGTTCAATGTGCTGGTGGTCGCGTTCGCGCTGATGCTGCCCTTCGCCGGCATCACCCTGCTCGACAACGTCCGCCCCCTGTCCGAACAGCTCTCGGTCGATCCGGAGATCAGCCTGTTCATGAAGCAGGAAGCCACGCGCGAAGAAGCCGATGCGCTGGCCCCGCAGATCCGCCGCATCGTAGCAAGCGGCGGCCGCGCGAACGTCGGCTTCGTGCCGCGCGAGCAGGCGCTGGCTTCCCTGAAGGAAAAGAGCGGCCTGAGCGACGTGCTCGACACCCTGGGCGACAACCCGCTGCCGGACAGCTATGTGATGAAGCTGGAAGGGTTTGCCCGCGGTGGCGCAGCGAACCAGGTCGACCTGATCGTCGAACAGCTGCGCGCCCTGCCCGGCGTGGACACCGTGCAGGTGGACTCGGCCTGGGTCAAGCGCCTGGCCGCCCTGCTGAACATCCTGCGCCTGGCCCTGCTGCTGCTGGCCGTCACGCTCGGCATCGTGGTGATCGCGGTGGTGTTCAATACCATCCGCCTGCAGGTGCTGACGCAGAAGGAAGAAATCGCCGTCTCCAAGCTCCTGGGCGCGACCGACAACTTCATCCACCGCCCCTTCTACTACACCGGCGCCCTGCTCGGCCTGTGCGCCGGCGCGGTGGCCCTCGGTGCGGTGACGCTGGCGCTCTCGCCCCTGAACCGGGCAATCGCCGAGTTTGCGCGCCTGTACGCCTCGGAATTCCAGCTGGCGCCGCTCGGCGGACTGGAAATCGCCGGCCTGCTGGCCATCAGCGCGGGCCTCGGCCTGATCGGCGCCATGCTCTCGGTACAGCGCCACCTGGCGCGGGTCCGGTAAAGCATTTTTTGACATGGGCAGGACTTGCAATCCTGCTCATGGTCCCCATCTGGCATGAACGGCTTAGCCGTCCCTCCCTACGCGCACACGGGTCTTGGTCCTACAGGGCTCGCTTTGCGAACGTGCGCCATCCAACAGAAGGCGCCTTCAAGCCTCCGTAACCTGTCCTTACGGCGATTTTCCAGTGTTTTTGGGCTTACTTTTGAGTTGGATCAACTAAATCCGGGTCGTCTGCTCTACAGTGGAAACGGCGCGAATTTGATTCCTGCGTGCAATACTTTAGCCAGACTTAATCGATTTCGGCAAAGCGATGGCTTGCCTAGCACTCACCCCGGGAGAGTGCTAATATATGTTCCGAACACAGCGAAAATCAAGATGAGCACCCGGTAACAAGCAGTAACGCTGGTGTCGCGCGACAGGGGTCCGTGGCACATTAAGGGTGCAGCAAGATTACTACAAGGGAAATGAATATGTCCGCACAATCCGCATTGGTTCCTGCCGGCAGTCGTGCCCTCAACCTGGGTTTCACCGGCAATCTCGGCAACATCGACGCCTACATTTCGGCCGTCAACCGCCTGCCGATGCTGAGCCACGAAGAAGAAGTGTCGCTGGCCAAGTCGCTGCGGGAAAAGAATGACCTGGAAGCAGCACAGAAGCTGGTGCTCTCGCACCTGCGACTGGTGGTGTCGATCGCGCGTGGCTACCTCGGCTACGGCCTGCCCCACGCCGACCTGATCCAGGAAGGCAATATCGGCCTGATGAAAGCGGTCAAGCGCTTCGACCCGAACCAGGGCGTGCGTCTCGTCTCGTACGCGATGCACTGGATCAAGGCCGAGATGCACGAATACATCCTGAAGAACTGGCGCCTGGTGAAGGTCGCGACGACCAAGGCCCAGCGCAAGCTCTTCTTCAACCTGCGCAGCAACAAGGTGGGCCTGGACGCGATGACGCCGACCCAGGTGGACGAGCTGGCGAAGATGCTCGACGTCAAGCGCGAAGAAGTGATCGAGATGGAAACCCGCCTGTCGGGCCGCGACATCGCCCTCGAATCGCCGACCGACGACGACGACGACAAGTTCGCCCCGATCGCCTACCTGTCCTCGGACCAGCAGGAGCCGACCAAGGTGCTGGAGGCCGAAGCGGTCACCCGCCTGCAGTCGGAAGGCCTGGAAACGGCGCTGGGCAAGCTCGACCCGCGTTCGCGCCGCATCGTCGAGGCGCGCTGGCTGGCCAACGACGACGGTTCGGGCGCCACCCTGCACACGCTGGCCGAAGAGTTCGGCGTGTCGGCCGAGCGCATCCGCCAGATCGAATCGGCGGCGCTCAAGAAGATGAAGGGCGCGCTGGCCGCTTACGTGTAAGCAGGCTTCAGCCAACAAAAAACCTCGCCGCGGCGAGGTTTTTTGTTGGCCGGGCTCCATCAATGCCCGGACTCCTTTTTCGTCTTCTGCTCATCGACCAGCAGCTTCTCGAGCGAACGCATATTATTGCCGTTCTGCTCGTAGACGAAGACCAGCTGGTTGATCGTGCGGTACAGCTCGCGCGAGCTGATGTCGCCGGTCTTCATATTGCTCATCGCATTGGCCAGGGACGGCAGGTCGACGAAGGAGTTGCCGGTCACGTTCACCATGGCCTGCACGTCGCGCATGTTCGCGTACTGCCTCGCGTAGCGCTGCAGCTGGTCCTGCGGCATATAGCTGAGCGCCTGGTTGGCCACGGCGACGTCCCATGCCTCGCGCTGCAGCGAAGGGATGGTGATGTTGAAGCCGAAGGTGCTTCCCGACTCCTGCATCGCGTGCCTGATCGCTTCCTTGTCGCCGAGGCCGGCATTGATGTCGGCCAGCAGGACCTCGCCCAGCTTCCCGATCCGCTTGAGTTCCCCGTCGTTGCGCTTGATGGCCGAGCGGACTTCCGCGATATTCACCGCGATCTCCGCGTCGAGGTTGCGCGCCGCCTCGTGCGCCTTGTGCGACTGGTGGTAGCGGTGCACGGCGTTTTCCAGCGCCAGGGCGGTGAGGATACTCACGACGATCATGATGTACTCGCCGGCGAATTCCTTGAACGAGTGGGATTTGGGTACTTCGACGTGCATGGCGGTTCCAATGGATGGGCTGAACAGCCAAACATAGCACGGCTTTCCACCGCCGTATCCACCCGGGCCTGCTTTGATGCGCGGCGCATAAGGCCGGGTTTTCGGACGCCGGCAACGCCTTCCCCCTGCCTTGGCTAGAATGGTTGCTTTCATCCGGCATGCACAAGGAGACCCCGATGACCGAACCCTACGTCCCTCCCAAAGTCTGGACCCCGCCCGCGTCGAACGGCGGCACCTTCGCCAACATCAACCGCCCCGTCGCCGGCCCCACGCACGACGCCGAGCTCCCGGTCGGCAAGCACCCGCTGCAGCTGTACTCGCTGGGGACACCGAACGGCGTCAAGGTGACGATCATGCTGGAAGAGCTGCTGGCCCTCGGCCACAGCGGCGCCGAGTACGACGCCTGGCTCATCAAGATCAACGAAGGCGCGCAGTTCTCGAGCGGTTTTGTTGCCGCCAACCCGAACTCGAAGATCCCCGCCATGGTCGACCGCAGTGGCCCCGAGCCCGTACGCGTGTTCGAATCCGGCTCGATCCTGGTCTACCTGGCCGAGAAGTTCGGCGTCTTCCTGCCGTCGACGGGGCCGGCGCGCGTCGAGACCATGAACTGGCTGTTCTGGCAGATGGGCTCCGCGCCCTTCGTGGGCGGCGGCTTCGGCCACTTCTACGCCTACGCGCCCGAGAAGCTGCAGTACCCGATCGACCGCTATGCGATGGAAACCAAGCGCCAGCTCGACGTGCTGGAGCGCCAGCTGGCCGATCACCGCTACGTGGCAGGTGACGAATACACGATCGCCGACATGGCGATCTGGCCCTGGTACGGCGGCATGGTGCGCGGCGAACTGTACGAGGCCGGCGAATTCCTGTCGGTCCACGAGTACAAGCACGTGCGCCGCTGGGCCGACGAGATCGCGGCGCGCCCCGCCGTGGCACGTGGCCGCAAGGTCAACCGCGTGCGCGGCAATCCGGAAGAGCAGGTAGCGGAGCGCCACGACGCGTCCGACCTCGATTAGGAACCTATCCCGCTTTGGGCAGCGCCCCGGCTGCTTCGAGCGCCAGGTCAGCGCCTTTGCCGCCGGCCGCGACCTGCCGCGTGCAGACGCCGCCTGCACTCTGCCTTAGGCGGCCGGTGCGTTCTTCGCCGCCAGGGCCCGTTCGACCGCCGCCACCAGATCGGCAGGCGACACTGGCTTGTTCAGCACCGGCACGTTCCGCAGGTCCATGCTGCACTCGGCGGCGTAGGCGGTCACGATGAGGGCCGGCAGGCCTGGCCGGACGCTGCGCAGGCGCTGGACCAGCATGTCGCCCTTCATGCCCGGCATGCGCTGGTCGGTGACGAGCGCGTCGACGTGGCTGGATTCGAAGAGGGCGATCGCGTCATGCGCGTTGGCCGCCGTCGACACGGCAAAGCCCTCGCGCTCGAGGTATTTCTGGAAGACGTAGAGGATCGCTTCTTCGTCGTCTACCAGGAGGACATGCTGCATGCTCATCCTTCGTGCTGTAAGCCGGCCGGATCGTCGATGTAGCCAGCCTCCGGCGTGCCGGTGCGCTGGCCGTGGCCAGCCTCATCCTGGGGAAGCTGTCTCCGTTCTTCGGGATTACTGCCTATCGTCATCTGGTTTCGTCCTGTTGAGCGAAAGCGAACCAAGGCGCGCCGGAAGCGCAGAATGTGATTGTTGATTATAACAATTCAAATCTTGCAATCCAGATGCGTTATGCTGGCGTGCGTAGGTCGGCTCGTATCCGGTTATCCCCTTACCCAATGGAGATTGACATGGTCAGCAAAAACACGATTTGCCTCTGGTTCGATGGCGCCGCCCTGGAAGCGGCGCAGTTCTACGCCGCCACCATTCCGGACAGCAGCGTCGGTACGGTATGGCGCGCGCCGAGCGACTTCCCTTCAGGTAAGGAGGGCGACATCCTCACGGTCGAGTTCACGGTGGCCGGCATTCCCTGCATCGGCCTGAACGGCGGCCCGGCATTCACCCACAGCGAAGCTTTTTCCTTCCAGATCGCTACAAGCGACCAGGAAGAGACCGACCGCCTGTGGAATGCGATCATCGGCAATGGCGGCCAGGCGAGCGCCTGCGGCTGGTGCAAGGACAAGTGGGGGCTGTCGTGGCAGATCACGCCGCGCGCGCTGACCGAAGCGATGGCCGATCCGGACCGGGCGGTGGCCAGGCGCGTGTTCGAGGCCATGATGACCATGACGAAGATCGATATCGCGGCGATCGAGGCGGCGCGAAGAGGATAAGGCCAGGCCAACAGTTAAATATGGAGATCGTTCCCTACAGCGAGGACTGGCTGGCAGAGCTGATACCCATGTGGCGCGCAAGCTTCGAGGCAGCTGTCGGCGTCGTCGACCCGCATCCTGTCGAAGAACAGCGCAACTATTTCCTGGAGCAGGTACTGCCGCACAACCAAGTTGTTCTAGCACTGGTGAAGAGGCAGCTAGCAGGATTCATCGCCTTTTCTTCCGAGTCAGTCGACCAGTTGTATGTGCGTGCCGGCTACCAAGGTAGCGGTATCGGTTCCCGGTTGCTCGCCCTCGCAAAGAACAATGCCGGGGGCAGCCTGTCGCTTTATACATTCGCTCGCAACGGTGGCGCACGCGCTTTTTATGAAAAACAGGGCTTCGTCATCGAGGCCTGCGGTCACGAAGCGAGTTGGGGGCTGGACGATATCCGCTACCGCTGGACTGCGGCTGAATGATCCAATGCGAGCGCTATGTGCAACTGATCGTCTGCTTCGATGGCAGAAGGGCCGAGATGGAGGATTATGAAAGCCAAGAAGCTGTTTATCTGGACCTCCCTGCTCGCTTCACTATTGGTCCTTGGCCTCTGCTTGCGCAACGAGATGCGGATCGATCGTTGCCTGGACCTTGGCGGCAGGTGGGATGAAAGTAGGCAGATGTGCGATGGGGCTACGGAGCGAAATACATAGCGCCAACATCTGCAACAGGCCGGAAGCGACGTCGTAAGGTCGGGTACAGTAGAAGCTGTCGCTCCGCCTGGAGCTCGTAGCACGACAAGGAACCGGCATGCAGCAATCCATCGTTCACATTGCACTGGTCGTACGCGACTACGACGAGGCCATCGATTTCTATGTCGGCAAGCTCGGCTTCGAGCTTCTCGACGACACCTATCAGGCAGAACAGGATAAACGCTGGGTCGTCGTGGCCCCACCCGGCGGGCTCGGCACCACTTTGCTGCTGGCGAAGGCATCGAAACCCGAACAGGAGCCCTTCGTCGGGAACCAGGCCGGCGGCCGCGTCTTCCTTTTCCTGAATACGGACGACTTCCGGCGCGATTACGCGCGGCTGCGTGCCAACGGCGTCGTCTTCGTCCGGGAACCGAAAGAAGAGGAATACGGGACGGTTGCCGTATTCGAAGACCTGTACGGCAATCGGTGGGACTTGCTGCAGTTGCGTGCAAACCACCCGATCGCGAAACGCATGGCGGCGCGCTGAGCCGGGCGCCGCCACAGGATCATGGCCGCTGCGCGCCTTGCGCATCAGCAGGCGCTGAAAAGCGCACGCCGTGGCGCGCCCCGATCTCGAGCATCTTGCCCAGGTCGTCCGGCATGGTCTTCACGTGCTGGTCGACTTCGCGGAAGAACCCACCCGCATGGGCCGGCGCATCGAAGATGATGACGCGCGCCGGCTCCTCGGACAGGCCCTCGAAGGCGTGCTCGGTATTCGCCGGCGCAAACAGGAAGTCGCCGGCCATCAAGCGCTGCGGCTTGCCGTCCACCAGGAAGCCGACTTCGCCGGCCACCACGTAATACGCCTCGCCCCAGGGATGGGCGTGGGGCGGCGCGCCGCTGTGCTTCGGCAGCGTGACTTCCATCAGCGACCAGGCATTGTCCGTCTGCTCGGCGGAGCAGAGGAAACGGGTACGCGTTCCAAGGATATCGAGAAGGGCGCCCTCGCCGCTTCTCGTGATGACCGGGGTGTTGGACATGGCTTGCTCTCTGTGTTGATCATGTGATGTCACACACTATGACACACAGTCACATTATGCGTCACTCTTACCAAAGCAAGAGCTCCCCCACCCCGCGTCCGCTTACTGTCCCTGCAGTGCAGCGATGCGCGACTCGATCGGCGGGTGGCTCGAGAACAGCGCCAGCGCGCCCTTGCTCGAGATGCCGAATGCGGCCATGTTCTTCGGCAGCTCGCCCTCGGCCAGTCCGCCCAGGCGGCGCAGCGCGGCGATCATCGGCTGCGGACGGCCGATGATCTGGGCCGCGCCGCGGTCGGCGCGGTATTCGCGCTGGCGCGAGAACCAGGCCACGATGATCGAGGCCAGGATGCCGAACAGGATCTCGCAGACGATCACCGTCACCATATAGCCGATGCCGGGGCTTGATGCCTCCTCGTCGTTCTTGCGCAGCATGCTGTCGACAAAGTAGCCGACGATGCGCGCCAGGAAGATGACGAAGGTGTTGACCACGCCCTGGATCAGGGTCAGCGTCACCATGTCGCCGTTGGCGATGTGGGCCACTTCGTGCGCCAGCACGGCCTCGACTTCTTCCTGGGTCATCGATTGCAGCAAGCCCGTTGACACCGCCACCAGCGAGCTGTTCTTGGTGGCGCCGGTGGCGAAGGCGTTCGGCTCGCCTTCATACACGGCCACCTCCGGCATCCCGATGCCGGCCCGCTGGGCCTGCGCCGCGACGGTATCGACCAGCCAGCGCTCGGTGGCGTTGGCCGGCTGGGTGATCACGCGCGCGCCGGTCGACCACTTGGCGATGGTCTTCGACATCAGGAGCGAGATGAAGGCGCCGCCGAAGCCCATCAGGGCCGCGAACACCAGCAGCATGCCGAGGTTCAGGCCGTTCGAGGTGAGGAAGCGGTTCACGCCGAGCAGGCTGGCGGTGAGGCTCAGCACCAGCATCACGGCGACGTTGGTGACAAGGAAAAGGACAATGCGTTTCATGATGGTTCCTTCAGTAGCGATATAAATGGTTTATTCGGTTTGGGCGTCAAGCTGCGTCTCCACGCGGCGGATCGCCACGCGCACGATGCGGCGGTCCTCGACTGCCAGCACTTCGAAGCGCAGGCCATCGGCCTCGATGGCGTCGCCCGCCGCCGGCAGGGTTTCGAAGCGCTGCAGCAGGAAGCCGGCGAGCGAGCTGTAGTCGGCGTCTTCCTCCACCAGGGCGTCGGTTTCCAGCAGCTGTTCGAGCAGGTGCAGGTCGGCGCTGCCGTCGGCTTCCCAGTGTCCGGGGGCCTGCTGGCGGATCGCCGGCTGCTCGTCCTCGTCCGGGAACTCCCCGGCGATCGCTTCCAGCAGGTCGATCGGCGTGAGCAGGCCCTGCACCACGCCATACTCGTCGGCCACCAGCACCAGCTGGCCGTGGGCGCGTTTCAGGGTATCCATGGCCTTCAGCACGCCCGCCGTGTCAGGCAGGACGATCGGTTGGCGCAGCAGGCTCGCGTCGTGCTCGTCGATGTGACGTTGCATGAGCAGCGCGCCGATCAGGTCCTTGGTGCGCGCCACGCCGACCACATGGTCGACGTCGCCGCGGCATACCGGCAGCTGGTTGTGCGGCGTCTCCTGCAGCTGCTGCAGGATCATGCCGGGCGCCGAGTCGAGGTTCACCCAGGACATCTCGGCGCGCGGCGTCATGATCGAGCGGATCGAGCGGTCGGCCAGGCGCAGCACGCCGCTGACCATATTGCGCTCTTCCACCCCGAAGGCTTCCACTTCCGCGGCCGGCATGGCCTGGTTTTCTTCCTGCGCGGCCTGGCGGCGATTACCGAGCAGGCGCAGCACCGTGTCGGCGGTGCGCTCGCGGAAGGGAACGCGCGCCTCGTTCTTGAGGAAGTTCCGGCGCGCGAACTGGTTCAGGGTCTCGATCAGCACCGAGAAGCCGATCGCCGCGTACAGGTAACCCTTCGGGATGTGGAAGCCCAGGCCCTCGGCCACCAGGCTCAGGCCGATCATCAGGAGGAAGGACAGGCACAGCACCACCACGGTCGGGTGGGCGTTGACGAAACGCGTGAGCGGTTTCGAGGCCAGGATCATGACGCCGATCGAGATGACCACGGCCGCCATCATGACGCCCAGTTCCTCGACCATGCCCACCGCCGTGATCACGGCGTCGAGCGAGAACACGGCGTCCAGCACCACGATTTGCGCCACCACGGCGGCGAAGCTGGCGTAGACCTTGTTGCCGCTCTGCGTATGCACGACGCCTTCCAGGCGCTCGTGCAGTTCGACGGTCGCCTTGAAGAGCAGGAAGAAGCCGCCCAGCAGCAAAATCAGGTCGCGCCCCGAGAACGAGAAGGAGCCGAGCGAAAACAGCGGCGTGGTCAGCGTGACCAGCCAGGAGACGATCGTGAGCAGGCCGAGGCGCATGCCCATGGCCAGCGACAGGCCGATGAGGCGCGCCTTGTCGCGCTGGTGCGGCGGCAGCTTGTCCGCCAGGATCGCGATGAAGATCAGGTTGTCGATGCCGAGGACGATTTCCAGGAACACCAGGGTGAACAGACCCACCCATATGCCGGGGTCAAATAGCCATTCCATTGTGCTTGCCTTATCAAATGAAGAGAACATCGGGGCCGCCGGCACGCGCGCGGCGCGTGCCAGGTCGGCTCAGGACGAAAGCAGGCAGGCGTGTCCGCCCGCCTCAGGCGGCGCAGGGCGGCTTGAGGGGTGGAGGCAGGGAATGGGAGTGCGGCGCAGCGTCGTGCGGCGGCAGCGCGCCGGCGGGCCAGGTGGCCAGGCGCAATGAGGGTTCGTGGTTGACGATGTCGTGCAGGTCGGCCACCGAAGGCGGTTCGTCGGGATCGACGTCGCCACGGCTCTCGCCCGTGGAGGTATCGGCTTCGAGCGCCAGCACCACGGCGTCACCCTGCTGCGCGCCGGATACGGACATCGACAGCGCAAAGACGTTCAGGGGGAAGAGCAGGATCAGGAAGATGACGAAAAGTCGTCTCATACAATGCAGGGGGACATGACGGCGCCAGTATAACATGGCGCCGCCCCGGGGCCGGACGGCTAGGCCAGCGCGGCGCGCGCCCCCGCTTCCACGGCCGCCATCGCCGCCAGGTAGGGCGCCGGCCCATGGCTGATGCGCGCCACCCCGGCCGCCGCCAGGCGCTCGACCGACGGCGCCCCCGGCATCATCATCACGTTCAGCGGCAAGGCAGTGGCGGCCGCCAGTTCGCCGATGACCTCGATGTCGAGCAGGCCGGGGACGAAGAGGCCACTTGCGCCCGCTCGCGCGTAAGCCTCGGCGCGCGCGATGGCCTCGCCCAGCACGGCCCGCGGCGCCGCGCCTGGCGTGAAGAACACGTCCGTGCGGGCATTGATGAACAGCGGCACCCCGCGCGACTCGGCGATGGCGCGGATCGCGGCGATCCGGGCGCACTGGTTGTCGATGTCGTACAAGCCCCTGCCTGCGACGACGCGGTCTTCGAGGTTGATGCCCGCCACACCCTGCTCGAGCAGGAGAGCGACGTTCGCCGCCGCGGTGTCCGGGTCGCTGCTGTAGGCGCCCTCGATGTCCACGGTAACCGGCAGCGCGACCGATTGCACGATGCGGCCCGCGATCTGCGCCACCAGCGCCAACGGGATCGCCTCGCCGTCATCGTAGCCGTGGGCGGCGGCGAGCGCCCAGCTGCTGGTGCCGACCGCCCGCGCGCCGGCCGCCGCGACCGCCTTCGCGCTGCCGGCATCCCAGGCGTTGTACAGCACCAGCGGGCGTCCCTTCACGTGCAGCGCCGCCAGTTGCAGTGCCGCTTGCCTTTGTTCCTGCATGATGTCTCCTTCGCTTTGGTGGATTGTGGACAGATCATCGCGCGCTTCCAGGTCCGCCGCAATGACCGGCCCTTGCGCGGGAATATGACCTCCGAGGTTATGGAGGCCGCGCAGGCGAGCCGATAGAATGGCGTGATGAAGAACGACGATCCCGCCAAAGGAGAGCAGGCCACGGTCGGCGCCATGCTGCGCGAATGGCGCGTGGCCAGGCGACTGAGCCAGCTCGATCTCGCGCTGCATGCCGACGTTTCGGCGCGCCACCTCAGTTATGTCGAAAACGGCCGGGCCAGGCCGAGCCGCGAGATGATCGCGCGCCTGGCGGACGCCCTGGCGGTGCCGCTGCGCGAACGCAATGCCCTGCTGACCGCCGGCGGTTTCGCGGCGGAGTATGCGCGCACCAGCCTGGATGCGCCCAAGCTCGCGCAGATGCGCTATGCGGTCGACGCGATCCTGGCGCAGCAGGAACCCTATCCCGCCTTCCTGCTCGACCGCCACTGGAACATCCTGATGGAGAATGAAGCGGCCACGCGGGTGAACCGCTTCATGCTGGGCGGCCGCGACAGCCGGCACGGCAATATGCTGCGCCAGTTCTTCGACCCCGACGACCTGCGCGGCGCGGTGGAGAACTGGGAGGAAATCGCCAGCTCCATGCTGCGCCACCTCCACAACGAAGTCGCGGCGGCGCGTCCCGACCCGCAGGCGGCGGCCCTGCTGCAGGAAATGCTGGCCTACCCGGGCGTGCCGACCCACTGGCGCCAGCGCGACATCGGCACGGCGCCGGCGCCGGTGCTCACTGCCTGCTTCCGGCGTGGAGAGGTCCGGATCAGCTTCTTTTCCACCATCACCACCTTCGGCACGCCGCGCGACCTCACGCTGGAGGAGCTGCACATCGAATCATGCTTCCCCATGGATGCCCGGACCGAGGCCTTCTGCCGGTCCCTGCATACGAGCTGACATACAGACATCGGTGAAGAACCCGCACAGACGGTGACCATTTCCCGCATCTTTGCGGACAAACTTGCGACAGATTGCAGCCGGCGCCTGCATACGATGGAGGGCCTTCCATCGTCAATACGATTCCCATGCGCCCGATTTCTTCTTCAGCGCGCCTGGCTGCTGCCGGGCTCCTTCCCTTCCTGACCTTACTGTCCGCCTGCGGCGGTGGCGGCGGCGACGGCGGCGATCCCCTGCCGCCGCCCGTCCAGGCCCCGGTCGAACAGCGCGTCGCCGGCGAAGCCGTGTTCAAGGTCCGCGGCGCCGGCAGCGGCTGGGTGGCCATGGTCGAGAAGCTGCAGCCTTCCTTCACGGCCCAGCGGCGTCCGGTGCGGCGCCTGCTGGTGGCCGAGGGCGCCACGGCAGCGAACAACTACACGCCACCGGAAGGCTGGTCGCTGCTCGACTTCGCCGTCCACCCCAGCCGCGAGATCAGTGCCGTCATCGCGACCGACAGCCAGGTGCGCCTGCTGCGCCTGGACCGGCGCGGCGCGGTGATCGCCCAGTTCGATTTCCAGGATGCGGCGATTCCCGATGACCCCTATATCGGCGACCCGAACTTCATCCCCGACCACAAGGCCCTGCTGCCGCGCGCCACCCGCGATGCCGTGCGCCTCGCGCCCCTGGGCGAGCACCTGGCGCTGGCCCTGCACACCGGACGCAACTCGATCCTGGCCTACCGCTACAGCTACGGCGCCGGTGCATTCAAGCGCGACTGGCGCACCCTGGTGGAACCGGGCGTCGCCGTAGGCGGCAGATCGACCACCAGCGGCACCTTCGACCCCTTCGGCGGGCTGCACGACCAGTGGCAGGTGCTGCTGGACACCGATGCGAACGGACGCCTGGCGGTCGCGGTCAACCTCAACCCGACCGACTACGCCGAAGGCCACGCGACGCATTTCAGGGAGACGCTGCCGGCCGACTTCTTCACCGGCGCGCTGCTCACCGAGCTGGCCCCGGACGGGCGCCGGATCGGCACCAGCTACCTGGAGACGCGGGTGCAGACCGAAGTGAAAGCCATCAAATGGCATGGAGATGCCATCGTCGCGGTCGGCCGCTTCCTGCCGACACGCCTGCCCGACGGCAGCGGCTGGGATGGACTGGTGAGCGTGATTCCGGCTGGCCGGCATGGCAAGGCAAGCTACCGCGCGCTCGACATCGAACGCGGCGACGCCCTGCTCGACGTGACGCCGCTGCCGAACGGCCGCCTGCTGGCCGCGGGCAGCAGCGGCTATATCCAGAACCCGGGCGGCGCCAGCATCTCGGAAGAAGCCAAACCGCTGCTGCTGGTGCTGGAAGGCGACGGCGCCCTGCGCGAGAAATTGACGGTCAGCGGCGGCCCGCGCCATAACCAGGTGCGCTCGGTGGCGCCGCACAACGGCGCTTACTTAAGCGGGAGCATGGAGAACGGACCGGGCACGCATTCGGCCGACGCCGACCCGGCCCTGCTGCGCGCCGACGGCGTCGTGCGCGGACTGCGCCTGCCCTGAGCCGGGAGGATCAGGCGCCTAGGTGCTCGATCAGGATCGTCGTCCCGACCAGCACCAGCACCACGCCGCCGATGCGCTCGGCGTTGCGGCCCACCACGGCGCCCAGGCGCCGGCCGAGCAGCACGCCGATGGTCACCATGGTGGTGGTGGCCACGCCGATCGCCAGCGCGGCGTGCACGATCGACACGTCCACGAACGCCAGGCCCACGCCCACCGCCGCCGCATCGATGCTGGTCGCCACGGCCGTGAGCACCAGCACCAGCAGGTTCTGCCTGCCGCCCTCCTCTTCCTCCTCCTCGTCGCTGCCGAAGGACAGCCAGATCATGCGGCCGCCCAGGCCGAGCAGCAGCACGAAGGCGATCCAGTGATCCCACTGGCGGATGGCGTCGGCGGCCAGCGAGCCGAGGGCCCAGCCGAGCACCGGGGTGATGGTTTCGATGCAGCCGAACAGCAGGCCGATGCGCAGGGCTTGCGGGAAGGTCGGGCTGCGCAGGGCCGCGCCCTTGGCGATGGCCGCGGCAAAGGCGTCGGTCGACATCGCGAGGGCGAGGAATACGAGGGCGGTGAAGGTCATGCTGGGGTCTCTTGGTGCGGGCGCGGACGACGGCGCAGCCGCGCGCCCGACACTGCGCGGATGGGCCGATGGTCTCGCCAACCAGAACAGGCGCCCGCGCCACGGTCCATATTGGCACCGAGTATGTTGACGCGGGCCCTCCCGCATCGCGCGGAAGGAGGCTACTCCCCAAAGGGTGAGCGCATTCTAGAAGGAAACACCTTCGGCCGCAAGCGGTCCCTGCACCAGCAGGTAGCGGCGCTGCATCATCTCCAGCATCTCGCCGGCCGGCACCGGACGCGCGATGTAGTAGCCCTGCACCTCGTTGCAATCGAGCTTGCGCAGGATGGCCAGCTGCTCCTCGGTCTCGACGCCCTCGGCCACCACCGACATGCCGAGCGCATGGGCCATCGACACGATGGCCTGGAAGAAGACCTTGCCCTCTTTCGAGTTGCCGAGCTCCATGGTGAAGGCGCGGTCCACCTTCAGCACGTCCATCTTGAGGCGCTGCAGCTGCGACAGCGAGGAGTAGCCGGTGCCGAAATCGTCCACATGCAGCTTCACGCCGAGGGCGCGCAGGGCCGCCAGTTCGGCCAGGATGTCGTCATGGTCGCCCATCATGGCCGATTCGGTGATCTCGACCTCGATCAGGCTGGCCGGCACGCGCCAGCGGCTCAGGGCGCGGCTCAGCTGGCGCTGCACCCCGCCGCGCTGGAACTGCTTGGGCGAGACGTTGATCGACACCGGCACCAGCGCCACCCCCGCTTCGCGCCAGGCGGCCAGCTGGGCGCAGGCCTTGTCGATCACGACTTCGCCGATGCGCACGATCAGGCCGGTGGTTTCGGCCAGCGGGATGAAGTCGCCCGGCGAGACGATGCCCATCTCCGGATGGCGCCAGCGGATCAGGGCTTCCATGGAGAGCAGCTCGCCGCTGCGCGCGTCCACGCGCGGCTGGTAATACAGGGTGAACTGGTCGCGCTCGATCGCTTCCAGCATGTGCTGCTTCAGGCGGGCGCGCGTATTCAGGGTGTTCGACAGGGCCGGATCGAAGAAGCGGTACTGGCCCTTGCCCTCGTTCTTCCCGGCGTACATGGCGATGTCGCTGTGGCGCACCAGGGTCTCGGCGTCCTGGCCGTCGCGCGGGAACATGCTGATGCCGATCGAGGAGCCCACCGCATGCAGGTCGTCGCCGATCAGGAAAGGCACGCCGAAGGCTTCGACGATGCGCGCCGCCACCGAGGCGGCCTGGCGCTCGCCCTCGACCGGCTGCAGCAGCACCAGGAATTCGTCGCCGCCGAAACGCGCCACGCTGTCCTGGGGACGCAGCAGCGACAGCAGGCGCTGCGCGGCGCTTTTCAGCAGCTGGTCGCCGACCGCGTGGCCGTGGGTGTCGTTGACCACCTTGAATTCGTCCAGGTCGATGAAGAGCAGGGCCAGGCCCTCCTCGTTGGCGCGCGCCTGGGCCAGCCGCTCCGGCATGGCATTGAGAAAAGCGTGGCGGGTCGCGAGGCCGGTGAGCAGGTCTTCGTTGGCCATGCGCTCGAGCTGGTCCTCGTGCGCTTTCCTTTCGCTGATGTCCTGCAGGGTCACCGCCAGGCCGTTGCCGACCCGGACCAGGCGCCGGTGGCCCCAGCTGATGTTCAGGCGGTTATCCAGGGGCATGCGGCGGTCGTCCTCGTAGAAGCCGGCCTCCATGGCCTTGCGGTAGGTGGACATCAGCTCTTCGCCGAACAGGCCCGCGTCGATTGTAGCAAGGCTCGACCCCACCAGCTGCTCGCGCGTCATCCCGTAGAAGAAGGCGCCGCGCTCGTTGCAGTCGACGATGCGAAAGTCCAGGATGCTGCCGTCGCGGGCGCGCACGGCGGCCGCCATGTAGAAGCCGTCGTTGCCGCTTTCGGTGGCGGTGCGGTAGGCGCGCTGCACTTCCTGTTTCTCGCGTTCGCGTTGCAAGGAGCGGCGTGCCAGCACCGCGCCCGCGGCGCCCAGCAGCAGCAGGCCGATGGTCGCGACGATGGCGCGGTCGCGGCTCTCGCGCCAGTAGCTCTCCGCCGTCGCCAGCGCGGTGGCCTGCGACAGGCCGACCAGGGCCACCAGCGGATAGACGCTCGAATGGCGCCAGCCCAGCACGCGCGCCTGGCCATCGGCGAAACCGTATTCGCCCTCGACCTTGCGCACGCCCCGCTCGCTGGCCCACAGGCCGCCGCGCAGCGGCAGCACCGCGGCGCCGCCGTCCATATAGGCGCTGCCGTCGCTGCGCTGCTCGACACGCAGGCGCCCCTCGAGGCCGGCCAGCGCCACCACGCCGCCTGCGCCCAGGGTGGCGGGGCTGATGAAGGAAGTGAAGTAGCGCGCATCGACGGCCATCAGCACGATGCCGTCGAATTCGTCGTCAAGCGTGTCGAGCCGGCGCGTGAACAGCACCAGCTCGCCGCCCTCGCCAAAGCGCGGCGGCGCGGCCCCGACCCGCAGCGCGGTCGAGATGTGGTTGCGGTGCTGGATGAAGTACGGCGCGGAAGCCAGGTCCTCGCCGATCAGGAGCGGGCGGGTCGAGGCGCGCACGATGCCGGTCTTGTCGACCACGGCCACCATGCGGAAGGCGCTGTCGGTGAACATGCCGTCGCGGCGCAGTTCGTCGATCAGGCCGGCGTCGCGCCCGTGCTCCCAGCTGAACTTCAGCTGCATGGTGATCTGGTCCATCTGGCCCACCGAGCGCGTGATGTACTGCTCGTAGGCCTCCGCATAGGCGCTGGCGTCCTTGCGCGCCTGCCCTTGCGCGCGTTGGTGCTCGGCGTCCGCGCGCACCACCGTGGCGATCCACAGCGCCGCCGACAGGAGCAGCGCGAGCGCCGGCCACACGACGACGAGGTAGCGGTTGGTGCGGGAAAAGGCGAGGCCGGGATACTTGTTCATGCGGCGTATTTCAATTTGGCAAGATGCCGGGCAGTCTACGCAGCAAAGATGTCAAGCTTGTGACATGGTCATGCAGGGTGAGCAGACGCCGGGAGTGACAAACTGCGCATTTGTGGCGGCAAATGCACTTTAGGATGGGCGTTTGTCCTATTCATCAACATGAAACAACTCTGGAGATGCGATGCGCCGATGCGTGTTCTTGTTTACCTTGATTACCTTGCTGGCTGGGTGTTCCGATTCGCAGAAGGGAGCGGGCAGCGGTGGCATGGCGGTGGCCGAGCATCGCGTCGCGCATCAACGTGCTGCCTGGATCGCCTATGAACATGAGATCGAGCTGGAAGTGCCGTCAGGCCAGACTCGACAGCTCACCAGGACCGTGCAGCAGGCTTGTGCCGCCTTGCCGAAGCGCGGCTGCACACTGCTGGAAGCGACCGTTCGCGCCGGCGCCGATGCGGGCGCCACCATCCGGATGCGCGTCATTCCCGATGGCGTCAACAAGGTACTGAAGTCCCTGGACGGCCGCGCTACCGTGGTGACGCAGTCGAGCAAGGGCGAAGACCTGGCTGAACCCATCGAAGACTCCGAACGCAAGCTGGCCATGCTGACCGGCTACCGTGAGCAGCTGCAAACGCTGGCCCGCCAGCGCGCACTCGACCCGGAAGCCTTGATCAAGCTGCATCGCGAACTCGCCGAGGTGCAAAGCGAGATCGAGAAGGCAGCGACTGCGCGGGCACAGCTGCACAGGCGGGTGGATACCGAGCTGCTGACGGTTACCCTGTACGAACACGCGAAGACAGGAGGCGACAGCAAGGTCAAGCGGGCCGTGGCGGACTTCGGAGAAGACCTGCTGCAGGGCTTGGCCATGCTGATTACCTTCGTCGCCTCGACGATCCCCTTTGCCCTCGCTGGCACCATTTGCTATTTCGCGTGGCGCCGGATACGTGCACGTCGTCGTGGCGCCGCCGCGGTACCGGACAAGCGCTGAATCGGGCTGGCTGGCCCACGCGAGGCGCTAAGTGAGATTGCACGCATATTTCGGTATCGGAAACTGGCATGATTCTGCACGTCGGTAACGTCGATCAGCCTGCTGCCGCCTCCGTGACGAGAACGGCGGGCACGCCTCAATTGAAAGGAAAGATATGAAGATTGTTATCCAGGCCGTGCTGGGTTTGTCGCTGGCCGCGATCCACCCCGCGTTTGCCGCGCCCGCGACGCCTCCGGCGCAGGCCGCCGCGCACAACCCCGCCCATGTGAAAGCCGTGCAGGACCTGCTCGGCGCCATGCAGGCCGAGAAAATCCTGCGCGGCGTCGCAGGCCGCAGCCGCTATCCGAGCGAAGCCCAGCGCAAGGCCGTGTTCGCGCGGCTCGACAGGATGCCTCCGGCAGAGGTCTACCAGCGGCTGGCGGCGCCGCTTGCCGGGGTGATTTCCCGCGACACCGCCACCGAGATGGCCCGCTTCTACAACACGCCCTACGGCAAGCACGTCATCCACCGGAAGTACAATAGCGGCCCGCAGATCATGATGCCGGGGATGAAGGAAGCCGTTGCGCCGGAAGAGAAGAAGGAGCGCAAGCGCGCGGCCTACGTCCAGGCCAGCAAGGAACTGGCGGATGCGCAGCCGGCGATCGAGCGCGAGGCGTTCAAGTTGCTGCAGCTGATTAATACGCAGAAGCTGTAGACAGCAGAAAGCTTGCGTTTGAATCGGAGTAATCGTCCCGCGGCTGGCGCAAGCTGATAACAGAAAATAGTCAGGATTCCACCCGTGCCAATTTCGCTTCCAGAACGTTTACAGACACGCAGGTTGACCTTGCGTGAGCCGCGCGAAGCGGACGCATCGCTGATCTTCGAGGCTTACACCCAGGACCATGAAGTAGCACGTTACCTGGTCTGGCGTCCGCACCAGACCATTCATGAAACGGAGAACTTCATCTCGTACTGCATGGAAGCCTGGCGCAGCGGCCGCACGCGGCCCTATGTGATAACGCATCGCGACGATGAACACGTCCCGATCGGGATGCTGGAGGCGCGTATCGCTTCGCACACCGTCGACATCGGGTATGTCTTGCAGCGTGCCTGCTGGGGAGCGGCCTACATGTCCGAGGCGCTCATTGCGCTCAGCGATGCGGCCTTATCGCATCCGGACTGCTTCCGGGTGCAGGCCACCTGCGACACCGAAAACAAGGCGTCGGCAAGTGTGCTGAAAAAATCCGGATTCGTCATGGAAGGCCGTCTCGAGCGGCACTCTGTTCTGCCCAACCTGGCGCCTGAACCAAGACCATCCCTGATGTTTGCGCGTTGCCGATAGCGCCCGAACAGCGAGGGTCAGGCCTGACACCGGTTTGCGGCTACCGCCGGTCCGACGAGTCGAGCCCGGAGCACGTAGGTCGCGACGATGCTCGATCCGCGGCGCCCGGCGCGGGCTGAATGTGTGGCTTGGAAGCAGCAGCATTCCGCCAGCGATCGCAGTAGTATGCATGCATGAGCACCGTGCCCAACCAGCTTCCTCCTGCTTGCCGGCGGCGCAACCATGTGATGGCGGCGTATGTCGACGCGTCCGCCATCATCCGGACACGCCTGGGGCTGAAGAGAATCGAACGTTTTGCGCTCGATGCGGGCGTGCCCGCTCACGTGGTGCTGCGCGTGTTGATGGCAGGATGCCCTCGCAGGCCTTGCGCGCGCTTCCACGAACTGGCCCGCCGGGCCGGACCGGGCGACGACAGTTCCGCCGCGTCGTCGGCCTATTTCCGTGTGCCCTCGACAGCGGCTCCCGATGCCTGGGGCGTGAACAGGCGCGTGGACGGACAAATGGCCATGCTGGTCGACGCGGCGATCAACGCCGCCGCGTCGCATGGCGCAGCGGGCGCGGCCGCGGAGCTGATCGACCTGGGCCTGCCTGTGGAGTTCGTGTTCCGGGTACTGTGCAATCCGGGCTTGCGGCGGCGCTACCTGTTGCCCATGCCGCTGGCCGAAAGCCTTCCGGCGCCCGGCCAGGCGGAGGTGTGCCGGCGGCGAAACCGCCTGCAGGCTGCCTACGTCAACGCGGCCCTCACGATCAGCAAGGTGGTCAGCGTCCAGCGTGCCGAAGCCGTCCTGGCCGAGCAAGGCCTGCCGGAGCGGGTGATCGTCCGTGTCCTGTACCTGAACGGCCTGCGCAGGAACCATGGCGGGGCCGCCATGGACGCGCACGCCCTCGGTTTCAGGCCGGCGCCAGCATATACCCCGCCCCGCGCACCGTCTTGATCAGCGACTTCGCCCGCCCCAGCGCCTTGCGCAGCCGGAGCACGTGCACGTCCACCGTGCGCTGGTCGAGCGATTCGTGCGCTTCCCACAGGTGTTCGAGCAGTTGCGCGCGCGAGAAGACCTGGCCCGGATGGCACAGCAGGAAGCGCAGCAGCCGGTATTCGGCGTGGCGCACCTCGACCTTGTGGTTGCCGACCCGGACGCTGCAGCTGAGCGGGTCCAGCACCAGCCGGCCGGAACGCAGCAGGCGCTCGTCGGGTGCCTCCTCGGGCGGGGGCTGAGGGATGAATTCGGGGGCCGGCGCCGTGGCGCTGCGCTCGGCGTCAATGCAGCCGGCCGCCAGCAAGATCACCGGCTTCTCGCGCAGGCCGCCGGCGCCGCGCAGGCGCGCCAGCAGGCGCATGCCGCCTTCCTGGCGCAGCATCGATTCCTGCAGCAGCAGCTCGGGGCGCTCGCGCCCGATGAAATCCCAGGCCTGCGCCAGGCTCGGGACGCTGTGCCAGATCCACTCTTCCTCGTGCAGCGAGTACTTGAGCAATTCAGCGATGGCCGGCTTGTCGTCGACCACGAGAACGATCGTGTTAGCCGTCGTCATGGGAGTCCGAAAGAAAATCCGGCGGCCCAGGCCGCCGGCGTGTCACGAGAGCGGGAAGATCAGTAGATCGCCTTGCCCGAGCCGTCCTTCAGCTGCTGCTTCCAGTTGGCCTGCACCAGCTTGACCACCGATGCCGGCATCGGCACGTAGTCCAGCTCGGCGGCTGCCGGGGCGCCGTTCTTGAAGGCCCAGTCGAAGAACTTCACGACCTCAAGGCCCTTGTTGCCGTCGGCCTGGGTCTTGTGCATCAGGATGTACGAGACGCCGGTGATCGGCCAGCTCTGCTTGCCTGCCTGGTCGGTCAACACGACGCCGAAGCCCGGGGCCTTGGTCCATTCCGCGCCGGCGGCGGCGGCCTTGAAGGCCTCGTCGTCAGGCTGCAGGAAGTTGCCGTCCTTGTTCTTCAGCTGGGTGTGCGACAGCTTGTTCTTCTTGGCGTAGGCCCACTCGACGTAGCCGATCGCGCCCTTGATGCGCTGCACGTTGGCGGCGACGCCTTCGTTGCCCTTGCCGCCCACGCCCACGGCCCACTTCACGGTGGTGCCGGCGCCGACGCTGCTCTTCCATGCCGGGCTGGTCTTCGACAGGTAGTCGGTCCACAGGAAGGAGGTGCCCGAGCTATCGGCGCGGTGCACGACGGTGATGTCGGCGTCCGGCAGCTTCACGCCCGGGTTCAGGGCGGCGATCGGCTGGGCGTTCCACTTGGTGATTTTGCCCAGGTAGATGTCGGCCAGGACCGGGCCGGTCAGCTTCAGCTGGCCCGGCTGGACGCCGTCGACGTTGACCACGGCGACCACGCCGCCCATGATGGCGGGGAACTGCATCAGGCCGGCTTCATCCAGTTCTTCGGCCTTCAGTGGCATGTCCGAGGCGCCGAAGTCGACGGTCTTGGCCTTGATCTGCTTGATGCCTGCGCCCGAACCGACCGACTGGTAGTTCAGGCCATTGCCGGTGGCAGCCTTGTACGACTCGGCCCACTTGGCGTAGATCGGGTACGGGAAGGTCGCGCCGGCGCCGGTCATGTCAGCGGCGAAGGAGGTCGACATTACGAGCGCAGCGGCTGCGCCGGCAAGGATCTTCTTGAACATTGGCTTCTTTTTCCTATTCCTGGTTGGGGGATGTGTTTTGGACCACGCGGCAAAGTCTAGTCCGCGAATGTGACGGGTTTATGACCTCGACGAGCCCGAATTCATGACCGCCTTGATGACACGGTGCGCGCCCTCGCCGCGCGGCTTTGCTATGATGGGCATATCAAAAACACAAAGGATGAACCGATGCGCCCCCTGCTCCGTGTCTTCGCCCTTTCCACCGCCTCCGTGCTGCTGCTGGGCGGCTGCTCCAGCCTGCAGGAGCGCCTGCCCGAGGCGCGCTACACCCTTGCCGAGCGCCAGACCCTGCCGCTGGACGATCGCCTGACCATTACCTATGAAGGCGCGGAAGACAGCCGCTGTCCGGACGATGCGCGCTGCATCTGGCCGGGGCGCCTGGTCTACCGCTTCACCATGCGCGTGGGCAGCGTGGCCCAGGCCTTCTACCTCGTGCGGGGCCAGCCCGGCTATATGTCGCCGGCGCTGCGCGGCTCGCGCATCGAGCTCGATCACCTGACGCCACCGCCGCCGCGCGGCATGGCGGGCGCTGCGCCCGGCGCTTATCCGGTGACCTTCAATATGTACGCGCAGTAAGCCCATCTTTTGCCGAGGCTGGAAACCATGAAAGCAAGCGCGCTCGCCTGCGGGCTGACCCTGTCCATCGTTCTGGCGGCTGGGCCTGCCACGGCGAAGACGCCGGTGGCCACCGGCACGGGCGGCGCCGTCGCCACCATCAGCGAGCAGGCCTCGCAGTCGGCCATGACGATCCTGAACGGGGGCGGCAATGCCATCGACGCGGCGGTCGCGGCGGCGGCCACGCTGGGCGTGACCGACCCGTTCAGCTGCGGCATCGGCGGCGGCGGCTTCATGGTCATCTATCTCGCCAGGGACAAGCGCGTCATCACCATCGACCACAGGGAAACGGCCCCTGGCAGCTTCACGCCCCACGCTTTTCTCGAGAACGGCAAGCCCGTCGATTTCGAGACGGCAGTCGCGAGCGGCGCGGCGGTCGGCGTGCCGGGCACGGTGCGCGGCTGGCATGAAGCCTTGACGCGCTATGGCAGCATGGATTTCAAGCGGGTGCTGGCGCCGGCCATCAGCGTGGCCGACAAGGGCTATACCGTCACTGAAATTTTCTCTCATCTGACGGCACAAAATGAAAGAAAATTTCAGCTCTATGCGCCCACCAGCGCCCTCTACCTGCGGGGCGGCAAGGCCGTGCAGCCGGGCGCCCTGATCCGCAACCCGGGCATGGCCAGGGCCTACCGCGAAATCGCGGCCGGCGGCGTGAAAGCCTTTTACGAAGGACCGATCGCGCGCGCCATCGTCGACGCCGTCAACAAGCCGCCGCTCGCCCCCGGCAAGAGCGCGCGCCCGGGGCGCATGAGCATGGCCGACCTGGCCAACTACGAGGCGCGCATCCGCCAGCCGCTGCGCAGCACCTACCGCGGCTACGAGATCTATGGCATGCCCCTGCCCAGCAGCGGCGGCGCGACGGTGGCCGAGGCCCTCAACATCCTCGAAGGCTTCGACCTCAAGGGCATGCCGCGCGCCCAGGCCGAGCACACCTATCTCGAAGCGAGCCGCCTGGCGTTCGCCGACCGCAACGCCTACCTGGCCGACCCCGAATACGTCGACGCGCCGATCGCCGGCATCCTGTCGAAGGAGTACGCGGCCCAGCGCCGCACCCTGATCGGCAAGCAGGCTGCGCACACCGTCAGCGCCGGCGACCCTTACGCCTACCAGAACGACCAGAGCGTGCCGCTGCGTCCCCGGCGCGCCACCCACGTCCCCGGCAGGCCGCAGCCGGAAAGCGCCCACACCACGCACCTGACGGTCTCGGACAAGCACGGCAATGTGGTGTCCTATACCTTCACCATCGAATCCTGGGGCGGCAGCGGCATCGTGGTGCCCGGCTACGGCTTCCTTCTGAATAACGAGATGACCGACTTCGACTTCAGCGGCCCCCACCCCAACGTTCCGGAAGCCGGCAAGCGCCCGCGTTCGAGCATGGCGCCGACCATCGCGCTCAAGGACGGCAAGCCGGCCTTCACCATCGGCAGCCCGGGCGGCTCGACCATCATCACGACGGTGCTGCAGACCATCTTCAACCACCTCGACCTCGGCATGCCCATGGACCAGGCCCTGAACGCACCGCGCCTGTCCGAACGCAATGACGGGGCCACCTCGATCGAGCCGGGCTTTTCCGGCAGCGCCCAGGCGCGGCTGCTGGAAGCCCTCGGCCACCGCTGGGAAGCCACCCCCGAGGAAATCGGCGCGGCCAACGCCCTGGTGTTCAATCCGGACGGCACCGTCACCGCCGTCAGCGAAGCGAAGCGCCACGGGGTCGGCACGGCGCTGGTACAACGTAAAGGACACTGATCACGCAACACAGCCCGGCCTGTTGGGCAATGTGCACAGGTTTCAACACTTCCCTTGCTTAAACATTAAGTTCTTGTAGGAATATACTTACATTGGGATAACATGAGGTGATCAGCCTCCTTACTGAACCTTATGTCCCCGTCCTACGTGGTTACCACCCTGCCCCTGCGCCGGAGCGGGGCGACACTGGTGCTGGCGCTCGCGATGATCGTGGCGATGAGCGTGTTCTTCGTGCGCGAAGTCGTCGACCTGCGCCATGCGATGGGCGAGCTGCGCCGCAATGACACGGCCCGCATCCAGGTCCGCAATGTGCTGCTGAACATGCTGAACGCGGAGACCGGCCAGCGCGGCTACCTGCTCACGGGAGACGACGCCTACCTCCAGCCCTACAAGGCCGGCCGCAGCGCGGTGCGCGACAGCCTGCACCTGGCCGAGCAGTCCGGCTACCGCAGCAGCGAGTTCGTCACCAGCCTGCGGGCCCTGCGCCGCGTCGTCGAAAGCAAGCTGGCCGAACTCGATCACACGGTGCAGCTCAAGCAGGCCGGCAAGGACAGCGCCGCCCTCGCCGTCGTGCGCAGCGGCTACGGCAGGACCCAGATGCGCGAGGCCAGGAAGCTCATCCAGGCCGAGGTCGAGCGCCTGCGCGTCGCCCGCGACGAGACCATGGACGCCTTCAACGACCGCCTGCTGCGCGCCGCCGTGATCCTGATCCTGATCCTGACGACGGTGGTCTGCATGGCGGTACACGCCTGGCGTTCGCTGTCGGCGGCCGCGCGCCGCAACAGCGAGCTGGCCAAGCGCCTCGCGATGGAGGCTTCCCACGACGTGCTGACCGGCCTGCCGAACCGGCGCTTCTTCGACAAGTGGGCGCGCCGCCTGGTCGCGAAAGCCCAGCGCAGCGGCAAGCCCTTCACCCTGCTCGCGGTGGACCTGGACCGTTTCAAGGAAGTCAACGACAGCCACGGCCACGGCGTCGGCGACGAGGTGCTGAAGGCGGTCGCCGTGCGCTTCCAGGAACTGCTGCGCGGCGGCGAATTCCTGGCGCGCCTGGGCGGCGACGAATTTGCGATCCTGATGGAGGGCGAATTCTCGCGCCAGGAGCTTGCCCGCATCGGCCAGCGCCTGATCGAGGCAGTGGCGCCCTCCCTGCATCCGCAGCTCGCTGACGGCGCGGTCGGGGCCAGCATCGGCGCCGCCTCCTTTCCCCTGAACGGCGTCGACCTCGAGGGCCTGATGCAGGCCGCCGACGACGCGCTCTACGCCTCCAAGCATGGCGGCCGCGGCATCCTGTCCTTCGCCCGCGCCGACCTGGGCGCGCCCAGCTACGTGCACGCTGCACCCACCGCTGGGGCTGTCGAGGAAGACGAGGCGGCGCTACAGTAGCTCCCGATGTGCGACGCGCACGGCCCCTCTCCCCAAAGAGAGAGGGCGCCGCCGCACCGGCGCGCCTATCATCCGCATTTCCGCCGGCCGCCATGGCGCGGCCCTGTCGTTCCCGCCGTGGAACCCACCCCTACGAGAAAGGAGGAAATCATGATCCATCCAAACTGCGTCCTGCCGGGCGCACGTCTTTTCGGCACAGTTTCCCTCTCCTGCCCCTTCATCGCGCCGCGATAACAGGCCAGGAGCACCTATTTCCCATCTTTGAGCCTGCTTCTGGCTCGCCGTTGTCGTTGGCGCTTTCGCTGACGGGACCTGTTACGTCCCAACACATGAAAGCCGACCATGACTACCCTGATTTCCGCACAATCCCTTCGTCTCGACACCAACCACGGCCTGCTGTTCCAGGACCTGTCCCTCACCCTGCGCGCGGGCGAGCGCATCGGCCTGCTCGGCCATAACGGCTGCGGCAAGAGCACCCTGCTGTCCCTGCTGGCGGGCACCCTCGAACCCGGCGGCGGCGCCCTGCACCGGGCCCACGCCTGCCGCCTGCAGCACGTCGAACAGCATCTTCCCGCCGGCCTGGCATCGCTCGCCGTGCGCGAGGTGCTCGCCGCGGCGGCGCCAGAGAGCCCCTGGCGCGTCGACAGCCTGCTGGAGCGCCTCGGCCTGTCTATCCAGGCCGGCCAGCCCGTCTCCACGCTGTCCGGCGGCCAGCACACCCGCCTGCTGCTGGGTCGCGCCCTGCTGCAGGAACCGAACGTGCTGCTGCTGGACGAACCGAGCAACCACCTGGACCTCCCTGCCCTCTTGTGGCTGGAAGACTTCCTGCGCGGCTGGCAAGGCGCCTTCGTGCTGGTCTCGCACGACCGCCGCCTGCTCGACAACGCCACCCGCAAGAGCTGGATCCTGCGCGACCAGCGCCTCTACGACTTCGACCTGCCCTGCAGCGCCGCGCGCGCCGCCCTGCTCGAGCAGGACCGCGCGGCCAGCGCCCGCCACGCCGCCGAGCAGAAGGAGATCGACCGCCTGGCGGCCAGCAGCCACCGCCTCGCCGTCTGGGGCAAGACCTACGACAACGAAGACCTCGCGCGCAAGGCCAAGACCATGCAGAAGCGCGTCGACCGCCTCAAGGAGGAACAGTCTTTCGTGACCCAGGGCCCGCCCTGGCGCCTCGCCCTGCGCGGACGGACCATGGCCGCCGACCAGCTGCTGGCGCTCGAGGACGTGACCGTGCGCGCGGCGCCCGGCCTGCCGCCGCTGTTCGACGCCCCGCATGCGGTATTGCGGGCCGGCGAGCGCGTCGCCCTGCTGGGCGCGAACGGCGCCGGCAAGTCCTCGCTGCTGCGCCAGTGCTGGGCCGTCCATCGCGAAGAGGCCGACGTGCCGGGCCTGAAGCTGCACGGCGCGGCCGGCATCGGCTACTACGACCAGGGCCTGCGCCAGCTGGACGGCCAGGCGACACTGGCCGATGCCCTCGCGCCCTTCGCACGCAGTGAAGCGCGAAGCGATGCGGCGCTGCGCCAGGCCCTGATTTCGGCAGGTTTCCCATATGCCCGCCACGGCCAGCGGGTCGACACCCTGAGCGGCGGCGAGCGCGCGCGCCTGCTGTTCCTGGCGCTGTCCCTGGCCAGCCACCACCTGCTGCTGCTCGACGAACCGACCAACCACCTCGACCTCGACGGCAAGGAGGAGCTGGCCGAGGCCCTGCTGGGGTTCGAGGGCGGCTGCCTGCTGGTCTCGCACGACCGCGAACTGGTCGAACGGGCCTGCAACCGCTTCTGGGTGGTGCACGAGGGACGGCTGGAGCAGTGGCAGGATGCGGCGGACGCTTTTGCGCGCCTGGGCGTGCGCGAGGCGGCGGGCCGGCCGCAGGCACGTCAGTCCGTCGCGCCCGCAGCGACGGCAAGCGACCAGGAAACGCTGCTCGCCACGCTGTGCGAACTGGAGCAGCGTCTGGAGGAAGACCTGGCGCGCAAGCCCCGCCACCAGAAGCCGGGCTTGCAGCAGCAATGGCGCGCGCAGATCGCCGCGCTGTCGCAGGAGCTTGGCCTGGCCTGATGCGCTGGCCCCCTCGCGGGGGCTGTTTCGCGGCGGCCGGCGGCGCTACAGTAGCCGCCGGACTGCCACCACCGGGGACAGGTATGAAACGCTCGTTGACTTTTCTCGCCACACTCTGCACCGCCCTGCTCGCGGCGCAGCCGGTGTCGGCCCAGGATTTTTTCAAGGACCTCGCCAGGGACGCCGTCGGCAGCGCCGTGCAGGCGGTGACCAGGCAGGCGACGGCGGCGAAACCGGCGCCGTCCGCGCCCTACGTGCGCGCAGGCGCCCAGCCGCAGCGCATGCGACTGCAAGACGGCACCGTCCTGTACGCCGACTACATCGTCGACTACTGGAGCCGGCCGGACGCCGTCACCCGCGGCAGCACGCCGGATCTCGACGCGCCGGGCTATATCCGGGCCCGGCCTCCCCAGTTCGGCCGTAGCAGGAAGCAGGCGGACTACGTCGTCCTGCAGCGCAAGCTCGAGACGGTCATGGCGCGCGTGCTGCAGCATCCGGCGCTGGCCAACATCCGCGGTTCCAGCCTGGTCTGGACCGCCGATTTCGGACACGACGCCGGCGGGCGCAGCGCGCTGCCGGCCAGCGTCTCGCTGATCGCCTACCCGGTCAATCTCGACGACCCGAAGACGAAGCGCCACCCCGACGGCAGCTTTCATACGCCGGGCGAAGGCCCGGTCCTGAAAATCACCGTCAACAACCCGGAGGAGATCGGCACGCGGCAGCCGTCCGGATCATGGCAGGGCATGACGGTCCTGCGCTACGGCTATATGTTCGTGGTACCGAATACCGGCCGACCGCTGTTCATCGAGGCCGACGGCATGAAGGCCGTGAACCCCGGCCTGCTCGACGACATGCGGCCGCGCTCGGACATCCAGTTCATGACGGTCTACGTCGGGGCGTCAGGGCCCACCATGAGTAATTTGACGCACAAGCGGGTCGATCCGGTCGGCCCGGCCGGGCGCCTGATCGGTGTGCTGTGGAACCTCGACTGGCGCGCCATTCTGCAGGAAGCCGAAGCTGTGAGCGAGCGATAGAGTTCGCGATAGCCTGCGACGCATCTGGATACGCGACAGTCCGCTTTCGGGCCAACAGCAGACACTTGGAAAGACTCAGTGTACGGCGTTGTTGCTATTTTGCGGCCTACTTTTCTTACCCCGCCATACCAAGCATTTACCAAGCACCGCAGGATGCAATGGCCAGGCAAGCGATACCGCGCGCGGTAAAATTACCCGATGTGAATTCTTCGGGAGCCTGCCTTGCCTTCAATGAAACCATTCGTCGCGGCCATGCTGCTCGCAGGTGTACTCACCGAGGCACATGCCGCCGACAAGACGATCGTCGACGTGGCCCTGACCCAGGCGACGCTGATCGACGTCGCCAGCGGAACCCGCAGCAAGGGACAGACCGTGCTCCTGAAAGGCGACACCATCATCGCCGTGGTCAAGGACGCGGAACTGAAGCGCTACGCCCCCAGGAAGACGATCGCCCTGCCGGGAAAATACCTGATGCCCGGCTTGTGGGACACGCACGTGCACTTCGGCGGGGGCGAAGCGCTGATCGAAGAAAACAAGCAATTGCTTCCTCTTTATCTCGCCCACGGTATCACGACGGTACGCGACTGCGCGGGCGACCTGGCCGACACCGTGCTGGCATGGCGCCAGCAGATTGCCGATGGCAAGCTGGCCGGCCCGACCATCCTCACTTCCGGTCCGAAGCTGGAAGGGCTCAAGCCGATGTGGAAGGGAACGATCGAAGTCGGCTCGCCCGGTGAGGTCGGCAAGGCGCTGGACAGGCTCCAGGCCATGCACGTCGATTTCGTGAAGATCACCGAGAACACGATGACTCCCGAAACCTACCTGGCGGCGCTGCGCCAGGCCAAGGCGCGCGGCATGCGCACCTCGGCCCACCTGCCGGGCCAGATCCCGCTGGCGCGCGCATTCGAGGCCGGGCTGGGCACGGTCGAACACCAGAGCTACCTGCTGCGCGCCACGACGCCGCGCGAAGCCGAACTGGTGGAGCAGGTCGCGGCCGGCAAGCTGACCGGGCGCGAGGTCATGCGGCTCAGCCTGGAGAGCTACGACGAGGCGACCGCGCGCCGCGCTTTCCGCCACATGGCTGCGCAGGGCACGGCGGTCGTGCCGACCTTGTGGGGATCGCGCATCACCGCCTACCTGGACCAGGAAAGCCACCACGGCGACGACTACCTGAAATACATCGGAAAGGGACTGCGCGCGACCTATGAGTGGCGTGTCCAGCGCGCCGCCCAGGACGGGCCGGAGGCAGTCGCACTGCGCCATGCCATCTTCGAGAGATCGGCCCAGCTCCTGCCGCTCTTGGCGCAGGAGGGCGTGAGCATCATCGCCGGCACCGACGCGGGCTTTCTCAATTCGTTCAACTATCCGGGGCAAGCGCTGCACGATGAAATTGCCCTGTTCGTGCGCTATGGCCTGACGCCGCAGCAAGCACTGCAAAGCGCGGTGGTGAACGGGCCGCGCTTCCTCGGCAAGCTGGATCGCTACGGCAGCATTCAACAGGGGAAGGCGGCCGATCTGCTGGTGCTGGATGCCGATCCGCTGGCCGATATCGGGGCCACACGCAAGATCCGCATGGTCGTCAGCCGCGGCGAGGTCCATGACCGGGCGCGCCTCGACCGCATGCTCGAGGAGACGCGCCGCAAGGTGGCGGAAAACCAGTGAACTAGAACGTCCTTGCGGCGCCCCTCAGCGGCGCCGCTTTTTTTTGTCCATACAACTCATCCTGGCACTACACTGTCGTGACCAAATACCTATAACGACGGAGACATACGCATGAGCAATTTCATCACCCTGTTGCCCACCCTGCTGATCGGCGCGCTGGCGCTGATCATGTTCGGCCTGGGCCTGTCCCTCACGGTCGGCGACTTCCGGCGCCTGCTCGGCCACCCGAAAGCCGTCATCCTCGCCCTGGTGCTCCAGGCCTTGGTGCTGCCGGCAATCTGCTACGGCCTGATCGTCATGCTGGGGGTGGCCCCGGTCTACGCGGTCGGCCTGATGCTGCTGGCCGCTTCGCCGGGCGGCGTGTCCGCTAATCTCTTCAGCCACCTGTTCGGCGGCAATGTGGCGATGAACATCTCGCTCACCGCGATCAACACGGTGCTGTCCATCGTCAGCCTGCCCCTGATCGCCAACTTCGCCATCGACACCTTCGCCAAAAGCGGCCAGGTGGTGCCGATGCAGACCGCGAAGGTGGTCGAGGTGATCCTCATCGTGCTCATCCCCGTGGCAATCGGCATGTTCGTCAAGAATCGCGCGCCCGGCTTCGCCGCGCGCATGGACAAGCCGATGAAGCGCTTCTCGATGGCGGTGCTGGCAGCGCTGGCCGTCGTCGCCATCGCCAAGGAGTGGACCGCGATCACGACCTCCTTCGCCTCGATCGGCCTGGCCGTCATCCTGTTCAACGTCGCCAGCCTGGGCCTCGGTTACTACGTGCCGCGCATGCTGGGCCTGGACCGCTCGAACGCCATCGCCATCGGCTACGAAATCGGCATCCACAATTCCACGCTGGCGATCTTCGTCGCGGTGTCGGTGCTGGGCGACTTCCAGCTGATGCTGCCGGCGGCGATCTATTCGGTCAGCATGTACGTGTTCGCGACCGCCTTCGGCTTCCTGGTACTAGGCAGGAAGGCCGGCGCCGCCGCGCCGGCGCCGGCCGCCTGAGCGGCGTCAGGCCATCCGGCCTGCCGGGAAGGCGAAGGGTGCGCCTTCCATCACGCGCAGGCCACGCATGACGGCGATTGCCGCGAACACGATACTCACCAGCGCGGCGACTGGCAGCACCGCCGGGCCGAACACCGCCCTTGCGGCGAAGCCGATGGCCACGCTCGCAGCGATCGATGCAAGCAGCAGCATGATCGGCGCCATCGGCGAGAACGGTCCGCGCGCCGCGTAGTCGCGCAGCGGCGCCGCCACCATCGGCAGCATCAGGCAGCAGACGCAGGCCAGGTTCACCAGTTTATCGAGCTGCGTGCCGGCAAGCGCGCCGACAGCCAGGGCGGCGATCGATGCGCATACCCAGCCGATGGCGCCAATGCGCAGCAGGGCCAGCGCGAAGTGGCGGTTCAAGGCCGGCGCCGTGGACGGCATGGCCGGGGCCAGGCGCACCAGGGCCTGCTCGCCGGCATGGATGGGAGCGAGCTGGGACAGGCGAAGGCTGGTGGCGAAGGGCACGGAGAGCAGGCAACAGGCGAACAGCCAGCCGATTCCTCCGATGACTTCGTCGCCGACACTCCAGCCGATGAAGGTGCCGAGCGCGAACACCACGGCGGAAACCAGGCCCAGCCCCATCACCATGTCGTCCACATGGTGCGTGTTGCCCAGCGCGTGCAGGACCAGGCGGCGGGGATCGCGGCTGGCGCTGTGGCGGCGCAGCGTGGCCGCATACCAGCGCCGGCTTCTCAGGCCCTTGGCCGTGGCGGCCTGGAAGCCCGGGTTGACGGCCGTATCCGCCATGCGGGCGCGCCGGGCAACCATGCGCCAATGGCGCTCGCCTGCCTCGGGGAACACCAGCCGGGACACGACCGCGACCAGGCCGGCCGACAGCAGCAGGGCCAGGACCGGGGCTACCGGATGCGACAGCATCTCGCCCGCGGCCGGCGGCAGGCGGTCGGCGGCGAGCGTCGCGAACAAGACGGCGTAGATGATCGGCGCGCCAGCCGGGTGCCCTGCCGCGCCAAGGGCCGCTCCCAGGCTCATGCCGACGCACCACAGCAGCATCAGGGCGCCGGCGCCCTCAAGGTAGGTCGGCAGGGCGAGGCCGACGATCCCGATGAACCACACGAGGCAGAACAGTTCGGCCAGGCGCCGGCGCACCTGCGGCACCAGTTTCGCCTGCGCCGGTGCGGCGAGCTTGACCGCTCCCGGTACGAAGCGATAGGTCCATGTCAGCAGCAGGGAGAAGCACAGCACGCCCCAGGCCCAGGCCAGGGCGCTGCCCGCGCTGCGGCTGATCCACAGCGCGACCGCGATGAGCAGCACCAGGAAAGGCAGGCCGAAACGCACGATCACCGAACCGAAAGGATTGCCGTGCGAGACGGCGGCGCGCCACAGGAGGCGGTAATCCCGCAGGCGGCCGTTCATTGCGTCACCTCGATGAACAGGTCTTCCAGGCTGACCGGCTCCGCGCGGCGGCCGTTCACGGTGCTGCGCGCCCCTTCCAGCAACTCGTCGAGCGGTCCCTGCAGGGCAAGCCGTCCCTCCTTCAGGAAGGCCACGTCGAGCGCCACCCGTTCGAGGTCGGTCAGGATGTGGGTCGAGAACACCACCGTAGTGCCGCGTTCGATCACGCCGTCCACCAGTTCGGCGAGAAAAGCGCGGCGGCCGGCCGGGTCGAGGCTGGAAACCGGCTCGTCCAGCACCAGCAGTTCCGGATCGTGGGCCAGCGCGCGGATGATCGACAGGCGCTGCTGCTCGCCGCCGGACAGGCGCCCGATCGGCTTGTTCAGCAGCAGCGCATTGAAGCCCCAGCGCTCGAGCAGCGCGTCGACCTTGACCTGGTTCCAGCGTGGGTACATGGCCTTGAAGTAGTCGAGCAGCTGCAGCGGCGTCATCCACTCGAACAGGTTCGATTTCTGCGGCACGTAGCCGATGCGGGCGCGGGCGGTGTCCGACAGTGCGGCCACGTCCTCGCCGAACAGGCGCACGCTGCCGGCGTCCACTTCGCGCAGGCCGAGCAGGCATTCCATGAGCGTCGACTTGCCGGCGCCGTTGCGGCCCAGCAGGCCGATGACCTGGCCCTGGCGGACCTCCCAGTCGAGGCTGGACAGGACGATGGCGCTGCCAAAGTATTTGGCGACGTCGCGCATCTGGATGATGGGTGCAGTCACGATGCTTCCTTCAGGATGTGAGTGAAAAGTGCGAGAACGGTTGCATGGTCCAGCTCGAGCTCGCGCGCCTCGCGGGCCGCGCGTTCGAGTGTCGGGCGCAGCAGCTCGGCGCGCTCCGGCGGGCTTTGCGTGGCGCGCGGCCGCTCGGCCACCACCATGCCCAGGCCGCGGCGGCGGGCCAGTACGCCTTCCGTCTCCAGCAGGCTGTAGGCCTTGGAGACAGTCATCGGATTGACGGCAAGCATCGAAGCCACCTCGCGTACCGAGGGCAGCTCGTCGCCAGCCGCGAGCTGGCCGCCTGCGACGAAGCGCTTCACCTGGTCGACCAGCTGGCGATAGATCGGGTCGGGTGAGCCGGTCACGATGGAAAACAGCTGGGCGGTGTGGGTTGGCATTGCCTGGTCCGGTGTATATGCGTGTATTAATTAAGTAATACAGTAACCTCAGCCGGCGCTCTCGTCAATGCTTTCGCGTCATTCCATGCGACATGCTTGAGCGGCACTTATGGCAGAGCAGCAAGTTTAGTTTTGTGACATCATGCGGCTGCACCCAGGTTCCGCCTGCGCCCTCCCCCACATCCATGACCCAGCAAGACGATCCGCTCAGCCCCGACGCCCCGCCCATCGATACCGCGACTGCACCGCACGCAAGCTCCGAGCTGCGCTACCGCGAACTGTTCGAACAGGCGCCGGTCAGCATCCAGATCCTGAACCCGGACGGCTTCACGCTGCGTGTCAACCGGGCGTGGCAGGACCTGTGGCACATCCACGAGGGCGGCGAACTGTACCGGCTGGTATTGAGCCGCGACTACAATGTCCTGGCCGACCCACAGCTGGTCGAGCACGGCATCAGTGACTACCTGCGGCGCGCCATGGCCGGCGAATCGGTGCAGATCCCCGCCATCCACTACGACGTGGCCGCCCTCGGCGTGTCCCAACGGGCGCGCTGGGTGACTGCGCGCGCCCATCCGATCAAGGATGCCGGGGGCCGCATCGTCGAAGTCATGCTGATGCACGAGGACATCAGCCAGCGGGTCGAGGCGGAAGCCGCCCTGCGTGCGCGCGAAGAACGCTTCCGCTCCCTCGTGATGGCGACCTCGCAGGTGGTCTGGACCATCGTGCCGGATGGCGGCGTCGTGGAAGAGTCGCCGTCCTGGACCGCCTTCACCGGCCAGGATTTCGACACGGTCCGGCGCCTGGGCTGGCTGGAAGCCGTGCATCCGGACGACCGCGAGCGCACCCACCAGGTCTTCCTGCAGGCGGTCGCCGACCGGACCATGTACGAAACCGAGTACCGGCTGCGCCGCCACGACGGCGAGTATCGCTGGACCGCCGTCAAGGGCGTGCCCATCCTCGACGCGCAGGGCGAGGTACGCGAATGGATCGGCGCCAACCGCGACATCCACGACATCGTCATGGCCCAGGCCGAACTGGCGGAACGACTCGACCGCGAACAGCGCCAGGCTGCCCTGCTGGCCAAGGTGGCCAGCGCCGCGCGCACGCTGCATACCCTGCTCTCGGCCGCCGAGATCAGGGATGCGCTCGAGCGCGAGGTGCGCGCGATCATCGGCGTGGAGCACGTCCGCGTATCGCTCGGCGCCGCAGCAGCAACGCCGGCCGGCATCCCACCGGACGCGGAGTGGCTGTCGGTCCCCCTGGTCAGCCGCAAGGGACGGCAGATCGGCGTGCTGGAAACCTGGGACAAGCCGGGCGGCTTCCTCGAGGAGGACGAAGCCATCCTGGTGCAACTGGGAGCGATCGCCACCAACGGTTTCGAGAACGCCCGGCTCTATGACTCGCTGCGCGAGCAGGACCGGCGCAAGGACGAATTCCTCGCCATGCTGGCGCACGAACTGCGCAATCCGCTGGCGCCGATTTCCGCCGCCGCCGACGTGCTCAGGATCTCGACGAACACCGAGCATGTCCGCCGGTCGAGCGAGGTGATCGGGCGCCAGGTGAAACACATGACTTCCCTCGTCAACGACCTGCTGGACGTCTCGCGGGTGACGCGCGGCCTGATCAAGCTCGAACGCGGCATCGTCGCGGTGCAGGCACTGGTGGACAGCGCCGTCGAACAGGCGCGGCCCCTGCTCGCGGAGCGCGAGCACCTGTTCTCGGTCGAGATGTTCATCCAGGACGCCACGGTGGACGGCGATGCCACGCGCCTGGTCCAGGTCCTGACCAACCTGCTCAACAATGCCGCCAAGTACACGCCCCGTGGCGGCGTCATCACCCTGCGCGTCACGCGCGACGGCGAGCGGGTGCAGTTCTGCATCGTCGACACCGGCATCGGCATCGACGCCGCCCTGCTGCCCCATGTGTTCGACCTGTTCACCCAGGCCGAGCGCACGCCGGACCGCTCACAGGGCGGCCTCGGCATCGGGCTGGCGCTGGTGCGCACCCTGGTGGCGCTGCATGGGGGCGAGGTCAGGGCGCACAGCGAAGGGGCTGGATCGGGCTGCACCTTCACGGTCTCCCTGCCCTTGGTTCCGTAGATACCGTCTTCCCCGTCAAGCCCTACATCGCAAATTTGGGATCGTAGGGCTTGCCTGTGTGGACGACACCAAAGCACAGGTGTGCCAGCTTGCGCATGGCAGCGCCGATAGCTGCCATCTTC
>JBFLVV010000050.1:0-40274 GCA_040758275.1 Pseudomonadota bacterium
GAAGCTGATGGGCTTCGGTCACCGCGTCTACAAGAATTTCGACCCGCGCGCCAAGCTGATGCGCGAAACCTGCCACGAAGTGCTGAACGAGCTGGGCCTGCAGGACGACCCGCTGTTCAAGCTGGCGATGGAACTGGAAAAGATCGCCCTGAACGACGAATACTTCGTGTCGCGCAAGCTGTACCCGAACGTCGACTTCTACTCGGGCATCGTGCAGTCGGCCCTGGGCATCCCGGTCTCGCTGTTCACCGGTATCTTCGCGATGGCCCGTACCATCGGCTGGATCGCCCAGTGGAACGAAATGATCGCCGATCCGGAACAGAAGATCGGCCGCCCGCGCCAGCTGTTCGTCGGCTCGCCGGTGCGCGACGTGCCGGGTATCGACAAGCGTTAATCTTTAACGTAGCGTCATCAGGAAAGCGGACTTCGGTCCGCTTTTTTTCGTCCATTGGGTTTGTGGCAATTTTGACGCATTGTTCATCATTTTCTTGCTGAGCTGAACGACCGTTCGGTAGACTGCTTGTCTTTACAAGTGTGTCATTCGCAAAGGAAAAGAATGAAAGCTCGCCGCTCCCGCCTGTCCCTCCCGACCCGCCACAGCCTGATGTGCATGGCCGTCGCCAGCGCCTTTCCCTTCAACGCGGCCCTGGCGCAAGACGCCGCCCCGGCCCAGCAAGATGTCCCGGCGGCCGAGAAGACGCAGGCCCAAGGCGGCCAGCGCCTCGACGTCGTCATCGTGACGGCGCAGCGGCGTGCGGAGAACATCAAGGACGTGCCGATGTCCATTACCACGGTCAGCGGCGACAAGCTCGATACGCTGACCGCCGGCGGCCAAGACATCCGCTTCCTGTCCGGCCGCTCGCCGAGCCTGAACATCGAATCCGACTACGGCCGCTCCTTCCCGCGTTTCTATATCCGTGGGCAGGGCAATACCGACTTCGACCTGAATGCCTCCCAGCCGGTCGGCCTGGTGGTCGATGACATCGTCCAGGAAAGCCCGATGCTCAAGGGCTTCCCGGTGTTCGACGTCGAACAGGTCGAGGTGCTGCGCGGTCCGCAGGGCACCCTGTTCGGCCGCAACTCGCCGGCCGGCGTCATCAAGTTCGATTCGGTGCGTCCGGTGTTCCGCACCGAGGGCTATGTCAGCGCCGGCTTCGGCAAGGATGGCGTGAAGAATGCGGAAGGCGCATTCAACCTGCCGCTGGGCCAGACGGTCGCGGCGCGCCTGTCGCTGCAGTCGCAGAACCGCGACGACCGCGTGCACAACCCGCGCCCCACCGGCACCCGCGACTTCGAGGGCTACCACGACAACGCCGGCCGCCTGCAGGTGCTGTTCAAGCCGAGCAAGGAGTTCAGCGCGCTGTTCAACGTCCACGCCCGTGACCTCGACAACAACGCGACCTTGTTCCGCGCGAACATCATCAAGCAGGGGACGAACGATCTGGTCGACGGCTTCGACTATGGCAGCTATCCGACCGACGGCGTCAACAAGCAGACCCTGCGCACCAAGGGCGGCAACGCGCGCCTACGCTGGGATTTGCCGAACCTGACCCTGCACTCGATCACCGGCTACGAGACGGCCGACTTCTACAGCCGCGCCGACGTCGACGGCGGCTACGGCGCCGTGTATGCGCAGCCGATGGGGCCGGGCTACATTCCCTTCGTCGTGGAGACCGCCGACCTGCTGCCGGCGCACCGCCAGTTCACCCAGGAGTTCCGCGCCGAGTCCAACGCAGCAGGTCCCTTGCAGTGGATCGGCGGCCTGTTCTACTTTAATGAGGACATCCGCATCGACAGCATCAGCTTCGACTCCCTGGCCCCGGGCAATCCGCAGAACCCGTTCTACGCGACCCAGGACCAGTCGACCAAGTCGTGGGCGGCCTTCGGCTCGGTGAACTACACCGTGTCGGACAAACTGAAAGTGCGCGCCGGCCTGCGCTACACCAATGACAAGAAGGACTTCTCGGCGCGCCGCGTCGAGGCCACCACCGCAGGCCCCTTCATCATCAACAACGAGTCGAACAACGTCAGCTGGGACCTGAGCGGCACCTACGCGTTGGACCAGGACACCAACCTGTTCGCGCGCGTCGCCACCGGCTACCGCGCGCCCAGCATGCAGGGCCGCCTGAACGGCCTGGCCGACCGTCCGTCCTTCGCCGACGCCGAGGAAGTGCTGTCCTGGGAGGCCGGCTTCAAGAAAGAGCTGTTCGACCGCCGCGCGCGCGTGTCGGCCAGCGTCTTCCAGTACCGCGTCAAGGACAAGCAGCTCACCGCCGGCAGCGGCGTGATCAACATGAACCAGCTGATCAACGCGGACAAGGTCACCGGCCAGGGCGTCGAGCTGGACTTCCAGGCAGTGTTGTCCGATTCGCTGCGCATGACCTTCGGCGGCAGCTACAACGACACCGAGATCAAGGACGGCTCGCTGTTCGTCCAGCAGTGCGGCAACTTCGCCAACACCGGCGGCCGCGCCGGCTGCACCGTGACCGACCCGGTCGGACCGTTCGCGGGCACGGTGCGCATCGACGGCAATCCGCTGCCGCGCGCGCCGCGCTGGCAGGCCAACCTGACGCTGCGCTACAGCGTCCCGCTCGGCAATGGCGACTTCTACGCGGACACCGACTGGGCCTACCGCAGCACCTATAACATGTTCCTGTACGAAGCCAGGGAGTACAAGGCCAAGTCGCTGCTCGAAGGCGGTGCGCGCACCGGCTACAAGTGGGGCGACGGCAAGTACGAACTGGCCGCCTACGTGCGCAACATCACCGACGAAGTCCAGGTCCAGGCCGCGATCGACTTCGACAACCTGACCGGCATCCTGACCGAGCCGCGCACCTACGGCGTGCAATTCCGCATGAATTTCTGAGCACTTCAGAAGCTCGGTGTCAGGTCTGACATTTAGACAAGAAGCTCGGTGTCAGGTCTGACATTTAGACACGGTCTCAGCCATAGTCGGCTGCTACAAGCTCGGTGTCAGGTCTGACATTTAGACACGGTCTCAGCCATAGTCGGCTGCTACTGTTGAGGTCGTGTCCGAATGTCAGACCTGACACCGATGTGGCGTGACACCGATGTGGCGTGACACCGATGTGGCGGGCTTCGGCACGCTTTTTTGTGCTCAGGCCCAGTCCTTGTCGGGCTGCATGTTCAGCCGGTGCGCCGCGTCCACCACATCCTGCGGTTCGACGCCGCACAAGCTAGCACGCAATGGCTGACCCAGTCGCCGCGCATCGTCGCCCCGCGTGATCCGGTACACTGGTGGCCAGCCGTTCTTCAACGGGAGACCAGCGTGCCACGCCTACCCATCAAGACCGTCGACGTCTTCACCACCGTCCCCTTCAAGGGCAATCCGGTCGCCGTCGTGCTCGATGCCGCCCGGCTCTCGGCGGGCCAGATGCAGCAGATCGCCAACTGGACGAACCTGTCCGAAACGACCTTCGTGCTGCCGCCGACCGAACCCGGCGCCGACTACCGGGTCCGCATCTTCACGCCCGGCGCCGAGCTGCCGTTCGCAGGCCACCCCACGATCGGCACCGCGCATGCGCTGCTGGAAGCGGGCATCGTGCAGGCGGAAGACGGCATCCTGGTGCAGCAGTGCGCCGCCGGCCTCGTCAGGCTGACCGTCGAGCAGGAAGAGCAGGGACCGGCCTGGATCGCCTTCGAGCTGCCGCCGCCGAGCCTCACGGCCCTGGACGCGCGCCAGGCCGCGCAACTGGAAGCCATCCTCGGCGCCGACCTCGAGGTGAATGTCGTGCCCTACCTGGTCGACGTCGGCGCACGCTGGGTCATTGCCCAGCTGACGAGCGCACGCGCGGTCCTGGCATGCGAGCCCGACCTGCAGCGCATGAAGGCGCAGGACATCCAGGGCAGGCACACAGGCGTCGTCATTTTCGGCAGCCACGAACCGGGGAGCAGGGCGGCCATCGAAGTGCGCGCCTTCGCGCCGGCGCATGGCGTGATTGAGGATCCCGTCTGCGGCAGCGGGACCGGCGCGGTCGCGGCCTACCTGCGCCATACCGGGCAGCTCGGAACCTTCGGACGCGAGCTGCTGGCCACCCAGGGCGAGATGGTCGGGCGCGCAGGCGTGCTCAGGCTCTCGATCCTGGAGGAGGCGATCCGTATCGGCGGCAACGCGCTGACCTGTGTCGACGGCACGCTGGCGGTCTGACCGTCCGACCCGGCGCCACGCGCATTCAGGTACAGTACGCATTCAGACAATATTGAAGAGCAGTCGATGTCATACCCCTACCTGAGCGACGTGGTGAGAGCACTCACCGGCCTCGACCTCCCGCTTCCCTTCGCCACCTTCGGCATCCTGGTCGCCTGCGCCATGTTCGCCGCTGCCGCCTGTCTCACCGCCGAGCTGCGCCGGCTCTACGAGGCTGGCGCGCTGCTGCCAGGCCGGCGCCTTGTCAACGGCAACTGGATCGTCAAGCCGCCGCACGAACTGGTGTCCAACCTGACGATGCTGGTCATGTTCACGGGGATCGTCGGCGCGCGGCTCTTTCACATCCTGGAGAACACCCACCAGTTCGCGCTGGATCCCTGGGCGATGATCTTCAGCCGCTCGGGCCTCAGTGTCTTCGGCGGCCTGATCGTCGGGACCCTGACGGGGCTGGTCTACGTGCGCCGCTGGCAGCTGCCGGTGCGCCCGATGCTGGACGCGGTGGCGCCGGCGATGATGCTGGGCTATGCGATCGGCCGTCTCGGCTGCCAGGTTTCCGGTGACGGGGACTGGGGTACTGCTGCAAACATGGCCCTCAAGCCCGACTGGCTGCCAACCTGGTTCTGGGCCCAGACCTACGAGAACAACATCTACGGCGAGGTCATCGCCGCGCCCGGCGTGTATCCGACGCCGATCTACGAATCGGTGATGGCCCTGGCCTGCTTTGCGCTGCTGTGGGCGCTGCGCAGGCACCCGTTCCGGACGGGCTGGCTGTTCTCGCTCTACCTGCTGCTGGCGGGCGTGGAGCGCCTGCTGATCGAGCAGGTCCGGGTGAATCCGCCCTACAGCTTCGCAGGCATCCACGCGACCCAGGCCGAGCTCATCGCCGCCGGCCTGATCGTCGCCGGCCTTGTCGGGCTCGCGCTGCTCGGACGGCGCAACGTGGCGCCTGCCGGCGCACAGGCGCCTCAAACCTAGAGGAGGACACATGATGAAGCAAGTCGGCACTACGGTCATCCAGCCCTTGCACAAGGCCAGCTGTCATTGCGGCGCGGTGGAACTGGAGTTGAGCCTGCCGAACGGCATCGTCGATCCCCGCCGTTGCGACTGTTCGATCTGCCGCCGCAAGGGGGCGATCGTCGCCTCGGTGCCCCTGTCCGGCATCCGGATCGTGAAGGGCGAGGAGGTCCTGACGCTGTACCAGTTCAACACCATGACGGCCAAGCATTACTTCTGTTCCGTGTGCGGCATCTACACCCACCACCAGCGCCGTTCGAATCCGCAGGAGTACGGCTACAACGTGGGCTGCCTGGAAGGCGTGAATCCCTTCGACCTGGGCGAGGTCCCGACCAACGATGGGGTGAATCACCCGGCGGACCGGAACCGCAGCTGAATCGCCGCTGCTATAATTTGCGCATTCACCAGGATTGCCACGTGCGCCGCATCATTTCCATCTTCCTGCTGCTTTGCCTGCCCCTGTATGGTTTCGCCATGCAGGGCGCCTTGCCGCAGGGGTTCGGCGTCCAACCCCTCGCGCACGAACTGGAGCACGAGGAAGGCATCCAGCACCACCACCATGAAGAAGACGGATCGATCCATTACGACGAGTCCGAGGAGTCGCTCGTGCATGCGCAGGAACACTCGTCTTCCGCGCAACCGTTCAGCTTCCACGTGCCCTCCCTGACGCTGCCCCTCGAGCGGCAGCGCCTTGTTGCGGCAGGCTTCACCGCCCGGGCCGTGCCCGAGCCCTTCGTGGATGGACCCAGAAAACCGCCCCGTTTCGCCCCCGGCCACGCTGCCGGGGGGATGACGCACGCCTGATCGATACCGAAGCGCGACCCCGTCGCGCGCGTGCGCTTTCTCCCGGTGATTTCGATGATCACCCGCTGGAGAACACATGCGCACCCGCCGCCTGTCCCTTTATCTCGCCGGTGCCGCCTTCGTCCTGCCATGCTGGACCCAGGCGGCGTCACCGGTCACACTCAAACAAGCCGTCGATGGCGCCTGGCAGCGCGCGCCCGCCGCCCGCACCATCGAAGCACGCCAGGACGAAGCCGCCGCCGCGCGCGCCACGGCCGGCGCCTGGATCGCGTCCAACCCCACGCTCGGCCTGTCCCAGCGCAATGACCAGGGGGCGTCCGAACGCGAGGGCCGCGAATCCGAGATTTCCGTCTCGTCCTCGTTCTGGCTGCCGGGCCAGAAGTCGGCGCGCGAAGCACTGGCCGCGCGCAGCGCCGATGAAGCCACGGCCCACCTGAGCGCTACCCGCCTGGCCGTGGCCGGGCTGGTGCGCACCCGGATGTGGGAAGCCGCCGCCGACCGGGTCGCGCTGGAAGAGAAGCAGGACCACCTGCACCACCTCGAAGGACTGGCCGACGAAGTACAACGCCGCGTCAAGGCGGGCGAGCTGGCGCGCAGCGATGGGCTGCTGGCGCAGCAGGAAGTGCTGGCCGCCCGCATCGCCGTCGGCAACGCGCGCACGGCTGCCGCCGAATCCCTGGTGCGCTACCAGGTCGTGACGGGCTTGCCGGAACTGCCGGAGCTGGTGCCGGAAGCGCTGCAGGAAGGCGCGCTGCCTGCGAATCCGCGCCTGGCCGCTGCACAGGCGTCCGAGCAGCGCGCCCGCGCCGCCCTGCGCCTCGCGCAAGCGAACCGCGCGGCGCCGCCGACCATTGTCTTGTCGGCGCGCCGCGAGGAAGAGCGCAGCATGCGCGAACCTGCGCGCAGCGTCGGCGTCGCCCTGCAGATCCCGTTCGGCAGCGCCGCGCGCAACCGCAGCGTCGAAGCCCAGGCCCAGACCGTGATTGCGACGGCTGCGGCCGAAGCGGCCGAAGCGCAGGCCACAAGCGGCGCCGACGTCGCCGTCGCCCGTGAACGCCTGCGGAATGCCAAGAGGGCGCTGGACGACGCGCACGCCCGCGCCCGCGCGCTGCACGAGCACACCGCGCTGTTCGAAAACGCCTTCCGCCAGGGCGAACGCGGCCTGGCCGACGTGCTGCGTTCGCGTGCGCTGACCCACGAGGCCGACGTCGCCGTGGCCCAGCAACACGTTGCACTCGGGCTCGCCCATGCCCAACTCAATCAAGCACTAGGAATTCTTCCATGAAATACCTGACCTTCTTCTTCGCTGCCTTGCTGGCGACCGCGCTGGCATTCGCCGGACCGGGCGCGCATGGGCCGAACGGCGAGCACCTCGACGGCCAATCCAATGCAGGTGGCACCGTTTCAACGGTCCCGCGCGTCGAAACCTTCACCGAATCCTTCGAACTGCTCGGCCAGTTGTCCGGGGGCGAGCTGTCGATCATGATCGACCGCTACGAAACCAACGAGCCGGTCCTGAACGGCCTGCTCGAAGTCCAGTACAAGAACCTGAAGGCGAAGGCGACATTCCATGCGGACCTCGGCGACTACGCCGTCGACGATCCTGCCTTCCTGGCGGCGATTTCGAAGCCCGGCACGCATGCGCTGCTGTTCACCCTGATCGCCGGTGAGGAAAGCGACCTGCTCGAAGGCACGCTGCAGGTGAGCGCCGCGGCGGACGACCATGGGCATGAGCATGCCCCCTGGGGCCGCTGGCTGCTCGCGGCCGTCACGGTGCTCGTTCTCATCAGCGCGGTGTTCTTCGTGCGCCGTGTGCGCCAACGCAAGGGAATCTGAACATGAACAAGAACAAGCGCATTGTTGCCGGCATCGTCGTCGGCGTCTTCACGACTTCCCTGCTGGCCTCGCCGGGGGCGCACGGCCCCAACGGCGAGCACCTCGATGAGAAGGGGAGCGCCACGGTGGGGGGACTGGCGCGGCTGCCGGATGGCAGTGTCAACGTGCCGAAGCTGGCCCAGCGCCGCATGGGCGTGCGCACGCTGATGGTCAAGGAAGGCGAGTTCGCCCGCACGGTCCAGCTCAACGGACGCGCCGTCATCGATCCGAATGCCGGCGGCAGGGTGCAGGCGCCGTTCGCCGGACAGATCGCGCCCGGGCCGAAGGGCCTGCCGGTCGCCGGCCAGCGCGTCGTGAAGGGGCAGGTGCTGGCGCGCCTGCGGCCGCTGGGCGACGCCATCGAACGCGGTAACCAGGCGGCCGAGCTGGCCGGCCTGCGCGCCAACCGTGAGCTGCTGGCCAGGCGGGTAAAGCGCCTCGAATCCCTGGAGGGTGTGGTGCCGGCCAAGGAAGTCGAGGCTGCGCGCGCCGAGCTGGCCGCCACCATCGGACGCGAGCGCGCCGTGGCGAAGTCGATCGGCGGCGTGGAAGCGATTGTCGCTCCCGCCAGTGGCGTCGTCGCCAGTGCCGCGGTGCTGAACGGCCAGATCGTCGAGTCGCGCGACGTGCTGTTCGAGATCGTCGATCCGCAGCGCATGCTGGTCGAGGCGCTGTCCAGCGACGCCTCGATCGCGCGCAGGATCGGCAGCGCCACCCTGCGCGACGTGGCGGACGTGGAACTGACGCTGATCGGAGGAGGGCGCAGCCTGCGCGAAGGCGCGGTGCCCCTGAACTTCCGTGCCCGTGGCGCGACGCTCGACCTGGCGGTGGGACAGCCGGTGACGGTGCTGGCAAAGCTCGACACGAAGGTGAAGGGCATCGCGCTGCCGGCGGCGGCGCTGGCCCGCAACCAGGCCAACGAAACGGTGGTGTGGATCAAGTCCGGCGTCCAGCGCTTCATCGCGCTGCCGGTGGAGGCGACGGCGCTCGATGCCGGCACCGTGGTCGTCACCAGGGGGCTCAGTCCCGACAACAGGGTCGTCGTCGTCGGCACTTCCCTGATCAACCAGATCAGGTGACGCGTCCATGTTCAATTCGATAGTTCGTTTCAGCCTGCGCAACCGCCTGTTCGTGCTGGCGGCCGCGCTGCTGCTGATGGTGTACGGCGCCTTGAGTGCATGGCGCACCCCGGTGGACGTGTTCCCCGACCTGAACAAGCCGGTCGTCACCGTGCTCACCGAAGCCGGCGGCATGGCGCCCGAAGAAGTCGAGCAGCTGGTGTCCTTCCCGATCGAGACCTCGCTCAACGGCATGCCGGGCGTGACGCGGGTGCGCTCGGTGTCCGGCGTGGGCCTGTCGATCGTGTACGCCGAGTTCGACTGGGGCACCGATGTCTACCGCAACCGGCAACTGGTGTCCGAACGCATCACACTGGTGAAGGAGCAACTACCGGGCAATATATCGCCGGTGATGGGCCCGGTCTCTTCGATCATGGGCGAGATCATGCTGATCGCGCTGCCGATCGACGTAGCCAGGACCGACCCGATGAAGGCGCGCGAGTATGCCGACTTCGTGCTGCGTCCGCGCCTGCTGTCGATTCCCGGTGTCTCGCAGGTGATCCCGATCGGCGGCGAAGTGCGCCAGCTGCGCGTGCAGCCCGACACGGCGCGCATGGCGCAGTTTGGTGTCTCGCTGGAGCAGGTGACGAACGCGCTGCGCGGCTTCGCGGCCAATACCAGCGGCGGCTTCATCGACCTGAACAATCGCGAATACCTGATCCGCAACATCGGCCGCACCACCCGCCTGGAAGACGTCAACGGCCTGGCCGTCGCCCACAGGAACGGCATGCCTGTGCTGCTCGAGCAGGTCGCGAACGTGGCCTATGCGCCGGCCTTCAAGCGCGGCGACGCCGGCATGAATGGCAAGCCGGCCGTGATCGTCAGCGTGCAGAAGCAGCCCGCGGGCGACACGGTGCGCCTGACGCACGACATCGAGACCGCCTTGGCCGAACTCAAGCAAGGGCTCCCGGCCGGCATCGCGGCGCCCGTGGTGCTGTTCCGCCAGGCGAACTTCATCGATGCCTCGATCGGCAATGTGGTGGAAGCGCTGCGCGACGGCGCCATCCTCGTGGCGATCGTGCTGTTCGCCTTCCTGCTCAGCGCCCGCACCACGCTCATTTCCCTGATCGCGATCCCGCTGTCGCTGGCGGTGACGGCGCTGGCCTTCAAGCTGCTGGGACAGTCGATCAACGTGATGACGCTCGGCGGCCTGGCGATCGCGATCGGCGAACTGGTCGACGATGCGGTGGTGGACGTCGAGAATATCGTGCGCAGGCTGAAGCAGCGCGGCGGCCAGTCGGTGCTGGAGGTCATCTGGCACGCCTCGGTCGAAGTGCGTTCGGGGATCGTCTACGCCACGGTGATCGTGGTGCTGGTCTTCATTCCCCTGTTCGCGCTGCCGGGCATCGAAGGGCGCCTGTTCGCGCCGCTCGGCATCGCCTACATCGCCTCGATCCTGGCCTCGATGCTGGTGTCGATGACGGTCACCCCGGTGCTGGCCTATTACCTGCTGCCGAAGATGAAGCGCCTGCATCGCGGCGACAGCCCGATCGTGCGCCGTATGAAAGAGTGGGACACGGCCGTGCTGGCATGGTCGTTGCCGCGCATCCGCCTGGTGCTCGCCGCCGCGCTGGTCGTGGTGGTGGCCGCCGCCGCCTCGGTGCCCTTCTTCCCGCGGGCTTTTCTGCCGGCCTTCAACGAGGGCTCGCTGGTGATGGGCATGACGTTTATGCCGGGGACCTCGCTCGCCGAAGCGAACCGCATGGGCGCGCTGGCCGAGAACCTGATCGCCCAGGTGCCCGAGGTGACCCGGGTCGGGCGCCGCACCGGCCGCGCCGAGCTGGACGAGCATGCGGAAGGCGTGCACTCGTCCGAGATCGACGTCGACCTGAAGCCCTCGGAACGCAGCCGCGAGGAGATCATGGCGAGCATCCGCAACCAGCTTGCCGTGATTCCGGCGTCGGTGGCGATCGGCCAGCCGATCTCGCACCGCCTCGACCACCTGCTCTCCGGCGTGCGCGCCCAGATCGCGCTGAAGATCTACGGTGACGACATCGACACGCTGCGCGGCCTGGCCGACGGCCTGCGCGGCCGCCTCGCCGGGGTGCCGGGACTGGTCGACCTCTCGGTCGAACGGCAGGTCCTGATTCCGCAGATGAAGGTGCGTATCGACTACCGCAAGGCGGCCCAGCACGGCCTGGCCGCCGGTGACGTGCTGCAGGCGCTGCAGTCGCTGTCGGAAGGCACGCGCGTGACCCAGGTGATCGATGGCGCGCGCCGCTACGACCTGGTGGTGCGCCTGTCCGACGCGGACCGTTCTCCGCAGGACCTGGGCCGCGTCATGCTGAACAGCCCCGCGGGGCAGATTCCGCTGTCGAGCGTCGCCACGGTGGAAGAGGGCGACGGGCCGAACCAGATCGGGCGCGAGAACGGGCGCCGCCGCATCGTCGTGTATGCCAACAGCGACGGCTCGAATATGGCGCGCATCATCGCCGACGTGCGCAAGGCGGTCGCGGCTACGCAGCTGCCGGGCGCTTATTTTGTGAGCGTCGAGGGCCAGTTCCAGGCGCAGGAGCAGTCGCAGCAGCTGATCATCGGCCTGTCGCTGGCGTCGCTGCTGCTGATCTATCTGGTGCTGTACTCGCGCTACCGCTCCTCGACGCTGGCGCTGGTCATCATGGGGAACATCCCCTTCGCGCTGGTGGGCAGCGTCATCGCCATGTGGATTGCCGGCGTGTCGCTGTCGGTGGCGTCGATGGTCGGCTTCATCACGCTGGCCGGCATCGCGACCCGCAATGGCATTCTCAAGATCAGCCACTACATCAATCTCTGCAAGTTCGAGGGCGAGAGCTTCGGCTGGCCGATGATCGTGCGCGGTTCGATCGAACGCCTGACGCCGGTGCTGATGACGGCGCTGGTCGCCGCCTTCGCCCTGACGCCGCTGCTGCTGGCGGCGGATGCGCCGGGCAAGGAAATCCTGCATCCCGTCGCCGTCGTCATTTTCGGTGGCCTGATCAGCTCGACCCTGCTCGATTCGCTGCTCACGCCGCTCATCTTCTGGAAGGTGGGGCGGCGCCCGCTCGAGCGGCTGCTGGCGGACAAGGACGGCGATACCTATTGATTCACGGGCTAGAGTGGCGGCGCCCCTCCAAGCCGCCACAAGTTTTCTGGAGTAGGAACATGAAGAACATCTTTGCAGTAGCAGCACTCGCGGCCAGCATGGCCCTGTCCGGCAACGTCCTCGCCCATGGCGCCAAACCCAAGCATGGCGGCATCGTGCAAAGCGCGGGCGACCTCGCCTTCGAACTGGTGGCCAAGGATGGCGGCGCGACCATCTATGTCGACGACCACGGCAAGGATTTGCCGACCATCGGCGCGACCGGTACCCTGACCGTGCTGAAAGGCAGCAACAAGACCGAGCTGCCGCTCGAATCCGGCGGTGGCAACACCTTGGTCGTCAAGCGCGGCGCCAAGCTGGAGCCGGGCAGCAAGGCAGTGGCTGCGGTGACCTTCGCCGACAAGAAGACCGTCAGCGTACGCTTCTCGCTCAAGTAAGCCTGTGCCGCCGGCCGCCACGTCGGCCGGCGGGCCTGTCGGTGCACACATAACCGGAGGAATGCCGATGAAATGGATCATCACGAAATATCTGCTGACCGCAGCCGTGGTCGTGCTTGTGTCCGAGGCGGCCAAGCGCAGCGACCGCTTCGGCGGCTTCATCGCGGCTTTGCCGCTGATTACGCTGCTGACGCTGGTCTGGCTGTACATCGAGAACCAGCCGCAGGCCAGGATCGCCAATCACGCCTGGTACACCTTCTGGTACGTGGTGCCCACGCTGCCGATGTTCCTGGCCTTTCCCTGGCTGTTGCCCCGGCTGGGATTCTGGTGGACGCTGGGCGTGTCCGCCTTGTTGACTGTCATGTGCTTTGGCCTGTTCGCCTTGTTGGTAAAGCGCTTCGGCATCGTGCTGCTGTGATGGGTGCTCAGCGGGTCCAGTTGCACCTCCCGCGCACGATGGCCGTGGCCCAGAAGGGCAGGGCGAAGATGCCGCTGACGCCGATATTCCATCCCTTGTACACGGTACTGGCCGGCTGGTGCTTCAGGGCATTCGGGCCCATGCAGTGCGGGCGTTTTGCCTCCGCAAACTGCCGCGCGAATTCCTTGTACGGCCCGCCGCTGAGCACATTCGGATCGCCGCTTGAGAACGCCTGGCCGGGGTTCTCGGCCAGCATCTCCCGTACGGCCTTCCTGATTTCCTCCTCGCTCGGACGCGCGCCCGGCTTCGGCGCCCGCACATCCTGGAGCGCAAAGGGATCCTTCCTCGCATAAGCAGGCGTGTCCTGCATGTTTGCGTAGGCGATGAACAGCGGTGCGGAAGCGAGGGCGAGCGTCGGGAGCGGCCAAGTTTTCATCTTCCATAGGCGAAGTGGCGACCGCCAGACTGTAGCCGACCGGTTCTTAAAGCTGTATTAACGAACGCAATTTCATGTGTGATGGATAGGCTGGAGGCGTGATGTCGGCACGCGCTTGCCCAGGCAGCGCAGCGCGTGCCGGGTGTGGATCAGTAGCCGCGGCCGGTGCCGGTGCTGCCCTTGTCCGTCTTCTCGGTGCCGGACGTGCCGGTGCCTTGCGAGCCGGTGCTGCCGCTGGTACCGGTCTCCATGCTGCCGCTGGTACCGCTGGTACCGCTGGAACCGCTAGTACCCGTGCCGGTCGCGCCGCTGGCGCCGGTGCTACCCGCGCTGCCGCTCGATCCGCTGCTGTCCGACTTGCTCTTCTTCTGCTTCTTCGCTTTCTTGTCCTTCTTCTCGTGCTGGCCGGACTCGGTACTGCCGCTGGCCGAGCTTCCCGAAGTCTGGCTGCTTGCCTGCGAGCCCGACTGTTGCGAGCCGGACTGGCCTTCGGCGGTGCCCGTTTGTGCGGCTGCATTGACGGATACGGCCATTGCTGCGGCCACCGAGGCGCCCAGCATCGCTTTCAACAGTTTCTGCATCGTCATGACGATCTCCTTAGTTTGGCGGTGAGGAAAAAGCTCAGCAATATCAATACTTTGCGAGCGAAGCCAGTGTAGGCAGGTGCGTGAGGGACAAGCGCGCGGTAGCCCGTCAGAAAGTACCCCACGTACTGATTGCGTCCGGGAATTCATGAGCCGTATTCATAAGCCCTTGTATTTTTCACACTAAAAAACGGCTGCGCCAGCCCCTACAATCGACGGGCTGTGCCCCTGGGCCGCATGGCCGAAGCGCACAATTTCGGTGCAGATGCCGCCAGATGCCCGCAACAAACGAACTGCACGCCTCGTAAATGAGAAAAGCGTTATGTTCTTGGCTCCGGTTTCGCCTGCGCGTTTTCGTCAAATCGGGCAGCTCCCGCCCGTTGCGGCGAACGCCGGCACCCACGGTCCACCATTTCACCCGTCCAGAAAGGAAGCACGATGCCCGACTTCGATCCAAACCGGCGGCAGCTGCTGAAGGCGTCGACCGTCGCCGTCGGCGGCGTCGCGGTCGCCTCCCAGCTCGCGCCCAGCGTCCAGGCCGCACCCACCGCCCAGCCGGTAACGAATACCACGCCCACCACCATGAGCATCCGGCTGAAAGTCAACGGCATCGAACACCAGTTGATGGTCGACCCGCGCACCAGCCTGCTGGACGCGCTGCGCGAGCGCCTGCACCTGACCGGCAGCAAGAAGGGCTGCGACCAGGGCCAGTGCGGCGCCTGCACCGTCCTGATCGACGGAAGAAGGACAACCTCGTGTCTTACCCTGGCCGTGATGCAGGAAGGCCACGAGATCACCACCATCGAGGGCCTCGGCACGCCGACCAACCTGCACCCGCTGCAGCGCGCCTTCATCAAGCACGACGGCTTCCAGTGCGGCTTCTGCACGCCGGGCCAGATCTGTTCGGCCGTGGGCATGCTGGAAGAGATCCGCGCCGGCGCGCCCAGCCACGTGACGGCCGACCTGAACGCGAAGGTCGTGGCCAGCCCGATGGAATTCCGCGAGCGCATGAGCGGGAATATCTGTCGATGTGGCGCCTACTCGAACATCCAGGAAGCGATCGCGGAAGTGGCGGGGGTGAAGCCATGAAGGCCTTCACCTACGAGCGCGCCAAGACACCCCAGGAAGCCGCCGCCACGGCCGCGCGCATCCCGAATTCGCGCTTTGTCGCGGGCGGCACCAACCTGCTCGACCTGATGAAGCTGCAGATCGAGACGCCGTCCCACCTCATCGACGTCAACGAGCTGGCCCTGGACCGCATCGAGCCATTGGCGAACGGCGGCCTGCGCATCGGCGCCCTGGTGAGGAACAGCGACCTGGCCGCCGATCTGCGCGTGCGGCGCGACTACGGCGTGCTCTCGCGCGCCCTGGTGGCGGGCGCCTCGGGCCAGCTGCGCAACCAGGCGACCACCGCCGGCAACCTGCTGCAGCGTACCCGCTGCCCCTATTTCTACGACACCAATCAGCCCTGCAACAAGCGCAAGCCCGGCAGCGGCTGCAGCGCCATCGGCGGCTTCACCCGCCTGCACGCCATCGTCGGCCAGAGCGACGCCTGCATCGCCACCCACCCGAGCGATATGGCGGTGGCTATGCGCGTGCTCGATGCGCAGGTGGAGACCGTGGCGCCAAACGGCGCGACGCGCGTGATCCCGATCGCCGACTTCCACCGCCTGCCGGGCAGCACGCCGCACATCGACCACAATCTGCAGCCCGGTGAACTGATCACGGCCGTGACCCTGCCGCCTCCGATCGGCGGCCTGCAGGTGTATCGCAAGGTGCGCGACCGCGCCTCCTACGCCTTCGCCCTGGTGTCGGTGGCCGCCATCGTGCAGCGCGACGGGACCGGCCGCGTGGCGCTGGGCGGAGTGGCCCATAAACCCTGGCGGGTCGAGGCGGCCGAAGGCGCGCTGCCGCGCGGCGCGCAGCTAGCCGCCGCCGGCATCCTGCAGGGCGCCCGCACGACGCAGGACAACGCATTCAAGGTGCCGCTCGTGGAACGCACGCTGGCCTCCATCATCGCTGAAGCCAAGGGATAAACCATGAAATTCAACGAACCAGCCACTACCAACCCGATCGACCAGCTGAAGGTCGTTGGCCAGCCGATCGATCGCGTCGACGGACCCCTGAAAACCACCGGCACCGCGCCCTATGCGATGGACCGCCACGACGTGGTGCCGAACCAGGCGCACGGCTACATCGTGGGCTCGGCGATCCCGAAGGGACGCATCGTGTCGATCGACCTGAGCGCAGCGAAAGCCGCGCCGGGCGTCATCACCATCGTCACCGCCCAGAACGCGGGCAAGCTCACCAAGGGCAACTTCAACACCGCCGACCTGCTGGCCGGTCCGCGCGTGCAGCACTACCATCAGGCGGTTGCCCTGGTCGTCGCCGAGACCTTCGAGCAGGCGCGCGATGCCGCCCACCTGGTGCGTGTGAAATACGAGCGCGACAAGGGCGACTACGACCTGCATGCGGTGAAGGCCAAGGCCATCGCGCCGAAAGGCGAGAACGCCGAGACCGCGGTCGGCAATTTCACCGGCGCCTTCGCATCCGCACCGGTGCGCCTGGACGCCGAATACCACACGGCCCACGAATCGCACTCGATGATGGAGCCGCACGCCAGCATCGCGGCCTGGGACGGCGACCAGCTGACGGTCTGGACCTCGAACCAGATGATCGCCTGGGGCAAGGGCGACGTCGCCAAGACCCTGGGCCTGAAGAAGGACAAGGTGCACCTGATGTCGCCGTACATCGGCGGCGGCTTCGGCTCCAAGCTGTTTGTCCGCGCCGACGCGGTGATGGCCGCACTCGGCGCGAAAGCCGCGCGCCGTCCGGTGAAGGTGGCGCTGCAGCGGGCGCTCATCCCGAACAACACCACGCACCGCTCGGCCACCATCCAGCGCATCCGCATCGGTGCGAACCGCGAAGGCAGGATCACGGCGATCGCCCACGAGAGCTGGTCGGGCAACCTGCCGGACGGCTCGCCGGAAAACGCGGCCACCCAGACCCGCGCCCTGTACGCGGGCGAGCACCGCATGACGGCCAACAAGGTGGTCTTCATCGACCTGCCGGAAGCGAACGCGATGCGCGCGCCGGGCGAGGCGCCGGGCATGGCGGCGCTCGAGATCGCGATGGACGAGATGGCGGAAAAGCTGGGCATGGACCCGGTGCAGTTTCGCATCCTGAACGACACCCAAGTGGTGCCGGACAATCCGAAAAAGGAAGCGTCAAGCGACCCGCAGTCGAAGAAGCCCGAGGAGCAGACGAAGCACAATCCCAATCCGCCGTACTCGAAGCGCCAGTTCATCCAGTGCCTGCAGCAGGGCGCCGAACGCTTCGGCTGGAACAGGCGTTCCGCCAAGCCGGGCCAGGTGCGCGACGGCCGCTGGCTGGTCGGCATGGGCGTGGCCTCGGCCTTCCGCGACAACCTGCTCACCAAGTCGGCCGCGCGCGTGCGCCTGGACCGGCGCGGCATCCTGACGGTGGAAACCGATATGACCGACATCGGCACGGGCAGCTACACCATCCTGGCGCAGACCGCGAGCGAGATGATGGGCGTGCCGCTCGAGCGCGTGAAGGTGCGCCTGGGCGACTCGAGCTTTCCGGCGTCCTGCGGCTCGGGCGGCCAGTGGGGCGGCAACAACTCGGCGGCCGGCGTCTATGCCGCCTGCATCAAGCTGCGCGAGGCGATCGCCCGCCAGGCCGGGTTCGAGCCGGAGCGCGCGATCTTCGCCGATGGCCTGATCCGCGTGGGCGAGCGCAGCCTGCCCCTGGCCCAGGCCGTGGGCGAGCGCGAGCTGGTCGGCGAGGACATGATCGAGTACGGCGACATCGACAAGCGCTTCCACCAGTCTACTTTTGGGGCGCACTTCGTCGAGGTCGGCGTGGACGCGGCGACCTGCGAGGTGCGCGTGCGCCGCATGCTGGCCGTGTGCGCGGCCGGGCGCATCCTCAACCCGAAGACCGCGCGCAGCCAGGTGATCGGCGCGATGACGATGGGCGTCGGCGCCGCGCTGATGGAGGAGCTGGCCGTGGACAAGCGCCTGGGCTACTTCGTCAACCACGACCTCGCCAGCTACGAGGTGCCGGTGCACGCCGACATCCCGCACCAGGAGGTGATCTTCCTGGACGAGACGGACCCGATGTCCTCGCCGATGAAGGCGAAGGGGATTGCGGAGCTGGGGATCTGCGGCGTGGCGGCGGCGGTGGCGAATGCCGTGTACAACGCGACGGGGGTGAGGGTGCGGGAGTATCCGATCACGCTCGACAAGCTGATCACGAAGATGCCGCTGGCTGTGTAGGGTGGTCGGCTTCGCCGACCGCGCGTTCAACTCCCGTGCGAATGGATACGGCGCGTGATGTTCACGCACGGTTTGAACGCGCGGACGGGCGACCCGTCCACCCTACAAAATCATGACATGTGCGGGCAGGGCAGGGTGGTATGATCACGCCGTTTTCGTACCGCTCACCTGCAATGCCCGCTTTCCCTCTGCCTTCTACCCAGCAAACCAGCCAGCCCATCCGCTGGCCGCTGCTCATCGCCGCCTTCGCCCTGCTTGCCCTGGCATTGATGGCCTGGCGCTGGGGCGGCACGGTCGCGGATTCGCAGGCCTATTACGACACCGCCCGTTACCTGCGCGGCGAGATCGACGCGAGCCAGCTGGTCGCGCCTTTCCCTTACCGCGTGCTGGTGCCTGCCATCGCCGCCATCATGCCCGGCGACCTCCGGAACACCTTCGCCGCGCTCAACTGGATACTGGTCACCGCCGGCGCCTGCCTGATGTCGGCCGCCGTGCTGCGCGCCGGTCTGGACGGGCGGCGCGCCATCGCGGCGGGCCTCCTGATGATCGTCTCGCTGCCGACCTTCTGGTACGCGCCCTACCTGCTGGTGGACCCGGGCTCGGTCTGCGCACGCGCCGCCTTCGTGTTCGCCGTGCTGTCCGGCCAGCCCTGGCTGGCCGCCGCGGCCGGCCTGGTCGGCACTGCCGTGCGCGAGGAGAACATCCTGCTGCTGGTGTGGCTGGTGGCCATGCGCCGTATCGCCATCCTGCCCGGCCTGGCCTTCCTCGCCGCGGCCGGGGTCTGGATCGTGGCGCTGCGCTGGGTCCTGATCACCGGCCTGCCGGGCTATACCTGGGAGCCGAACTGGTGGACGGTCCAGCATGCGCTGCGCGACGTGCGTTCGCTGCTGTCGATCGCCGGCAGCGCCTTCCTCGTCGTGCCGCTCGCGATCTGGGGCTGGCGCAGCGCACCACGGGCGATGCGGCCGCTGGCGAGCCTGCTGTTCCTGATGGCCCTCCCGCCCCTGTATGCGGCGCTGTGCGTGCGCGTGGACGGGCGCGCGGTCTGGGGACTGTATCCCTTCCTGGTGCCCTTCGCGGTTTGCCTACGGTCGAGGTTGACGTCTGCGTAGAGCAGGCTATACTGGTCCTGATCCGGCATCGGCGCCGGCCACAACATCACCATGTTTCCACCATCACGTCTCGCATCGCTGCATCGTCTGACCTGCCACCAGGGCAGGGGCTTCGCCGCGTCCGTCGAACGTGACTGCGCCGCCTGCGCGCGCGCGGTGCAGCTGTCTTCCCGAAACCTCGCCTGGCTCGTCCGGGCTCGGTAGGACAGCCGCACGCCGCTTGTCGTCCTCCCGAGCCTTCTCCATCGCCCCAAGCCGCCGTCCCGCGTGACGGCCACCATGTCTTCGCCCGATTGAATCGGGCAAACCTAAGGAGTGAGAATGAAACCATCGATCCTCGTGTCGTGGCTGGATATGGACCGCCTCGACCGCATGCTGGATTCCCTGCCGGCGACCCAGGCTAGCGCGCGCGACGCGCTGCTCGACGAACTCGGACGCGCCGCGCTGGCCGAGCCCTGGGAAATGCCGCCCGACGTCGTCACCATGAATTCGCGCGTGCGCTTTTCCTTCGACGGGGCGGAAGAGGAAGTCGCCATGACCCTGACCTATCCGAAGGACATGCACGGCGAGCCCGACCAGCTGTCAATCCTGACCCCGGTCGGCACCGCGCTGCTCGGCCTGAAAACCGGCGACACCATCAGCTGGCAACGCCCCGACGGCGCCATGTTCGAGCTCACGGTGCGCGGGGTCGAGTACCAGCCGGAGCGGGATGGGGTGTTTCACCGCTAGGCGCCAGGCGCGCCGCGCGCGCCTGCAGCAGCACCACGATCGACAGCACGAGGGCGCAGGCGATCCAGGCCGACCACAGGGTATGGCTCAGGAAGTGGGCGCCGCGCATCTGCTGCATCCAGCCCAAGGAGAGGCCAGCTCCCAGGCCTGCGCCGCCCGCGCGCCAGGCCGTGCGTGGCCGCCCGGGCAGCCACAGGACCGCGAGCGCCACCAGCCATAGTGCGCTCGACGCATGCCCACCCGGGAAGCAGTGCCCCGGCAAAACACCATCCGGCAAGACCTCGAACAGGCGCACATAGGGCGCGCTGCCGCCGTAGCGCGCCAGGTCCCAGGGACAATGGGCGTCGCTGCCCTGCTTGATCAGGCTGATCGACGACGGGACCAGCAGGGCCGACCAGGCCAGCGCCCGCAGGCGCAGCCGCGCCAGCGGCGCACCGAGGAGCGGCTGCGGCCAGGCCGCATCGAACAGCGCCGCCCCGATGAGAACCAGCGCGAACAGGGGCAGCGCGCCTTTCGCGATCTGGTGGCTGAAGGTCACCGTCAGCCAGGATTCGCGCCAGGGAAAAGCGTCCACCGCGCGATCGTAGAACAGGTCGGCCAGCCACAGGTCGACGTTGGTCCAGCGTCCCAGCGCGAAGATCGCCGCTGCGGCCAGTCCGAGCCAGGCGGCCATCCACGCGGCCGTGCGTGTGTCCAGCATCGAGGCGGTGGACTGCCGCGCGCTCCCATCACCCATTGCGCACGCAGGCGTGGAAGATGTCGAGCTTCGGATTGCGCACCGCGGTGTCGACGTCCAGCATGCCGAGCACGGAGTGGAAGACGTTGTCGTGCGAGAGCGCCTGGTCGCGGCGCGCCTCCAGGCAGGCATGGTCGAAGCCGAAGCGCTCCTGGTAGCCGTCCGACATCCACAGCATCATCGGCACGTGGGTCTGCTGCTGCGGCGCGAACATCCAGGGCGCGCCGTGCAGGTACATATTGCCCTCGCCGAGCGACTCGCCGTGGTCCGAGAAGTAGAGCATCGAGGTGTCGACTCCGTCCTCGCGCGCGGCCGTGCGCAGCATGTCGATGGCCTGGGCCAGCACGTGGTCGGTATACAGGATGGTATTGTCGTAGGCCGCCACGATGGATTCGCGGCTGCACTGTTCGAATTCGCTGCTCGCGCACACCGGACCGAAGCGGCCGAAGCCGGCCGGATAGCGTTTCGCATAGGCCGGGCCATGGCTGCCTTTCTGGTGCAGGACGATGACCAGGTCGCGGTCGGCGCTCCGGATCAGTTCCGGCAAGCCCTCCAGCAGGCCTTCGTCGTAGCATTCATCCATCGCGCAGTGGCGGTTGCCGCTCGCGGGGCTGGCCAGGTCGACGGTCTCGACGCGGTCGCAGGCGCCCTTGCAGCCGGAGTTGTTGTCGCGCCAGATCACCCGGAAGCCCGCATGCGAGAGCACGTCCAGCAAGCCTTCCTGGCGGCGCGCCCTGGCGTCGTCGTAGTGTTCACGCCCAAGGCCCGAGAACAGGCAGGGCACCGACACCGCGGTGGCGGTGCCGCAGGACTGCACGTGGCGGAAGTTGATCAGGCCCTGTTCGCGCGCCAGGCGCGGATTGGTCTCGCGCGCATAGCCGTTGAGCGAGAAGTTGTCGGCGCGCGCCGTCTCGCCGACCACGATCAGGCTGACCGTGCGGCGCTGCGTGCCGGTCCAGTGCCTGCCCTTGACCGCATCGCGTCCGATCGGCGCGATCGCGACCGGCGCACTCCAGCGGCTGCGCAGGTAGCCGTTCAGGGCCTGGAAGGCGTTGGTCGGCGTGAGCAGGAAGCGCAGCTCGCGGTGCTCGCGCACCACCGGCGCCAGGGTCTTGAACAGCATCACCAAAATCAGGGCGGAAAGCGTCAATGAGCCGGCGCTGATGCCGAGGCGTCGCAGCAGGCCGCGCAGGCCGCCGCGATATGCGACCCGCGCACGCGCCACCAGCAGCGAGGGCAGGCCGCCGGTGAGCAGCACGAACAGCAGCAGGCGCCAGTTCAGCAGCTCGGCGGCCTCGCGGGTATCGGTCTCGAACATGCTCTGGATGACGGCCTTGTCGATCACGATGCCGTATTCGTTGACGAACCAGGCGACGCTGGACGCGACCAGGATCATGAGGATCAGCACCGGCTTGGCCACAAAGCGGAAGCTCGCCAGCGTCAGCAGGCCGTAAAAGAGCAGGGCGACGATCGCGAAGCAGCCCAGCAGCAGCGGCAGGTGGCCGGGCGTGATGCCGCCGACCGCGTGCACGAGGGTGGACCAGAAGTTCAGGTTGGCCGCGCTGGCCAGCAGCAGGGCGACGGCCAGGACGAGGGTGTTGGCGCTGATGGCGCGCTGGGGGTGAGTAGTTTGCATGTGTTCCACTTCAGGATTGCAGGGTGGAACGATAACGAGGTGTATGTGAGTTGCTCGTCAGTGGAACGTTAAGGCTGTGTGAACCGTAGGGTGCACGGGTTCCCCGTGCGCGCGTTCAACCGGACGATGCTGATTCGCACCGTGTCCTTTCACGCGGTAGTTGAACGCGCGTTCGGCAGAGCCGAACACCCTACGAAAAACTAATGGTGAATCGGCTGCCGCCACCCTCGCGCGGCTCATAGGCAAATCCAGCCCCGAGAAAATCGCAGATCCGCCGCGCCAGCGCCAGGCCCAGCCCGGTGCCACCCGAGCCGCTGGACGGGCTGCCGCCACCGCCCAGGGTCGCCACCACGGCGGGCGGCAGGCCGGGGCCGGTGTCCTCGACCACGACTTTCCCCTGCAGCACCGAGACCCGCACCTCGCCCTGGTCGGTGTACTGGCAGGCGTTGCGCACCAGGTTGCCGATGGCCGCCGCGCACAGCTCGCGCGGCGCGCAGATGCCCAGCGCCGGCCCGTCGACGAAACGCAGGGCGACGGGCTTGCCGGCGACCAGCGGGCGGTATTTCTCGACCTCGTCCCCGGCCACCTGGTCGATCGCCACCAGCGGCTGGGAACCGAGTTCGGGCGCGCGCGCCAGCAGCAGCAGGACCGTGACGCATTCGGCCGCTTCGTGCGCGGCGCGGTAGATGCGTTCGGCCGGGGCGCGCACGCCGGGCGCGGCTTCCTGCATCAGGATCTCGGCCGCGCCCATGATCACGGTGAGGGGGCTGCGCAGCTCGTGGCTGACGTCGCCCGTGAAATAGCGCTCGCGGTCGAGCACCGCGCGCATGGCGCTGGTGTGGGCCTCCAGGGCGCGCGCCAGCACGCCCAGTTCGTCGGCGCGGCCGGTGAGGGCGGGCGGCGCGGTGTCCATGCCGACCGAATGCGCCAGCTCGCGGATCGGCGCCACCACGCGGGCGCCGAGGAAGCCGCCGAGCAGGGCGGCCAGCAGCACGAAGCCGAGGAAGACCGCGGCGAACATCGAGTACACCACGACCTCGATCTTGTCGTAGTCGCTCTCGTGGTCGACCAGCACCCAGTTGCCTCTGGCGTCGTGGCCGGCCAGCACGTGCAGGCGCACCGTGCCGACGTCGACCTTGTGCACGCCGTCTTCGAGGCCGCGCAGCGGGGCGGGGATGGTTTCGCTGCGGTGGAAGCGCAGGCCGGCCGGCATGTCGACGTCCAGGCCGGCAGCCTGGCGCGGCGCGGCCCAGGCCACGGCGGCTTCCAGCCGCTTGTCGACCAGCTGCACCTCGATGCCTTCGACCGCCAGCGCGGCGACGATCGCGAAGAATACCGAGGCGCCGATCCCGAACAGGAGAAAGGCGACGACGATGCGCCGGCGCAGCGAGTCAGCCGGCCGCATCGGGCTTGCTGTCGGGGTTGACGAGCTTGTAGCCGACCCCGGCGACGGTCTGCAGCATCGGCGTGGCGAAGGGCTTGTCGATGGCCTGGCGCAGCGCGTGGATGTGCGTGCGCAGGGCATCGCTGTCGGGACGGTCGTCGCCCCACACGGCCTGCTCGAGCGTCTCGCGCGTGACGATGCGCGGCGCCGCGCCCAGGAGGGCGCGCAGCAGGGTGTAGCCGGTGCGGGTGAGCGTCACGGGCACGCCGGCGCGCGACGCTTCCTGGGTGTCGGGGTCGTAGCTCAACTCGCCGAAGCGCATGGTCGCGTGCACCGCGTGGGCGGCGGAAGAGCGGCGCACCAGGGCTTTCAGCCGCACTTCGAGTTCCACCAGCGAGAAGGGCTTGACGAGGTAGTCGTCGGCGCCGCTGTCGAAGCCCGCCACCTTGTCGGTCAGGCTGTCGCGCGCGGTCAGCATCAGCACCGGGGTCGACTTGCCGAGTTCTTCGCGCAGCTTCTGGCACAGCTCCAGGCCGTTCAGGCCCGGCAGTCCGATGTCGAGGACGATGACGTCGTAGTCGTGCTCGGACGCCAGCGCCAGGCCGCCGTAGCCATTGCGGGCGGAATCGAGCTGGTGGCCCTTCGGTTCCAGGAAGCCGTAGAGGTTGGCCAGGATATCGGGATGGTCTTCGACGATAAGGATGCGCATGAATCTATTGTAGTGTAGCTGCGGGCCGCTCAGGCGCGGCGGTATTCGAGCAGGCGGCGGGCGCGGCGCCAGATGGCGAAGAAGCGCGCGCCGTTGAGCGGCGCGCTGCTGTCGACCCCCAGCAGGGAGCGCACCAGCGCGGCATCGTGGCTGTCCAGCGCCGCCAGCCGGTGGGCCCAGCGCGGATGGCCGGGCGTGCGGCCGAACAGCAGGCGCGGCAGCGCCACCAGCACCAGGGTCGGCCCGAACAGGGGCACCAGCACGCTCCACCACGGCGCCCACGCCAGGGCCAGCAGGACGGCGAGCAGGAAGGTGGCCGCCAGGGTGCCGGCGTAGAGCCTGCCCCAGTGGCGCTCCAGCCAGTCGGGCGGATACTTGCGCGCGAGCCGGCGTGCGACTGCCTCCAGCATCAGGTAGTGCTGGACCGATATTCCGCCGATTTGAAGGTGCTCGAGGGTAGGCAATGCCGGGCTCTGGATGACGCGGCCGGATTGCCGCACTGCGGAGCCTAGCGGGCGCGGCGTTAAGTTCGTGTTAAGGATGTGTCCGGCATGTGTCGAAGGTCCATGCCGGCGCCGCTGCCGTCCGCTTGCCGTGGGGCGCGGACGTTTGTCGCCATCTGCACGCATGGTGTGCTCCAATTGCTTCCTCGTCCGCCCAGGCTACCCCGCATTCATAACAGGCGCGTGACGTGTCGCGCATCTCCGCCACAGTGACAATTGACGCGTTTTCCGGCGGGTCACAAGGGCTACACTCCTCGCTTTCCTGAAGAGAACACGATGCCATGGCAGTGATATGCCCCAAATGCAGCCATGTGCGGCCGCCTGATGCGAGCAACCCCGACTGGCAATGCCCGAGCTGCGGCATCTGCTACGCGAAGTTCGTCAATGGCCATCCGCAAGCGCCTCGCCCCGTTGCGAGGGCGGTGGAAGGGCAGGGCCTGCGCCTGGGCTGGCTGTTCAAGGTGCTGCTGCTGATCGTGCTGGTCCTGATCCTCAAGGTGCTGATCGAGCGCAGGCTGGCGGCCAGGCCGGAGGAGCAGGTGACCGTGCTGGTGATGCAGGAGGAAGAGACGAAGCCCGACATGGACCCGGGCCTGGTTCTCGCCAACGCCGCGATCTCCGCATCCGGCGTGGATGCGACCCTGCTGCATTCGCTCTCCGGCCGCCTGGAACAGTCCTGCGCACGCAACAAGTACGGCCTGTCCGAGAGCGCCTGCATCGCGCGCGTCCGCGAGCGCCAGGACGGCTGCGCGGCGCAAACCGCCCAGCGCTTCCCGGGGCAGATCGGCAATACCGACCGCATGGGGATGCTGGTGCAGGCCTATGTCGCCTGCATCTTCGGAAGCGCCTAGTTGCGAGACCGGCAAGGCTTGCTTTATTGTAGGCACCCAACCTTCATTGAAAGCGACCATGAAACGACTCCTCGCCGCCGCTGTTCTCTTCTTTGGCATGCTGGGCCTGGCCCAGGCCGAAACCGACGCCACCCTCACGAAGCAGGTCAACGCTTTCGTCGACGAGTGGCATGACGACGCGGCGAACGCCCGCATGGCCTACTTCGACAAGATCGCCAAGGATGGCGTCTACATCGGCACCGACCGTACGGAGCTGTGGGGCCGCGACGCCTTCAAGACCTGGGCCAGGAAATACTTCGACCGCAAGGCGGCGTGGAGCTTCAAGGCCACCCGCCGCAACGTCTATGCCTCGGCCGACAAGTCCCTGATCTGGTTCGACGAGCTGCTCGACACGCCGAACATGGGCCACTGCATGGCCAGCGGCGTGATCCGCAAGACCGCCAAGGGCTTCGAGATCGTGCATTACCAGCTGTCGGTCGCGGTGCCGAACGAGGTGGTCGACCAGGTCACCAAGACCATCCGGGACCACGAGAAGGCCGCGAAGAAGTAAGCTCCAGGCGCCCGCCTGTGCTAAGGTGGCCGCCTTCCTGGCAACATCGACGCAAGCACCGTGAACGCACCCTATATCGGCCGGTTCGCGCCGTCGCCCACCGGTCCGCTGCACGCGGGCTCGCTGGTGGCGGCGCTGGCCAGCTACCTCGACGCACGCGCCCACAATGGCACCTGGCTGGTGCGCATCGAGGACATCGACGAAGGCCGGGCCGTCGCGGGCGCGGCCGAAGGCATCCTGCAGCTGCTCGCGCAGCTCGGCATGCATGCGGACGGCGAGATCGTCTGGCAGAGCCGGCGCAAGCATCTCTACCAGGCGGCGGCCGAACGCATCGCCCTGCACACCTACCCCTGCGGCTGCAACCGCCGCGAGATCGCCGATTCGCGCCTCGGTTTCGCACCGGACGGCGCGGCCATCTATCCGGGCACCTGCCGCTACGGCCTGGCCGAAGGACGCGGCATGCGCAGCCTGCGCCTGCGCGTGCCCGAGCCGGGTTTCGACGTCATCAGCTTCCAGGACCGCTTCGCGGGCGAGGTGACCCAGCGCCTGTCCAGCGAGTCGGGGGACTTCGTCCTCAAGCGCGCCGACGGTTTCTGGGCCTACCAGCTGGCCGTCGTGGTCGATGACGCCGACCAGGGCGTCACCGACGTGGTGCGCGGCGCCGACCTGCTCGACTCGACCCCGCGCCAGATCTTCCTGCAGCGGGTGCTGGACGTGCCGACGCCGCGCTACCTGCACGTGCCGGTGGTGCGCAACGAACTCGGCGAAAAGCTTTCGAAGCAGACCGGCGCGCTGGCGGTGGCGCCGGGCGACGAGAAGGCTGCCGTCGCGGCCCTGCAGGATGCGGCGCGCTTCCTGGGCCTGCAATTGGGGCCGGCGGAGTCGCTGGATGCTTTCTGGCGCGCGGCCATTCCGGCCTGGGCCAACCTGCTGCGTGAACGGGGCGAGTAGGGTGTTCGGCTTCGCCGAACGCGCGTTCAAATACACGATGAAATGAAGCGTATCGTCTGTCAAGCGATGGTTGAACGCGCGGACGGCAAAGCCGTCCACCCTACGGAGCCGTCGTTGCGCCGCGCGGACGGCGCCGCGCCATCATTGCCAGCCCCGCCAGGCCCGCTCCCAGCATCCCCCAGGTCGCCGGTTCCGGAATCGGCGCGGCCACGAGGAAGCCGCGGATTTCGCCGCCCGGATACTGGCTGCTGTGGATGTTGATATAGGCCTCGTTGTCCGCGATCGCGTCGAACAGCGCCGCGCTGGCCGCGGCCGGCGTGCCGCCGAAGGAAGCCAGGAAGGCCGGGTCGTACACGGCGGCGTCGCCCAGGTCGAAGGTCCGGCTGTACTCGCCGGCCGTGACCCCCAGGGGGAAGTCCACCAGGGGAATCGCAACCGGCGCCACGCCCGTGAAGGCCTCCGTCGTGCAGCAGTGGATGTGGGCGGAGATGGTGCCGCTGAGCAGGTCGCGGAAGGGCACTTCGGCGCGCATGAGCGAGCCGTCGATCTCGAAGGTGGCGACGCTCGAGCCCGGTGAGCCGTTGGGCGGCGACTCGCCCGGCCCGCTGGACACGGCGCGGTAGGTGTCCTGGGCCATGCCCGGCGGGGCAAGCGCCAGGCTGGCCGCGGCGAGCGCGAGTGCGGACAGTACTTTTTTCATGGCAGTCCTCCTGATTAGGAAAGAATCCAAAGGGCACACCCGGCGGGTGTACTGATGAAAAAAGTAGCGCAACAGATTCCGCACAAGCCGCACGGTACGGGCGGTAAAAGTCCCTTGCGCAGGGTGGCTACAGAAAGGTCACCGCATGTGGCGGGCCAGGGCATCCGCGACCAGGCGCACGGAGGGCAGCTGTCCGCGCCGGTGCGGCATGAGCAGGGTGGTCGTCACGCGTCCCGCGGTCCAGTCGGGCAGCACGCGCTCGACCGCGCCCGCCTCCAGGGCCGCCAGGCACAGCTTGCGGGGCAGGCAGGCGATGCCCAGGCCCGCCGCGGCCGCCGCCAGCAGCAGGCTGGACTCGTTGGCGCGGAAGGCGGGGACGGGGCGGGCATCCAGCGCCGTGCCGTCCGCATGCTCCAGGCGCCAACCCTCGGCGTGCAGGCCGGCCATCAGGCCGCGATGCGTGGACAGCCCGCTTGGTGCCTGCGGATGGCCGTGGGCAGCCAGGTAGGCGGGCGCGGCCACCAGGAAGACCGGATCGCTGCCGATCGTGCGCTGGAGCAGCCCGGAATCGGGCAGGGGGGCGAAGTGGTCGCGCACCGCGATGTCGATTCCTTCCTGCAGCAGATCGACGAAGCGGTCGCTCGCTTCGATGGCGACCTGCAGCTTCGGATAGGCGAGCGCCAGCGCGACCAGCGGCCGGGCCAGCGTGCTCTGGGCGGTAGGGATGGATGCCGTGATGCGCACCACGCCGCTGGGCTCCGCCATGCGTCCGCGCACCAGGTTCTCGGCCGTCTCGGCCTCGATCAGCATGGCGGCCGCGTGGCGGTGGAAGTCCTTGCCCGCATCGGTGACGGAGAAGCGCCGCGAGGAGCGCTGGATCAGGCGAACGCCCAGTTCGGTCTCCAGCATGCCGACCCGTTTTGCGAGGGTCGACTTCGCAATGCCGGTGGCGCGCGCCGCCGCCGTGAAGCCCCCATGGTCAACCACCCGAACGAAGTAGAAGGCGTCGTTGAGATTGAACATGGATCGTCTATAAATGTGGAAGATGGTTCCACATTAACCCATCTTCGCTGCCATCGTCCACATCGATATAGTGATCGCACGCGCTTTTGACGCGCCCTTCACTTTCACTAGGAAACCACACATGGAAGCACTACTGTTTTATGGCGTGCCCAGCGGCTGCTCGCTGGCATCGATCATCGCACTCGAATGGCTCGGCCAGCCTTACCGCCTGTGCCGGATCGAGATGCTGGAACACCCCTGGCCGGAACGTTACGCCCGCGTGAATCCGCGCCAGAAGACGCCGGCCCTCCTGCTCGACGCGGACACCGGCCTGACCGAAAGCGCGGCCATCCTGCAGCACATCGCGGGCCGTGGCATCGATATCGGACTCGGCTTCAAGCAGGGCACGCTCGAGTTCGACCGGCTGGCGGAGATGCTTTCCTATCTCACGACCGACTTCTTCGCCTCGTTTGCGCCGCTGTGGAAAGCCTACGAAACCGAAGGCCTGGGCGAAGCCGAGAAACGCCGCATGTTCGATGAAGGCAAGGCTGCGGTCGTCAAGGAGTTCGGGCATGTGGAAAACATGCTCGCAGGGCGCAGCTGGCTGCTCGGCGGCGAGGCGCCCGGCGTGGCGGACGCCTACCTGTTTGCCGTCGCGCGCTGGGCGGACTACCACCGCCTGTTCGACGTCGAAGCGCGCTTCCCGTCGATCGCGCAGCACACGGCGCGCCTGCGCCAGATGCCGCCCGTGCGCTTCGCGCTGGCCATCGAAGCCGGCGAAGCGGCGAGGAGCGAGTCCTTCAAGGGGCATGTCCCGATCGAGGTGGCGCTGGCGTCCTGACCGGCGGGCCGATTACTGCGGATTGCGCAGGATGGTGATCTCGCCGTCGGCTTCGAGGAAGGCGCACTTCATTTCCGGGCGCGGGCAGTCATGCTCGCGCAGCGCTTCCTCGAGGTCGGACTCGGACAGGCGGCATTTGCGGACGATCTTGTCGAAGAACACGCCGTCGCGGCCGATCAGCACGGCGCTGCCGTCGACGAGCTTCTCGAAACTTTGGCTGCGTGAGCTCAGCAGCGCAACAAGGGAATTGATGGCGACCAGGGTCGCCGCCGCGATCAGGCCGCCGGCGAGGGAATCGTCGCCGCCGCTCAGCGAATTCGACACGGCTTCGGACAGCAGCATCACGACCAGCAGGTCGAAGGGCGTGAACTGGCCGACCGTGCGGCGGCCGGACAGGCGCACCATGACCAGCAGCAGCAGGTACACGGCGAGGCCTCGTACGATGAATTCCCACCAGGGAAGATCCATGTCAAACATATCCCCTCCATCAGCGTTACCGATGAGGCCATTGTAATCAAATCGGCAACACCCCGATTTTCAAGCGTGCGCTGCGGTGTGACTCAGGAGGATGGGCGTTCTGCGCTACGGTTGGCGGCTTCCCAGGCGGCCAGTTCGCGCTCGTAACGCTCCAGCGCTTCTTCGTAGAGGTCGAACACGCAGGGCGTGCAGCCGCTGCGGCAGCAATCCTCCAGATCGGGCTGGACCGGCGGGACAGGGCGGGGGGAAGGCATGCGCGTTCAGTCTTCGCCGTTCAGGATGCGCTGAATTTCCTCGCGGTCCTTCTTGCTGACGTGGCCGCGCAGGGCGGCCAGCACGAGTTCCTTGCCGGAGCCGGAAAAGGCCTTGTGGATCAGGTCCTTGATGAGGCCGGACTGGTGGCTGTCCTGCGGCTGGGCGGGCGCGTAGACGTGGGCGCGCGCGCTTTGGTCGCGGGTGAGCAGGCCCTTGGCGTGCATCATCTGCAGCAGGCGCAGCACGTTCGCGTAGGCCATCTCGGGGCGCGTCTGGAGCGCCGCCTCGTGCACCTGGCGGGCCGTGGCGGGGCCGAGCTGCCATAGCAGGCGCAGCATTTCCAGCTCGGACGGGGTGGGCTTGACGGGGACGGCGGCGGTGTTCATGGTTCTAGAATAAATGATCTAGACCGTCGCGTCGAGGGTGGTCGCGCGTATAAGTTGTCAGGGAAATAGCTGCACGGTATGCTGCAACGGATTTTTCAACCAGACAACCATTCCGAAAGAAGACCTTGAAAAAACTGCTCTCCTGCTGCGTCCTCGGCCTTGCGCTGGCCTCCACCCTGTCGGCCTGCAAGCGCAGCGAAGCGCCGCAAGCGGCGGCCACCGCCCCGGCCGTGCCTTTCCAGAAAATCGATTCGGTGACCGGCACCGGCAAGGAAGCAGTGGCCGGCTCGACAGCCGTCGTCAACTACACCGGCTGGCTCTACGACCCGGCCGCCAACATGCAGCGCGGCGCCCAGTTCGATTCTTCGAGCGGCCGCGAACCCTTCAGCTTCGAGGTCGGCGGCGGCCAGGTCATTCCCGGCTGGGACCAGGGCGTGCTGGGCATGAAGGTGGGCGGCAAGCGCACCCTGGTCGTGCCGGCCGAGCTGGGCTACGGCGAGAGCGGCGTCGGTCCGATTCCGCCGAACGCCACCCTGGTCTTCGAAGTCGAGCTTATCGACGTGCGTTAACAAGCGCTCAATCGGCGATGCGGTACTCGCGCAGCTGGAAGACCGGCTTGCCGTCCTCGCGCTCGCAGATGCCGCTCATGGTCTCGCCCTTGCGCAGCACGTAGGTGAGACGGGCGCCGTCGGCCTTGCCCGCGCAGGCGGCATGGGCGGCGGCCGGCACCTCCGGCAGCGGCGGCGGTTCCGGCGGCGCCGGTGGGGCGGGGATCATCGGCATGGCAGGCAGGGCCGGGGGCGCTGGAGGTGCGGCGTGGGCCAGACCATCGAGCGGCAAGGCCGGCGGTGCGGGAGGCGCCGGCGGCGCGGGTGGTGCGGGCGGCACTGGCGGGGGCGGGCACTTGCCCTTCTCGGTAGACGTGCATTTGTAGCGCACGCCCGCCTCGGCGTCTTGCGCGGCGCCCAGCAGGGCGCTCAGGACAATGGTGGCCAGCATGGCGCTCGTCGTTCTTTTCATGTTCATCTCCTCTTGGCATCGGCCCGCGCCATGCGGCGGGCCCACGGATGCATCCTGCGCGCCAATTGTGGAGAAATGATGGACGCTAGAGGTCGCAGCGGTAGCCCAGGCCGTAGATCGAGCGGATCGCCTCCAGGCCGGGCGCCACAGCCTCGATCTTGCGGCGCAGGTTCTTGATGTGGCTGTCGACCGCGCGGTCGGTGGCTTCCAGGCTGTCGGCGCGGGCGACGTCGAGCAGCTGGGCGCGCGAGAACACCTGGCCCGGACGGCGCGCCAGCGCGGCGAGGATGGCGAACTCGCTCGGCGTCAGGTCCAGCTGGCGGCCGTGCACGTGGATGCGGCGCGCCGCCTCGTCGATGGCGAGCACGCGCGCAGGCGCTGCTGCTCCGGCGCGGCGCAGGATGGCCTTGATGCGCGCCATCAGCTCGCGCGGGCTGAAGGGCTTGCACAGGTAGTCGTCGGCGCCCACTTCCAGTCCCAGCAGGCGGTCGATCTCTTCGACGCGCGCCGTCACCATCACGACCGGCACCTCGCTGAACTCGCGCACCGCGCGGCACAGCGACAGGCCGTCCAGTCCGGGCAGCATCAGGTCGAGCACCACCAGCGCCGGCGCATCCTGGCGGATCGCCGCCAAGGCTTCAAGACCGTCGCCGAAGACTTGCGGCGCGTAGCCGGCGGCGCGCGCGTAGTCGGCCACGAGTTCGGCCAGTTCCGGCTCGTCCTCGACGATCATCACGCGCGGGCTCACTGCGCCTCCTTTGCCAGCGGCAGGGTAAGGATCACGCGCAGGCCGCCCAGCGGCGAATGGTCGAAGGCGAGCGTTCCGCCCTGCGCTTCGAGGATGCGGCGGCACAGCGCCAGGCCCAGACCCGCGCCACCGTGCGTGCGGCTGCGCGAGGCGTCGACGCGGTAGAAGCGCTCGGCCAGGCGCGCCAGCGCTTCGCCCGGTACGCCGGGCGCGCTGTCGTCGACCACCAGGCGCATGCGGCCCGCTTCCAGCTGCGCATGCAGCGCGACCTTTCCGCCGGCGGCGGTATAGCGCAGGCTGTTCTCGAACAGGTTGTCGAGCACCTGGCGCAGGCGGTCGGGGTCGCACAGGACCTCCGCCTTCGGTGGCGCCGCGCCCAGTTCCAGCGCCAGTCCGGCGCCGCGCAGGCGTTCCTCGAAGCTGCGGGCTTCCTCGGCGACGAGCCGCCACAGGTCCTGCGGCGTCGGCTTGCAGTCGAGCGCCCCGACGTCGGCGCGCGCCAGCGCATACAATTCGTCGATCAGCTTGTTCAGCGCCAGCACCTGGCGCAGCATCGCGTCCAGCGTTTCCGGCGTGGCGCTGCGCACGCCGTCCTGCAGGGCTTCCAGCTGGGCGCGCAGCACGGCCAGCGGGGTGCGCAGCTCGTGCGAGGTGTCGGCCACCCACTGGCGGCGCGCGGCTTCCATGCTGTCCAGCTGCTGCGCAAGGGCGTTGAAGTGGCGCGCCAGGCTGCCCAGTTCGTCGCTGCGCGACTCCGGCAGGCGCACCGCGTAGTGGCCGCCTGCGAGCGCTTCCGCGCCTTTGGCCAGCTGCCCGATCGGCCGGCGGAAGTGGCGCGCCAGCAGCGCGCCGGCCAGGGCGCTGAGGAGCACCGCGACGGCCACGATCAGCCACAGGCTGCTGCGCAGCTGTTCCAGGAAGGCCAGGGACATGGCGTCGCTCGGCTGGTGGCTGCGCGCGACGCCGAGATAGCCGACGACGCGGCTGTCGACTTCGATGGGGCGGCGCGCCAGCGGCACGGCGCCGGGCGGCCGGCCAGCCAGGTAGCGGCCGTCGGCGCCCTGCAGCGTGACGCGCTGGTGCAGGTCGAAGGTGACGCCCTCGGGAGAGGGGGCGGCAACCGGTGGAGTCGGCAGCGGCATCGCCGGTGGCGCGGGCGGGGCGGGCGGGGCGGGCGGCGCCGGCGGCGGCACTGTGAAAGGCTGGCGGGTGGCGCCCAGCTCGGTCATGGGAGCGGCAGGCGCAGCCGGCGCCGCCTCGGCAGCGTCGGCGGGCTCGGCGGCCGGGGCCACCGGCGCAACAGGCGCGGGCGGGACCACGAGAGCGCGCCGCTCGCGCTCTTCTTCCAGGCGCGCCAGTTCGGTGGCGATCCAGCCCCGTTTCGCCTCGCCCGCGGGCAGGAAGCGCCAGCCCCCCTGTGCGCGGTAACGTGCGGCCAGGGCGGTCGAGAGCTCGTCGAGACGGTCCAGTTCGATGCCGACGGCGTAGTCGCCGAAGCTGGCCAGCACGTTCTGGCGCAGCAGGTAAACGGCGCTGGCTGCCACCGTCAGGATGGCGAGCAGGACCGATAAAAAGAGGCGATGGCCGATGGAAAATTTCACAATTGGTTGTCAGTGCCGGACTACAGTGGGTAAGTTGGTTTGTTCTATGACGGACTACCGAACGTTCATACTATTCTACGCAATGGCAAAGTTGCCACAATATTTTCTCGTCTTTCTCGCTGGCTGACGGACCAGACCTCCCCGCTCCTCAGGCGCAGTCCTACAAGACTGTTGCCGAATTTCCGTGGTCTGGTCCGCTTGGGAGCCTTAGCATGGACCCGTCTCAGCCACTTCCGGCTGGTCTTTATGAATGAACAGGAGGCAACTATGGCATCGAATAACCAAGGCGGCAACCGCAACGGCAATCAAGGCGGCAACAAGCAGAGCGACACCAGCAACCGCGGTTTCGCATCGATGGATCCACAGAAGCAGCGTGAAATCGCAGCCGAAGGCGGCCGTGCCGCACACGCTTCGGGCAATGCGCACGAGTTCACCTCGGAAGAAGCACGCCGCGCCGGCTCGATGAGCCACGGCGGCGGCGGTGGCGGCAACCAGCAGAGCGGTGGCCGCGGCGGCAACCAGGGCGGTGGCAACCAGGGTGGCAACCAGGCCAGCGGTGGTGTGCAGGGCGGCTCGCCCGAGCAGCACGCACGGGCCGGCTCGCAGAGCCACAAGAACCAGAAGTAAGTAGTGCATGGGGCGGCCGGGATGGCCGCCCCATCGCGTCAGTAAACGTCGCGCCGGTAGCGGGCGTCAAGCGTCATCGCTTCGACCTTCTCTGCGCCAAGCACCTCGACCAGGGCCTCGTGCACACCGCCTGCCATCCCCTGCAGGCTGCCGCACACATAGATGGCCGCACCTTCCTCGACCCAGCTGCGCAGCTGTTGCGCATGTTCGCGCACCAGGTGCTGCACATAGCGTGGCGTCGACTGGTCGCGCGAGAAGGCCAGGTCGAGCCGGGCCAGGCGGCTGGCGGCCAGCCATCCCTGCAGCTCTTCGCGGCACAGGTAGTCGTGGGCCGCATTGCGCTCGCCGAACAGCAGCCAGTTGTCGCCATTGCCCGCATCGATGCGCGACTTGATCAGTGCGCGCAGGCCGGCCAGGCCGCTGCCATTGCCGATCGCGATGAGTGGACGCGCGGCGTTGCCGTTCAGGCGGAAGCGCTGGTGCGCACGCACGCGCAGCTTGATCACGTCCGTTTCCAGTGCGTGCTCGCAGAGCCAGCCCGAGGCCGCGCCCAGGGTGCCGTCTTCGCGCCGCTGCAGGCGCACCATCAGGGCCAGTTCGCCTTCGCTGCGTAGCGAGGCGATCGAGTATTCGCGCGGATGGTCCGGGTCGGGCGGCGCGCTGACCTGGGCCAGGTCGCCCGCTTCCCAGTCGGGCAGGGGGCCGTCAAACGGCACCAGGCCCAGGCGGTAGAGCGGGGCGCCGGCGCTGCCGGGGTTCATCAGCACGCGGCTGGCGATGCGCCAGTCGCCATAGCCTGGCGCTTCCCAGTCCGGCGCGTCGCTGGTGCCGGCCAGGCGGCCGACGTGGTACTGCCACTCGGCCAGCGCCTCGACCTTGCCGCGGTCGACTTCGATGCGTTCGAACAGGGGCGTGGCGCCGTGCGCGGCCAGCCAGCCGTCCAGTGCGCGGCCGAAGCCGCAGTAATTCGTATAGCTGCTGTCGCCCAGCGCCAGCACCGCGTAGTGCAGCTGGGAGAGATCCGGCGTGCTTCCCATGGCTTGGGCAGCGAAGCGCGCGCCGCTGTCCGGCGCGTCGCCTTCGCCATAGGTGCTGACGATGAACAGCACCCGCGTGGCGCCATGCAAGGCGCCGGCGTCGAGTTCGGACATGCAGACCGCGCGCGCCGACAGGCCGCCCGTGGCCATGGTCGCGGCGGTGCGCTCGGCCAGGTATTCGGCGCTGCCGGTCTGGGTCGCGTAGACGACCAGCCAGTCGGCGCTGCCGGAGGGCGTGGGGCGGCGCGCACCCGCGCGGGCGCGCCAGATGGCGGCGCACATGGCCAGGTAGCCGCCGGAGAGGGCAATCGCGCTGCCCAGGCGTACGGGATCGATGGTGAGGATCATTGCAGCAGTTCGCGCCAGGCGCTGGAGGTGGATTCCTGCAGGGCGCCGTCACGGCGGACCAGGTAGCGGGCCGCGATGCCGCGCGCGTCGGCAAAGGCCAGGCCCTCGCTCACTCCCATCACGGTGAGCGCGGTGGACAGGGCGTCGGCCGCCATGCAGGTGGAGGCCACCACGGTGGTCGAGGCCACGTGGTTGGCGATGGGGTGCCCGCTGCGCGGGTCCAGCGTGTGCGAGATGCGGCGCGGGCCGTGGTGAAAATAGCTGCGGTAGTCGCCCGAGGTGGCGACCGCCAGCCCGTGCAGGGCAATGACGGCCTGGGTGGGGTTGTAGCCCGCGTCCGGCACACCTTCGATCTCGACCCACCAGGGGTCGCCGCCCGGCTTGACGCCGGCGCCGCGCAGCTCGCCGCCCACCTCGACCAGATAGTGGCGCACCCCGAGGCGCTCCAGGCACAGGCCGAGGCGGTCCACGCCATAGCCCTTGGCGATCGAGGACAGGTCGAGCACGGCGCCGCCCGGCTGCAGCAGGCGGCGGCCTTCGCGGTCGAGCTGCGGCGTCGCATGACTGCGCTGCGCCAGCGCGGCGGCGACGGCATCCGGGCAGGGCGCCGCGAATCCGGCCTGGCTGTAGCGGCCCGTGGGACCGAAGCCCCACAGGTTCACCAGCAGCCCCGCGGCCGGGTCGTAGGCGCCCGCGCTGTCCTCATGCACCCGCAGCGCGAAGTCGATCACCTCGAAGAATTCCGGCGGCAGCGCGTGCCAGCTGCCGGCGCTCGCCCGGTTGTACCGCGCCAGCAGCGAGTCCTGGTCCCAGTGGCTCATCTGGTCCACCACGCCGTCCAGCTCGCGCTGGAGCAGGGCGGCCAGGTCCACGTCCACGTCGGGCGGCACCACCATCTGGGCCGACCAGCTCGTGCCCATGCTGCAGCCTTCCGCCTTCGTCAGGCGGCTGCCCAACGGCGGCATCGCCAGGTCGATCGTGAGGGGCACCAGGACGTCGCGCATGCGTTGGAAACCGCGCTTACTGCGGCAGGACTTCGAAGGTCGCCGCGTAGGTGTAGCGCTTGGCCGGCGCCTGCTGCTGCGCGCCGCCGCGTTCGCCGCCCGGATAGGTGGCGTTCATCCAGTACATGTTCGCGGCCGGCACGGTGAAGGAGGCTTCGCCCTTGGCGTCGGTGGTGAGGCGCTGCTCGCCCGAGGAACCGCGGTACTTGGCGGTGCCCGGGGTCACGCTGAAGGCCAGGTTGGCGGCCGGCTTGCCGTCGAGCTGGAAACGGACCTTGATCGGCTCGCCGACGCGCAGGTCGGTCGGGTGGGTGACCGGGACCATCTCCAGGCCGGCGCCGCTCGGCTTGAGCGCGGTCTCGTTCATCTTGTTGGCCGAGACGAAGGTTTCCAGGCGGGTCTGCACCTGGGTGGTCTGCACCTCGGTGGCGCCGGCCGGGATCTGCACCTGCGGGCTGCCCTGGGCGCCGCGGAAGCGCTTGGTCTCGCCGTTCAGCTTGTAGCTGCCCATCACATTGTTGTTGACGATCGCCAGGCGGTAGGTGCCGTCCTTCGGCAGGCGCAGGTCGAGGGTGCTGCGGAACTTGCCCAGCACGGCGCCTTCGGCCTTGGTGGTGTTGCCGTCCGGGTCGGTGATCATCAGGTTGTCCAGGCGCAGCGGGGCGTGGTTGAACTCGAACAGCTGGTTCGAGATGCCGGCGTCGAGCGAGACCCATGCCTCTTTCTTCGAATCGATCATGGTGGCGTTCGGCAGCAGCCAGGCGTTGTGGGCCTGGGCGCTGAAGGAGAGGCCGGCGATCAGGCCGAGGGCGATGGTCTTGGTGAGGCGGTGCAGTTGCATGAAGTTCTCCTGAGTTCCTGTTGTCGTTTATATGTATTCGATGGTTTCGCTTACTGGATCTGGAGCGCGATGGCGCCCAGTTCGTCCTTGCCCGCCGCATTGGCGTCGACCTTGCCCTTGCCGGTCCAGCTGAAGGGCACCTTCACCACTTCGCGGCCGCCCGATTCGCGCGAGGCCTCGACCACCAGGGTGTAGTCGCCGGCCGGCAGCTTGTTGATGCCATAGCGGGCGCCGTCGAACTTCATGGTGTGGGTGCCCGGCGCGCGGGTGGCGCCGCTGACGCCGTCGATCGGCATGGTGGCGTCGCGTCCCGCCTTGCGCCACCAGGAGCGCAGGTCCTTCAGCCACTTCTCGCCTTCCTTGTTCTTCATCTTGACGTCGTAGAGCACGGCCAGGTTCGCGGCCACGGCCTGGTCGGCTTTCTCGATCCAGATCGCGACGTAGGGCTTGTGGTATTCGGCGACGTTCAGCCGCGGCAGCTCGAACTTGACGGACAGGTCGGCGGCCGTGGCCCAGCTGGACGCCAGCGGCAGCGTGAGAGCGAGCGAGTGGGACAGTTTCATCGGATTGCCTTATATATAAAGGTGGACTATTTGCTTAACTTCTAAATCAGTGGACGAAGAGCAGGGCGATCACGGCCGGCAGCACGATGCCGAAGCCGATCACCGGCCAGGTCGAGGGGCGGTTCGCGGCGTGGTATTTCAGGATCAGGAAGCCGGTGACGCAGAAGATCACGCAGGCGATCGCGAAGATGTCGATGAACCAGCTCCACACCTCGCCCGTATTGCGGCCCTTGTGCATGTCGTTGAGCCAGGAGATCCAGCCGCGGTCGGTCCGTTCGTATTCGGCGCCGCCGTCCACGGCGATGCGCAGCCAGGCGTCGCCGCCGGCGCGGGGCAGGGCAATATAGGCGTCTTCCTCGCTCCATTCGGCGCGCTTGCCGCGCACGTCGACCGGGAAGCTGGCGTTGGCCCAGTCCGCGATCTCGCTCGGCAGCGGCACCTCGGCGTCGACGTGCTCGAGGGCGTACTTTTCCAGCTGGGCGCGCAGGGGCGCGGGCAGGTCGGCCTTCAGGCGGGTGACTTCCGGCTTGGCCTCGATCTGGGCCGCGTGGTTCAGGGTGAAGCCGGTGAAACTGAACAGCAACATGGCCATCAGGCAGATCGCCGAACTGATCCAATGCCATTGATGCAACTGCTTCAAATACAGGGCGCGACGCGCGCCGGGCAGGGCGGCGGCGGTGTTTGCCGGGGTGGAAGTGGTAGGACCGGTTGAGTTCATCCTTAAATGATAACGATTATCATTTACGTGGTCAACCGTACAATGTCGCTTTACATACTGAAATAAATAATTTGTGGATGCAGGGTCCGCCTTGACTTCCGGCTTGCGTTACAATACCCAGCGCAAATTGGGATGGCTGAGCGCCGTCCCCGGAATTCGTCCTTCCCCCACAACTTGAGAAGTAAGTGCGATCCGCTAACCGGTCAGGCCGTGTCGCGGAAGGTTAGATTAACCCGCCCCATACTCGCGAAGCGCGAAGAAAGGTGAGCAAGAATGATGCAGCAACAAACAGCCAACTCCTACCTGTTCGGCGGTAATGCGCCGTACGTGGAAGAGTTGTACGAGGCCTATCTGAACAATCCGGGTTCGGTCCCGGACAACTGGCGCGCCTATTTCGACCAGATGCAGCACGTGCCTGCGGTCGACGGCAGCGCCCGCCCGGACGTGGACCACTCGTCCGTCATCGCCTCGTTTGCGGAACGCGCCAAGCAGGGCCCGATCCGTACCGTCACCGCGAACCCTGATGCCGAACTCGGCCGCAAGCGCGTCGCCGTCACCCAGCTGATCGCCGCCTACCGCTACCTCGGTTCCCGCTGGGCCAACCTGGACCCGCTGCAGCGCCAGGAGCGTCCGCCCCTGCCGGAACTCGACCCGAGCTTCTACGGCTTCACCGAAGCGGACCTCGACACCGTCTTCACCATCAGCAATACCTACTTCGGCAAGGAAACCGCG
>JBFLVV010000051.1:0-39801 GCA_040758275.1 Pseudomonadota bacterium
CCCGCCTGCCCGGTGATGGTGTCCATCCCCGCAGGCAGCTTCGTCATGGGGAACAATGCGAGCGACCCCAGCGAGAAGCCGGCGCACCAGGTCGCCATTGGCGCGCCGTTCGCGATCGGGAAGTACGAAGTCACCGTGCAGCAGTGGAATGCCTGCGTGGGCGCGGGCCGTTGCCAGGCGATTGCCCAAGCCCCTGGCACTCAGGCCAATGCGCCCATGCGCGACGTGAGCTGGGACGACGCGCAGCAGTACCTGAAATGGCTCGCGGCGGTCAGCGGCAAGCCCTACCGCCTGCCCACCGAGGCCGAGTGGGAGTTCGCGGCCCGGGGCGGCAGTGCCGCGCCCTACTGGTGGGGAGCGCAGATGGCAACCGGCAAGGCCAACTGCAAGGAGTGCGGCCAGCCCTGGTCGGCCGAGCGGCCGGCCGCCGTCGGCAGCTTTGCCGCCAATGGCTACGGCCTGCACGACACCAGCGGCAGCGTGTGGGAATGGGTGGCCGACTGCTGGCACGGCAATTTCAAGGACGCGCCGGCGGACGGCCGTGTCTGGGACGCTCCCAATTGCCGGGTAAGGGTGATCCGCGGCGGTTCCTGGCGCGAAGGGGCCGCCTATATGGTCGCCTCGACCCGTTTCCGCTACGACGCCAGCGTACGCCAGTCGCAGAACGGCTTCCGGGTCGCGCGCAGCCTGAAGTAGGCGGTCAGGACTCGGGGGCCACGATCCCGACACGCAGGAAGGCGACACCGATCCTGCCCGCGCCTGCGCGCGTACGCATCTGCTCCAGGTTCGCGCCGAGGTCGGACAGGTAGCCGGGAACCGGCTCCGCTTCGCGCCGCAGCGTGGCGAACAGCGGGTCCGGCGTCGTCACCAGCACCACCAGCAGTTCCGAGCCGGGCGCACTGCCGATGCGCCATTCGTCCGGGCGGCCGATGGTCGCGCGGTGGCCGGGCGGGGCCCGGTTGTCGAGCGCCAGCGCATTCGGCAGGAGGTGGATGACATTGCCGTCGGCAAGGTAGGCATCGACCGTCATGAAGGATTCGCTGCCGGGTGTCGCCACCTCGACCATCAGCGAGTCTCCCTCGGCCAGCGTCGCCGATGACTTGCCGGCGAGCTGCAGCTGCGCGCCTCCTCCCGCCTGGCGATGGGCAAGCCAGTAGGGCGCGAAGGCGTTGACTACCGGGCAATTGGCCGGCGCGACCTCCTGCACGTCGAGGTTCACCGTCGCCACCCCGGGCAGCGCCGCCAGCCGGTCGCGCACGCCCGCCGCGCCCTCGGTCTTCGAGACGACGCCCTGGACGTCCACGACATTGCCGCCGGAGGTGGCAACCAGGGCCGAGCAGGGAATCCGGGCCAGCACGGCGGCAAGGGTCGCCGCCGTCGGGGCCGCGACCGGGACCTCCTGTGCCGGCGCCGTAGGCGGCGCGGCAGCGGTCTGCACAGGCTCCCGCCCCAGGTAGATCCAGCCGGCGACGCTAAGGGCGGCCACCGTCACGGCAGCCGCGCCGGAGGCCGCCAGGATGCCGAAGCGCGAGCGCAGGCCGCTGGCGCCGAACCCGGCGAGGAAGCGCGCCACCGTGGAGGTGCGTTCCTCGCGCTCGAGGGCCAGCGCGCACTTCAGGGCCTGCCATTGCGTGTGGCCCAGGCGGGCGGGACGCTGGGGTTTCATGCCGGTGCCGCGCGCCTGGGCCGAGGACAGGCGGTTGAAGGGATGGTGTCCGGTGAGCAGCTCGTAGGTGATGCAGGCCAGCGCATAGATGTCGTCGCGCGGGTCGGGTTCGCGCTGTTCCAGCATCTCAGGGCTGGCGTAGGCCGGGGTCAGCGCGCCCAGGCTGCCCGGGTCGAACACGGTGACGTCGGCGTCTTCCTCGGTCTTCTGGAACACGCGCGCGATGCCGAAATCGATAACCTTGACGTCGCCTGCATCCGTCAGGAACACGTTACCCGGCTTGAAGTCGCAGTGGACGAAGCCGCGCCCGTGCGCATAGGACAGCGCATTGGCCATGCCGGTGACGATCGGCAGCGCCTCGGCATAGGGCATGCCGGCGAATCCCGGCGCGCGCAGCAGCTGGCTCAGGGGCTTGCCCTGCAGGTATTCCATGGTGAGGTAGACCATGGCGCCGTCGCGGTCGAAATCGTAGACCGAGACGATGTTCGGATGCGCCAGGGCCTGCGCCTTGCGCGCCTCGCGCTGCAGGGCAATCAGGGACTTTGGATGGCCGCGGAACTGGACATTGAGCACCTTGATGGCGATATAGGGCTTGCGGTCGGATGCCTCGAGCTTGCGCAGGTCGAGCGCCTTGTAGACGGTTCCCATGCCGCCGAAGCCGATGCATTCCTCCAGTACGAAGCGCCCGTTCAGGGTGTCGCCGACCCCTTTCATGCGCTCCGGTTCGGATGCGTCCGCTTCGTCTCCGGAATGCCGGGCGGGAGCGGCAACGGCCTGCGCAGTTCCCAGCGCGCCGGGCTGGGTCTGGACATAGGTGTCGTCGCCGCCCCGGCGCTGGCGCGCCGCGATCAGGCGTCCGATGCGCTGCTGCACCTGGGTGTAGACCTCGCCGGGCAAGGGCTTGCGCCTGTGCTCCTCGCTCAGCAGCTCGAGCAGGCGGCCGCCGCTCTCGGGCGCGTTTTCCAGGACCCCGTCGAGCTGAGCGAAGAACTCGGGATGCTGCAAGGCGCCACTCTGCAACTGATGGATCGCATGCGCGAAACTGTCCATGATGTCTTTGTAAAAATCCCGAGCCGCTAGCGTGAGACTAGCATGATGCGCGATAGGGTCAAGCGTTTGTGGCAGCTCAATCCGGCCGGGCCGTCAGGCGGTGTTGGGTCGCTTCCGACAGCTTCGGGCGAGGTGTTGGGACAGGCCGATCACCCTCAAACGTCATGCGCTTGCCGGTTTCTGGCCCGACCCCGCACCTTCGCAGACATTCGCTTTGTATTCAATGCCTTACGCGCCCCGCCGGCGTGCGTCGACGCGCTGGCACGGCTCCTGCTACATGTCTATCGAGCGCAAAACCTTGCCTCACACCAGACCACTTACCACTTCAGGAGAATCACCATGAAAAACTTGATCATCACCGACCTGGCCCGCACCGAACAACTGGACCGCAAGGCCATGAGCACCGTGCGCGGCGGCTTCAAGATGGGCAGCTATCTGCCGGGCTATCCGCTGGGCGACGTCACCTATGCCCCGAGCCACGATTCCTCGATCACCGCCACCCAGAACCTGGCGCAGATGCAGGACGTGCTCACCGCCACCGCCAACGGCTCGGCCTTCGTCGGCGGCGTGCACGTCGACAGCAACGTCGACCAGCACGGCGAAAACAAGATCATCCGTCGTTCCTGATCCATCACCCACCATCCACCATCCAAGGAGATTTACCATGAAAAACCTGACCATCAAAGACCTGGCCCGCACCGAACAACTCGACAGCGCCGCCATGGCGGCTGTGCGTGGCGGCTGGAGCATGGCCGCGCCCTCCTACAAGCTGGGCGACCTGACTTACGCGCCGAAGGTTGACTCGTCGATCACCGCCACCCAGAACCTGTTCCAGCAGCAGGATGTGAGCACGCTGACCGCCAACGGTTCGGCTTTCGTGAATGGCGTGCACGTGAACAGCGACGTCCACCAGGACGGCGAAAACAAGATCATCGGGTAAGGGGAACACCATGTCATCCATCGCAATCAAGGACCTGGCGCACAGCGCCGAACTGGACAGCCAGGCGATGTCGTCGGTCCGCGGCGGCAGCGCCTTCGGCAAGGACGTGAACGTCAACGTCAACGTCGACCAGCAGATCGGCCAGTTCCAGCAGATCGGCATCAACGTCCTCAACAACAACGGCGTGATCGGCTCCGGCTTCACCGGACCGGACATCGATGTCGCCGCCGCACTCTGGGCCGAGAACAAGGTGCTATTCTGATTCGAGCGCGCCCATTCGCAGTCCTCCATCCCGGCAACGGGATGGAGTCCGTTAACTGTCGCAAGCAAGGAGGCACTATGGCGACCATCGTCATCAAGGATCTACAGGAAAGTACCGAACTCGATCGCCAGGCGATGCAGGCGATCGCTGGCGGTTCCCGCTTTCGCACCGGCGGGGCCGGGCTGCAGCGTCCGGCACCGCGCAAGCTGCGGCTGTTCGACCTCGCACCCGTGGCGGGTCCGGGGCGGCCCGGCGCGAGAACGCCGCCACGTTGAAGCCATGCGCTTCGCGCGAGACCGTCCAGTGGCAAGCTGGACGGTCTTTTTTTCGTCCGTGCATCCGCCACGTGTTGGACCTCGGACGACAGCCTTTGAACACGTGTTGGCGCCGCACCGACGCTTTGCGATCTGGCAGGCCGCATCACCCGCAACGTCGTTCGATCATTCCCTCTTCTTCCCTCTTGAAGCGCCCTCTTCCGGGTCGGCTGGCACGCCTCCTGCTCTATTGAAGTCGTGAGCGAACTGAGACCGCTCCCGACCTTTCGAAACCAGCTACCTCCAGGAGATCGTCATGAACATCCACAAGCATATGGAAGCCATCTTCGTCGTCACGCTCGCCGTTACCGGCGTCGGCAAGTTCGCCCTCGACAGCCTGCCAAGCGCTGCCGCCGGCGGTTCGGTGCCGATGGCGCGCAACACCGTGACGCCGGCGGCGAAGGCCGCTTCGGTGAACGGCCCCGCGCCGGCACCCGCGCGCCGCGCCTGAACGCATTCGCCCGTCTTCGCCGTATCCCCTTCAGGGCCCGCATCGCGGGCCCTTCTTTTTTTCTCGCCGATTCTTTTCCAACCCAGCAGCGAGCGCGCGATGCGCACGTACTCGTAAGCTGTCGTCCCGGACCACACAGGTCGCGCGCAGCTGTTGGTCCCAGCCCGACACCGTCCTTGCAGCCTGCCTTCGGCAGGCACGACCGGCCTTCGCGTGCGGCTCGCAAAACCCTGTGAAATCAATGATTTGAGAGAAGATCGCGGGGATTTCCGCTACCTGGCACGCCTCCTGCTACATGTCTATCGAGCGCAAAACCTTGCCTCACACCAGACCACTTACCACTTCAGGAGAATCACCATGAAAACCTTGATCATCACCGACCTGGCCCGCACCGAACAACTGGACCGCAAGGCCATGAGCACCGTGCGCGGCGGCTTCAAGATGGGCAGCTATCTGCCGGGCTATCCACTGGGCGACGTCACCTATGCCCCGAGCCACGACTCCTCGATTACCGCCACCCAGAACCTGGCGCAGATGCAGGACGTGCTCACCGCCACCGCCAACGGCTCGGCCTTCGTCGGCGGCGTGCACGTCGACAGCAACGTCGACCAGCACGGCGAAAACAAGATCGTCCGCCGTTCCTGATCCACCACCCACCATCCACCATCCAAGGAGATCCATCATGAAAACCCTGTCCATCAAAGACCTGGCCCGCACCGAACAACTCGACAGCGCCGCCATGGCCGGCGTGCGCGGCGGCTGGAGCATGGCCGCGCCTTCCTGGAAGCTGGGCGACCTGACGTACGCGCCCAAATACGACTCGTCGATCACCGCCACCCAGAACCTGTTCCAACAGCAGGACGTGAGCACGCTGACCGCCAACGGTTCGGCTTTCGTGAACGGCGTGCACGTGAACAGCAACGTGCACCAGGACGGCGAAAACAAGATCATCGGCTGAGCCCGATCCTGCGCGGCGAGCACCCCGCCGCGCAGGAACCCGGCAGCCAGGAGAACCCATGAAAACCTTGATCATCACCGACCTCGCCCGCAGCGAACGACTCGACCGCCCCACGATGGCCGCCGTGCGCGGCGGCTGGAAAACGGGCGCGCCCGCCAGCTGGAGCGGCGATTTCGCCTTTGCCGGCAGCAGGGACACTTCGATCACCGCCACCCAGAACCTGGCGCAGATGCAGGATGTGCTGACGGCGACGGCAAACGGCGCGGCGTTCGTCGACGGCGTCGATGTCGACAGCGGTGTGTCGCAGCGGGGCGAAAACAGGATCGTGCGGCGCTGATTTGGTCTACACTGGGGGAGACTGCTTCCGCTCTCCCCTGTGCAGCTTTTCTTTCCAACACGGAGACGCATCATGGCCAGCATCAGCATCAGCGACCTTCCGCGCAACGCCACCCTGGACCGCCAGGCAATGGCGGCGGTCCGCGGCGCCGGCGCGCCCTGGGTATTCGGATGGATCCGGCCCTTCGTCGAAGCCCGATCCAGCCAGCTTCCGGTGATTAACTTCTACCAGATAAACAATTTCGCCGACCAGATGATCAACCAGTTCCAGACGGTCACGGTGAACAATTCCGGCGCGAACGCCATGTTGAAGGTGATCGTGGACGAAAGCAGCGTCAACAACGCGCTCGTCTAGCCTTCCCGACGCATCGAAGCAGGTGGACCATGCGATGAGCCCTGAGAGCGAATTGCGCTGGACCTGCGCCGCCCGCAGCGACGTCGGCCTGGTACGCAGCCGCAACGAGGACGCCTTCCTTGCCGATCCACAGCGCGGCCTGTGGGCGGTGGCGGACGGCATGGGCGGACACGCCTTCGGCGACGTCGCCAGCGCCGCCGTGGTCGACGCGCTCGCCGGCCTGGCCCTACCCGCCACCCTCGCCGAATACGTCGAGAGTGCACGCACGCGCCTCGGCCAGGTGAACGAGGCGCTGCGCGCGCAGGCGCTGGCGCGCCACGTGCCGGTCATCGGCAGCACCGTCGTCGCCCTGCTCGCCCTCGGGGCCGAGGCGGCCTGCCTGTGGGCCGGCGACAGCCGCATCTACCTCTACCGCCATGGCCGCCTGCAGCAGCTCACCCGCGACCACAGCCAGCTCGAGGCGCTGAAGGAACGCGGCGCCGACCTGGCCACCCTGAGCGCCAGCCCCAATATGATCACGCGCGCGGTGGGCGCGGCCGACACCATCGCTTTCGACGTGACGACCCTGAATCCGCGCGACGGCGACATCTTCCTGCTGTGCAGCGACGGCCTCAGTACTCCGGTCGAGGACGGCGCGATCGCGGCCGCCCTGGCGCCGGGGGATTGCACGCAGGCGGCCGAGGACCTGGTCGGGCTGGCGCTGGCCAGCGGCGGGCGCGACAACATCACCGTGGTCGTGGTCCGGGTCGACGACCTGTCCGGCGACAAGACCGTCATCAACCCTGCGCTCTAGCACTCGGCGTCCTCAATGGGGCTTGCGGAAGTCCTTCGAATGCAGGCCGTGCTTCTTGAGCAGGATCTGCAGGTGGGACCGGTTCATGTCCCAGCGCCGCGCCAATTCCGCCACCGTGCCGCCGACTTCCTGCAAGCCTCGCTCCAGGCAGCTGCGCTCCGCCTCGTCGCTGGCGATGCGCTTGGCTTCGGCCAGCGACTTGTGATCCAACCTTGGCGCCGCGCTGGAGCCAGCCGCCAGCGCCGCGACCGGTGAGGCGGGACGGATGTCTTCCGGCAGGTGCGCCAGATCGGCGACCTCGCCGGCCAGGCAGGACAGGCGGTACACGATGTTGCGCAGCTCACGGATATTGCCGGGGTAGGCATAGCGCAGCAGGAAGTCACGCAGGCGCGGGCTCAATGCGACCGGAGCCCGTTTGAGCGTCTCCGCCGCCTCGTCGCCGTACCAGGCCAGCAGCAGCGGTATCTCGTCCTTGCGCTCGCGCAGTGGCGGCAGGGTCACGTGGATCACGCTGAGCCGGTAGAACAGGTCTTCGCGGAATGTGCCCTGTTCGATCAGCCGGCGCAGATTCTTGTTGGTGGCGGCCACGATGCGCGCATCCACCGCGATGGTCTCATCGGAGCCGACGCGCTGGATCTCGTGCGACTGCAGCACGCGCAGCAGCTTCACCTGCCCCGGCAAGGGCAGCTCGCCGATCTCGTCGAGGAAGATGGTGCCCTTGTGAGCGCTTTCGAACTTGCCCTTGCGGTCGTTGGCGGCGCCGGTGAAGGCGCCCTTCTTGTGGCCGAACAGTTCGGACTCGAGCAGGCTGTCGGGAATCGCCCCGCAGTTGACCGAGATATAGGGCTTGTCGGCCCGTGAGCCGTTGGCGTGGATGACCTTGGCCATCAGCTCCTTGCCGGTGCCGCTCTCGCCGTCGACCAGCACCGGGAGGTCGGTGGGCGCCGCCTTCTCGGCGATCTCGAGGGCGTCGAGCAGCTTCGGGTTGTCCCCGAAGGTGCCTTCGAAGACGAAGCTGCGCGCCAGCAGGGCCTGGCGCCGTTCCCCTAGCGAGGCGGCGAGCGGCTCGGGCTCGGCGCCCGTCTCGCTGCGCCGGTCGGGGGCTACCGCGGCCTCGCTCCCGACCGCCTGCACGAAGCGCTCCTTGTGCGACAGGCGCATGACCTCGTCGCGCAAGATGTTCGCCTGGCGCAGCAGCTTCTCGATGTCCGGCCGCTCGATCCGGCTCGCCCAGCGCAGGGTCGAGCGCATGATCTCGATCTTTTCCAGCAGGGCCGCATAGGACATCGACGAAGCGGGCCCGCCGCCCGGGTTGTAGAGTTTCATTCGCCCCCCAGCTGCTTCTGCACCAGCTCGTAGTACATGCCGCGCCGAGCCAGCAACTCCTCATGCCGGCCCTGCTCGACGATCTTGCCTTCGTAGAGCACCACGATCTTGTCGGCCCGCATGATGGTACTGAGCCGGTGCGCGATGATGACGGCCGTGCGGCCCGCCAGGATCGCCTCCATATTCGCCATGATATTGCTCTCGGACTGGGTGTCGAGCGCCGACGTCGCTTCATCGAAGACCAGCAGGCGCGGGTCGTGGTAGAGGGCGCGCGCGATGCACAGGCGCTGGACCTGGCCGCCGGACAGGCCGACGCCGCGCTCGCCCACCACCTGCTCGTAACCGAGCGGCATCTTGCTGATGAAGGCGTGGGCGTCGGCCATCTTCGCCACTTCCTCGATGCGGCGCCGGTCGGGGCTCTCGTCGCCGCTGGCGATATTCTCGGCCACCGTGCCGGAGAACAGCAGATTGCTCTGCATGACATAGCCGACCTGGGCGCGATAGTAATCCTTGTCGATCACGCTCATCTCGTAGCCGTCGACAATGATCTTGCCGTCGCTGGGCGGATAAAAGCCCACCAGCAGTTTCGCCAGCGTGGTCTTGCCCGAGCCGCTGCGCCCGACGATCGCCACCAGCTCGCCCGGCTGGATATCGATGCTGATGTCTTCCAGCACCCAGGGCGTGTCCTCGCCGCCGTAACGGAAGAACATGCGGTCGAGCTTGATTTCCCCGCGCAGGTCCGGCAGCAGCACCCGCGACGGCAGGTCGGCGGGCTTCTGTTCCGGCTCGATGTCGAGCACGTCGCCGAGGCGCTCCATGGCGACGGTGGCGTCGGCCATCCGGCTCCACAGGCCGACCAGGCCCATCAGGGGCCCCAGCACGCTGCCCATCAGGGCATTGAAGGCCATCAGCTGGCCGATGGTCAGCTCGCGCGCCAGCACCAGCGAAGCGCCGGCCCACAGGATCACGATCGTGGTGGCCGAGTTCAGCAGCTGGCTCGCCAGCCCGACCAGGATGTTGAAGGACTGCGAGCGGTACTGCACCTCCAGGGCCTTGACGTACTTCTTTTCCCATTTCAGGCGCACCGGACGCTCGCTGCCCATCCCCTTGACGGTCTCGATCCCGCCCAGCGCTTCCATCAGGAAGGATTGGGCCTCGGTGGAGGCATTGAAGACCTCGCGCGCGTAGTCCTTGACCCTGGGTGTGACGAGCACGGTCAGCGCGATGATCGGAGTGACGAAGCCGATCAGCAAGAGGGTCAGCTTGACGTTGTAGAGGAACAGGATGGTGAAATAGATGAACACCATCAGGAGGTTGAGCAGCGTGGTGACGGTCGATTCGGTGAGGAAGGCGCGGATGGTCTGGTTCTCGGCGAAGCGCGCGAGGATGTCGCCCGTCTTGCGCTTGGCGAAGAAGGAGTACGGCAGGGACATGGTGTGCTTGAAGAAGCCCGCCATCATGGAGAAATCCAGGTTGCGCACCATGTAGTTGGAAAGGTAGGCGCGCAGGGTCGACATCACCTGGCTGAACACGGTAGAGATGACCAGGCCCAGGATCAGGAGGTGCAGCAGGCCGATGTTCTGGTGCACCAGCACGCCGTCGAGGATGTTCTGGATGATCATCGGCGGCACGATGCCCAGCATCTGGATCACGAAGGTGGCGAGAAAGAGCTGGAGCAGGATCTTCTTGTACGGTTCCAGGAAGCTGACGAAGCGCAGCCAGGGCGAGCGTGCGACCTCCAGCTTCGCCAGCTGCTGGCCGGGCGTGAACACGAGGCAGGTGCCGCTCCAGCCGCGCTCGAACTCCTCGACGCTCATCTTGCGAAAGCCCACCGCCGGGTCGGCCACCCAGACCTTGTCGGGCGCCACCCCGTAGACGATCACGTAGTGGTAGCCCTCCCAGTGCACGATGAAGGGCAGGTCGAAACCACGCAGGGCGTCGAAGGTGCATTGCACCCCGCGTGCGCCGAAACCCAAGGCTTCGCCGGCGCGCGCCAGACTGTCGAGGGTTGCCCCCTGGGTGGTGACGTTGGCCAGTTCGCGCAGTTTGCCGAGCGTGATGCTGATGCCGTAGTGGCGGCACAGCATCGCCAGGCAGGCGGCGCCGCAATCCATTTCTTCGGCCTGCTCGACCAGGGCGAAGCGCTTGATGATCTTCTCGCCCGCCTTCGGTGTCGAGGCCAGGTCGAGGATAACGGGGCGCTTGCGCCTTTCGGCCAGGCGCTTCTGGCGCTGCAGTTCGCGTTCGAAGAAGCGCACCCGTTCCTCGATCACCTCGCGGAACTTTTCATTGCGTTCGAAGATGAAATGCGCCCACTTCTCCGGAATCACCAGCAGGGTCGCTTCCCCCGCGGCGATGACCGAGGCCGGCTGCTCCTGGCGCATCAGGCAGGCCTTCTCGCCGAAGATCTCGCCCGGGCCGAGCGTGGCGAGATTGAACTCGTCGTCGCCGTCGAGCACCACGACGCGCACCTGGCCCTGCCGCACCACATAAAGGCGCCGGTCGTCGCGCGCATCCTGCTTCAGGATCTCCCTGCCGGCGCCGGCGCGCTTGACCCCGACGCTGCGGACGAACTCGTCCAGTTCCGGCTTGCTGACCTTGCCCCGCAGGTCGAACAGGCGCGCCACCAGGCCGCCCGCGGAGCTGATGGCGACGTAGTGGTTGATGAAGTCGAGGGCCGCGGCATTGCGCGCCAGGACAGGCTCGATGGCGGTGCGCGGGATGAACCACAGCTCGGTCTTCAGTGCGGCGCGCGCCGACAGTTCGTGGCGATAGGCGCGCAAAATGGCGACCTCGGCGAAGACTTCGCCCGTCTTGCGCACGCCCATGCTGATCTCTTTGCCGTGCTCCTCGCCGAACACGCGCACCGAGCCGGACTTGATCACGAGCAGTCCTTCGGCCGCGTCGCCGGCGCTGCAGATGCTGTCGCCAAAGGCATAGGAGCGCGTCTCGACGGCCGCGGCAAGCTGGTCCAGCTCGTCGGGTGTGAAGGCGGACAGGATCTCCACCGTGGCCAGGAAGGCCGCGACGGGCTGCGCTTCTTGCTTGATTGTGTCCATGTGCGCTCCGCCAGCCTTGCCGGACCGGTTACAGGGGAGCAGCGCTACCTTGCCGGACAGGTTTCGATGATGTGCTCCTGCGCGCGCCCCGCGAGCCACTCTTCGCGCAGCAGGCGCCGCACCTCGACCGCCGTTTCCTCGTCCAGCGTGGCCGGATGCTTCGCATTGACCGCGAAGATCTCGAAGAGCGTACGGTCGCTCGAGGGAAACGGCCCCAGGAGCTCGCCCGGCGCGGCGTTGAACACCCGCGCCTCGAGGTCGGGCCGCAGCGAGCCGCGCAGCACCTTGCCGATCAGGCCGCCGTTCTCGCGCGCCTCGCCGACCGAATATTCGCTGACCATCTCGGCGAAGCTGTCCGGATCGTCGCTCAGCGCCGACATCATTTCCTTGGCCTTGCCTTCGGAATCGAGCACGATGTGACTGATCTCGACGCTGTCGAACCTGGGCGAGTTGAGCTTGAAATAGTGTTCGACCGCGGCATCGCTGCAGACCTGGGCCATCATCCTCTCGTGGACCAGGCCGTCCGTGACGAATTCCTCGAATTCATCCAGGCTGACGCCGAGCGCATCGAGGTAGTGGTTCATGTCGGCGGCCCGGTGCAGGCCCTGGATGCGGCGGAACTGGTCGGCGCGCTCCTGGATGTCTGCAGGAAGGACGGACACGCCCTGCTTCCGCGCGGCCAGCACGGTCAGCTTCTCGCGAACCAGCTGCTCCACGAGTCCCTCGAACTGCCCGGTGAGCTTCAGTGTCCGGATGAAGTAGTCGGTGTCGATGACCTCGTCGTCGATGCGCACGATCCCAGCCATACACTTCCCTCCCTATGCGTGGGACTCGAAACCTGGGGTTTTGTTCCGCCTGCCCGGCTGGCGCCGGGCCTGGCGCTTGCATGCCCGCTTACTTGACGACGACGCCGATGTCGCCCTTGAAGATCGCCATCTGCAGCTCGAAATCGTCGACGACACCGCCGGGCCGGCCGTCGACGAGGACGGAGATGGCACGGCCGCCGTGGGTGGCTTGCAGTTCCTCGCGGGTGAGCGTGCGGGTGGCGCCGCTGTCGGTGCCGGCAGCCTGCGTGGCCGCAAGGTCCTTGATGACTAACTTGTCCATGATGATGCTCCTCGATGCTGGTGAATGAAGGTTGAGCGGCGCTGCTGCGCGCCCGCTATTCACCATGCATGGAATGTGCCAGGCGCTGGCGCCCCGGCCGGCATCTGGTTACAGTTCCTGACTGTCGCTGTCCATGCGACAGATTGCGAAAACCGTGTGGATCCGCCCAACACCCAGGCCTGAGCCGCCAGGAAGGAAGCACCATGAAGAGCCTGCCCGCCAACGTCGTTCACTACAAGAGCACGCCCCTGTTCGACCAGGACACGGTTCCAGCGGGATTGCGTCGCAACCACACCACGGCCGCGGGTGTCTGGGGACGCATCGTCGTGCACGAGGGCAGCCTGCGCTATCTGATCGAAGAGCCGGAAACGGAGGAGCACCTGCTCGCTCCCGGCACGGCGGGCATCGTCGAACCCGGCATCCCGCACCACGTCGCGATCGAAGGCCCGGTCCGGTTCTGTGTCGAGTTCTACCATTGATGGGCCAAATCAAACAAGGATATTCACTGTGAATAGCTATTTTGGAGAAACTAAACTAGCCTACGCTGCAGTTTGAAACAGTCCATCCACGCCATGTCAAAACACGTTCCAGAGCCAACGCCTACCACCCTTCTTCCCACCGTCGGCGACATCGTCGACGACACCGCCGGCCTCTTGCGTGCAGACGGCGAACTCACCCCGGGCCAGGGCACGATCACGACCACGCTGGCATTGAGCCTGGGCTTCCTGAGCTTCCTGGGCGTGCTGGCATTCCTGTTCCCGCAGTATCTGACCACGCCGGAGCTGCGCAAGGCCTACAACGTCGACTGGTGCCGCGCGCTGCTGTTCGCCGCGCTGCTGGTATCGGGCACGCTGTCGCTCTTCAATATCGTCTTCAACCGGCGCCGCAACGTCAACATCATCGCCTTTGCATTCGTGCTGGTGACGATCGCCCTGGGCGGCTCCCGGGTGCCTGTCGGCGATTTTCCCGACCACACGCCCTATCTGGGGATGGACTGGCTGGTCCTCGACCTGCTCGGCTCGACGACCGTCTTCGTCATCCTCGAGAAACTGTTCCCGCTGTATAAAAACCAGCCCATCTTCCGCAAGGAGTGGCAGACCGACCTCGTCCACTTTGGCGTGAACCACCTGCTGGTCGGGCTGATGCTCTTGATCGTGAACTTCGTCATCCACCGCGCCCAGCTCATCGTCGTTGGCGAGGAAGGACTCCAGCAATTCATCAGCACGATCCCTTTCCTGCCGCAGTTGCTGCTGTGCCTCCTGGTTGCCGACCTGGCCGAGTATGCGGTGCACCGGGCGTACCACGAAGTGCCCTGGCTGTGGCGCATCCACTCGGTGCATCACAGTGTGGAAACCCTGGACTGGCTGGCCGGTTCGCGCCTGCACATGGTGGAAATCCTGGTCACGCGTATCGCCGTCCTCACGCCGCTGTTCCTGCTCGGCTTCGACAAGAGCGTCGTCGACATGTACATCGTGATCGTCGGTTTCCAGGCGGTGTTCAACCACGCGAACGTGCACCTTCCCTGGGGCCCGCTGAAATACCTGATCGTGACGCCCGACTTCCATCACTGGCACCACAGCAGCGAAAAAGTCGCCATCGACAAGAACTACGCGGCCCACTTCGCCTTCATCGACTACTTCTTCGGCACCGCCGTGAAAACGGACCGGCAATTCCCGGAAACCTATGGGGTCGTCGGCAGCAGGATTCCGGACGGTTACCTGAAGCAGCAGGTCTATCCATTTGCGAAGAAATGAAGTCCCGCACGCTGATGAAACCCTGACGCGCCCGGCCTGACCTACCTGCCCGCCTCGACTTTGGCTGCGCGGCGCGCGTGGCCAGGTCCTGGTGCTGGAAGCCTTGGTGGTTTCAAGTTGCCTCGGCCGTAGTCCGTGGCGTCCGAGATTCGTGGCGGAGTAAAATCATATTTGGTTAGTTACATTTTTCGACTTCACAGGCGTGCCTCGTCGGCAGGCTCGATCGGTCCTTCAGGATCGCCAGGGCCAGCGCGCCCTCGGGCGGGCATCCGCATACGCCAGCGCCGCCTTGATCTCGATCCGCCACGTCGTGCCGGCGCTGGGCACCGTGCGCAGTCGCACGTCGGCATGGATCAGGCCGGCGCGCTCCCTGATGCCGCGCAGGCCCCAGTGACCGGGCTTCTCCCCCTCGCCCACCTCGATGCCACGACCGTCATCGCGCACGGTGAGCACCAGGGCGCCAGCGCCATACTCGACGACGACCTCGTGCTGCCCCGCCTCCGCATGCCGGAAGGCATTGCGCAAGGCCTCGCGTCCGATGGCGCACAACTCCTGCCCGACGACCGGATGCAGCGCCCGTACCTGCCCTTCGCTGCGGATCGTGAAGCGCTGGTCCGGTCCGGCATCCTGCTCTGCCGCGATGCGCAGGCAGTCACCCAGGGACGACTCCCGGGGCGCGCTGGCGCGCAGCGCCGCGACCTTCTCGCGCCCCTCCTCGATCGCGGATTTGGCGTCACGCAGGCTACGCCTGAGGTTCTCGCCGAGCGTGGGCTCGGACTCGGGCAGCATCGCCGTCACCTTCATCACGAAACCCTGGAAGGTCTGCAGCACGGTGTCGTGCAGGTCGCGCGCGATGCGTTCGCGCTCGTCCAGCTGGGCGTGCAGGCGCTCGGTGAGCTTGCGTGTGAGGAAGCGCAGGCGCAGGCGGTGGCCGAGCCAGAGCAGCAGCAGGACGGCCAGCACGCAGGCCAGCTTGAACGGGGCGGTCTGCACCAGGGTCGGCGCCACATGCAGGTCGAGCGTGCTTTCCTGCGCGCTCCATACGCCGTCCCCGTTCATGGCGCGCACCCGGAAACGGTAGTCTCCCGGCGCCAGTCCCGTATAGGTGGCGCTGCGCTCGGCGCCGGTCTGCCAGGCCTTGTCCACGCCGTCGAGCCGGTAGCTGAACACGATGCGTTCGGGCCGGCCCAGCGCGGGCGCGGTGAAGTCGAAGCGCAGGCGCGTCGTGCCGGGGCGAATGTGCGGGGCATGCGTCAAGGGATAGGTGTGCTCGTCGCCGGTCACCGCGACCAGCTGCGGCTGCGGCGGAACCGGATTGTGCTCGCGCTCCGACGGGTCGAGCTCGACGATGCCGTCGGTGGTCGTCGCCCATAAACGGTCGGCAACCATCCTCAGGGACACCACGCCCGCGGCAGTGCCCGTGTAACCGTCGCGCGAATCCAGCAAGACATGGCGCAGCGGTTCGCCCGTTTCCACCGCCCGGCGCCAGTCGTCCGCTTCCACACGCACCAGGCCGGTGTCGCCGTTCAGCCAGCGGCTGCCATCCGGCGCGGCCACGACGCCGGTCACACGGCGCAGTACGCCGTCTCGCTGCACGCGCAGGCGCTGGAAGCGTCCTCCATGCAGTACCGCCACGCCGGCCTCGCCGCACACGACCAGTTCCGGCACGCTCGCAACGCAGCTTGCCTGGCCGATCCCGCCCAGCGCGCGCTGGTCGTATTCGCTGCGCAGCCGCCCACCCTCGAACATGACCAGGCGCCCGTCGGAGAGGCCCCGCCACATCTGGCCGCGCTGCCCGGCTGCGCTGAACACGAAGTCAGCCCTGGCCAGATCGCCGACCGGACGCCAGGCGTGGCCGTCCCAGCGCCGGACCGGGACGGCATGTCCGCCGAGCCAGACCCCCTCGCCGTCGCCCCGTGCCCATGCGGCGCCCGGCAAGGGCCCGGGCAGGTCGACCACGGTCTCTCGCCCTCCCCGTCGCACGATGATGCCGTCGTCCTTGAGGAGTACGACCTCGCCGTCCGCCGCGAGCGAGGCGCTGCGGTACTTTCCAGGCAAGTCCGTGAAACGGCGCGTGGCCGGATCGTAGCGCCATGCCCGCCTCTCCTGTGGGGCGACCACCCAGACGGTGCCGTCGGCGTCCGGAGCGACGTGGAAGTCCCCCTTGATGGCCGGAAGCCCTACGGGACGCAAGGTGTTGCGGCGGAAGCGCTCGAGGCCGGTAGGAGAACCGAGCCAGATATCGCCCTCGCGGTCTTCGAAAATGACGCGCGGCGCCAGTGAACTCAGTTGGCCCGGCTGGTCGAGCCGGCTGGTGGTCGCCGCCGCCGTGTGGATGGCGTCGCCGGCTGTCGCGCCCGCGGAGGCGGCAAGGCAAACCCCGCTCGGGCATCTCAGTGCCCACAGGTTGCCGGCTCGGTCGAAGATCCCGGTGCTGCCCGAGCTCTGGCTGAGGTAGGCCGGCCGGCCGCCTGTCCCGGGCGGCGTCGAGGAAACGAGCGCAAGGTGCTCATCGCCTCCCGCCCAGAAGCGGCCGTCCGGCGAGGTCCTGAACCCCAGCCACTTGACGGGGGCATCGCGGTTCAGGCCCGGCATGGCGGCCGGGACGCAGCGACGGCTGGCCCGGTCGACACGGAACAACTGGCGGCCATCGGTCGCCCACAAGCGTTCGGCAGGGTCGAAGGCGATCGTGACCGCCGGGTCCGGGCAGCCCTCGGCCGAGCCAAGGCTCGACCAGCTTCCGTTCTCGAAGCGCCGCAAACCGAAGGAGGTGGCAACCCAGAGCACCCCATCGCGATCGCGCAACACGTCATTGGTATTGTTGACGGGGCTGTCTTTCGTCGCGGGCGCGAGATGTTCGAGCCGGCCGTCCGCGCGGAGCACGCTCAGGCCCGGGGCCTCGTAGCCGATGTACAGGTCGCCGTTGGCTTGCGGCGCCAGTTCCCAGATCCGCGGGCTCAGCAGCCGCGCGCCGTTCGCCGGAACGAAGGGATGGAAGCGCGCCCCGTCGAAGCGGTAAAGACCGTTCGGGGTACCCAGCCATAGCCAGCCGTCAGGCGTTTGCGCAATCCGCGCGACATGCGTCGGTGCGCCATCGCTTGCAGTCCAGACGGCACGGTTGTAGTCCGCCAGTGCCGGCGGACGATCCTGCGCGCAGGCGGCCGTGCTCAACACGAGACCAAGGAGCGTGCTGCACCATCGTCGCATCCGGGTCATACCCCTGCTCGCCCCATCTTGTTGATCCTGTCTAGTGCGTCATTACGAAATTTCCGAGAGTCTATAGAAAAAGTATTAGAAGGAAAAGACGGCGACCAAGCATGCCTATCGCAGCAGCCCGTTCTGGCGCGCCTGCCTTACCCAGCCCGGATATTCCGTCATCAAGAGGTCATACAAGGCCGACTCCGTGTGCTCGTCCGGACTCGACACCGCAAAGAAATCCGCGTTGTCGATCAGCCGCCCACCCAGGTCGTCGAGCTTTTCCAGGAAGGGAAAATCGGAGTCGGCAAAGTCGGCCAGGCGCCTGGATTTGGACTTCTTCCCTTTTCCGATTCCCATGAATTGCCAGAATATCGGTTCCCGGCTCGACCAGCGCAGCTGGCGTTCGGTCACTGGCTGGTCGGAGGTCGTGCCGTCGGTCACGAACATCACATAGACCGGGAGTGGCGCAGGATGCGGCGAGGTGCGTTCGCCGCCTGCGGCATCCGGAAAGTAGTGGCGGCGGACGGCCGCCATGGCGGCGCCATAGCGGGTGTCGCCCTCGAGCGGGTGCCGCTCGATCGCCTTCGCGATGTAGCCGGTCCAGTTGGACAGGCCCATCGGCTCGGGCTGGTGGACGTTGCGCCCGAACAGGAAGACGTCGATGTCGCCGTCGTTGTCGAAGCGGCAGCCGAGCGCCAGGATGCGTTCGGCAAAACGTTGCACCAGGCCTTTGCGGTACAGCGTGCTCATCGAGCCGGAGATGTCGAGCACGAGGCAGACCCTGGCGCGGTGCGCCTCCAGTCCGACCTTGGCAAGCGAGACGCCTGCCGATTTCACCAGGCTGACCAGTTGCGGCGCCTTTGCCTCGACGCGCTTTTCAAGGCTGATGACCGGCGGCGTGGGCGCAGGCTGCGCCGGCGCAGTGTCCTGTGCGACGTCGGCGCCGAAATGCCGCACCAGGGCGGGCAAGCCGCCGTTGAAGCCCTGCCCGACCGCCATGAAGCGCCACCCGCCATCCTTGCGGTACAGTTCGCCGAGCATGACGGCCTGTTCCTGGGCGAAATCCCCGCCTGTGAATGCAAAGCGCGCAAACTCGCCGCCCGTACCATGCAGTCCCACGTGGCCCTGCGTCAGTTGCGACATGACGCCGCCCCCATCGATGCTGGCAGTGACGACGAGGCGCTCGACCTTCGCCGGCAGCCTGGCGAGACGGAAGCAAAACCCATCGACCTCGTTCCCCTGGCGCTTCAGCACGACCCCATTGCAAGGCGTGGCCGGCTGGTTGAAGAAGGTCATGTAGCGGTCATCGACCAGTTTGCCGGCTGCATCGATGGCAAAGCAGGCGAAATCGAGCTGCAGCCCCTGCCCTCTCAGCTTGACCTGCAGCTCGCCCTCCAACACGTCGGCGGCGAGTGTCAGCCGCGCCCCTTTCGACATTTCCTGCATACGCTTTCTCTCCTCTTTGCTATCCGGTCGTACCACGATCATTGCGGCGCTGGCCGGCGACTTCCGCCGCAGCCTCCTGGCCTTGCTTCAGGACGCGCTGCCGAATTCGCTCTTCGCAGCCAGCACGCGCGCGAGCGCCGTTTCGGGGTCCAGTCCGGCCATCATCTGGTTGATGATCTCCTGCTTGTCCTCTGGCGTAAGCTTCTCGCAAGCCGTGCGATGCGAACAGAAATAGGCGTACCAGGCCACGTCCGCCGGCCGTTCCTTGCGTGGTTTGAAGCGAGCCGGCACCCTGGCGCGCATCGCTTCCACATACGCCGCCAGCTGTGTATTCGCGGCGCTCCAGTCGAAGCCGGCGATGGCGCGCTTCTCGGCTTCCCAGTCGCCCTGGTATGCAGGCGCGGGCCGCAATGTGTCCCTGTTCACCGCGAGGCATGCCAGATTGGGAAAGCCGTGCGAAGCGCAAAAGGCTTCCACGAACTGGAGTTTCGGACCGATGCCAACCGGTACCGCCCGGCCGAGGACCTCGTCTTTCGGATGCAGGGAACGCGCGAGCGTCAGCAGGTCGCCGTAGGTGATCGGCATGCCGCGCAGGGATGTGGCCTGGCGTGCGAGGGCTTCGAACAGGCGCGCGCCTGTCTCGATGTCGTTGAAGGTAAATGGAATCATTGCTGGTACGGCTTTAGAAGAGACGTTCATGGTAGAGCGTGCCTGTCGGTGACGAGCTTGTCAACCTGTCAAATGATGTCGAGGACTCGCACGCAAGCGGTTTCGCCGGTTGTCCGACCGTTCCCTGATCGCTTGCTCATGTTTCGTCAGCTTGTTCGGAGTCGCTAGCGTTTAAGCACCACTGTGCGTGGAGCGCACATGTGGGTTAGTTACATTTTTTAGCTACGGAGATCTATCCTTCGAGTCGCAAGCCTCATGGCGTCCTTCGGTGACTCCGGTCACCATGGCTTCTGGCGACCTGGTCAGTGTTCATTCAGTAGTGATAGCGATGTCCATCGCGGACAAGCAGGCCTGCCTCAGCCATGTCCAGCACGTCTTCCTGGATCGTCGCGGTCCTGTTGCTGCTCGCGTTTTTCCATCCGTGGTACTTGGCATACAGTGGGAACAGGAACTCTGCCATCTCGGACTTCTTCAACGGGCCGGGTTGGTAGCGGGCGAGCTCGCGCAGGACGAGCAGGTGCAGTGGCGGCAGGTCGAACACGCTGCACGCCAGTTCTTCCCGCAGCCTGCCTGCCGTCAGCGCCGCGTTGGCGCCTGCGCGCGCGGCGCGGTTGGCGATCTCGGCTGCCAAGTAATCGATCGCAAGGCTTCCGCTGGAATGCGCGGCGACATGGTCCGTGATGCGTGCGCCGTGCCCCATCGTGTGATGGCAAGGCCTTGCGCCGGTTATCAACTCCAGGAATACGATCGCGGCGGAGTACAAGTCGTGCCCATGGTGGGCGACGTCGCGGCCAGGAAGCGCGTAAAGCGGATGGAGGCCTTCGTGGCGGTCACCCCTGTCGACGGTCAGCCCAAGATCGATGACCTTGACAAGCTTGCGTCCATCGCGCAGCCGGAACACCTCGCGTGGACTGGTCTCCGGTTGCCACCACACGAACAGGTTGCGCGGCTGAATATCCGCATGCACATGCCGCCGTTCGCGGCTGTACGGTGCGCCATGGATGTGGGCGAGCGCGTCCAGCGTGGCATCGAATATCTCGAACCCGTCGAGATACCGCTGCAGCATGTCGTGCCCGTCATGACGGGCGATGAGCGTATCGATCGTGGTCCAGGGCTCGGCCAGCAGTTCCATCGCGTAGGCGTACCAGTCATTCTGCTCGAAGTAGTCGTAGACGCGGACGGTATGTCCATCGATCATCCGGCAGTACTGAACCTCGTTCCTCAAGTCCGAGTCGCTGATCTTGATGGCGACTGTCTGATCCAGCAGCAGGTCGCGAGCACGCCACACGGCGCCGAAGCCGCTCGGACGGCCAATCGGGCGCGCATCCAGAAATTCAAAGCGGTCGGTCAGGCATGGAAGCAGATTGGCGATGTCGGCGACGCGGAGGAAGAAGGCAGAGGACATGGATTGAAAGGTGAGGATAAAAACGACAGGACGCCATGACATACTGCTTCCCCATTGGGAGCATATACGCCATGGCAGTATGTTTAAAAGGCACTACACGTTGAGAGCGGCGCGCAGGCAGTACGGCCGGATGAGGACAGCGCGCCTCATGCATAGGCCTTGCTCATGCGCCGCGCAACACCTGCCAGTTCCTCGCGCAGGCTGGCTGGTTCCTGGACTACCACCCCATCCCCGAAGCCGAGCAGCCACCATACCAGTGAGCGGGTGTTAGGGACAGTCGCCGTGAGGTGCAGGCGTCCCGCGTCATCAAGCGTCAGCACCTGCTCGGCGCTGAGCGGCGTTTCGAACAGGTGTTCACCGGCGGCGCGGGTGAACACGGCGCGCAGGGTGATCGGATCACCCGCGATCACCCCGAACTGGCCGGAAGCGATGTAGGCGTCGACGTCGAAACCGGGTTTGCGGCGTGCCGGTTCGTACAGCGCCTCGGCCTGCTGCACCCGGTGCAGGGCAATGGTGCGGACATCGTCGTAGCCGCCGAACATGCACACCAGGTAGACCAGGCCGCCCCGCTGCACCACGGCCAGCGGGTGGACGGCGGCATAGACCGTCGGGGCGTCCGCGTCACGCTTGCGGTAGTGCAGCCTGAGCTGGCGGTCCTGCATCAACGCCATGTAAACGATGCGCTGGCATTCGTCGTCCATGCGCGGCGGCAGCAGCGGCTGCTGGGGCGGCACGCTGCGGACCTTGTCCAGCCAGGCGCGCGGCGGCGCCGTGTCGTCCACCGCGGACAGCGTGCGGGCCGCTGACTGGAAGTGCGGGCGCAGTGCATCGACCGCGTTCGGCGGCAAGTGGTGCTGCAGGTGCTGCTCGACCAGCGTCAGTGTCAAGGCCTCGGGCAGGGTCAGCCCGGGCAGGTCGAAGCTCGATGCATCGCGCAGCCAGCTCCATCCGTACGGCTTGTCGCGGCTGTCGACCACGATCGGGAACACCGCGGACAGCTCCTTCAGGTCGCGCTCGACCGTCCTCTTGGTCACATCGAAGCCGGCCGCGCACAGGCGCTCGCACAGGTCCCTGGCCGACACCTTGAGCGGGGCGCGCGGCACCATGCGCAGCATGTGCCACTGGCGCAGTAGCGATTGCTGGTTGGTGGCCATCAGACGTCCTCCGCCCGGCGTTCCTGGCAACCAGGGGCGTTATGCGCGTCGCGCCAGGACAGCACCTCGGCGCGCCATTGCTTGGAGTGCTGGGGGTGAGATTCGCGGCAACGGACGTCGCGTTCCTTCTGGCGCGCGATCGCGTCGATGTGCTGGATCAATGCAGGCATGTGCGTGCGGGCCGCCGGCCGGTGGCCATGGACAATGGTTCAAAATATCATTTTAGCAAAGATCTTGCTACAAAGAAATTCCCTCGCATTCCGCCGGCCGAGCGCCGCCGTAGACGAGCGTGTACGGCGCGCCGGGGGACTGCGCCTGCACCAGCTCCCCGATCGCAGCGGCGATCTTTCGTCCGCCCTGGGCGGACGGCTCGATCGGCGACGAGGACGCATAATCGCCCGCTTCATCGCACACCACGCGCAGATCGAGCACCGGCAGGCGCCGCAGCACCGCCTCGCGCAGGATCACGTCGTTGAACGGCGCCAGCGCGGTGCGCAGGCCGGGCGAGATGCCCGGCACGCCGTCGTAGATCGTCGCCACCGCCACCGGACTGCTCTGTGCGGACAGGAGGTCCAGCATGTCGAGGTAGCCCCGCCGGAAGCCGGCCTGCCACGCCGCCATCAGTTCGGCCGCCTCGAGTACCGTGTCCACCTGCGAATGCATCGCGCCGACCAGGCCCAGCACGTCGTTGCCGCCGCAGCTCACGACCAGCCAGTCGGCCGGAACAGGCAGCTCGCGCAGGCGCGCCACCTGCGCCGCCATGTCTTCCAGTACGCTGCCGTCGCGCGCCAGCAGCGACACGCGGTGCGGCCGTCCCGGCAGCGACTGCAGGCATGCCTGGACCTCGGTCCCGGCCGGGACGTAGGCAGCGTTATCGAAGATCGAATCCCCGAGCAATACGATGTGTGCCATTGCAGGCCTCCCTGGTTCAATGAATGCGTCACCCGGCCAGCTTGAACGGTGCCGCGACAAAGGCTGTCGCAGGCCAGCTGCGACGCCGCCTGTCGCGCGCGCCCGTACGCTGGCCGGCATCGACCACGACCAGGAGCCCGGCATGAAAAGACAGAACTTGACCGATGCACGCTACCATACCATCGGCTACATCGACACCGCCGCCGACGGCAGGCAGACTGCCCGCGACGCGCGCCTGCATGCGCTCGGCTACTACGACCCGCATACCGACACCACCCGCGACGCGCAGCGCCATCTGGTCGGCAAGGGCAACCTGCTGGCTTCGCTGATCGCCTGCCAGTGAACGGGAGCACGACAATGAGCAAGGGACCAGGCGGACCTGCGGCGCGGCTTGTCGCAGCAGCGCCCTATCATGACGCCAGCCGCACGACACCGTGCGGACAGCCGTCGTGAAAGGAAGCAGATGAACCCCCTACCGTCCAGCGACGCGATCGGGCGCGCCGCCTCGCTGGTCGCCTCCGCCGATGCGATCGTCGTCGCCGCCGGCGCCGGCATCGGCGTCGACTCCGGCCTGCCCGATTTTCGTGGCAATGCAGGCTTCTGGAAAGCCTATCCGAGCCTGGCCGCCGACGGCACCGCCTTCACGGACATCGCTTCGCCCACGGCCTTCCACGAGAACCCGCGCCGCGCCTGGGGTTTCTACGGCCACAGGCTGGCGCTGTACCGCCGTACCGCCCCGCATGCCGGCTTCGCCATCCTGCGGCGCTGGGGCGAATCGACACCGCACGGCAGTTTCGTCTTTACCAGCAACGTCGACGGCCATTTCCAGCGCGCCGGCTTCAGCCCGCAGCGCATCGACGAGTGCCATGGTTCGATCCACCGGCTGCAGTGCCTGGGTCCCTGTTCACCCGCGCTGTGGCCGGCGACCGGGCTGGAACCGGTGCTGGACGAGGTCCGCTGCGCGCTGCTCGGCCCCCTGCCCTCCTGTCCCTACTGCGGCGGCATCGCACGCCCGAACGTGCTCATGTTCGACGACTGGGCCTGGAACGACACGCTGCGCGAACAGCAGGCGCAGCGTTGTCGCGGCTGGCTCGACGGCGTACGCCGTCCGCTGGTGATCGAGATCGGGGCCGGCATGGACATCCCCACCGTGCGGCATTTTTCCACCCGGGTGGTGCTACAGCACGGCGGCTCCCTGCTCCGGATCAATCCGCGCGAAGCGCAGATCGGCAAGCTGCCTGGCGTCGCGCTGGCAGGTGGGGCGCTGGCATGCCTGGCGTCGATCGACGCCGCACTTGCCGGCGGCGCGCGCTGAACGAGCGTGCCCCTGTGCGCGACTCGCCGCAGCAGCGCAGATTCATCCGTGGCGCATACCCGCATGCCCGGCGCCTCGGTTAATATTGCATTTTGGAAATCCTACTCCGCGGGCCACGGCCTTCTACAACACCAGCTTGCCTACATGCCCACAACGAACATCACCGTCATCAGTGTCGCCCTCGCCCGCCTGTATCTCGCGGTTCTCCTGGAACACCTGAAGGCGCAGCTGGAACAGCCCGAACATGCGCGCGACATCACCATCCGCTACGGGAAACTGGTGGAACGCACCAGGCAAGCCTACCCGGACGCGCCCCATATCGAAGCGGCCATCGCGACCAACGTCGGCACGCGCCTGCTGGTGGTGCAGCTCATCTGCGAGCGGCTGCGCCTGCCCAACCTCGCCTGCCTGGCCGTGAATGCGACCGGAAAACCGGGCATCGCCTACCAGAATGCCCGCGACTGGGATAGCGACAAGGCGGCGGTGCTCTCCTTCGACTGGAGCCAGGTCGGCGCCGACATCGCCAATGCCTTCGACATCGAGGCAAAGGAAGCGGCCGGGCGCGCCGTCAAACCTAAAAGCAAGGCCGTCCCGGAAGACGATGCGCGCCAGGCCCTCTATGACGCATCCAGGGCCGATCCCGACGCCTACAAGGTCGATTACTACCAGCGCGAGGCCATGGTCAAGCTGATCATGAAGGGCCTGCCGATCGACGAGGCCTACGCGGAAGTCAGCGAATGAGCCGCCTTGGCTCGCACCATCCATTCAACCCCTGACCAAATTTACTGAACCATGTTTCTGATCCAGGACCTGCTCGTCGATAAATCCTTCCTCGAGCTTGATCGGCAGTTAAATTCCTTTAATATTTTCGACGTACTCAACTTGCGGGAATACGAGATCCGGCATACCCGCTACCTTGCCCATATGCTGGATCCTACGGGAACGCACGGCCTGGGAAGCGCCTTCCTGCGCAATTTCCTGCTGCAGGCGAGCGCCCAGCTGGCCTCGGACGAACGCCGCGGCCTGCTCGACGAGGTGCACAAGCTCGACCTCGACCTGGCTCGGGTGACGGCGGAAATCACGCTCCCGGAACGGAAGGACCAGCCGGCCATCGCCGGCGAGGCGCCGCGCAACGGCAAATCGCGGGCCGTGTCCACCAGCGGCCGCCTCGACATCCTGCTGCAGATCCCGCGCCGCGGCGGCAAGGACATCGCCATCGCGATCGAAAACAAGATCAATGCCAAGGAATCGAACGACCAACTCCCACGCTACAAGAAATGGGTGGAAGCCCATTTCAGCGATGCGGTCCTGTTATACCTGACGGTGAACGACGAAGAGGTCATGCCGGCCTGGAAGAGCATCACTTACAGCAACGTCGTCTATCCGGCGCTCGAGCTGACATCCCAGTCCTGCGCCACGCTCGGCCCCGGCCCGTCGCTGATGATCGCGCACTATATGTCGGTGTTGCGCGACAAGGTCGAGGCGGAAGCGGCGAACGCGGACGCGGACCGGCTGGCACAGGAGCTGCACCGGAGCTACCCGATGGCCAAGCTCAAGATCAAGTCGCTGCAGGAGGCATGGCAGCGTCCGATCGACGGCCGGCCGCTGGACTCCGATTGGGGCCTGTACAGCCGTTACAAGGCGGCCTTCGACTTCCTGTCGCGCTACGACACCGACGATCTGTCCAAGGCCCTGCAGTGGTTCACCTCGACGTGGCCGCAACAGGTCGCGGCGATGCCGGACGCGCCGCGCATCATCATCGATGACTCGAACCGCGCGTGCATGCGTTTCCTGCCGGTGCCGGGCGGTTCCAGGATCGACGAACTGGCCCGCCAGTATGCGCAACAAACCCGTGAAAACCGCAAGTATGCCTGGACCAAGGGCCGATATGGCGTGTTGTTCGAAGTACGCTGCTATCCGCTGCGTCCGCAGGAGGAAGGCCAGGACGTCCCCGACGCATATGGCTGGAACCTGTTCCTCGTCATCGGGCCTCTGGAAAACGTCGACCGGACCACCTTCGTGACCCGCCTGCGCGAATTGCTGGTCCAGGCCTTCCCGGATGGCGAAGGGGAACGGCCTGGCAGCTTCCTGCCGGTGGTGCGCCAGGGCACGATTTCACCGATCTTCCTGTCCGCGCTCAAATGGAAACTGGCAGCCCGCAATGTCGAGGCACTCGAGCGCGAGCTGCTGGCGCCGCAACTCATGGCGTCGCTGCAGCAGGTTGCGCGGCTGGTCGAACAGGCCTGGACCGAGCAGGCACCGGCGGCCTGAGCACCTGCGCCGCCAGTCGTGCCTGCGACTGGCGGCCTTGCTGCGACAGCCCTTGTCGCGGCACGCGCCTATCCTCTTTCATTTCCAGACCAATCGCCCGCAGCGCTCGCGGGCGAGCTTCCTCTGAACCTCGACACCATGTCCGATCTCCGCTGGTACCTACCTCTGGAACACTGCAACACCCTCGACGACATCCGCGGCCAATGGCACCAACTGCTCGAGCGCAGCGCGATGGCGCCCTTCCACAACGCCCCACGCTACGAGGACGCCATGCTGTCCTTTCTTGGCGGCAGCGCACTGGCGCCCTGCCTCAAGCTGGCGGCCGTGCTGGCATCCGGCTCCGCATTCGATTTCGACTTCCGTCTCGCCGTCGGCCTCCTGAAGGAGCAGATCGACGAACTCGACGTTCCATGGCCGGCGCCGGTCGCCGCCGCCGTCGGCGACAACGGCCCGGCCTTGCCTGTGCCCACCTCCGATCCCTGGCTGGGCGCCTTCATCGCCGGCCGCCTGGCCGGCCTGCGCGAAACCTTCGGCCACGACGGCACGCGCGCGGACGACTGGCGCGCCGCGTTCTGGAACCGCTACCTGGAGATGGCCTGCCGCCACGCCGAACCCGAGGGCGTCGCGCTGGCGCTCCGACATGGCGCCGATCCGTGCGCCGACGGCCATGCGGCGATCCTGACGCCTGCCCAGGGCGTGCACGGGCGCTTCCTGCCCGAATCGGGCCATCTCACACCCGAGCGCAGCAACGCCGACTACCAGCGCATCCTGCTCCAGTTGCTGGACGGCGGCCTGGCGCGCGCCGACATGCTGGCGGCGGCGCTGCCGGCGGCCGCCGCCGCCGACAACACGGACATGCTCGACTTCCTGCTAGCACAGGGCGCCGACGTCCACCGCGACGGCGCCCGCGCCCTGGCGGCGGCAGCCAGGAGCATGGCGGCCGAGGCCCTCAGCTGGCTGCTGGCGCATGGCGCGGACCTCGATGCCGACGATAATGCCGCCCTGCTTGCCGCGGTCGCCTCGCTCGACATCGGCACCGTCGAGCTCCTGCTTGCCGCCGGGGCCGAGCTGGGGGCGGCAGGCAAGCCCGCCCTGCACGCCGCGCTGGTGTCGCGGCCCTACGATCTTTACTCAGAAGAATCCGACCTGGTCGAAGAGCGTGCCGACATGCTCGCCTTCCTGCTCCGGCAGGGGGTCCGCCCGGACCGCGCGCTCATCGCCGCCGCCCTCAACGAAGAGTTCCATGCAAGACGCGTGATCGATGCAGCCGCCGGCCGCGACGGCCTCGCTCCCGAGGACGCCGAACTGCTGCGCACCCTGGGCGGCGCCCGATGAGCAACGATTTCGCGGAGCACCTGCACCTGGACGGCACGGTCTACTCCCTGCACGCGTTCCCGCTCAACGGCTACCTCAAGTCGCTGCCTTCTCGCCCCCGCTTTCCCGCCCGGCCGGGCTGCTCCAACGGCTACCGCGCCACCTGGGAGGTGGCAGGGGGCGCAAGCGGCCGCGTCCTGTTCCTGACCAGACTCACGGCGCCGGTCGACGATCCCTGCGCACTCCTGTTCGGCCAGTGCGAGCTGCCGCTGGCGGCCACCTGGTTCAGCGGGATGCTCCGCGGCACCCTCGGACCGCAACGGCGGACCGGCTACCCGCCGCGCACCTTCTCCGACGACGAAGTCCATCTCGAGATTGTCTCGGGCTGCGTCGTACGCGAATGGGTGCTCGACCTGCGCGCCGTACCCGAGCAGACCGACGACGAACTGCGCCTGTCGCTGCCCCGCTTCCTGTGGGGACAGCGGCTGATCGATGGATCCGCAGACTGATACCCCGGTTCGGCGGCGACGGGTGCTATCACGCAATCTGGTAGAAAAAATGAGAGAAACCGATCGGCATGAACTGCCTGCAGCCGGCTACGTCGAACTGCACGATGTCGACGCCAGCGGGGCCGCCGCTGCACCGGCCTTCCTGCGTCTGCAAGCGTCGGCGCCTGCCGGCACGCCAGCCCTCGTGATCGCCGGCGGCCCCTTTGCGCACGCGGCAGCAAGAGCGCAGGCAGGCCGGATCGCAGGGCAGCGGACCGGCGAGGCCCTGCGCATCGCCGTGTTCGACATCGACGAAGAGACAAACCCGCCGGAAGAGGCGCACCTGGACGAACTGCATGCCAGCTTCGACGCCGTCTTCGTGGTTGGGCGAGGACAGCGCGCGCAGGTGGAGTGCTGCCTGCTCCGGACAATCCTGGCACGCGACGGACAGGACCAGTGGATCGCCTGCGACTGGCGCGACGTCATCCAGATCGCAAGAACCACACACGGCGCCCCGGTGCGCTTCGGATGCGGCCGTGCGACGGGCAGCGGGCGCGCCGCCCTCGCGACCGGCGATGCGATCGCGCAGGCCGAGCGCCACGGTCCGGGGCTGCGCGCCGCGCGCGGCATCTGCGTCGGCATCCATGCCGCGTCGAGGACGGTCAGCGGCTGCGAAATCAAGGAAGTCATCCATCGGATCCGAGCCCGGGTCTGGCCTGGCGCCACGATCGCGATGTCGATCAGCGCCGACAGCGCCATGGACGCCGGCGCATTCGAGGTCGACCTGTTCGCCTTTGGTCAGTTCGACGAGGCCGAGCTCGCGCAGCAAGAAGCGGGCGCCGACGCTGCGGTGCCGGAGCCGGCCCCCTGTCCTGACGCGGCATGGCGACAGGGCGACGGCGTGGACGACCCGCTGTATGGCGCGGCCCGCGCATTGGTGCTCCGGAACCAGCGTGCGTCGATCTCGCTGGTCCAGCGCCACCTGCGCATCGGTTACGGGCGTGCGTCCCGGCTTGTGGACAGCATGGAAGGCGATATCCTGTGCGCGCGAGACGCGCACGGCAATCGCAGGGTGCTGGCGCCGGACCAGACACCGTAGGGTCCTGATGTGCGGCTCTGACAGTTCCTCTCCGGGCGGCCCCACTGCGCGCCCTCGCGACACGCCTTGTCGCCGCACCTTCCTATCATGGCGCCGTCCCCGCATGCATCGCGGGGATGCCAGACGTGAAAGGAAACAGCAATGAGCACCGCCCCCTCCAGTGCCGTCAAGGGCACACACCAGCTGCCGCTGCGCCGCGCCGCGCTGCGATGCGCCCCGCTGCTGGCGTTCCCGGCCGAAGCAGACCTCGCACGCGCCGCCGCGCTGGTGGCGCAGGCGGATGCGCTCCTCATTGCCGCCGGCGCGGGTATGGGAGTCGACTCCGGCCTGCCCGACTTCCGCGGCAACGGCGGCTTCTGGAAGGCCTACCCGCCATTGGCCGCCGAAGGCATCGCCTTGATGGACATCGCCGCACCGGCCGCATTTCGCAGCGCCCCTCGCCGCGCCTGGGGCTACTACGGACAGCAGCTCGGACAGTACCGCCGCGCCTTGCCCCATGAAGGCTACGGCCTCCTGCGCAAGTGGGGCGAAGCGATGCGGCAGGGTTACTTCGTCTTCACCAGCAACGTCGACGGACATTTCCAGCGGGCCGGCTTCAGTCCCTTGCGCATCGATGAGTGCCACGGCTCGATCCACCGGTTCCAGTGCCTGGCGCCGTGCACGCCGGCGCTATGGCCTGCCATAGGGCTGGCGCCGGCGATCGATACGGCGCAGTGCACGCTGACCAGCCCGGTGCCGGCCTGCCCGCATTGCGGCGGCGCGGCCCGTCCGAACATCCTCATGTTCGACGACGACGGCTGGGTCGGCGCGCCGCGCGAGGCACAGGCGATGCGCTGCCAGGGCTGGCTCGACCAGGCACGCCGTCCGCTGGTGATCGAGATCGGGGCCGGCCTGAACAACCCGACGGTACGCCACTTCACCCGCCACGTCGTGCGCCGCCATGGCGGCGCGCTCATCCGGATCAATCCCTTCGAGCCGCATGTCGGCGAACTTCCGGGCGTCGGCATCGCCGGCGGCGCCCGGGATACGCTGGCCGCAATCGACGCCATGCTCGGCGCTCGATGGCGCTGAGGCGCCCTTGCTCAGCTGCCGACGCGACGGCTTCCAGCTGTCCGCGCCGACAGATCCGGCTGCGCTGGCCGTGTTTGACGAGGTGTGCCGCAAGCACGAAGTGAGCGCGGATCTGATGCTGAAGGTGCCACAGTCGGGCGACGGGGAACAGGTCTACGACCGCGAAGACCGGGTCAGGAAGTGCGCGCGGCTGCTGAAGGATCTCGTTGCCGGACTGGGCCCGCAGCGTTCGAACACCGGCACCGCCGATGCACAGGCCGCGACGCCGTCCGGCGCCGGCTGAACCACCCCGCCACCGCAAGCGGCCGCGCCGATGCGACGCCTTCTGTCGCATCGGTTCGTATAGTTGACCGTGGCACGCGCAGACCGGGATGCCATGGCCCCCGGGCCGTCAAGCCTGGCCAAGCGTCTGCGCAATTCAACAATAAATCCGGCAGCGGGCCTGTTTGGTTTCTATGTTGCAATATATACTGCTAATTGCAGATAGGAAATACCTGTCTGGTTAGAAACAGCCGGGTGTTCCGGTAGTGTGCAGCGAAAGATATGACAAGAAAAACAACGACGCCGCGCGGATCCCGACGGGCGACACGCGGCAAGGAGCGCAGCAACGGCAACCCGGTATCCCGGGAGACGTACGATGTACTGGTCCTGGCGACCATGAGCGCCGGCAAATCATCCTTCATCAACGCGCTGGTCGGCCGAGAGCTGCTACCGTCGGCAAACGAAGCGACCACGGCCTGCCTGACCAGCATCGAGCACCGCCGCAGCGCGAGCGCATTCCGCGGCGCCTGCTACACCCATGACGGCGTCATGCTGGCAACGCAGGAGCGTGCCTCGGTCGAGCAGGTGCGCGCCTGGAACGCCGATGCACAGGTCGGGCAGATCTGTCTTTACGGGAAGTTCAGCAAGGGCAGTCCCGCTACAGCGCCCAAGCTGGTCCTGCACGACACCCCCGGACCGAACAACAGCCAGGACGAGCGGCACGCCGAGATGATGCTCGGCGCGGTCCGCACCATCCCGTTCAAGGTCGTGTGCTATGTGCTGAACGCGGGCCAGCTGGGCACCTGGGACGACCGCCGGCTCCTGGAACAGCTGCACGGACTGCTTGCGCGGCAGCCTGGACGCCGGATCGTGTTCATCCTGAACAAGGTCGACCTGCTGGACCCCGAACGTGGCGAAGATATCGCCGGCCACGTCGGCAAGGCCAGGGCCTACCTGGAAGGCCTCGGCTTCACGGCGCCGATCATCGTACCGACAATGGCCAGCACGGCCCTCGTTGCCCGCAAGGCGATGGATGCGCAGGCGCTCACCCGTGTCGAGCGGGCCAGGTTGCGCCAGTCGCTCGACGACCTGGCGGCCGGCGCACCCTGTCCGCTCGATGCCGCCGCCCTGCCCGACGCCCTCAGGGTCCGCATGCTCAAGGATCTCAACCGCATCAACAAAAGCACCCGGGCGGCGTCCGCCGGAACGCAAGCCGGTGCAGTCGCCGAATTGGAACAGCTGGTCATCCATAGCGGGATCAGAACTGTCGAATTCCTTTTAAATCAACGCAGTCTCGTGGCCTGACACATGCATCACATTCACATCACGCACAACCCCTTCATCGTCGAAACACAGTTCCTCATCAACGGCGAGCCGCCGGCCGACAGCTGCAAGCTGACCAGCTACAGGGAAACCCGCCTCCAGGCCTGGATCGAGAAGCTGTTCGACGAGCTGGACATGCTGTTCAACGGCGACAGCCGCTTCCAGCTCACCTTCAAGGGCGTCGAATCGGACTACCTCGACCTGCTCGCCGCAGCGGATGTCGCGGTCGCACGCGGCATGCGGGTCGCCGTGGAGTGGGAGCCGACCGAACCGACCGAACACCGCCTCGAGCTGATGCGCCAGCTGGTGGCGGAGGCGCGCGAGCATCCCCAGTTCGATACCTACATCCGCCAGAACAAGGAGGCCGAGCGGTCGATCGAAGAGGCCTTCGATGCCGACTTCGACGTCTACGTCGTGGCCACCATGTCGTCGGGAAAATCTACGCTGATCAACGCGATGCTCGGCCGCGATCTTCTGCCGGCCGCCAATGAAGCCACGACCGCCACCATTACCCGCATTACCGACGATAAGTCGGGCTCGGCATTCCGCGGCCGCCGCATCGACAAGGAGGGCGTGGTCGCGGCAGTGAACGACGAGCTGACCATCGACCAGGTGACCGAGTGGAACAGGCTGGACGACACCCTGCGCATCGACATCGAAGGCGACATCCAGGCCATCCAGCAGCGCGATGACGTGCGGCTGGTGCTGACCGACACGCCGGGCCCGAACAACAGCCAGGACACCGAGCACGAACGGGTCACCATGGGCTTCGTCCAGGACTCGCTGCGCAACCCGCTGATCCTCTACGTGCTCAACGCAACGCAGCTGGGCACCAAGGACGACAAAAACCTGCTGGGCCTGGTTGCGCAAGCGATGAACAAGGGTGGCAAGCAAAGCAAGGACCGCTTCATCTTCGTCATCAACAAGATGGACGTGTTCGATCCCGAGAAAGGCGAAGACCTGCCGTCGGTGCTGGCGCGCGTGCACAAGTACCTGACCGATAACGGCATCCAGAACCCGCAGATCTACCCGGTGTCCGCCAACCTGGCGCGCCTGATCCGCAAGCCGCACGACCAGCATTCGCGCAAGGAACGCGGCGACTACAACGCCATGGCCGACCTGTTCGGGGAAGAGCCGAGCATGGACCTGCTGCAGTACATGCCCATCAGCTTGCGGGTCAGGCGTGCACTCGAGGAGAAGCACTATTCCACGCTGATGCTCAGCAGCGGCGTGCCCGCGGTCGAGGCCATGATCGACGAGTACGTCGACAAGTACAACCTGCCGCACCGCGCCGAGCGCGTCTATAGCGCGCTGTCCCAGGCCATCGACGTGGCGCTCAACGCCACCCACCTGGTCACCCAGCTGGAGCAGGGAGAAAAAGAGCTTGCCCGCATCGACGACGAGCTGAAGGACCTGCAGAAGCGTCGCAAGAAAGGTTTCGATGCGTCGGCCTACAAGGACCAGATCGCACGCGAGGGCAAGATACTGCCGGAGTCCACCGAGCAGGCTCTGACCGAAGTGCAGGCATATAACGACAAACACATCAGGGAGGTGGCTGCAACGTTCAGCGGCTCGACCACACCGGAGAAGGCCGAACGCACGATGAACGAAGCCGAGGAGAACCTGCGCTTCCATTTCAACACGCTGGTGAACAAGTACGAAACCATATTCGAGGAAAGCCAGCAGGCCATCCGGCAGGACCTCACGTCGGAGTACCAGCGCTATGTGGTCGACCTGTTCAGCGAATGCCAGGCCCTGGAGCTGCCTATCCTGGAGGGAATCCGCAAGTCGGTCGCCGACATCTCGCTCAACCTGAACGTCGAGAAGAAGGAAGTCAGGACGCGCCGGGTCGTGGTCGGAACCCGGGAGGTCAGCACCAGCAAATGGTACAAGCCGTGGACCTGGGGCGATAAGGGGTTCGAGGACGTCCATGCAGACGAGAGCTACGTGGATCTGGCCGAACTGTGGAAAGAACGCCAGACCCAGGTCCGCGCGGAATTCTCGAAACTGATCAAGAGCGCACGCAAACGCATCGAACAGGGCAAGGACAAGCTGATCGACAAGTACCTCAGCTTCATGGAACTCGAGTTCGACGAGAAATTCAATGTCTTGCTGTCCTCGATCGACGACAAGCTGCACGACAAGCAGGCACGCGAGGAGGCATTGGAAGACGCCAGGGAGTTGCAGGCCTGGATCACTGCTTTCAAGACCAAACTCGACAACGCGCTGGCCGTGTGAACCAAACTATGACTACCGATACCAACAAACTCGTCATGGCTCGCAAGAGCTTCCTGGATGCCCTGAACGATCCCCAGGCGGACACCACCCTGCTGCAAGAAATGGCAAGAACCCTGAAAGCGGGTTCTCCCGACATCTTCGTGGCCTATGCGGCCGGGGACAACCTCGACCCCGTCACCACCACACCGGAACAGTGGAACGAACAGTATTTCAGCCAGCAGAAGAAGCTCGCCGAGCGGAACTTCTCGCTCGAACGTGTGGAACACCTGATCCAGGTGCGCGATCGTTTCCGTCGTGATGGACGCAAGGGCTTCGTGGCGAAACCCCAGCCATCGTCCAGCCAGGTCAGTGGCGCGGGTGCGGCCTATACCCCATCGCGCAATCTCAAGAAGTTCGTCGAGGAAGGCGACCTGACCACGGTGCGGACGGCGCTGACCGTGGAGCTGGAGGACCCCCGCATCGACGCCCGCGAACTGCGCGCCGCGCTGGCCTGGGCCAAGGCGCGGGTGCCGGATCTGTGCGAGCCCTACAGCGAAAAGGCGTTTGCCCGCGCGATCGAACACGATCGCCGGCAGTGGACGCCAGCGTACTACGATACCCAAGGCGTCTACCTCGACACCAACTTTTCCGAAGAGCGCTTCCTGCATCTGATCGAATTGCGCGATCACCTCAACCAGAAGAACGCCGGGAAGCCTGCATCCCAGGCCAGGCCGGCCCCGGCCGCAGCCCCGCGTCCAGCCCCATCGTCCACGGGCACGCATGCCCGCCCGGGCCAGCAGGCATCCCGCCAGACCCCGCCACCCGGCCGCGGCGGCCTGTCCCCGACGATGCTCGCCGCCCTGCTGGTCGGCGGCGCCCTTGCCGCGCTCGTCGTCCTCATCCTCGCACTGAGGAAATAAGGATGACGCAGTCGAACCTGACTCCCCGCGCCGCCGACGAGATCCGCAAGAGCGCGGCCATGAACCTGTCGGCCGGACGCGCGCTGATCAACCGCAGCTACCTCGCCGAGCTGCAGGACTACCCGGTGCAGGCCTTCTCCGGCGCCACCCTGCCCTTCCGGCGCGCGAGCGACCTGCGGCTGTTCCGGATCGAGCGCATCGTCCAGGCTAACAAGCAGGCGGTGCTCGAAAGCACCACGGCCGCCTACACGGCGCTCGGCGCGGCCGGCTATGCGGTCTTCCTGTTCCTGCGCTCGAACGGCTCGCAGACCGAACTCTTCATCGGCACCCGCGGGGAACCCGGCAAGGCGCTGGGCCACAGCTCCGGCGAGCTGCTGCGCCAGACCTTCAAGGGGCATTTCTCGGGCAGCTCACTGCTGCCGCTGGGCGCCCAGGAAACCGACGCCCTGCTCGACGGGATGCTGGCCGAGAAGGCCAACCCGTCCGCCAGTATCACGGCGGTCACCGGGGTCCCCGCGCTGTCCACCGACAACCGCGACCATTTCATGCAAGGGCTGGAGCGTTTCATCGATGCGGCCGAACGCCGGGAATACCAGGCGCTGATCCTGGCCGAGCCGGTGTCGTCGCAGAACCTGGAACAGATCCGCATCGGCTACGAACAGGTGGCCACCCAACTGTCGCCGCTGCTCAAGCTCAACCTGTCTTTCGGCGAACAGGAAAGCGATAGTATTGGCCTGAGCATCAGCCAGAGCCTGAGCGAGTCGCTGGGCGACAGCCTGGCCCTGACGGAAACACACGGCACCGCGCGCACCACGGGAAGCTCAAGCACCCATACCCGCGGCAGCTCGGAGTCGTTCAGCGCGAAAACCGGCACCGCCAAGGCGGCGTCGATCGCCGCGCCGCTGGTCGGGGCCGCGGCTGGCGCCTTCTTCGGACCGGTCGGCGCCATGGTTGGCACCCAGGTCGGCTCGGCCCTCGCCACGGCCTTCGACAAGCAGCGCACCACCGGCACCAGCGAGTCGCACTCGGACAGCAGCAACAGCAGCGAGTCGGTCTCCGAAGGCAGGTCGCGGGCCACGACGCGCTCGACCACCTCGACCGCCGGCAGCACCGATACCGTGTCCTCGAACCGCAGCACCGGTGCGAACCGCCAGGTGTCGATCGAAACGACCGACAAGAGCATCGAACAGCTGCTGGCCAAGATCGACCACCACCTCAAGCGCATCGACGAGGCCAGGACCTATGGCGGATGGAACGCCGCGGCCTACTTCATCGGCGATAGCACGGCCTCGTCCGAGGCCCTGGCCAGCATCTTCCTCGGCCTCATTCGCGGCAACAATTCCAGCCATGAAGATTTTGCACTGACTACCTGGAACTCTGGAAAAAAATCGGCGGTCCTGGACTGGCTCGGCACCTTCAGCCATCCTCCTCTTCAGCATGCATTCTCGAAGCACCTGCCGATCGCCTACCTGACCCCGGCCACGCTCGTTTCCGGCAAGGAGCTGGCGATCCAGTTGAGCCTGCCGCGACGCTCGACCTCCACGGTGGCGGTCGTGGAAACCCAGGCGTTCGGGCGCAAGGTGCAACGCCTGGACGGCGCCCCGGCCGACAAGGACGGAGGCCGCATCGTCCTCGGGCAGATCCGCCACCTGTGGGAGAACCTGCCCCAGGAGATCGACCTCGGCCTCGACCAGTTGTCCAGCCACGTGTTCGTCAGCGGTTCGACCGGCGCCGGCAAGAGCAACACGGTGTACGCGATGCTCGACCAGCTCAGCGCGGCCGGCATACCGTTCATGGTGATCGAGCCTGCCAAGGGCGAATACAAGCACGTATTCGGGCACCGTCCCGGTGTACAGGTCTTCGGCACCCATCCGGCCCATAGCGCGCTGCTGCGCATCAATCCCTTTGCATTCCCCGCGGCGATTCATGTGCTCGAGCATGTCGACCGGCTGGTCGAGATCTTCAATGTCTGCTGGCCGATGTACGCGGCCATGCCTGCCGTCCTCAAGGAAGCCATCCTGCAGGCGTACGAGCAATGCGGATGGGACCTCGAGCTCTCGGTGAATGCGCATGACGACGCCCTGTTCCCGTCCTTCCGCGACCTGCTGGCTGCGCTCGAACAGGTCATCGACGCATCGGCCTACTCCCAGGAACTCAAGGGGAACTACATCGGCTCGCTGTCGACCCGGATCAGGTCCCTGACCAACGGCTTGAACGGTCAGATGTTTACCGCGAGCGAGATCGACAGCCAGGTGCTGTTCGACAGTCCGGTCATTGTCGACCTCAGCCGTATTGGCTCCGCCGAAACCAAGTCCCTGATCATGGGGGTGCTGGTGATGCGCCTGGGCGAGTACCGGATGTCCCAGGGCGGCATGAACCTGCCCCTGCGCCACGTGACCGTGCTCGAGGAAGCCCACCACCTGCTCAAGCGCAGCCAGAACGAGGGAGGAGCGGAAGGCGGCAGCCTGGTCGGCAAGTCGGTGGAAATGCTGACCAACGCGATTGCCGAAATGCGCACCTTCGGCGAGAGCTTCTTCATTGTCGACCAGTCCCCGCATTCGGTCGACATCGCGGCGATCCGCAACACCAACACCAAGATCATCATGCGCCTGCCCGAAGAGATGGACCGGCGCCTGATCGGCAAATCGGTGGCCTTGCGCGACGAGCAGCTCGACGAGATCGCCCGCCTTCCCAAAGGCGTCGCCATCGTGTACCAGAACGACTGGCTCGAGCCGGTACTGTGCCAGGTGCGCAAGTTCGCCGGCACCGAGCAACCGTATGCCTATGGCCCCGAGCGCGTGGAAAGCGTCGACCGCAGGACCGTGAACCGCCATGTGCTGCAGCTGGTGCTGGCCGAGCGGGTCGCCGACACCACGACTCCCGACCTCGCGCTGCTGGAGCGGACGCTGCCCACCCTGCCGCTGCTCGCATCGAACAAGCTGGCACTGCTCGATGCGATCGCCGCCATCCGCCAAGGCAAGGTGCCGCTGCTGTGCCAGCAGCACGGTTTCGGGCAGATGTCGCTGCTCGTCGTGGATGTCCTGGGATGCCGGTCTCAGGTTCGACAGCTCATCGGCAAGGCGTCCAGCTACCTGGAGCTGGACCAGCAGCTCGATGCGCTGCTGTCCGGGTGCGTGGACGAGCTGAGCGTCCCCTTGCGCCTGGCCGCCCAGCACTGCCTGATGAAGGACTACAGCCTCCAGCACGAGCGCAACCTGGAGATCTACTCTGCCTGGCGCGCCAGCCTGAAGACGAGGAACATATTGTGAAAATCGAATCTTTCCCTATCGATCGCCTGGAACCGTCCTGCCGGCTGGCCTTGCTGGCCCGCGACATGCCGGGCAGGACCTCCGATCTCGCCGAACTCGACAAGCCGCTGGTGCTGACCCAGGAGAACCGGGACACTCTGCCGCCACTGAGCGGCGAGATGCGCGAGCGACTCGCGGACAATGATTACCCGGATAGTGTCCTGGATGCCATCGACAGCGAGGCCGAGGCGGGCATCTACGAAAAGGCCGGGCTCGAGCCTGCGGTCATCAACGAGAAGGACGCATTGATCCGCACCGATATCGACTACGATAAGGCGGACCTGTGGGGCGAATCGAACCTCGACCGGATGAAGGACGGCCGCGCGCCGCTCGATGCGAACGACAGGCCGATCGAACTTCACCATATCGGGCAGAAACCGGATTCGCCGCTCGCGGAGCTGACCGGTGCCGAGCACCGCAGCAATGGCAACGACAATGTTCTCCATAACAAGCTGAAGGAGTCGGAAATCGACCGGACAGACTTCTGCAAGGAACGTGAAGAATATTGGAAGGCCCGCGCGGAACAGATCGAAAACCAGCGTCTCGAGGACAAACCATGATGAAAGAACTACAGGCACTGGTCGAACGCCACAGTGCGAAGACCCGCCCCGCGTCGGCAGACGGCATCCACCAACTCGAGAACAGGCTCGGGTTCGGATTGTCGCCGGAATACAGCGCCTTCCTGTCGACCTTCGGAGTCATCGTCTTTGGCGCCACGGAGGTCTATGGACTCGGTGTGCCTGACAACTATTATCTGAATGTGGGGAACGCCTACGCCGACCTGAGCCGCGACCCGAACTACCCATCGAACGCGCTACCGTTGCTTGACGCGGGCGACGGTCACTACTACCTGTATGACAACCAGTCGCAGAAGATCCTCCAGTGGGCCACGCCCAATGGCGGAGTCGTCCGGGTGTTGGACCTGGGTTTGGAACCCTTCCTGACCAGCCAGCTATTTCACGACAAGCAAGACTGAGCGTCAAACGCTGGCCGGGGGTGGGCGCCCGCCCGCGCCCCACCCCCGGGCCCGCCCCCCCCCCCCACAAAACATGCCCCGCC
>JBFLVV010000052.1:0-39009 GCA_040758275.1 Pseudomonadota bacterium
AAGACAACAGGGCAGCATTCCGGCGGAACAGCGAAGCGGCGAGCCACGAAGGCAGCAAGGCAGCAACGATGCTTGCGGCTATCGCGTCGCTGTTTCTACGTGGCGCCGGAGAGGTCCTGTCCTTGCGGCGTCACCCGCCGCATCCGACGAGGCACCACATGACGGACTTTACGCAGGCCTCACCAGTACGGCCACATTCCCGCCGCGCGCTGCCCGCTGGGCGCCGTTCCGGCGAGTAGTGCGCGGGCATGCTCGAGCACGACGGCGGAGCGTTCGGCGGCCGGGTCCCAGATGCAGCGGTGGCGCAGGCGGTCCAGTGGTGCCCAGCGTGCGATGTCCGCCTTGCTGAACACGACGACGCTGTTCAGGCCGAGCCCGGCGGCGATGTGCGAGACGCCCGTGTCGTTGCAGATCAGGAGGCGCGACCGGCTCATCAGGGCTGCCATGGCGCCTATCGAGATCGGGGCCGCGGCTTCGATCACCGGCGAGCGCATGTGGCTGGCGACGGCGTGCGCCAGGGGGGCTTCGTCGGCCGAGCCGGTCAGGACCGTGTCGAGCCCGAATTCGGCGTGTAGCTGGTCGGCCACTTCGGCGAAGCGCTCCGGGGGCCAGCATTTGTCACGCTTGCGCGCGCCCGCGTGGATGCAGATATAGCTGCCGGGCTCCAGCTCAGGCGCGACCTGGCTGGCTTCGAGTTCCTCGACGTCATCGCGCCGCAGGGGAAATTCGAGATGGCTGCCCACAGCCGGGGCGCCGAGGCGCTCGGACAGGTGCAGCAGACGTTCGGATTCCGCACCGGCCTCGGGATAGGGCAGCAACAGGGTCCGGTCCGTTTGGGTCGCTTCGCTGCGCGAGAAGCCGGCCATGGTGCGCGCGCCGAAGCCGGCGACAATGTGGTTGGTGACGTCGCCGCTGCCATGCAGCTGCAGGGCCAGGTCGAAGCCCTGGTCGCAGACGGTGGCGTAAAACGCGGTCAGTTCGTCGTGCCGCACCGCCTGCTCGGGCAACAGTGGGTGACCGGGAAAGGCCATGAATTCGTTCACGTAGGAGGGAAAACGCTGCGCGAATTGCGCCGCCCAGGGCAGGCCGGTCAGCACGATGCGTGCTTCCGGCAGGGCGGCCCGCAGCGCGCGCAAGGCCGGCACTGCGCACAGCATGTCCCCAAGCTGCAGGGCGCGGAACACGATGATGCTGCGAATGTCATGGCGTTGAAGGAATGAGCGGCGATTCATGTGTTCCCCGTATTGTTCTGGTTATTCTTGTGTGACTGTGGCCGCACCCGCGCCCACCTGCAGCCGCAGCCGCAGCCGCATCTACACCCGCACCTAACCGCACCTAATCCACACCCAAACCGTACCTAACTCGCACCTAACCTGCGCTCCGCCGCTCTCGCACTTGGATCCAAACCCGCACCGAAGCCGTACCCAGAATCGAACCGGCACCCGTATCGGGTTCTGAGTCGTGACTCCCTGCAGGCTTCGAGCAAGCGGTCCGGTCTCAATCGGCGCCAAGGCGATCGAGCACGTTGCGTGTAATGCGTTCCACCTGCCGGTCGCGGGCGTCGCCCAGTACCTGGGCCCAGTCGGTCGTGCCGGCCGAGAATACGGTGCCCCCGCGCCGGAACACGCCCATCGCCGCGAGGTGCACGCCCTCGCCGGGACCATGGCGTTCGCGTGGCGGCAGTTCCTGCCAGCGCCGGTCGAGCGGGCAGGCCGCCAGCAACTGGTAGCCGTCCGGCGTGCCGGCCTCGTCGCGCCAGGCAGAGAGCAGGGCCGTACCATCCGGCGCGACATGGTCGACCGGCACGCCATCGCATTCGTAGCCCGCCAGCGGGGGCCAGGTGTCGCGTCCGAGCGTGTCCCCGCGGGTGAAGCCGGTGCCGGCGAAGACCCAGTGCTCCGGCTGCTGGACCACGTAGCCGCGGGTATCGCGCGGCCCGTCCCACCAGCCGCCGCCATGCCGGTAGCTGCTGCCTGTAAGCTGGTCTTCCGGGCGCCCGGCGCCCGTGGGCGGCCACCAATGATCCCAGGCGCCCTGCTTGCTGCCCTGGTGGCAGACCATGGCACTCGCATCGTCGACCAGGTGGATGCGCCACCAGCACAGATTGGCGCCGAAAAAGGCGAGGTTGCCGCCATCAGCCACGAAGTCTTCGACAGCGTCGCGCGTGCGTTCGGTCCAGTACTCGTCGTGGCCGACGCTCACCAGCAGGCGGTAGTCGTGCAGCAGCTCGGGCTGTTCGTGGATGTCGAGGTCGGTGCAGAAGTCCGCCGCGTAGCTGTTTCTCGCCATCCAGCGGATGAAACGGGCGTCCCAGTGGGCGAAGGTCTGGCGCGCGGAGCGGCAGTCGTAATGGTCGGGCGCGCCCCAGGTTTCGCCGCCGATGCCGCCGCCCGGCCGGCGCAGTGACACCCGTGCCCCTGGCGGCTGCGCCGAGCGGGGCGGATTGGTATAGAAGCAGGCGCCGCCGCTGCTGTTGTAGGCATGCCAGGTAGCGACGGGAAGTTTGTACAGCATGCGCTGCCGCGCCTGCTCTCTGCGCACGACGAACAATGCGGCGCCGCAGTCGGCCGACAGGCGCAGCGGCATGCCCTGCGGCGTCTCGAAATGGGCGAGGTAGACGCCCGATGGCCAGTCGGCATCGGTCTCGACCCGGTAGGCGGGCCATTCCCAGTCTTCGTCGGCGCGGCCCTCGGGCGCCTGCTCGGCGTGCAGCCAGTTGCTGCGCCAGACCGGCACCAGCCCGTCCTCCCAGCGGTGGATGGCGATGCGAAAGCGCGCCTCGTCGCCGGCGACGTGCAGGGTGAGCGGCTCGCCGGCCTGCACGCCGGGGCGGCCGGGGTAGCCGCGGATCATGCGGGCAGCTCCGGCTCTTGGCGCTTGGTGACGAGGAAGGGCGGCATTGCCAGCGCATGCAGGGGCATCTGGCGGAAGGCGGCCACGGCCTCGAAGGGCGTTTCGACGATGGGTTCGTCGTGGCCGTTGAAGGAGGTGTTGAGCAGTACCGGCACGCCGGTGCGCACCTCGAAGCCGGCCAGCAGGGCGCGCAGCAGCGGGTCGTCGCTGTGGCTCACGGTCTGCAGGCGGGCAGTGCCGTCGACGTGGGTGATGGCCGGCAGCATTGGCGCGATCTCGGGACGCACCGGGGCGGCGAACTGCATGAAGGGAGAGGAGCCGCTCAGTTCGAAATAGGCCGGGGCCCGTTCTTCCGGCACCACCGGGGCCAGGGGGCGGAACCATTCGCGGCCCTTGACGCGCGAATTGATCCAGTCGCGCACGCGGTCGCGGCGCGGGTCGGCCAGGATGCTGCGGTGCCCCAGCGCCCGCGGTCCGAATTCGCTGCGGCCCTGGTAGAGGCCAACCACGCGGCCGCTGCACAGCAGGTCGAGCATGCGCGCGCACAGGGCGTCGCGCCCGCGCGGCTGTTCGATGACGAGGTCTTCCGCGCCCTGGAGCGCGGCCTCGATGTCGGCCAGCTGGGGTGGCGGTCCGAGGTAGTCGGCGCTCCAGCGGAAGTCGCAGCGTTGCCCGGCCACTTCGGCCAGGCCGTAGACCGCGCAGCCGAGCGCGGTGCCGGCGTCGCTGGGGGCGGGCGGCAGGAACACGCGCCGGAACGGCGTCTCGCGCAGCAGGCGTGCGTTGGCCGAGCAGTTCAGGGCCGTGCCGCCGGCGAAGCACAGGTGCTCGGCGCCGGTCTGGCGGTACAGCCAGTGCGCCAGTCCCAGCAGGGCCTCTTCGAAGGCGCGCTGGCCGGCGGCGGCCAGGTTGGCGCAGTCGGTGAAGCGCGCATCCAGGCTGCCGAAGCGGAAGCGCTTGCGCTCGCGCAGCAGCGAGCGCCAGGCCTGGGGGATGCCGACGGCCATGCCCTCGACCTCGAGCGCGGGCAGGCCGAGCGCGTCCGGGTCGCCGTAGGGAGCCAGCCCCATGACCTTGCCTTCATTGCCTTCGCCGGGGAAGATCGCCTGCGTCAGCAGGAAGTAGAACATGCCCAGGCCCACCAGGCGCTCGTCGTCGCGGTCCCAGACCTGCTTGCCGATGCAGTTGACGCCTCCCGCGCGGCTGGCGGTGTAGAAGGAAGAAACCTCGCGCCAGTCGCCCGGTGTCTCGCTGGCGCCGCTCCAGTGTTCGGTGAAGTCGGCCACCGGACTGCCCTGGCCGTCGATCACCATCACCGCCGCCTCCTCGAAAGGAGAAGGGTGGAACACGCTGTACAGGTGGGCCAGGTGGTGCGAGATGCGGGCCAGCCGCGCGCCGTGCGCCAGCCGCAGGGTGGCGGCCAGTTCTTCCTCGTACAGCGGCAGCTGCCGCACTTCCTCGTCGGAGGAGAAGCATTCGACCACGATGTCGACCGGCCGGTCGAGACCGGGCAGCCGCGGCAAATAATGGTCGCGCAGGTCGCCGGGCTTGCCCCAGTGGTGCTTGCGCCGCGTGAGGCGTTCTTTCTGGATGGCCCAGGCCAGGTGCGAGCCCTGCATCAGGCAGATGCTGGCGTCCTGGGTCCGGTTGATGCCGAGCACAATAGGAAAATCATCCATGGTCCTCTCCAGTGGGGGCGGCGAGCAGCGATCAGCCCAACTTTGAGCCGGATGAGCAGCGATTAGTTCGCGTGGCGAAGGCGCGCAGTTCTGATCGGGTCGGACGAAGGCGTGCGCGAAAGGCGGTATCATCAAGCACCGCGTTCTCTACCTTGCCGCCCAGACCATGCTCCTGACACCGCCGTCCTTCACCCCGCTGTTCGCCCCCCGTCCCGACCCCCATCCCTTGAGTTTCGTCTTCCATGCCGGCCGTCTGCTGGTGCGCGAACACGACCTGGCCCTGCCGGACGCCGCCCTGCTGGCGCAGCTGGACGTCGACCGCGCGCGCCTGCAGCCGCTCGGTATGCTGGGCGAGCGCTATTGCGAGACGGGGTGGTTCGACAGCGAGCCGGTGCTGCCGCCGGGCTATGTCCTGCTCAGCCTGCGCGCGGTGCTGTTCTCGAACATGGATGAATCACTGCGCGGCCTGGCAGCGCGCGCGGCCCAGGTGGCCGAGTGGGCGCGCACCCACCGCTTCTGCGGCGCCTGCGGAAGCTCCACCGTACTGGCCACTGGTGAGCGCTGCTATAAATGCGTGCAGTGCGGGCACATGGCCTATCCACGCATCTCGCCGGCCATGATGGTCCTGATCAAAAAGGGCGACAGCGTGCTGCTGGCCATGCACCTGCATTCGCCGACCAAGCGCTTCGTGCCGCTGGCGGGCTTCCTGGAGGCGGGGGAGTCGGTGGAAGAAGCGATCCACCGCGAGGTCTACGAGGAGGTGGGCCTGCGCGTGCAGAACCTGCGCTACTTCGCCAGCCAGTCCTGGCCCTTCCCGCATTCGCTGATGCTGGCCTTCACCGCCGACTACCTCGATGGCGAGATCCGCGTCGACGCGACGGAACTTGCCGAGGCGCGCTGGTTCGGACCGGATGACGAGTGGCCGGAGCGGGTGCCGCACATCTCGGTCTCGAGCGTGCTGGTGGACGCGCACCGGCCGCCGGGGCGCTAAGAACCCATCCCGGCAGGGAATGGGTCCCCACTGGGATAGGTTTTATTCCCGGTCCGCTGCCGGCGCCGGCGCCAGGGCCGCGGCGCTGCCGTCGGCCTGGGTGCGCGATGCGGCGGGCTTGGCGCCGGTGCCGCGCAGCTGCACGGCGCGCTGCAGCAGGTCGAACCAGAAGGGCGCGCCGAACAGGGTGGTGCCGGCCGTGATCAGCCAGCCGGCCACCTGCAGGGCGAATGCGCTGTCCAGCTGCGGCGGGAAGGTGCTCCAGCCGATCGGCAGCGCCCACAGCTGGCGCAGCGCCTCGGCATCCAGCGCGCTGGGCGCGGCCTTGATCTGGGCGGCGAGCGCCGGGTTGTGCCACAGGGTCTGGAACAGGTGGATGCTGTCGATGTTCAGCAGGATGGTGAGCAGCATGGCCAGCAGGAAGGAAATCAGGAGCTGGCGCCGCTTGTACACACCCGACAAACGCTCCATCGCACTGTTGAACCAGCCGGCGATGCCGTCCTGGAAGCGCTGCAGGTCGCCGCTGGACTGGCGGTACAGGGCCAGCAGCACGCGCCGCACCTGTTGGTCGGGCAGGGCCTCGATGGCCGCCTGCAGCGGGATGGCCGGATTGCTGCGCAGCGAGTCGAGCAGGGCGATCGCAAAATAAGCAGGCTCGATGTAGGAAGGCCCGGGGCGCGCTAGCCGCACCGACAGCGGGCGCCCTGCATGCGAGCTGCCGTGCGGATTGACCAGCGGGTGGTCGTAGAGGCTCTGGGCCAGCGCTTCGCAGCGCGGGTCGTCCAGCATGCGCTTGATGGCCGCGAGCAGCATGTTGGCGCGCAGGCTGAAGGCCGCCGCCAGTGCTTCCTGCAAGGTACTGACGACCAGCGCCAGGGTGCCGTAGCAAAATGTCAGGCCGATGGCGACTTCGAGGACGGTGCTTCCGAACATGCTTGTCTCCCAGACCGTGTAAACAAACATCCATGGCTGCGTTGCACCGTCTTGCCGTACTAGCGTACTGTCTTCGACGGTGCGCCTTGCCCTGAATGTTTGTTGACACGCTCATTGGGCAGGAACCACCTTCCACGCTACGCCGGCCGTGGTGTAAGTACATTAATTTTGCTCAAGAAATCGGCAGCCTCCAGTCGCTTTCGCGCATTTTCTATATACTTGCGGCACTCGATTTTTTAAGGTTCACCATGTCTGACAAAGAAGCTTTCACCGAACACGACTGGCGCCGCCTGCTTACCAGCCTGGGCGAGGACCCCGACCGTCCGGGCCTGCAGGAGACGCCGCACCGCGTGGCGAAGGCCTGGAAACACTGGACCTCGGGCTATGATCAGGATCCCGTCGAAGTGCTCAAGGCCTTCGAGGATGGCGCCGAGGAATACAATGAGCTGATCGTGGTGCGCAACATCCCGGTCTACAGCCATTGCGAACACCATCTGGCGCCCTTCTTCGGCAAGGCCACCGTCGGCTACCTGCCGAACGGGAAGATCGTCGGCCTGTCGAAGCTGACCCGCCTGGTCGACATCTTCTCCAAGCGCCTGCAGGTGCAGGAGCGCATGACGATCCAGATCGCCAACGCCCTGATGGAAGTGCTGGAACCGAAGGCCGTCGGTGTGGTCGTGAAGTGCCGCCACATGTGCATGGAAAGCCGCGGCATCCGCGCCATCGGCGAAGAGACCATCACCTCGGCGATGCTGGGCGAGCTGCAGCCGAACCTGGCGCTGCGCACCGAGTTCCTGGCCCTGACGCGCGACTAAGGTCCTACCGGCCTTCGCCCGAAGGCCGCGTTTGTCTTGGAACCTGTTCCGGATCGCTCCCCTCCAAGCTACTTTGGAGGGGACGACCATGGACCGTCCGGCCTATCCCAGCGATATTTCTCGCGAGCAGTTTGAGCCCGTGCGCGGCATGCTGGAAGCGGCGCGGCGCAAGACCCGGCCACGCAAGCACGACCTCTACGACGTGTTCTGCGCGGTCCTGTACTTCCTGCACACCGGCAGCACCTGGCGCAATATGCCGGCCGGCTTTCCGCCCTGGCGCACGGTGCACGAGTACTTCACCCAGTGGACCATGCTGCGCGAGGGCGACCGCTCGCTGCTGGAAACCGTGCTCGAACGGTCCGGGCGGGAACAGGAGCTGAGCCAGCTGCGACGCATGCTGCATCGCGCTTGAGCTGGGGCAGTGGCCGTCGGGATTGTCACACCATTGTCACAATCTGTTGCACTTCTCGAACTGTGCGGCGGATGAGCTCCGCTAAGCTAGGCGATATATTATTGATATCACTTTCGGCGGCGCCATGTTCGAGCACCTCAACCTGATCCTCTTCTCCGCCCTCAATGCCGAAGCCAGTTTAGGTGGCTGGCAATTGCTTGGCGCCGTGTTCGCGGCCGAGTGGCTGATTTTCATGGTGCCCCTGACCCTGGTGCTGCTGTGGATCGGCGGGAGCGGGCCGCGCCGCGAAATCGCGCTGCGCGCCTTCATCGCCGCCGCCTTCGCCCTGACCCTCAACAACCTGATCGGCCATTTCTGGTACAGCCCCCGTCCCTTCGTCGCCGAGATCGGCCATACCTTCCTCCTGCACGATCCCGACAGCTCCTTCCCGAGCGACCATGCCACCAGCATCTTCTCGGTGGCCCTGGTGCTGGTCTTCAGCGGGGTGGCGCAGGTACGCCGCGTCGGCCTGGTGCTGCTGCCGCTGGCCCTGATCGTCGCCTGGTCGCGGGTCTACCTGGGCGTGCATTGGCCGAAGGACATGTTCGGCGCACTCGTGGTGTCAGCCACGATGGCGGCACTCGTATCGATGCCGGCGGGCCGCGCCGCCTGCGCCTCCGTGCTGCCCTGGATGGAAGGGGTGTACCGCCGGGTGCTGGCGGTACCAATCGGGCGCGGCTGGCTGCGCCCCTGAGTGTTGATGTGAAGGCGACCGTGTAGGACGACGCGGCCGGCATCGCCGCAGGCCTGGCCTTGCAGCGAGCGGGTCCGACGCACGCAGGACGCGTGGAAGGATTGTTCGCGCGCCGGCCGCGCGCTCCTACGACGGCGCTTGCGTGCTGCTTCCCGTATCGCCTTCCGGCGCCGCCTCCGCCGCCTCGAACAGCAGCTTGCCGTTGGCATCGAGGTGGAAGGCGCCCAGCGCCTGGCCGGTCACGGCGTTCGCTTCCGGGGCTTCGAGCTGGGTGCAGCCCTGGGTCTCGACCTGCCAGGTCTCTTCGCCGGCGCGCAGGGTGTACAGATTGGGGCCGCTGGCGAACAGCTCGATCTCCAGGCCAGACAGGGGCAATTCCCCCAGGTCCATCTGGCGCATGCAGTCAGGCATGCGCGCCGCGGTCAGCTTCACCGTGCCTTCCTTGCTCCAGAAATAGTCCTGCACGACGCGCACGGTCAGCGCATGGTCATTGCCCTCGATCTGGTAGCTGGCCGTATCGTTGACGCAGCCTGTCAGCAGCAGCGGTGCGAGCAGCGGAACGAGCAGGAAGGATGGATGGCGCATGGGCGGTTACCTTGTCGATGATGCAGGAATGCATGTGACACGAGTATAGAAGCGCTGTCCAGCCCGCGCAAGGCAAGGCCGGTAGCGAGCAGCCCGGGCGAACCAGTTTCAGAAATCGATGCCGAGCGTCAGCGAACCGACGGTGTGGCGCGGCACCGGCATGGGGGCGCGGAACTCGGCGGTGCGGCGGGTCGTGCGGAACTGGACGAACCAGGGGCCGTGTTCGCGCCCGCGCGTGCCGGGAAAATCCAGGCGCAATCCCGCCATGAGATCGCCGACCCAGCGCCGTGGCCGCACGCCGGGGTCCTCGCGCCAGGGGCGGCCCTGCAGGAACAGGTTGTAGGCCATGCCGCGGCCTTCGGCTCCGAGCACCAGCGTGCATTGCAGCCATTCCCACAGGCAGGAGGTGTCGCCCGTGGCGCCGCCCGTCAGCCGGTTGGCGATGCCGGGCGGCGCCGGCGAGACGGGCGGCTGGTTCTTGCCGACGGTGAGGGTAAGGCCGCCCGCCGCATAGCTCATGGTGTTGCCGAGCGCGGCGCGCAAGTAGCCCGCCGTGTGCAGGCGGACATTGCCCGCGATGGCGCCGGAGAGGGCAGGCCAGGCCACGCGCCGCTCGGCAGAGACCATCACGGCCAGGGTCGTGCCGACCTGGTGGTCCCAGCCCTGCGGCCGCGGGCGGTCGACGATGCGGTGAATCAGTTTCTGCGCCGGTTCGGCCAGCGACAGCCGGCCGGTGAGGCCGAACTGCGCGCCGAGGGTGGTGAGGGTCTGGCCATCGGCATCGAGGAAGAGCCAGTTGCGTTCCACATAGAGCAGGCCGGCATAAGGGCGGTCCAGGGGCTGGGGTGCGGCCACCGTGATGTCCCCCGGCGTGTACATCAGCTGGCCGACGCTGTGCTGGCCGAAGAGATAGCGCGCATCGGCGCAGCCGAGCCAGCGGCAGGCTGTGCCCGTCCAGCGGCGCGCCAGCTCGCCACGGGTGTCGGCGGCATCGCGCCAGGCGAGCTGGACGCCGTTGGTGTAGTAGCGGTCGGTATCGAACCAGCTGTCGTTGTCGAGGGTGAAGAAGCGCGCCTCCTGCGCCGCGCAGGGCGCCGCCAGCAGCAGGGAGGCCGCCAGCAGGCGGCAGGCAGTCCGCATGGTCGTCCTTTCTAATGCGCAATATCCTCCAGTCTTGTGCTTGCGCTACAGCCCTCATTGATCTGCCACAGGGAATGCAAATCCAGCCGGACTCCATCGACGCCGGATTTGCGCGATGATGGCGCCATGAACCAGGAAGACATCGAACTCCTCTCGCCGCAGGGCGGCAAGCCGGTCAAGATGTGGACGCAGGGCGTGCCGGTCGAGCTTGAGGCGAAGCAGCAGCTGGAAAAGCTCGCGCAGCTGCCCTTCGTGTTCCACCACGTCGCCGTCATGCCGGACGTCCACGTCGGCAAGGGCTCGACCATCGGCAGCGTGATCCCGACCCTGGGCGCCGTGATCCCGGCTGCCGTCGGCGTCGACATCGGCTGCGGCATGATGGCGGCCAAGACCACCCTGCGCGCCGCCGACCTGCCGGACAACCTCGGCAAGCTGCGCAGCGCCATCGAGCAGGCGGTGCCGCATGGCATGTCGCCCAAGACCCGCAACCACAAGGGCCGCGACGTCGGCTCCTGGAGCAATCCGCCGCCGGCCGTCGATGCCGGCTGGGCGACACTGAAGGACGAGTTCGACGCGATCTGCCGCAAGTACCCGAAGCTGCGCGGCACCAACAACTACAAGCACCTGGGCACTTTAGGCAGCGGCAACCATTTCGTCGAAGTCTGCCTCGACGAGGAGGGTGCGGTCTGGGTCATGCTGCACTCCGGTTCGCGCGGGGTGGGCAATGCGATCGGCACCCATTTCATCGAGCTGGCGCGCCAGGACATGCGGCGCCATCAGGTCAACCTGCCCGACCAGGACCTGGCCTATCTCGAGGAGGGCACCGAGCACTACGACGATTACGTGGAAGCGGTTGGCTGGGCGCAGAAGTTCGCGCGCATCAACCGCGAAGTCATGATGCACAACGTGATCCACGCGATGCGCGGCGTGCTTCCGAAGCCCTTCGATGCGCATATGGAGGCAGTCAATTGCCACCACAACTATGTGCAGAAGGAGAAGCACTTCGGCAAGGACGTACTGGTCACGCGCAAGGGCGCCGTCTCGGCGCGCGAGGGCGAACTGGGCATCATCCCGGGCTCCATGGGCGCCAAGAGTTTCATTGTGCGCGGCAAGGGGAACCCGGAAAGTTTTCACAGCTGCAGCCATGGCGCGGGACGCGTGATGAGCCGCACCGAGGCCAAGCGCCGCTTCACCCGCGCCGACATGGAGCGCGTGCTGGAAGGGGTGGAATCGCGCAAGGACGAGGGCGTGATCGACGAGATCCCGATGGCCTACAAGGACATCGACGCGGTCATGCACGCCCAGCGCGAACTGGTCGAGGTGGTGCACACGCTCAAGCAGGTGGTGTGCGTGAAGGGTTGAACTTCAGGGCCGGACGATGCGCAGCAGTTCGGAAGGCGTGCCGAACTCGCGCTCGGGCTTGATGCGGCGCAGCGCCTCGATCGGCGCGTAGCCCCAGCTGACCGCACCGAAGGCCACGCCGACCTTGCGCGCCGCTTCGGCATCCATGGCCTGGTCGCCCACGTAGAGCGCATGCGCGGCCGGCACCGCAGATTGTTTCACTACCTTGCGGATGCGCGCGGCCTTGCCGAAGACCGACATGCCGCATTCGTAGTGCTGGAACAAATCGCCCAGCGCCGGGCCCAGCACCAGCCGCACGTTCTGCTCCGAATTCGAGGACACGATGGCCAGGCGCACGCCTTCGCGGCTGAGCGTGTGCAGTACCTCGTGGATGCCTTCGAACAGCGGGATGCGGGAAGCGTTCTCACGCATCAGGCCGATGAAGCTGCGCGAGGCCAGCGGCAGCTTCCAGGCCGGCATGCCGAGGTGGCGCATGATGGTGCGGGTATCGTGGTGGCGCAGCTGCTGGGCCTCTTCGCCATCGACGCGGCGAAAGCCGTGCTCGTCCGCGATGCGGTTGAACACGCTGACGAAGAAGGGAAAGGAATCGGCCAGCGTGCCGTCGAAGTCGAAAATGGCGAGGCGGTAAGACATGCGGGCACACAGTAAGAACAATGCGCCCGATTATAGGGGAAGCTCAGGCCGTGCCCCCGTTCGCACGCAGTACCTGGCCATTGACCCAGCCCGACTCTTCGCTCACCAGGAAGGACACGATGCGGGCGATATCGCTCGGCTCGCCCAGGCGCTCGAGCGGCGGCATCCTGGCGAAACCGGCGATCTGTTCCTGGGTTTTCCCGGAGAAGAACAGCTCGGTGGCAACCGGTCCCGGCGCCACGGTGTTGACGCGGATCTGGCGGCCGCGCAGTTCCTTGGCGAAGACGGCGCTCATCGCCTCCACCGCCGCCTTGCTGGCGCTGTAGATCGCGTAGCCCGGCAGCTTCATCGCCAGCACGGTGGTCGAGAAGTTCACGATGCGCCCGCCGTCGTTCAGGCGCCGCGCCGCCTCGCGCAGGGTGTTGAAGGTGCCCTGCACATTGATGCCGAAGGTGTTCTCGAACAGTTCGTCGCTGGTCTCTGCCAGCGGCATGGTCTTGAGCACGCCGGCATTGTTGACCAGCACGTCGACCCGGCCCAGCTCGCGCTCGGCGGCATCGAACAGGGCGCGTACTTCGTCCGGTTTGGAGACGTCGGCCCGCACGGCGATGGCGCTGTGGCCGGTGGCGTGCAAGGTCGCCACCACGCGCTGCGCCTCGCCCTCGTTGCTGGCGTAGTTGACGACGATGCGGTAGCCATCCTCGGCGAGGCGCTGGGCGATGGCGGCGCCGATGCCACGCGATGCGCCGGTGACGATGGCAACTGGGCGGGTGTCCTGGTTCATGCGGGTTCTCCTGTTGTCCGGGTGCGGTACCTGCATGATGAACGATTATCGAAACGGGATTATCCATGCTTGTGGGGTAACACCATTCCATATGAATTAATAATGCGTCTCACCTTTGGCGCTATTGACCGGATAATTGAACATGTATTAATGTAAACGCAAATGAGAACAATTTGCATTTACAAGGGAAAGTCATGAAAGAGCAGTACAGGTGCAGCGCCATTGCCGGGCTGCTGCTGGCAAGTGCGGGTGCGGTCCATGCCGCCGACGAGATCGCCGTTCCTGCGGGCGCGCCGTCCACCGTGGTGGTCACGGCCTCGCGCAGCGAACAGCAGGTGCAGGATGCGCCGGCCAGCATTTCAGTCATCACGCGCGAGGAAATTCGCGAGATGCCGGCCGCCACCCTGGCCGACATCCTGGCGCGCATCGAAGGCGTCTCGGTGGTCGGCGCCGACGCCTCGACCAAGGACATCGTCATTCGCGGCATGCCGGGCGACTATACCCTGATCATGATCGACGGCCGCCGCCAGGGCACCCGCGAAACCATGAACCGCGGCACCGCCGGCGTGCAGTCGAACCTGATTCCGCCGCTGGAAGCGATCGAACGCATCGAGGTGATCCGCGGCCCGATGTCTTCGCTGTACGGCTCGGATGCAATGGGCGGCGTCATTAACATCATCACGCGCAAGGTGCCCGGCAAGTGGGGCGGCTCGGTGCAGCTGGGCGGCATCGTCCAGCAGGAGGACGAGCTCGGCGACACCCGCCAGGGTTCGTTCTGGCTGTCCGGTCCCCTGGCCGGCGAGCGCCTGGCGCTGCGCCTGACCGGCAAGGTGCTGGACCGCGAAGAAGACCGCATCGTGACGGTCGGCGCGCCCGATACCCGCGACCAGGCCCTGACCGCGCGCCTCAGCGCGAAACTGTCGGAACACCACAGCCTCGACTTCGAGACCGGCAAGGAGCGCTTCCGCTACACCTCGACCCCGGGCTTCAACCTGGCGCCGAACGCGCTCGCCCAGACCGAAGAGCATGAACGCAGCCACTGGGCCCTGACCCACGATGGCCGCTATGGTTCAAGCAGGTCCAAGGTCTCGCTGTACCAGGAGCGCGCCGAACTGGCCAACCTGGCCAATGGCGCGGTGAGCGGGGCCCGTCCGGAGCTGCGCAACACCGTACTCGACGCACTGCTCTCGCTGCGCCTGGGAGACCATGCCCTGAAGCTGGGCGGCCAGGCCACGCGGGTCGACCTCGAAGGGATCGCCGCCCAGGACGCCGTCACCGGCCTGCCGGCCAACGTCGACGAGGTGAGGCACGACAACTGGGCCGTGTTCGCCGAGGACGACTGGTTCATCAACGAGCGCCTGACCCTCACCGCCGGCCTGCGCCTGGACGACCACGAAACCTACGGCCGCCACACCTCGCCGCGCCTGTACGCGGTGTACAAATTGGGCGGCAACTGGACCCTGCGCGGCGGCGCGGTCAAGGGCTTCAAGGCCCCAACCATCCGCCAGAGCACGGCCGGCTACTGCATGAGCACCGGCGGGAATACTGGCCGCCGCGGCATCCTGTGCGGCAATCCGCTGCTCGAACCGGAGACCAGTTCGACCCAGGAAGTGGGCCTGCGCTACGACGCCGAGGGTGGCCGCAGCTTCAGCGCTACCCTGTTCCGCAACGACTTCCGCAACAAGGTGGTCAGCTACGACACCGGTATCGACGAAGCGGGCGGTGCGCGCGACATCTACGTCTACGACAACGTGGCCGAAGTGGCCCTGCGCGGCGTCGAACTGGGCCTGAAGTGGCCGCTGGCACGCGACTGGTCGCTGTCGGCCAATTACTCGTACACCGAGTCCGAGCGCGGCGCAGCCGGCGAGACTTCCTATAACGGCAGTTCGCTCGAAGGCTATCCGCTCGACATGACGCCGAAGCACATGGCGAATGCGCAGGTCGACTGGAAGCCGGGTGATCGATTGCGGCTGTATGCGCGCGCCCAGGCCAGCAGCGAACAGTTCTACGCGGGCTTCCGCACCGGCGCCAACGGCGTGCGCGTGCGTCCTGGCAGCACGGTCTACGACCTGGGCGGCAGCTGGCAGTTCAGCCCGAGCCTGTCGCTGAATGCGGCCGTGCTCAACGTCGGCAACAAGATGGTGCCTGTCGATACCCGCCCGCGCGCCACGCTCACCGGCAACTGGATGCAGGACGAGGGACGCCGCCTGTGGCTTGCCCTGAACGCCCAGTTCTGAGGCGCCGATGGTTTTCCTGGCCCTGTCCATCGTGTTGTGCGCGGCCGCGGTCGCGCTGATCTACCGCTCCACCGAGCGCTGTCCGCGGCGCTGGCCGGCCGCGCCCTGCCTGGGCGGGGCGCTGATGCTGCTGGTGCTGGCTGTGCTGGCCACGCTGCGCGTGCTCGGGATTGGCGCCGCGGTGCTGGCGGTGCTGCTCTGGCTGATGCTGGGGCTGGTCCTGTGGCCGATTCCGCCGGCCTGGCTGCGCACGAGGAAGGAACCATGAAAGCACCGCGCATCACCGACTCCACCGGCGCCCTCTGGTCGAAGGCGATCGCCGGCGCGCTGCTCGGCTTCGGCCTGGGACTGGCGCTGTCCGGCGTCATGCTGGTGCTTGGCGGCGGCATGGCCCACGATTCGCCCGCCTTCGATATCCGCAACCAGGTCGCAATGTGGAGCGTGCCGCTGACCACCCTGCTGGTCTGGAGCGCCGCCTTCCTGTTCCGCACCGCCGTCCACGCATGGGCCGTCCTCGGACTGGCCAACCTGCTCGCGTGGTCCCTGTTCCACTGGCTTTCTTGACACCACCATGCGCCAGGATATCGTCAAGGTCTACAAGACCGTCCACACCTGGACCGGCATCGTCGCCGGCCTGTTCCTCTTCGTCGCCTTTTATGCGGGCGCGCTCACCATGTTCAAGGAGCCGATCGCGCGCTGGGCCGCGCCGCCACCTGGCGGCGCCTTGACCGCGCCGGAGGGCTGGGCCGCGCTCGTGCGCCAGGCCGCGAACGAAACCAAAGGCCCGTTCACCCTGCACCTGCGCGACGGCGAGGACGTGCGCGCACGCGTCACCTGGAAAGAGGGCGAGCGCCAGATGGGCGCGGAGCTCGATGGACAGGGCCAGATCGCCGTAAACGAAGCCGCGCCTTCGGTCTTGGGCGAGCTGGTCGACAATCTGCACCGCACCGCCGGCCTGCCGATGGACGAGCACGACGGCGCCGCCGTGATGGGGGTGGTCTCGCTGCTCTATGCGCTGGCGCTGGTGTCCGGCCTCGTGATCCTGCTGCCCTCGCTGGTGAAGGATTTCATGTACCTGCGTATCGGGAAGAACGCCAAGCGCATGTGGCTGGACGCGCACAATATCGTCGGCATCGGCAGCCTGCCCTTCCACCTCGTGATCGCCTGGAGCGCCGTGGTGTTCGGCCTGCACGACTACATCTACGAGGCCCAGCACGCCACGCTGTACGAGGAGCACCACGAGCAGCGCGCCAAGGGTCGCGACGATCCGGCGGCATGGCTGGCGCCGGATGCGCTGCTGGCGAAGCTGCGCACCGCGGCGCCTGGCTTCGAGCCGGTGTCGATGACCTACCGGCGCGCACCGGGCGCCACCAGGGTCTGGATCGCCGGCCACGATCCGGCGCATCCGATGCGCGACGGGAATGTGGGTTACGCATTGCTCGACGCGCGTACCGGCGCGCTCGCCGGCAGCGAGCATCTGCCGGGCGTGCAGCAGGGATGGGGGGCGGTCCTGAGCACCTTCTTCGGCATGCACTTCGGGAATTTCGGCGGCCCGCCAGTACGCTGGACTTACTTCTTCATGGGCCTGGCGGGCGCCTTCCTCTTCTATTCCGGGAATCTGCTATGGATCGAGTCGCGCCGCAAGCGCCAGGCGCGCGACGGCCTGCCGGTCGCGCAGCAGCGCTCGGCCCGCATCATGGCCGCGCTGACCGTCGGCGTCTGCCTGGGCTGCATGGCCGGCGTGTCGCTGTCGATCGCCGGTGCACGCTGGCTGCACGGGGTGGTGGACGCGCTCACCGCCTGGCACTACATTCTCTATTACGCCGTGTTCGTGGGCGCCGTGGCCTGGGCCTTCTGTCGCGGCCCCGCTCGTGCATCGGTGGAGCTGCTGTGGACATGCGCCGCGATGACGGCCCTGATACCGGCGGCGAACCTGAGCGGCTGGACCTCGGTATCGCAACAGGCGCAGTGGCTGGACGCCACGGCGGCCCTCGGCGCGCTCGCGTTTGCAATGCTGGCGCGGCGGATGCGCCGCCGCCTCGCCATGGCGGCGCCCGACAGCGTGTGGGCCGTCGCGCGGGGCCGCAAGGGCGGCACTCAGGCCGAGGCGGCGCCGCTCGCGAGCGGGTAGAACTGCAAGGTCTCGCCATCGGCCGGGACGTGGAGCCGCGCCTGCATGCCGGCCTGCGCGGCGGCCTGCGCCAGCCCGGTCCGCGTGACCGGGCAGTGACTCAGTGCCTCCAGGTGGTTCGCCACCACCTGGCCTTGCGTGAGGCGCAGCAGCTCGACGACATCCTGCTCGTCCATGATGATCTCGCTGCCCAGGTCGAAGCGCGCGCCGCCGGCCGGCACCAGGCAGACGTCCGGCTGGCGGCTGGCGACGAACTCGCGCACCCGCGGCGTGAGCAGGGTGTCGCCCGAGAGATACAGCGTCGGCTCGCCCGGCATCTCGATGTAGTAGCCGACGCCGTGCTCCATCAGGAGGGCCACCGCGCCGCGTCCGTGGCGGCAGGGCACCGTCGTCACCTGCCCGTCCAGGAAGGGCTGCGGCGCATGGGCGCTGCTTCCCAGGGGCTGTACGTTCAGGCCGCGGCCGCGCAGGTAGTCGGCGTCGTGCGGCGTGCAGATCACGGGGATGCCGCGCTCGCGCAGCCAGCGCTTGCCGGCGCGATCCAAGTGGTCGAAGTGGCCCTTCTGGCAGTGCGTGATCAGGCAGTGGGTGACCGTCTCGAGCAGGGCGTCGGCGTTTGACGGCAGGTCGACCGTGGGATTGCGCGCGCGGCCGCCGCCGAAGCGCAGGGGTGGCAGCGCACCTTGCGGGGCCAGCATGGGGTCGACGAGGATGCGATGGGGGCCGAGTTCGACGATGATGGTGGCATTGCGCAGCTGGGTGATCTTCATGCGGTTCTCCTTGAGTGACGCCGCCATTGTCAGCCGGCGCCCGATCTGCTCCAATGGCGGAAAACGACATAAACCATCCAATTTCCGCCATGGCCCCATCTTCCTTGCGCGTCGCCCTGCTGCTCTACCCCGGCTGCATGCCCGCCGGCCTGCTTGCCTTCGCCGACCTGCTGCACGCGGCCAACCGGCGCGCCGGCCGGCGCCTGTTCGAGACCGTGTTCGTCGGGCTGGCCGCAGGCGAGGTCGCCTGTGCGCACGGCCTGCGCCTGCCGGCCGCGCAAGCGCTCGACGGGGCGCAGATCGACGCCTTGCTGGTGCCCGGCTTCTGGACCGAGTCCGCCGAACAGGTCGAGGCGGCGCTGGCGGACAATGCGCCGCTCGTTGCCGCCATCGGCCGGCTCGGCAAGCACGTCGCGGTGTGGAGCTACTGCACCGGCGTGTGCCTGGCCGCCGCCGCGCGCAGGCTGGACCGGCAGTGCGCGACCATCACCTGGTGGCTGGCGGACAGCGCGCGGAAGCGCTTCCCGAAGGTCGACTGGCAGGTCGAGCGCACCGATGTGTTCAACGAGCGCACGGCGACCGCCTCCGGCGTGAACGGCTACCTGCCGATTGCCCAGGCCGTCATCGAATCGCGCCTGAGCATGGAGGCCTACCGCGACCTGACCCGCCTGATGGTTCTGCCGCGCCCCGAGCGCACCCACCAGGCCTTCCAGACCGTGCACCTGATCGCCCAGCCCGGCCGCCTGATGCGGCGCCTGCACGATGCGGTCGAACGCCTGCCGGCGGGGGAGGGCACACTACTGCGGCTGGCGCGCGAACTCGCTACCTCCGAGCGCACCCTGGCGCGCAAGGTGCTTGCTGCCACCGGCTTGCCCGCGGCGACCTGGGTGCGGCGCGTGAAGCTGAACCAGGTGAGCGAGCGCCTGATCGACACCGGCCTGCCGGCCAGCACCATCAGTGCGGAGCTGGGCTTCAGCAGCGACGCGGGGATGCGGCGCATGTTCAAGGAAGCGACGGGGATGACGACGGCGCAGTACCGGCAGGCGTTCGGGAGGGCCTGAGCGAAGCGTCAGCAGATCCCGCCGGCTTTCGTCATGCAGACGGTCGCGATGCGGCGCCGTTCCACATAGTCGGCCTGCGTCACGTTGCCGTTGTAGGCAATCGACTCGATCCGATAGACGTATTTCTCGGTGGCGGTACCGGCCGGCTGTTCGCCTTCCTTGAACTCGCGCACGGCGCAGTTGACCGTGACGCGAAAGCCCGTATCGGCGAGGAATTCCGTTTCCGGGGGCGCCGCGGGGCAGGTGGTGACGCCGTCATAGGCGAGGCGATAGAACATCCACTCGACGCCGGCGCGCGCCGCCTGGCTGGCGCGCACACCGAGCAGGGTCTGGTTCACGGTGCTCTGCTGGGTCGCGGTCAGGCGCAGCAGCGATACGACCACGCCGGCGACGACGATCAGCAGGACGACCGCCGCGATGTAGGCAAAGCCGCGCTCGCGCATTCTGTTCATGGCACGTTGTCCACGTGGGCGCCGAGCGTCAGCGATACCGACTCACCGCGCGCGCGCAAGGTCAGCCGCAGCTGGGCGAAGCCGCTTTCCTGGGTGGCGCCCTGGTTGGGCGAGTACTCGAAGCTGCACGCCTCCACATTGGTCGCGACGATCGGAGCCGTGTTCGCCGGCGCGGGACAGCCGGCGTCCAGGTCGAGCACATTCGATGTGATGCGGTAGAGCGTACCGCTCCCGTTGTCATGTTCATCCTTGCCGGGGTTCACGCAGGCATACCTGACCGAGCGCCAGCCGGCAGGCACGACGACGAAGCGGCCGCTGTCGTAGCCCTGCGGGATGGTGCGCACTTCCGTCAGCGTGATCCGGTGCTCACCCGTGGTGTCGCCGGTCTTCTGGACGCTGTCGATGAAGGCGACGTTGGTGCCGTCGTACAGGTCGGTGGTGTTCTGGTTGCCGATCACGACCAGGTCACCCTTGCCGACCGGGTTGGTGAAAGGAGTGAGGACGTCGAAGGTCGCCTTGGTTTCGAACTGGTCGAGGAAGGCGCCCGGGCTCGCCGGCTTGCTGATGTCGGGCCCCGTGCGCAGGCGCCCGCCATCGATCGTCGGCGCCAGTTCCAGGCACTGCGAGGAGTGCAGGCGCAGCGAATTCGGCACGGCGCTGCGGATCTCGGTCGCGATGCGGCGCAGCGAGGTATCGGCCTGGTCAAGCAGGGCGGCGCGGCGCTCGACCGCCAGATAGGACTGGATCGTCGGCCCCAGCTGCGTGGCCAGCACGCCCGCGATGATGCCGGTCAGGACCATCACGATCACCAGTTCGACCAGGGTGAAGCCGGCAGCCTTTCTCATGGCCTGGTCCTCCAGCCGGTCAGCACGATGCTCTGGCCGCCGTTGCGCACCGTGACGCGCACGCGCGCCGCGTCGCCCAGGGGAACGCTGGTGAGGGCGACCTGGTCGACCTGGACGCTGACCCGGTAGCGTTCCAGTCCGGCGATCGCATTGCCGTTGAAGTCCTCCACAGGGCTGTCCTTGGCGTATTCGTTGTAGTCCCAGATGTCGTTGTAGTCGGCGCGGCCGGTCGCGGCGACGGCGTCGTCCTCGGCGAAGGGCTTGAGCAGTACCTCCTCCATCATGCCCTCGGCGATTGCCGTCATCTGCTGGGTGAGGATGGGATCGACGCTGGCGCGGTTGGCGCGCGTCAGCGCGGCCACCAGGCCGGCCAGCGCCGCCGAGATGATGACGATGGCGATGATCAGTTCGACCAGGGTCACGCCGGCCATGCGCCTACTGGACATGGCCGGTGCTCCCCTCGACGACGATGGTGCGCGCCACGCTGTTCCCGTCCTTGATGCCGATCGAGTCCCCCCGCGTGACGAAGCTGGTCCCGGCGGCGTCCTTGCTGACGGTGCCGTCCGGGTGGAAGAACAGGGCGATGCTGGCCTGGCCCGCGAAGCTGCCGGCGCCGGCAATCACGCTGTCGTTGGTGCTGCCGTATTCGGTGTCGGTGGCGCCAGTGGACAGGGTGCAGGGCACGCCGGCCCCGGGCAGGCCGAAGTCCTCGCGCATGCGAAGCCGCACCGCCTTGCCCTCCAGGGTCACGCACACCAGCCGGCGCCGCGCCACGGCCGTCTTCTGGGCATGGCGCAGCGCGCTCACCACCTGGTCGCCGAACACCATGGTCGCGGTCGTGTTGCTGCCCATGAGGCGGGGGATGCCGATGGCCGCGATGGCGCCGATCAGCACCATCACGGTCACCAGTTCGATCATCGTGAAACCCGCCTGCCGCCTCACCGGAAGCCCTCGCGGATGTGGATGATGCGGCGGCTCTCCGGCGCGAACACGCCGAAGGTGGCGCGCGCGTAGGGGTCGACGGTGTAGGTGGTGGCGCAGGCGTTGTTCAGGGAGCGCAGCCAGGGCAGCTTGGCGCCTGTGCTGTCCGGCTTGGGCATCGCCAGGCAGGAGCTGTCGGTCTTGGTTTCGCCGAGGTTGAACACCACGTCGACCCAGCCCGCACCGCTGTCCTTGCCCGGCTGCAGGACCAGCTCGCCCATGCCGGCCTTGATCGCCAGGCTTGTCGCGGGCTTGGGCACCTCGAGCGCCGCGACCGCCGCGGCCTGGGAATGCGGATGCAGCACGAAGGCCGAGGAGGGGACGACGGTGCTGTCGTCGTCGGTGTTGAGGACCCAGCTGTTCCCGCTCCAGTATTCGGCCATCACCGGCAGGGCGAGCTTGGCGCGCGCGCTGCCGAAGCGGTTGGCGATGCGCAGCCGGCCGAAGCGGATCGGGGGGCGTGCCTGTTCCGCGTCCGCCTGGTCTGCCGAGCTGGCCTGGGCGTCCGAGGCGCGCAGCCTGACCTTGGGCGGCGCCGGTGGCGGCGGGGTGAGGGTGTAACGCGGCGTGGCCTTGGCAACGCCCTTGGCGAAGGCATCGGCGTCGACGGTGGCGCCGGTGATCTTGCCCGGCTCCTTGGCGAATTCGTCGCCGTCCTCATTCCTGGCACTGAGGGTCACCGCCTTGCTCAGCTTCGTATCCTTGTCGTAGTTCCGGGTAGCGCCCTTGTTCTTGTTCCTGGCCGTGAGCACCACCTCGAAAGGCTGGCCCGAGTAATAGAATTTCGCCGCAGGATCGGCCAGCTCGACGAGGAAGTGATGCGGAATGAAGTCGCCGATGGCGTTGCAGGCGCTACCACCCTCGACTGCCAGGCTGCTGCCGAGGAAATCGGTGAGCTTCGCCGTGATGCCCATCTTGCCGACCTCGGACCACGACAGGGTGACGCTGGCTTCGCCTTTCACGAAACCAGTCGTGCCGGTCGCGCCAAGGCTGCCTTTTTCCAGGCCCGCCGCCACGCAGGACTCGAGTGCCGTAGCCACTGCGTTTTCCTTGTCCGACAGGGCGTCCTTGTCGAAGCCCGGCGTCAGCGCCCCCACGTTGTTCTGGGCCTGGATCGTGAACTTGAAGTCTTCACCGGCGCGGATGGTGCTGTTTGCGGCGGGTAGTCCGGTGAGCACGAATTTCGCCGGCGCCGCGATGAAGTCGTCGTTGCCGCTGACCTTGTCGCCGTCCGCGCTGGTATGGCTTGCGATGAGCCTGACCTTGCCGGCGTCCGGATAGCTCAGCTTGAAGCCGGCCTTGCCGGTGCTGGTGTCGAAGTCGAGGAGCAGGCTGGCGGCCGTGCCGTCACAGCTCGCCCCAATGCTCAGCGGCGCGCTGCCCAGCGTCACTGCCTTGCTGCCGGAGGCAGGGTCGAGGTACTGGCAGCTGAACGCGACGTTCTTCTTGCCGGCCAGCGCCGGCACGCAGGCCTGCGACTGGGCGTCGAGCTTCACCGCGGAGATCTCGGCGGTCTGGGAGACGGCCGATACATGGTCCTTGACGTCGACCTTCAAGGTCGCGCCGCCGGCGAAGTTCATGTTGCAGCTGTTCGAGCCGGAGGGCATGAGACAGCTCGTGGCGCCGGCCGAAGCGGGCAGGTTCCCGAGCGACAGCGCGGTGACGCCCAGCGCGAGTGTCGAGACCGTGCCGCTGCTGTTGACGCCCGAACTGCCGATGTCGATGGCGACGTTGCCGGGTTTGAGCACCAGGCCGGTAACGCCGTCCGCGTAGTGCGGCGCCGTGCAGGCCGCGTTGGCGCAGGCGGTGACGGTGACGGCTTCGGGGACGCAGGTATGTGCCTGTCCATCATGGCTGATCTGGAAGTGGTGGACGCCCTTCGGCGCCGCGGCTTCGCAGCGCGGTCCGTTCGCCGAATTGACCGCGTAGCCGCTGCGGTTGTCCACGCAGTCGCACTTGTTCTTCTTGGTGCCGTTCTTGCAGTAGATGGTGCCCGTCACGCGCCCCGCCCATTCCAGCGTCGCCCAGTTGACCCTGGCGTCGCCGGTGATGAGGGCGCTGGAGGACTGCAGCAGCAGGTCGCCGGTATCGACGTTGCCGGTCACCGCGTTGCCCGAGCCCATGGTCATGCTGCTGCTTGCCGTCACGTTGCCGGTCACCTTGCTGCCGGAGGCCAGCATGTCGAATACCGGCGCGCTGACCTGGCCGGTGACCGTGCTGCCGGACGCCAGCGTGAACCTGCTGCTTGCGGTGACGTCGCCGGTGATCGTCACCGGCGAACCGGTGTTCACGACGGTACCCGAAACGTTGCCCGTGATGCGCGAATGGGAACTGATGTTGACCACACCTTTCGACGTGAGGTTGCCGGTGATCGTCACCCGGTCCGTGCCGAGCTGGATGGCGCCGGCGGTGATGTTGGCGATCGCCGACTGCGCCGAGGCGCCCATCGAGAAGGTGCCGCCGACCTCGATGTCGCCGCCGGAGATCTTCAGGTTGGCCGGGTTGACGTCCTTGAGGTTCAGGTCGCCCGTCACGATGAGCCTGGCGCCGCTGCCCATCGACAGGCCCTGGTTCCAGCTGACCGCGACGTTGTTGGTGACCTTGAGGGTGTAGCCGCTGCCGATGACGACCGAGTCGTTCCAGTTCAGGTAGGCAGGTTGGGGGCAGGTGTAGACCGTGCCGGCCAAGGTGCAGGAATCGACGGGATTGCCGCTGAAGGTGTAGACCGTGGCCTGGGCTGCCCCGCTGCCAAGCAGCAGGAGGCAAGCCGCCATCCACGACACCAATGCGCTGCGCCGCCGCGGCAGCGCGCGGGCAAGGATCAGTGTGAAGGGGAAAGGAAAGGACACGGCTTGTCCATTGTCAAAAGCGTCAATTCCCGAAAGTTTGCATCAGTTAAGCTGATGCGACAACGAATTTTTCGGTAAAGCAACGCTTTTCTGGACAAGCTGGCAACAATCTCTTTCTTTAGGCTGCCTTGGCGACCGGCACCGCCTGCGCCAGGTGGCGGTTGACCGCCGACAGCACCGCACGGAAGGACGCCGTCACGATATTGCTGTCGATGCCCACACCGAACAAGGTCGCCCCGTCGCCCACGCGCAGTTCGACGTAGCAGGCGGCACGGGCGTCGGCGCCGCGGCCGATCGCGTGCTCGTGGTAGTCCATCAGGCGGATGTCGAGGCCGAGCGCATTCACGAAGGCGTCGATCGGGCCGTTGCCGGCGCCCTGGCAGGTCTTGCGGGCGCCGTCGCGCGTCACATCCAGGTCGATCTGCACGCCGTGGGCGCTGTCCTCGACCATGCGGTGGGCGATGTAGTCATAGGGCCGGTCCTGCTCCAGGTATTCGCGCGAGAACAGGGCGTGGATGTCGGAGGCGACCACTTCGCGCCCCGTGCTGTCCGCCATGCGCTGCACGGCGCGCGAGAATTCGATCTGCAGGCGGCGCGGCAGTTCGAGGCCGTATTCCTGTTGCAGCAGGTAGGCCATGCCGCCCTTGCCCGACTGACTGTTGACGCGGATGACGGCATCGTAGCTGCGGCCCAGGTCGGCCGGGTCGATCGGCAGGTAGGGCACTTCCCAGATCGCGTCGGGCTGCTGCTTGGCGAAGCCCTTCTTGATCGCGTCCTGGTGCGAGCCGGAGAAGGCGGTGAACACGAGGTCGCCGACATACGGATGGCGCGGGTGCACCGGCAGCTGGTTGCATTCCTCGACCAGCTGGCGCACCGCATCGATGTCCGAGAAGTCCAGGCCCGGGTTCACGCCCTGGGTGTAGAGGTTCATGGCCAGGGTCACCAGGTCGACGTTGCCGGTGCGTTCGCCGTTGCCGAACAGGCAGCCTTCGACGCGGTCGGCGCCGGCCATCACGGCCAGTTCGGCGGCGGCCACCGCCGTGCCGCGGTCATTGTGCGGGTGGACGCTGATCACGAGCGCATCGCGATTGTTCAGGTGGCGGCACATCCACTCGATCTGGTCGGCGTAGACGTTCGGGGTGCTGGCCTCGACGGTGGAGGGCAGGTTGACGATCATCTTGTTGTCTGGCGTCGGCTGCCACACGGCGCTGACGGCATCGACGATCTGCTTGGAGAAATCGAGCTCGGTGGTCGAGAAGGATTCCGGCGAATATTCCAGGCCCCACTGGGTCTGCGGATGCCGGGCGACCAGCTCCTTGATCAGCTGCGTGCCCTTGACTGCGATCTGCACGATCTCCTCGCGCTCCATGCCGAACACCACGCGACGGAACACCGGCGCCACCGAGTTGTAGACGTGGACGATCGCGCGCTTGGCGCCGACGGCCGATTCCACGGTGCGGCGGATCAGCTCATCGCGCGCCTGGGTCAGGACGATGATGGTCACGTCTTCGGGGATGCGGTTTTCCTCGACCAGCATGCGCACGAAGTCGAAGTCGGTCTGCGAAGCGGAGGGGAAGCCGACTTCGATCTCCTTGATGCCGATCTTCACCAGCATCTCGAAGAAACGCAACTTCTTTTCGGGGCTCATCGGCTCGATCAGCGCCTGGTTACCGTCGCGCAGGTCGGTGCTCATCCAGATGGGCGGCTGGGTGATGGTGCGGCTTGGCCACTGGCGGTCGCTCAGTGCGACGGCGGGGAAGGGACGGTATTTGGTGGCGGGATTCTTCAGCATGATCGTTTGCTCCTGATTGCATGACTACGTGACTCTTCTAACCCTGGATGGGGCGGGAGTGCGGCGAAGGGGCTGCCGGGCGGGCCGCGGGAACGCTAGGCCCGGCAACCGATCGGTAGCTTTAGCAGCAGGCGGACGAAGGCGCGCGAACCTGACGGCAGGGTAAGGCCGGAGGACTTGCTGATCGAGACTGGGGTGGAAAACTGGGACATCTTGTTTGCTTCCTGGACTGCGAGACTGCTTGTGGGCCGGCTTGTGGCCGGAACGTACGGCGTGGATTACGCGCGTAGTAGCAGACCCAGCGCTAGCGCGCCGGCGGCAGGTAGGAAGATCGACAGATGCGGATGGAAAGACATGCAGAAGACTTTAGGGGAGTGCTGGAAGTGTGTCAAGCAAAAATTTGTGCGGCGCATCGTGGTCTTGGCCGGATTTTGTAGGGCGGCAAGGCAGAAAAGGCGGCCTGGCTGCCAAAACGGCCAGTTTTTTCACACTGGCTGGGAAAGGCGCCAAAGGTAAGAAAACGCCGCTTTCGTGCAGCGCAGCACGCTAAGTGGTATACTGGGGTCCTGTCGTCGAGGCACTGCCTCCGACTTTCCCCCGGCCTCGTAGCAGCAACACAACGTACGGCGCCGCCCGAGCCTCCGCAGCTCCTGCAGCTTGCGCGCTTCTCTCTCCCGCCTGGCACTGGTCAGGCCAGCACCAAACACTGCCCTGCAGCGACCGGCGGTGCGACCGACGCTTCACCGAACCCGTGCACCGCCCGGGCCGTACATGCATTTGCATCAGGAGAACAAACATGGCAAAAGAAGAACTCATCGAAATGAATGGCCTCGTGGCCGAAATCCTGCCTGAACTGCGCTTCCGCGTGAACCTGGACAACGGACACCAGTTGATCGCCTATACCTCGGGCCGTATGAAGAAGAACCACATCCGTATCCTGGCGGGCGACCGCGTGACCCTCGAGATGTCGCCGTACGACCTCAACAAGGGCCGCATCACCTTCCGTCACATCGAAAACCGTGGTCCGACCGGGCCGCGTCCGGCGCCGCGCCGCCGCTAAGCCGCAGGCGCCCAGGCATGGGCGTTGCGAGAAAGAGCCGGCGTGCGCGCGTCGGCCAACAATTTTTGTGCACTGCACAAAAAGATCTGTTATACTGTGTTTTCGCTAGAGCCCATGGCTTTGGCGGACCCGTCCGATTCTGTTGCTGCGCCTGTGCAGTGCGCGGCTTTCCCGGACGGTGTGTTTTCGACGTATCAGTCAGCCTGTACAGCGGCCACACCCTGCAGATAGCTTGGGTGGCCATGAGCCCCGGCACCACGCAGATAGCATGGGCTGGAGCGGCGATAAATCGGTAATGCTTGAAACGAAGCTCGCGAACGCGGGCTTTTTTTTCGTCCGCATCCTGGCCATGTGCCAAGCGCGTGATCGACTCCCTGTGATCGGCCTTACAATATTGCTATCTCAAAAACAGGCGAGTCCGATCCATGGCCCACATCCATCCAGCCGGCTGGCGCGAGATGTCCGTCACCGGCGCCGCCGCACGTGAGATCGAAACCCTGACGCTGCTGGAAAAGCGTTTATCCGACACGCCCTACGAGATCTACCACGGCGTGCACTGGACCAACGTCGAGCACGGCTTCTCGGCCTACGGCGACATCGACTTCATCATCCTCGCCCCCAACGGCCGCCTGCTGCTGATCGAGCAGATCGCTGGCTTCCTCAACGAGACCAAGGACGGCCTGGTCAAGAACTACCAGGGCAAGCCGCGCAAGATTCGCCACCAGATCCTGCACACCATCGAAGGCTTCGCCAGGCGCTACCAGGGCCAGCTTTCGATCGACTACCTGCTCTACTGTCCCGACTACATCGTCAAGGACCCGCAGCAGGCCGGCATCGACCCCAGCCACATCATCGACGCCACCACCAAGGGCCGCCTGGGCGCCAAGATCCGCGAGATCCTGCCGGTCACCGCGCGCACCGAGGACTTCGACCGGGTCACCCGCTATCTTGGCGACACCCTGAGCCTGCGCCCCGACCCGAGTTCGATGATCGGCTGCGCCACGCAGATGGTGACGCGCCTGTCCGGGGGCCTGGCCACCTGGGCGCGCCGCCTCGAGTTTTCACCATTCCGCCTGCGCGTGGTGGGCACGGCCGGCAGCGGCAAGACCCAGCTGGCCCTCAGCGAATACACGGCCGCCATCGACGCCGGCCTGCGCCCCCTGTATGTCTGCTTCAACCGCCCGCTGGCCGACCACATCCAGCGCCTGGTGCCGCCGGGCGGACGGGTCGCCAACTTCCACGAACTGTGCGACGCCTGGCTGCGCGCCAAGGGCGAAAGCCCGGACTACGGCAAGCCCGATGTCTGGTCCGAGATCGAGGGCGTGCTGGGCTCGGCCGACCTGCCGGAGACCTGGCAGTACGACGTGCTGATCGTCGACGAAGGCCAGGATTTTTCGCCCGTCTGGCGCGACATCGTGCTGCGCATGCTCAGAAGCGGCGGGCGCGCGATCTGGCTGGAAGACCCGGACCAGAACCTGTACGGCAAGGAGATGGTGGCGCTGCCGGGCTGGGTGGTGCTGCATTCGAACACCAACTACCGCAGCCCGCGCGAGGTCGTGCAGATGCTGTCCTCGATCGGCGCGGTGAGCCAGCCGGTCGAGGCGGGCAGCCCCTTCAAGGGCGCCGACATCGAAGAGATGACCTACCCGGAAGGCGACGTCGAGGCCATGCTGTCCCAGACCCGGCGCGCCGTCACGTCCTGCCTGGCCGCCGGCTTCGGGCGCCAGGACATCGCGATCTGCTCCTTCCGCGGACGCGAGAAATCGGCCATCCTCAAGCTCGACAAGCTCAGCGACGCGCACACGCTGCGCTCCTTCACCGGCGCCTACGATTTGTTTGGCAACCCGGTGTTCCGCGAGGGCGGCCTGCTGGCCGAATCGGTCTACCGCTTCAAGGGCCAGTCGGCGCCGGCGCTGATCTTCACCGAGATCGACTTCGAGGAGATGGACGAGCTCACGCTGCGCAAGCTCTTCGTGGGCATGACGCGCGCGCGCCTGAAGCTGGTGCTGGTGATGAGCGAGCGCGCCTCGGTGCAGTTCCTCGACCGCATGAGCACGGGCGGCGCCTTCAGCGAGTAAGGCTGCCTGCGATGCTGCGGAACAGGGCGCCGGCATGGCGTCCGCTGCCCGCATCGTCGTAGCCGCCGGCCGTGCTCACGACCACCAGGCTGAGTGCGGGCACGATGTAGAGGCGCTGGCCGCCGTTGCCGAAGCCCGCGTACCAGCGGTGCTTGCCGCCCAGGGCCTCGACCGTCCCGCTCCACCACTGGTAGCCGTACTGCAGGCCATCGCCGGTTTCCACGTGCGCTTTCAAGGATTCGTCGATCCACTGTGCCGGCACCACCTGCCTGCCTTGCCACTGTCCCCGCTGCAGCACCAATTGCCCGATGGTCGCCAGGTCGCGCGGCCGCAGGCGCAGGCCGGCGAAAGCCATCGGGCGCGAGCGCACATCCCTCTGCCATTCCCAGTCCGTGATGCCGAGCGGCGCGAACAGCTTTTGCTGCGCGTAGTCCTGCAGCGGCATGCCGGTGCGGCGCATTAGGATGTCGGCCAGCACCGCCGTGGTGCCGCCGTTGTAATTAAAGGCGTCTTTCGCGACCAGCGGACGGTCGAACAGGTAGCGCGCCTGCGAGGAGCGCCAGTACAGGCCGGTCTCGTCGTTACGCATGCCATAGCGGATCGGCTCTTCCCAGGCCAGGCCGCTCGTCATGGTAAACAGCTGGCGCACTGTGACCGCCTCGCGGCCTCCCGTCTTGAGGTCGGCGAGCCCGGGATAGAGATCGAGCACCGGCGTACTGAGTGCCGGCATGCGGCCTTCGCCCTGCGCGATGCCCCATAACAGGCTGGTGACCGACTTGCTGACCGAGCGCAGGTCGTGGCGCGTGAATGCGTCGAACTGCACGGTGCGCGCGAAGGGCGACCAGATCGAGCGGTCGCGGCCCTGGTAATAGCGCTCCGCCACCACGGCGCCGTGGCGCAGGACGACGATGGCGTGGACGTTGGCGCCGTCGCGCGCCGGCGCGTCGAGCAGTGCGCATAGCTTCGTTGCTGCGAAACCTGCCGCCTCGACGAGGGGCGCGTCGCATGCTGGCGCCGGTTCGGCGGCCTGCGCGGCGGCTGGGAGCAGGGCCAGTGCGAGCAGCATGGCAGGAAGGGTGTGTGCTCGTGTCGTCATGGTTGTCGAAGGATTATGCCGTGGATAAGATCTGCATTGCAGCATCCGCGCCCTGCCGGTGAAATGACCTTTGCCGCGAACTCGCTTAACACATCCGCGAATCGGTGTTTTAAGGGGACGAAAAGCACGTCCGGCGGAGCGTGCTAGCATTGTCGGGTTGAAATGGGGGAGAAGAAGATGAAACGGCTTGTGGAGACAAAGGCTGCCCGGCTGCGCCTGAAGCTGCTGGGCGCATCGGCGTTGATGGTGCTGCTGGCGGCATGCGGCGATCATCCGCCCAAGAACGACGACGAGGACGAGGACCCGCCACCACAGAACGCGGCCATCACCATCGTCGCGGGCGACCCCACGGCCTCAGGCACCCGGGACGCCACCGGCACGTCGGCGCGTTTCAACACCCCGCGCGGCATCACCATCGACGCGAGCGGCAACCTCTACGTGGCGGACCAGGTCAACGCCACGATCCGGCGCATCACGCCGTCAGGCGTCGTCACCACCCTGGCCGGCCGCGCCGAGGCGCGCGAGAGCATCGACGGCACCGGCGCCAACGCGCGCTTTACCAACCCCGCGGCGATCGCGATCGACAGCAATAACGTCATGTATGTCGCCGACGCGCGCGCCATTCGCCGGGTAGGCCTGGATGGGCGGGTCGACACCCTGTTCACGCTCCCGATCGGCAGCAATGTGGCGTCCGGCAGCCTGAACCATGTGTACACGGGCGGCATCGATGTCGACTCCAGTGGCAACGTTTACGTGACCAATGGCTACGGCACCCGCCGAATCAACTCCTTCGGCGTCGCGACCATGATCGAGGGCGTGGCGACGCAGAACAACCTCACTGGCACGCGCGACTTCCTGCCGCGCGGCGTGGCGGTCGACAACAGCAACGTGGTGTATGTGGCCGACCTGACGAACACGATCAGCAAGCTCAATGGCACTGGCAATAGCCTGACGCGTTTCGTCGGCTCGTCCGGCATCACGGGTTCGACCAACGGCACGGGAACGAGCGCCAGCTTCGAGCGCGTGGTGGCAATGACGGCCGATCCGCAGGGCAACCTCTATGTGGCGGATGGTGTGAACAACCTGATCCGCAAGATTACCCCAAGCGGCGTGGTGTCGACCATCGCGGGCACCCCGCGTAGCACGAGCCTGAAAACCGGGCCGCTTGACGGCAGCAGCTTCGCAGACCTGCGCGGGATCACGACGGATGGGAAGGGCAACTTGTATGCGACCTCTGGGCACGCCGTCATCAAAATCGTGCTGCCCTAGAAATTCACCGAAAGACCGTTAGCCGCAAGACCGTCGCACCGGGACTAGGCGTCCCCCTCGGCCGGTGCCCAAGTGCGCTGCCTCAGTGACCGATCGCCGCAGTCGCCACCCCCTGCGCCACGCTCGACTTGCTGGTGGTGACAGTCAGCGCAAACAAGGGCTTGCGCGGCGACTGCCCATTGCTCCATTCATAGGCGACGGTGCTCTTCACACCATCCGGCCCCTTGTCCGCGGTGTTGCGCTTACGCTCGCTCGCGAAGGGCGCCGGCGGTTTGCTCATGGCCTTCTCGAACAACGCCTTGGTCGCGTCCGCCGGGACGGTCTTGGCGTAGAGCGCACACAGGTTCTTGTCCTGGTGCACGACCAGCACGAACTGGCCATGCTGGCTGGGAACGACCCAGGCATTGCCTTTGGCGCCCTGCAGGAACATCGCCGCCTTCTCGGCCGGCAGCTGCGGCGTGGTGCTCAGGTGCTTGCGCAGGCCGTCGAAGTCGTGCAGGTACTTCAGGCAGTGCGAGGAATAAATGTCCATGAACGCGGCAGCCTGCTGCTCAGGCGCGGCGATTGCGATTGAAGAAAGCAAGGTCCCTCCGAGTGTAATGGCGGCATTGCGCAAGTGCTTGTGCATTCGTGCTCCGGCTGGGTTGGTCTGACCTTACTATGATGCTTTAGTCAACCGAATCGTGGCGCACGACGGCGTTCGATCGTGGCCGCGCCAATCTCGATGGCACGCAGCTACAGCAAGCAAGACGTTACACTTCACAAGATCTGCGCTATCTAGTACCGGAGCCCATTGCTCGCTGCTTCCGTCTGTAAAGCAAGGGCAAGGTCGCCCAGGCATCCCGAGACGGTCCAGCACACCAGCGAGGACAAGCTTGTGGTGGCAGAGAGGTTCGTTAGCCGGCACTTCGCGGTCGGCTTGCTGAGGAGCCGGACTAATTGGCGTAGTCCCGCTGATCACCGCAAAGATGTTAACGAAATCGTTACGGGCTATATTGATCTGAGGCAGCCGTCGACCAGGTGCTGCACCTATGAAATCTACGCACAAACTAGCCGTCACATGGAATGCTTAGAATCAAGTCCGGGCCACTCGATATAGTAGAGTCGAGTGGACCAATTTCAAACGCTTACTGAAAAAATGGCAGTTCTAAATTTGAGTTTTTCCCTTCGAATCCCGAATAGATTGGTTCGTCATTCTCTTCGCGAGTTAAGATTTTCTGAATTTGATCTCCAATAGCTTTAGCAAATAACGGTGGGACTGCGTTACCAACTTGCTCATACTGTTCGGTTACACTCCCATAAAATCGTATTTTATCTGGGAAAGATTGGAGCCGCGCAGCTTCTCGTACACTCAATACGCGATCCTGAGTAGGATGTATATAGGAGCCCCAGTGTGGATCGCACTTGGTGAGAATTGTGCTCGCAATTCCGTCTGGAGATAGGCGTCCATAACGCTTAGTATGGTCTGAGCGCCGAGCACGTTGCATGCCTTTGGGCAATAGTTCATGCGGTATATCACGCCAAGATCCTCCAGGGGGAATATGCGCCAGACGAGCTATGTTAACTGCACCCAGTCGAGCACATTGATGATTAAAAAGCAGGTTTGCATTTGCGCGTAGCAAAATTTGGTAGTCAGATTTTCCGTCACACTCATACTGCGTTTCTGCCATTCCTCCGCCATTTTCAATCTCTGGCAAGTCACTAATCGCGTCATCCACTGTTGTGAATGCATACTGTGAGTTGCTTGCTATATATGAATCAGAAAAGACGAGACGTCGACCATCTAATGTCGATGTAAAATTCGGACGGCCTTTGATTTGATGAGATGGAACTGGGTAAAGCGCTTGTGGAGAAATCTCAAGGCGAGTAGCTAAAAAAATGGTGCGCCACCGCATCTGCGGGATGCCATAGTTTGGCGCAAAGAGTACTCGAACATCAGCGTTATAGCCGAGGTTCTTAAGGCTTTCTAATATAGCTTTGATGGTGTTACCTGATTCGAAAGAGACCATTCCAGGAACGTTTTCAATTAAAACAGTCTTCGGTCGAAACTCTTCAACGAATGCTAAATAGTTCAAAAAGAGATTGTTTCGCGAATCCTCATTGGAACGAATCGGTGCGTTGATGCTAAAACCCTGGCAGGGAGGACCACCTGCAAGTAAATCAAGTTCCCCAACTGCAAGATTTAATCCCTTGCGAACATGTGCAGGGGATACTGAACGAATATCATCAACATAAACTTCACTTTGTGGATGATTTTCTTTCAAAGTCTCAGCATATGCTTTCATAATTTCATTTGCAAAAAGCACATTAAAGCCGGCCATTTCGAGGCCAGTGCTTAGGCCACCTGCGCCAGCAAAAAGATCAATACAAGTACGATTCCGAACATTAAGGTGCCCTAGGGAGGCGTCGTTTTTCATGGGATTCAAAGAGTAGAAATGTGACGGAAATGATAATAAGCCAACGTCGTCACAGGTTGACAGTACGCAAAGATTGCTAAGTTCGCAAATTAAGTCGGGTGAGGACGCGTCTTTTTTCAACCTAAGTTTACACCACAAAACGTGTTAAGTGCTGAGGCTCAAGGGAAAAATCTCGGGAGTGGGAGTATCTTGTCCTTTAATTTCTATGAGAGATCGCGTTGCTAAGCGTCTCGGGCGCCGAGGAAATTTGATAGCCGGTCCTCTAGTGCATCTAAGTCTTTAAGCTCACACTCCCACACTGTCAAAACGTCCCATCCAGAGAGCTCGAGCTCTTGCAGGTTTTTCTCGTCTCGACTGCGATTCCGCTCTATTTTTGGAACCCAGTAATGTTGGTTTGTCAAAGGCTTGCGCATTCCCACTTTGCACGTATGAGCGTGCCAAAAGCAACCATGTATTAAGATCGCCTTTCGACGCCCAAGAAACACAATATCAGGCTTACCCGGCAATTCGGTACGATGAAGTCGGTAGCCCGGGAAGCCGATTTCCCGTAGAAGTTTGCGAACTGCAAGCTCTGGCTTAGTGTCACGAGCACGGATCCGACGCATATTTTCGCTTCTTGAAATTCCCACAGTCAATCCTTCCCTTAATGCAATAGTTGTGTTAGCGTTGTAGTATGAACGTTAAAAAAACTAAAAAACCACGCATACCCAAAGAGCGGAAGCCTAAATTTGGGATCGGAGAATGGTACGGCTATCGGCTCACAGAGCTTACCAGTGAACAGCGGCGACACTACGCCACGGAGAACTTGAAGCCGAAGAAAGACCGCGCGCCTCAACCCTGCCCCTTTAAACCGCTGAAAAGCGATGCAAAATGTACAAAAGATGGCGGAGTATGTTCGCTTCGTTCATACGCATACGCTTCGCATCCAGATAATGGCAGAGCAGTTGGTATCCCTTTGGAAGGAAAGGCCGGGTCATTAAGGGCTACGTGTCCTCACCGGTTTAATGAGGGCCTGGATATCTATAGTTGGGTCGGCGAAACGATTCTCAATGATCCCAAACCTAAACTCGTTGGAGAAGTTGGGTTTCTTGAAGCCGGCGCTACCGTAGACAATGAAGTCGGCGGAGAAGATGTAGGAAGAATAGACATGGTACTTGTTAGCAGTAAGGCTGCAACTGGCACTCCGATGGTATGGTCGGCTTTGGAGATACAAGCTGTCTATTTTAGTGGCAACGCAATGACCGGCGAGTATAAAGCCTACGAAGACCCAGCCGTTAATTGGGTGAGTTATCCAGCTGGTCAGCGCCGTCCTGATTACAGAAGTTGTGGTCCTAAACGTTTGATGCCTCAGCTTCAGATCAAAGTTCCAACACTTCGCCGTTGGGGTAAAAAAATGGCGGTTGTTGTAGATCGCGCATTTTTTGATTCAATCGGTGAAATGGACCATGTTGCTGACATATCAAATGCTGATATAGCATGGTTTATTGTTCGGTTTGAGGAGGTTGAAGGACAGTCACGTGCGCGCATTACGAGGGACGAGGTGCGATACACAACCCTTGAGCGAGCAGTGGAGGGGCTCACTGGTGGGAAGCCTGTGGCCCTGTCGACTTTCGAGCAGCGTATCGGCGGTAAGGTGGCGTATTCGGGATCCGAAGAACTGAGTCTGCTCGAGGTTTTTAATAAGGAAGTAAGTGACTAGATCGTGATCGTATTAATCTATCATTAAAGCCGTTGTTATATACTGATGGAACTATGTGATTATTAATGAAGAAATTAATTTAGACCTAAAGCCTTATGCTGTCCATACTTGCTCTGGAATGGCAAAATGAGTAATTATTCTAACAGCGGGACTGTTACCCAGCGTATACGTAAGCGCCAATCTATAGCGCTTAGTTTGTTAGTTCTCACCGGTGTCATCAACTACCTCGACCGCGCCACCCTCGCCGTCGCCAACGAATTCATCCGCGCCGATCTCGGGCTTTCGCTCGGCGAGATGGGCCTGCTCCTGTCGGCTTTCTCGTGGAGCTATGCGCTGTGCCAGCTCCCAGTCGGCGTCCTGGTCGACAAGATCGGCCCGCGCTGGCTGCTCGGCATGGGCCTGGTGCTGTGGTCGCTGGCCCAGGCTGCAGGCGGACTGGTATCGACCTTCGGCTGGTTCGTGCTCGCGCGGATCGTGCTCGGAATCGGCGAGGCGCCGCAGTTCCCGGCGGCGGCGCGTGTGGTGAGCAACTGGTTCCCCCTGCGCGCACGCGGTACGCCAACCGGCATCTTCAACTCGGCTTCGCCGCTGGGCTTTGCGCTGGCGCCCCTGTGCCTGTCGCCGCTGATCGCCGCAACGAGCTGGCACTGGGCCTTCTTCGTCACGGGTGCGCTGGGACTCGTGGCGGCCGTGGTGTGGGTCATGCTCTACCGCGACCCGGTGCGCGACGAGCTGTCCGATGCCGAGCGCGCCTACCTCGACGAAGGCCAGACCATGGAGGCCGCGCCGAAAGCGGGTTTTGCGTCGTGGCGCGCGCTGTTCCGCCAGCGCGCCACCTGGGGCATGCTGCTCGGCTTCTTCGGTTCGGTCTACCTGAACTGGGTCTTCCTCACCTGGCTGCCGGGCTACCTGCGCACGGAACGCCACATGGATGTGGCCTACGTGGGCGTGGCCGCGACGATTCCCTTCCTGTGCGGCTTTGCCGGTGCGCTGACGGCAGGCTGGGCCTCGGACCAGATTACCAAACGCGCGGCATCGGCCGTCACGGGACGCCGTACGGCGGTCGTGCTGGCCATGCTGGGCATGGTGGCGTTCACGATTCCGGCGGCGCTGGTCGAGAGCAATACCGCAGCCATCGCCTGCATCTCGATCGTCATCTTCCTGGCCAATGCAGCATCTGCCTGTTCCTGGTCGCTTGCGACGGCGGTCGCACCGCGCAGCCGCGTTGCTTCCCTCGGCGCGATTCAGAATTTCGGTGGATTTATCGGTGGTGCGCTAGCGCCAATCTTTACCGGCTATATCGCGCAAAGCTGGTCCTTCGTGCCAGCCCTGTTGACGGGCGCCGGCATTGCTTTCCTTGGCGCGATGTCGTACCAGTTCCTCGTCGTCCAGCCTATTCCTGAGCAGGATTGAGGTAACGGAGCGAGAGATGAAGCGGGCGCCTTTCCAGAAGTACGTCGAGCCACTGTTCGCTCTTTTCTTCATCATTGCCATCGGCGCGATGGTCCATGAAGTCGAGTGGCTCGAGAATACACTCGGCGGCTTGCGGCTGTTCTGGATTGCATTCATCGCAGGCGGCCTGCTTGGCATGGCCTGCGCCACCGCGTTTGCGTACATGCGCCACGCATTGCTAAGCGGGATGAGCGGACCGGTTCTGCGCTCCCTCATTTTCATTGGGAGCATGACTGTTGCTGCAGGCTTGGCCTCGGCCGCCATGGCGAGCCTGTTCAACCGCAGCGATGTCGGGGAAGCGCTTACTATGAGCGTGACGATCAACGACAAATTTTATGGAAGAGGGCAGGCGCGGACGCCACGTCTCGAGATTGAACTCGACACTGGTGTGAAGGAATACATCCAGGTTGACAGGCCGTTCTGGGATAGCGTGGCGGCAGGAGACAAGATCGCGCTAACGCTGTGCCAGGGCACTTTCGGATATGACGTTCTGCGTACATGGTCGATACAGGGAAGCGGCGGCCGCGACAATCTTCATCAGTGAGCTAGGGGAGCATGAACATGCACGAAACAATAAAAGCTGCCTTCTTCGTGTTTTGCTTCGGGCTTGGTTCCGCGCTCGCCGCGGAACCTCGACTGCCATCCGACGTTGCCAAATACGTGGAGCAGCGTGAAGGTTGCGATCACTTCCGCGGTGAATCCCCCGACCCGCCGGACAAACAAAGAATGAAGCAGATAGAGCGCGAGCTTCGCAAGCTCTGTACAGGTACCGATAAAAAGCTCGCTCAATTAAAGCGCAAATATGCCAGGAATCCGGTGGTACTGAATCGGCTCAACGAGTTCGAGGAAAAGATCGAGCCGCCGCCGACAGACAAGCTGTAGAGAATAAAAAACGGCCTCGCAAGGAGGCCGTTTTGACGTGAGGCGCAGGTCAATCAGACGTCGATATTCCCCGCTTGCAGCGCATTGCTCTCAATGAAGTTACGACGCGGTTCCACCTCATCACCCATCAGCGTGGTGAAGATCTGGTCCGCCGCAATCGCATCCTCGATCTGCACCTTCAACAGGCGGCGCACGGCCGGATCCATCGTGGTTTCCCACAGCTGCTCTGGATTCATTTCGCCCAGACCTTTATAACGCTGCTTACTGACGCCGCGTTCCGCTTCGTCACGCAGCCACAGCATGGCTTCGTGGAAGCCGCGCACCGCGAACTCCTTCATCTTTTCGCCTTCGCCGCGGCGGATGATGGCGCCTTCGCCGATCAGGCCCTGGAAGGTGGCTGCCGCATTGGCCAGCACCGCGTAGTCGTTGCTCTGCACGAAGTCCGCATCGATCGAGGTGACCTGCACGTTACCGTGACGCATGCGCTCGATGCGCAGCGAGTGCTTCTCGGACAGTTCGTCCGAACGCACGCTCACCTTCACGGCCGGGTCCTTGATCGCCTCTTCCATCGCCTTGGCCGAGGCTTCCGCCTTTTCGAGGGTGCTCATGTCCAGCGTCACGCCACCGGTGATGGCGGTCAGCGCGGCGCGGTCGATCACGCGGGTCAGGCGCATCATGATGGCGTTCGACAGGTTGTACTGGCGCACCAGTTCGCTCAGGCCTTCGCCGGTGATCGGGTCGGCGCCTTCGCGCGGGATCAGGGAGGCCCCGTTCAGCGCGAACGTCATCATGTAGCTTGCTTCTTCGAGGTCGTCCTTCAGGTAGCGCTCGTCGCGGCCGGCCTTGACCTTGTACAGCGGCGGCTGTGCAATGTAGATGTGACCACGCTCGACCAGCTGCGGCATCTGGCGGTAGAACAGCGTCAGCAGCAGGGTGCGGATGTGGGCGCCGTCGACGTCCGCGTCGGTCATGATGATGATGCGGTGGTAGCGCAGCTTGTCGACGTTGAATTCGTCCG
>JBFLVV010000053.1:0-38635 GCA_040758275.1 Pseudomonadota bacterium
CTTCGATCGTCTTGGCATGCCTCGACTCACCTAACCTCAACTACTCGAACCGCCCGGTGCGGACCCGCATGCCGGGTGGTGTGGGAGGGGCCAGCCAGCATGCTGGCTGCCCCTATCCCGATTCCGGCGCCGAACTTTCATTTTCATCATTGCCGAATAGCGGACACGACCATGGGCCACGACATCAAGACTTTCAGGGAAGCCGCCGCGCTCTTGCTACGCGTGTGGCGTGAATCGAGCGCGTTTTTCCTCAGCATCGAGCTGTGGATGATGGTGCTGGTCGCCGGCGCAACGGTCGGCGGCGCCTGGCTGGCCGTGATGGGGAGCATCTGGAGCCTGCCGGCCTTCGGCTTCGCGGCCGGCTATGTGGCCACGCGCACGACGCTGCACATGAAGCGTATCCTCGCCTGGCCCTTCATCTGATCTTCCAGAAGATCAGGGCGCGGCCAGGAAGGTCTTGACCTCGCCCTGGAAGCGCTGCGGCTGGTCCCACATGATGAAGTGGGCGCTGTCCGGGATGCGTTTCAGGGTCAGCTGCTTCACCGGCGCATAGGCGCTCTTGTAAACGTAGTCGAACTGCTCCGCCGGGATGTTCACGGTCTTCGGCTGCACGTAGAGCACGGTGACCGGCTTGCTGATTTTATCCAGCTCGGGGATCAGGTTGGTCACCAGCAGTTCGCGGAAGGCGCGCGTACTCACGCCCGCATCGCTCTTCATGGAATCGTCGATGGCGCCGGCGCGCATCGCCTCGGTATCGACCATGCTGGCGATGGTCGCGTTGGCGTTCTGGCGGCGCTGCTCCGGGCTTGCCGCCAGGTTGCCGGCCGCGATCGCGTCGGCCACCGCCGCCACCTTCTCGGGGCCCGCGCCGGGGCCGGCGAAGAAGGTGCCGAGATAGGGATACATGTCGACCACCATCAGCTTCGACAGCGCATCCGGATGGCGCGCGGCCAGCATCATGCCCATGGTGCCGCCCATCGAGTGGCCGATCACGGCCGGCTGCTTCAAACCCGCTTCCCTGATGTAGCGCGCGATCTCGTCGGCCACCGGGGCCGCCACATTGCCTTCCTTGTTGCCGCCCACCGGCTGGCCGGCGAAGCCCGCCAGCTGCACCAGGTGGTAGCGGTAGCCGGGTACCGCGGCCACGGTCGTGGTCCAGGCGCGCGGCGAGGAATTCAGGCCGGGGATCAGGACCACGTCGGGGCCGGAGCCCTCGGTGGTGACGGTGATGCGGCCTGATTCGAAGGGAGCGGCGAGTGCCTGCGCCAGCGGCAGGACGGCGATGAGGGCGGCGGCCGCGCCGAGCATGGAGCGGCGCGGGAAGGAAGTGTTGCGCATGCGGAGATCCCCTGGTGATGTGTTTCGGCCATCATAGCAGCGCCCGGCCGCGAAGGCCGGGCAGGGGAAGCGATTATCCCGCTCGCATGATCAGCCGTACTTGACCGAGCAGCCGTAGGGCTTGGTCACGGCCTGGGCCAGGGGCTTGCCGGCCAGCGAATCGTCGATGGCCTGGACCACGTAGTTGGTGGCGGTCTTGATGTCGGCCGGGTTGGCGGTCGGCTTGCTGTCGATGGCGCCGGCGTAGACCAGCTTGCCGCTCGGGTCGATCAGGTACATGTGCGGGGTGGTGCGGGCGCCGTAGGCCCGGCCGATCGCGCCGCCCGTGTCCATCACGGTGACGGTGGGCGCGGCGCCCTTCGCCTTCAGCCAGTCGTTCACGGCGGCCGCCTTGGCATTGCGGTCGCCGTTGTCGGCGCTGGTGCTCACGGCCACCCACACGACGCCCTTGCCGGCCGCATATTTCTGCACGCCTGGCATATTGCCGCCGTCGTAGTGCTTCTTCACGAAGGGACACTCCGGATTGATCCACTCCATCACCACGTACTTGCCCTTGAACTGGCTGAGCGAAACCGGTTTGCCGGCGCTGTCGGTGCCGGAGAAGGCCGGCGCCTGCTGTCCGACGACGGCTTCGGCGTGGACGGCGCCGGCCAGCAGCATGCCGGCGGCGATCAGGGAGCTTGCGATGGTGCGCTTCATGGAATCCTCCTTGGGTTGGTCTTGAACGGTTATTAAGGCGCCGCGAGCGCCTGCCTTACCTCATCCACGCTCGGTAGTTCCGACAGCAGCGTGGCTTGCTGTGCGCCGTCGCGATAGACGGCATATACCGGCACGCCGCTGCGTCCCAGTTCCTTCAATGCCTGCGTGATCGTTTCGTCGCGCCGGGTCCAGTCGGCGCGCAGCAGGAGCACGTTCTTCGCGCGCAAATCCTGCAGCAGGCCCGGGTCGGCCAGGGTCGTGCGCTTGTTGTACTGGCAGGTCACGCACCAGGCGGCCGTGAAGTCCACGAACACCGGGCGTCCCGCCTGGCGCGCGTCCTGCACCGCCTGGGGCGACCAGGCCTGCCATCCGCTTTCCGCATTGGCGCTCGCCGCCACGGGCGCCTGGCGCAGCGCCGGCCAGGACCAGCTTGCGGCGCCCGCGAGGACGATGGCGGCTGCGCCGACGCCGATCCAGCGGCCGGCGCTGCTCTTGGCCGGGATCCCCAGCACCCACAGCGCAAACGCGGTGGCCAGCAGCAGGCCGAGGAGGGCGGCGACCGCGTCGATGCCGGCCTGCTGGCCGAGCACCCACGACAGCCAGACGACGGTGGCGAACATCGGGAAGGCCATGACGGTCTTGAAGCGCGCCATCCACGGCCCCGGGCGCGGCAGCAGGCGGGCGACGCCGGGGAAGAGGCTGGCTGCGAGGTAGGGCGCGGCCATGCCGGCGCCGAGAAACGCGAATACGGACAGTGCCTGGGGCGCGGGCCAGGACAGCGCGGCGCCCAGGGCCGCCCCCATGAAGGGCGCGGTGCAGGGCGAGGCGACGGCGACCGCGAGCACCCCGGTGAGGAAGTCGTCTGCCACGGGGTTGCTGGCGCGCGCGTTGACGATGCGGCTCGGGAGAAAGTGGCGGAATTCGAAGAGGCCGGCCAGGTTCAGGCCGATCAGGGTGAACAGGATGGCGAGCGCCGCCACGAACAGGGGCGACTGCAGCTGGAAGCCCCAGCCGAGCTGCTCGCCGCTGGCGCGCAGGAGCAGCAGCAGCGCGGCCAGCAGCAGGAAGGACGCGATCACGCCCACCGTGTAGGCGATGCCGCCCGCGACGATCCGCCGGCGCTCGCCGCCATGCTGGGCGAAGCCGAGGACTTTCAGGGACAGCACCGGGAACACGCAGGGCATCAGGTTGAGGATGGCGCCGCCGAGGAAGGCGAAGACAAGCACGAGGAGCCAGGGGCGGTCGGCCGGCGGTGTCGTAGCGGGTGCCGCTGCGGCGGCCGGTGGAGCAGGCGCCGCGCCCGGCTGCGGCCATGCGCCCGCGATCGGAAAACCGATGCGGATGCCGGGCGTCCCATGCTCCGCCGTCAGCACCGCATCCATCGCCGCCGGATTGTCGCTGCGCTGGGCCGACAGGGGCGCGCGCAGCGCGAGCTGCTGCCCCTTCCAGGTCTGGCCGAGCGGCGCCGGGTGCTCGAACACCGCCCCGTTCTCCGGGAACAGCTGCACCTGCTTGCCGCGCCAGGCAGGCGGCAGGCCGGTGACCTCGATCAGCAGCGCCTGGCCCTCCAAACGCGCGCTGGCGCGGGCGCCGGTGCCCTGGCGCGGCATGGCGGCGAAGGCGCGCTCGAACAGCGCCGCATGCTCCGCCTGCGGGGCCGGCTGCACGAGGAGATCGAGTTCGGCGAACTCCGGAATGCAGACCTCTTCGCAGATCAGGAAATCGGCGCGCAGCTTGACCGGGGCCGGGCCGCCCTTGTGCGCGGCGGGCACGGTGAGGCGTACCGGCAGCAGCAGGTCGCCGTCGTAGCCGTAGTTCATCAGGGGGCCGAGCGGCAGCTGCTTCGGCGTCGGCCAGGCGATGTCGCCGGCGGTAAAGCCGGCCGGCAGGGTCCAGGCCATGGTGGTCGGCAGGCCGGAGTCGCCCGGGTTGCGCCAGTAGGTATGCCAGTGGGGCTGGTGTTCGATACGCAGGCCGAGCCAGACCGTGCTGCCTGCCTTGACGCCGTCTGGCGCATGCACCAGCAGGCTGGCGCGCGCGTGGCCGGTGTCGGCCGATGGCGCAGCCTGGGCCCAGCCTGTCAGGAGGGCGCAGGCGAAGGCCAGCAGCAGGCGCAGGAATAGTGCAAGCATCTTGTCGTCCCGGTCGGATGGCATGGCGCATCCATATTATCAGGAACGAAAGACAAAAAAACAGCTGAAGCCGCCCGGTTTGTTGCGGCTTTGTTTCAGCTGCTTTTCAGCGGTTATTCAGGGCGGCAGGTGGTAGCGCTGCTCGCGGTACAGCAGCGAGGGCAGCATCACATGGGCCATGGCCCGATCGACCTGGGCCCGGGTCGGCTTGCCGGCATAGGGATCGAGCGTGCCGCTGGCGGCGTCGTAGCGGCCGAGCAGGGCGGGCTGGCCGGGGCGCAGGATGGTCGCCGCCGACCCTTCCAGGTAGGCAAACAGATTGTTGAACTGGATCAGGGCGCGCCCCGGGGTTTCGCTGTCGCGCGCGAAGTCGCGGCCGATCATCGGGTGCGTGCTCGACACGCCCAGCAGCGAGAGCAGGGTCGGGGCCAGGTCGATCTGGCTGGCGATGGTGCGGATCCGCTTCGGTTCGATGTCGGCGCCGAGGATCAGGCCGGGGATGTGGAATTTCTTCACCGGCACCAGGGCATTGCCGTAGACGCGGTTGTCGTGGTCGGCCACGATCAGGAAGACGGTGTCCTTCCAGTAGTCCTGCTGTTTCGCGGCGCGGATGAATTTGCCGAGCGCATGGTCAGCGTACTTGACCGCGTTATTGACGGTCTGCTTCGGCTGCTCGTGCAGGGCGATCTTACCGTCGGGGAATTCAAAGGGCTCGTGGTTGGAGGAGGTAAAGATCAGGCTGAAGAAGGGCTTGCCGCTCGCGTGCAACGTGTGTAGGCGTTCGAGCGACTTGTCGAACAGGTCTTCGTCCGAGGTTCCCCAGCTGCCGACGAAATTCGGCCGCATCTCGCCGATGTCGACCACCTTCCTGACGCCGTTCCCGGTGAAGAAGCTGCGCATATTGTCGAAGTGGGCTTCGCCGCCGTAGACGAATTCGGTGTGGTAGCCCGCGCGCCCCAGGCCTTCGGCCAGGGTGTAGAAATTCTGCTGCGCCAGCGAGAGCTTGACCACGCTGCGCGCCGGCGTCGGCGCATAGCCGGACATCACCGCCTCGATGCCGCGCACCGAGCGGGTGCCGGTCGCATAGAGCTGCTCGAACCACCAGCCTTCGTTCTTGAGCTTTTCCAGTTCCGGCGTGACCGGCAGGCCGCCGAGCGACTCCACGAAAGTGGCGCCCAGGCTTTCCTGCAGCACGATCACGAGGTTCAGCGGGCGCTCGCGGGCGATCGCGGCAGCCTGGTGGTGCAGGGTCGGCAGCTGGGAGTCCAGGAAGCGTGCGTCGCGCAGCCAGGGCGCGGCGCGCACCTGTTCCAGGATCTTCTCGCGCGGGAGCGCGCCGTAGATGTCGGAGGACTGCGATTCCTTGCGCATGGCGCCGATGGCGTCCAGCACCGACCAGCCGGAATTGATGATCAACGAGTTGACCAGGGAGTCGCCGGTCAGGGCGAACAGGGCCGGGTTGGCGGGACGGTGGCCAGTGGTCGAACGCACCCCCATGAAGACCAGCAGGCACACCAGGGGCCAGATCAGGAGCAGGCGGCGCGCCGGCCACATGCCCATGCCGATTGATGCGCGGCGCAGCAGGGCGAACAGCCCGGCGCCCAGGACGATGGTGAAGCCGATGCCCAGGATCAGCGCGATGCGAAAGCCGTTCCACAGCGTGGCGAACACTTCGCGCGGATAGCCCAGGTATTCGACGAAGAGGCGGTTCGGGCGCACGTCGTACTGCAGGATGAACTGCGGCGAGGACAACTCCATGAAGACGATGAACACCAGGGCCAGCGTGCCCCAGACCAGGGTCGCCGTGCGCCAGAAGCCGGCCGCGAAGCGGTGCGCGAACAGGGGCGCGAACAGCAGCGGGACGGCGGCGAAGTAGCCGAGCAGGATCAGGTCGGCGCGCACGCCCTGCAGGAAGAGGGTGGACGCGATGCCCGTGGCCTGCACCCGGTCCCACTGCCAGGCGACGAGAAACAGGCGCGAAAGCGAGAGGATCGCCAGGCCGACCACGACCATCTGCAGCACGCCCGCATAGGGACCGGCCCACAGGGTGAAGCGCGCGAGCCAGGCGGCGGGAAGGGAGGAACGAGCGGGTGCGCCGGGTGCTGGAAGGGCCATGGAAACCGGTAGAAGAGCCTGTCACGTGGAGTGCGGCGCTATGCGGCGCCGCACCATCGAAGCATTGCCATGTGAAAGGACAATCTCCCTTCCATTCAGGCAATATGCATACGTGATACTAGTTGGGCAAGGCTCAGTCTGCCGTTAGCCGGGTGTTAAATTTGCGTTAAGCGCATGCGCGGCCCTTCCCGCCGCGCCGCAGCCTCAGATGTGGCGTTCGCGCGCGTGCTTGTCGCACTCGGACGCGCAGCGCTCGCAGGCCGCCTGGCACTCGGCGCAGTGCTGGTGCATGGAGGCGTGCTTGGCGCATTCGGCCGCGCAGGCGCGGCAGATGTGGGCGCACAGGGCGCAGAAATCGCCGTGGTGGGGCGAGCCGCGCGACAGCGCCTTGAGGGTCGCCGCGCAGATGTCGGCGCAATCGAGGTTGATCGGAATGCAGCTGGTGTTGCCGTCGCGGACGTCACCGGCGACGCAGGCCTGGCAGGCGCGCAGGCATTCGGCGCAGGCGTCGATACAGGCCTGCACATTGCTCATCTCGGAATCGGCCATGCTCATCTCCTTGCTATGTTCATGGCAATGCATGCTAGCGCAGCGCAAGCCGCCGGGTCGTACGATACCCTCCTGAAACTCGGGCGTCCACGCGCCCCGGCGCGGGCCCGCCGCGCGTACTGCATCTAGCGCCGGGAACGACGCGCGAGCGCCGGCAGGATGTCGAAGCAGGCGCCCATGGTCTCGCGGTCGACCTTGCCCGCGGGGCTTTTCTCGTCTGAATACCTGCGCTTGTCCGCGCCCAGGATGCAGTACCAGGCGCCGTGTTCGTGGTCGACCATATGCTGCCAGCAGAAGCGCCACAGGCGTTCGTAGTCGACCCAGTAACGCGGGGCTCCGGTGCGCGCGCCCAGCAGGGCGCTGGCCGCCAGGGTCTCGGCCTGGACCCAGTGGATCTTGTCGGCGTCGCATACCATGCCGTCCGGGGCCAAGCCGGCATGCAGGCCGCCATGGCGCGCGTCCCAGGCCAGGCGCATGGCGCTGGCGTACAGGTCCTGGGCGGTGGGCAGCAGCCAGTCGCGCGGGCCGCCCAGGTGGGCTCCGTGGCTTTCCAGCTGCAGGAGCAGCTTGCTCCACTGCGCGAAATGGCCGGGCTGGTAGCTCCTGGCCTTGCCGTGCTGCGCGCCATCCCAGTCCGGCTGCCAGTCTTGCCTGTAGTGTTCCCACACCATGCCGCCGGCGCGGGCAGCCTGGCGCCGGGTGATGTGGCGGGCCACCAGTTCGGCGCGGTGCAGGTAGCTCAGGTGGCCTGTCGCGCGGTAGGCCGCCAGCAGCGCTTCGCAGGCGTGCACATTGGCCGTCTGGCTGCGGTAGGGGGCGAGCCGGCTCCAGTCGCCGCTGGCCTGGGCCGCGTACAGTCCGTGTTCGGGCTCCCAGAAGCGTTCTTCCATCAGATCGAAGGTTTCATGTACCCAGGCGCGCGCTTCCTCCACGCCGGCGTCGACGGCGTGCGCATAGGCGAGCAGTACGCAGGCCAGGCCCTGGCAGTGATTGCCGTCGTCGAGGAGCTGTGCGCCGGCGCCGTCCCATTCCAGCACCCAGCGATAGCCGCCGGTATCCGGGTTGCGGTGCACGCGGCGCAGGAAGTCGAGGCCGTGGCGCACCAGGGCCTGGTGGTCGGGGTCCTGGAAGTGGCGCCAGCTTCGTGCGAACACCGACACGAAGCCGGCGCTGGAGAGCAGGTGGCGGGTGCGACGGTCGTAGACCGTGCCGTCGTCGCGGAAGTGGTGGAAGAATCCCCCGCCCGGATCGACGCAGCGGGGGACATAGAAGGACAGCGTGTGGGAGACGTGCCGCAGCAGCACGTCGGGCGAGAAGAAGTCGGGCAGCGTGTCCATGGCGTGCGCGTCCGTCAATGCCGCCGAGGGGCCGGCGCCGGCCGGCCCCTCGGGTCCATCACAGCTTCTCGTCGCGCGAGAAGGAGTAAGGCACGTCCTGCTCGCGGGTGCCGCGCACCATGTTCGGCTTGGCCGACATGCTGAAGTCCAGGGTCGCGCCCTTCATCAGCTCGTCGTGGCCCAGCCAGGTGCGCTGGATCGCCTTGCCGTTGACTTTCAGCGCGTCCACGTAGCGGCCCTTGCCGCGGGCGTTCACGGTGAAGCTGCGGCCGTTCTCGAGCTTGACGGTGGCTTTGGGGAACAGCGGGGTGCCGACCACGTACTGGTTCACGCCGGGCGTGACCGGATAGAAGCCGAGGCTTGAAAACACGTACCAGGCCGAGGTCTGGCCATTGTCCTCGTCGCCGCAGTAGCCGTCCGGGGTCGCCGCGTACATGCGGTCCATGGTCTCGCGGATCCAGTGCTGGGCCTTCCACGGGGCGCCCGCGTAGTTGTACAGGTAGATCATGTGCTGGATCGGCTGGTTGCCGTGCGCGTACTGGCCCATGTTCGCGATCTGCATCTCGCGGATCTCGTGGATCACCTGGCGATAGTAGCTCTCGTCGTAGATCGGCGGCAGCGAGAACACGGTGTCGAGCTTGTCGACAAACGCCTTGCGGCCGCCCATCAGCCCGACCAGGCCATCGACGTCATGGAAGACCGACCAGGAGTAATGCCAGCTGTTCCCCTCGGTGAAGGCGTCGCCCCACTTGAACGGGTTGAACGGGGTCTGGAAGCTGCCGTCCTTGTTCTTGCCGCGCATGAGGCCAGTCTCCGGGTCGAACAGCTTCTTGTAGTTCATGCTGCGCTGGGCGTAGATGTCGATCTCGGAAGCCGGCTTGCCGAGCGCCTTGCCCAGGCGCCAGATGGTGAAGTCGTCATAGGCGTATTCGAGGGTGCGCGCGGCGTTCTCGTTGATGCCGACGTCGTAAGGCACGTAACCGAGTTCGTTGTAGTACTTCACGCCGGCGCGGCCGACGGCGGTCAGCGGGCCTTCGTTGTTGGCGCCGTGCTTCAGGGCCTGCCACAGGGTCTCGATGTCCTGGCTGCGCACGCCCTTGATCCAGGCGTCCGCCACCACCGAGGCCGAGTTATTCCCGATCATGACGTTGGCGTAGCCCGGGCTCGACCACTCGGGCAGCCAGCCGCCTTCCTTGAAGGAGTTCGCCAGGCCTTCCTGCATCTCGGCGTTGATCGAGGGGTAGACCAGGTTCAGGAAGGGATACAGGGCGCGGAAGGTGTCCCAGAAACCGGTGCCGGCGAACAGGCGGCCCGGCAGCACTTCGCCGTTGTAAGGGCTCCAGTGGATCGGCTTGTTATTCGCATCGAGTTCATAGATCTTGTTCGGGAACAGGACCATGCGGTAGAGCGAGGAGTAGAAGGTGCGGGTCTGGTCGACCGAGCCGCCTTCGACCTGGAGTTTACCCATCACGCCGTTCCACTGCGCCTTGGCCTTGGACTTGGTGGTCTCGAAGTCGTCCTGGGCCAGCTCGCGGCGCAGGTTCAGCTCCGCCTGTTCCAGGCTGATGAAGGACGAGGCCACGCGCATATTGACCTTCTGGCCCTTGGCGGTGCGGAAGCCCACCAGGGCGCCGCTATGCTCGCCGTCGTTTTCCAGCTTGCCTTCTTCCAGCTTGTCGCCCTGCCAGGTGTCGGTCGAGGCGAAAGGCTGGTCGAACTCGATCACGAAGTAGTTGCGGAAGTTCGCCGGCAGCTTGTGGGCATGGCGGGTGCTCCAGCCGATCACGCGGCGTTGGCCCGGGATGATCTTCACGTAGGAGCCCTTGTCGAGGGCGTCGATCACGACGTAGCTGGCGTCCGATTTCGGGAAGGTGAAGCGGAACTGGGCGGCGCGCTCGGTCGGCGCGATCTCGGTGGTGACGTCGGCGTCGGCCAGGTACACGCTGTAGTAATAGGGCTTGGAGACTTCCGCCTTGTGCGAGAACCAGCTGGCGCGCGCATCCTGGTTGAAGCGCTTGCCGCCGACCACCGGCATGATGGCGAACTGGCCGTAGTCGTTCATCCAGGGAGAAGGCTGGTGGGTCTGCTTGAAGCCGCGGATCTTGTCGGCGTCATAGGTGTAGGCCCAGCCGTTGCCCATCTTGCCGGTCTGCGGGGTCCAGAAGTTCATGCCCCAGGGGACGGCGATGGCCGGATAGGTATTGCCGTTGGAGAGCTCGGGTTTGCTCTGGGTGCCCATCAGGGGATTGGCCCACTCCACCGGGTCGGTGATCTTGCCCACCACCTGGGCCTGTGCTGCAAGAGCACTGGCGGCCAGGAGGAGGCCTGCTGCGAGTTTCGTCGTCATGGCGTCTCTGGTCAGTGTTGATTATTGTTGATACGGGGTCTGGGTGTAGGGACGCGCGCTGCGTTCCTTGCCCCAGTCCTTGTTCGGGGTGGCCTGCATGGTGAAGACCAGCTCACCCCCTAGGGTGATGTCCTCATGGCGCAGGAAGCTGCGATTCAAGGGCTTGCCGTTGAGCGTGGCGCGGCCGATGTAGCGGTTCGATTCCGACAGGCCGTCGGCGCGGATCGTGAAGCGCTTCCCGTTCGGCAGGTTGAGCTGGGCGCGGTCCAGGAAGGGGCGGCCGATCACGTACTCGTTCGAGCCCGGCGCCACCGGATAGAAGCCCATCGCGGTGAAGGCGAACCAGGCCGACATCTGGCCCAGGTCGTCGTTGCCCGACAGGCCGTCTGGGCGGTTGTGGTACTGGCTCGCCATGATCTGCGTCACGCGCTCCTGGGTGCGCCACGGGGCGCCCGCATAGTTGTACAGGTAGGCCACGTGGTGCGAAGGCTCGTTGCCGTGGGCGTAGTGGCCGATCAGGCCCGAGATGTCTTCCATGTGGGCGTAGAGATCGTCGCGGATCTTCGCGTCGAAGACCTCGTCCATCTTGGCCACCAGGCCAGCGTCGCCGCCGAGGAAGGAGAGCAGGCCCGCATTATCGTGCGGCATATACCAGGAATACTGCCAGGCGCTGCCTTCCGTGTAGTCGCTGCCGAAGTTCGACTGCACCGGATTGAAGGGCGTGCGGAATTCGCCGGTCGACTTGCGTGCGCGGATGAAGCCCGTTTCCTTGTCGAAGACGTTGCGGTAGTTCTGGGCGCGCTTGTAATAGGTGGCGGCGACGTCCTTCCTGCCCATCTTCTCGGCCATGCGCGCAATGGTCCAGTCATCAAAAGCGTATTCGACGGTCTTCGATGCCGCTTCCGGCTCGCGGTCGATCGGCACGTAGCCGAGCTTCATATAATGTTCCAGGCCGCCGTAGGGCCCATATTCGGCAGACGCCGTCATGGCCTTGAGCGCCTTGTTCGCATCGAAGCCCTTGATGCCCTTCATGTAGGCGTCGGCGATCACCGGCACCGCGTGGTAGCCGATCATGCACCAGGTTTCCAGGCCGTGGAAGGACCACACCGGCAGGATGCCGTAGGGGCTGTGTTCCTGGGCCGCGATCAGGGAATTCACGAAGTCGGCGTTGCGCTTCTCGGGCGCCAGCAGCGTGAGCAGCGGGTGCAGGGCGCGGTAGGTGTCCCACAGCGAGAAGGTCGAGTGGAAGTTGAAGCCCTTGGCCTGGTGCACCTGGTTGTCCGGGCCACGATAGCGGCCGTCGCGGTCCATGAAGAGGGACGGCGCCAGCATGCTGTGGTAGAGCGCCGTATAGAACATGGTGCGCATCGGTTCCGGCGCTTCCGCCTTCACGCTTGACAAGGCCTCGTTCCAGGCGGTCGAGGCGCGGGCGCGTTCGGCGTCGAAGTCCCAGCCCGGCATCTCTTCCAGGTTGGCGATGGCGCTGTCTTCGCTGACCGGCGACAGGGCGACCTTCACCAGGAGCTGGCCGTCGCTTGGGACGCCGAATTCCAGCGCGGCCATCAGGGCCTTGCCCTCGACGATCGGCTTCTCGGCGGGCGTCTTGCCGGGCGAGGCGAAGCCGCGGTACTCGATGGCTTCCTCGCGGTTGAGCAGCTGGCGCGCGCTCATCGGGCGCGAGAATTTGATCGCGAAATACAGCTGGCGGCCCGGCGCCCAGCCGCGCGTCTCGCGCATGCCGGTGATGGTCGTCGCATCGCGCACGCGCAGGCGCGACCACAGGTTCTTGCTGCCGTAGTCGTAGATGCTCTGGCGCAGGTCGAGGATCACCTTGGCCGGCGCATCCTTGCCGAAGCGGTAGCGGTGCAGGCCCACGCGCTCGCTGGCGGTCAGCTCGACGTCGACCTCGTTGTCCTTCAGGCGCACGGCGTAGTAGCCGGGTTCGGCCTTCTCTTCGTCGTGCGAGAAGCGCGAGCGGTAGCCGGAGTGCGGACGCTCGGGGTAGCCCGGTTCCAGCTTGGTGTCCCCGGTATAGGGCATGAGCAGGACGTCGCCCAGGTCCGAGTGGCCGCTGCCCGAGAAGTGGGTGTGCGAGAAGCCCAGGATCGAGTTGTCGGCATAGTTGTAGCCCGAAGCCCAGGGATAGCTCTGGCGGAAGTGGCGCACCTGCGTGTCGGGGCTGAGCTGCACCATGCCGAAGGGGCGGGTGGCGCCGGGGAAGGTGTGGCCGTCGCCACCGGTGCCGATGAAGACGTTCACGGCTGCGGCGGGACTGCCTGGGGCCGCGGCGTCGGCGAGGCCGGGCGTCAGTACGGCAAGGACGGACAGGACGGACAGCAGGGGGACTGCGCGGGTGAGGCGAACGGTCATGGTGTCTCCAACGGTGGCGTTAAGCGCATTCTTGTGACACGTATATATATGCCGAGTTTGCCTTCTGGGCAACACAGCCATGCTAAACCGCTTGCTATTTAGTACCTTTTTAGTAAACAGGCAGGCCGGGCATCGGCCCGGACGCTGGTGGAATCTTCGAGAGGGAGGACGGATGCGGCGCGGCCTTGCGCCGCGCCGCCAGGAGAAAAGCGGCAGCCGGCAGGCTGCCGCCGGGTCTTACTCGCGCAGTGCCTGTACCGGGCGGATCCGGATCGCGGACACGCCGTGGCGCACGGTCGAGCCCAGCGCCACCAGCAGGGAAACCAGCAGGGCGGCGCCCAGGGTCCAGACGCCGACCGGCGCCCGCTCGGTGAAGCTGGCGAGATAGCGCTGCAGGGCCACGAAGGCGACCGGCAGGCCGACCAGGGCGCCGATGCCGATCAGGGCCAGGAACTCGCGCGCCACCAGGCGGCCGATGGCGGCGCTGCCGGCGCCGTAGAGCTTGCGCAGCACGATCTCGCGCGCCTTGCGCTGTACGCTGTAGGCCGCCAGCACATAGATGCCGAAGGCCGCGATGGCGGTGGCGATCACGCTGGAGGCGGCCAGCAGCTTGGCCAGGCGCAGGTCGTCGGCGTAGCTATGCGAGAACAGGGCGGACATGCGCTCGATCTGCAGCACGTCGTCCGGGAAGTAACGCGGCCACATCTCCTCGATCGCGGCCTGCACCGCTTGCTGGTCCTGGCTGGTGCGCACGGTGAAGGTGCCGATGCGCTCACCCAGATAGTAGACGGTGGGCTGCATTGCCTCGCGTGCCGAGCGGTGGCGGATGTCCGGCGCCACGCCGACCACCTGCATCGGCTCCTCGCCGTCCGGCATCCGAACCGTCTTGCCCACCGCGTCCGCGGCGCTGGCAAAGCCGAACCTGCGCACCCCGGCCTCGTTGATGACGATCTTGCCGCTGTCCTCGCGTTTGTCGCGCGAGGGATCGTAGAGGCGGCCGGCAGCCGGCTTGAGGCCAAGCACCTGGAAGAACTCCGGGCTGACCCTGCTCCAGTTGATCTCGATCGGGTTGCCGCCGTCACGCTTGAGCGCGGTGCTGTTGAAGTTGATGGTGACCGGCGAGTCGCTGACCGCGACACCGCTGACCCCCGGCAGGCGCCGCAGGGCGTCCTCGAAGGCGCGCACGTTGGCGCTGCGGATATCGTCGTCGGTGCGCACGATCAGCAGCGGAGCGGGATCGAAGCCGGGGTTGAGGTTGCTGGCGTAGTGGGTCTGCCAGGTGACCGCCAGGGTCAGGCTGGTCAGGCCCATGGCGGTGGCAAACTGCAGCACCGTCAGGATCCGGCGCAGGCGCAGGCCGCCCACGGTTTCGCTGTTGCCCCGGCCGGCCAGGGCGGCGCTCGGGCGCACCTTGATCGCCGACCAGGCGGGGTAGGCGCCCGCCAGCAGGCCGACCAGGGCCCCCAGCAGCACGCTCACGCCAATGGCGGCAGGGCTGAACATGTCGTCGAGCTTGCGCTGGACCAGGTCGGAGAAGACCGGCAGCAGCAGCCATGCCAGCAGCAGGCCGATCGCGGTCGCGACCAGGCAGACCAGCACCGATTCGGTCAGGAAGTGGCGGCTCACGGCGCCGGTGGACGCGCCGAGCACCTTGCGTACCGCGATCTCGCGCTGGCGCCGCAAGGTGCGCACGGTGGCCAGGTTGACGTAGTTGGTGGCGGCCAGCAGCAGGATCAGCACGCCGACGGCGGCGAGGCCGAAGATGGTCTTGCTGTCGCCGTGGGTGCTGGACTGTCCCTTGATCAGCGGGTCGAGGTAGGCCTCGGCGAGCGGCCCGAGGCGGAAGTCGATCATGTCGCCTCCGTTCAGTGCGGCGACCTGCTCGGGGCTCTGGCGCTGGTAGAAGCTCGATGCCAGCATGGCGCGGCGCGCGGCATCCACGACCGGCTGCACGGGCGCGCCGGGCGGCAGCTTGACGTACACGCCGCCGTGCGAGGAGCCCCAGTTGGTGGTGACCAGCTGGCGGTATTCCTGCTTCCAGATGCCGGTCCGGATGCCGGCCAGGGCAGCAAAGGGCAGGGTGGTCGCGGAAGGCTGGTCTTCGAGCAGGGCCGCGATCAGGTAGGGCTGGCCCGCCACCTGCACCGTCTTGCCGATCACGTCGATGCTGCCGAAGAGCTGGATCGCGGTCTCGCGCGTCAGCGCCAGACCATCGGGCCGGCTAAGCGCCGCGGCCAGGTCGCCGGCCAGCACCTTGGGGTCGAAGATCTTGCGGAAGTCGGGGTCGACCACCGTCAGGCTGATCGAGCGCACGTCGGCGCCGACACGCACGTCGATGTCGCTCTGGATGAAGGCGCTGGCCAGCAGCGGCAGGCCGCTGGCCACGACGGCATCGCGCGCGGGCAGGCTGGTCGAATCGTTCCAGTTGCCCGAGGCCCCGGGCGTATTCCATTTCTGCATGAGCCGGTAGATCTGCTCACGCTGCGGCACGTGGCGGTCGTAGGACAGCGAGTGGGCCACGTAGCCGAGCAGCAGGAAGCAGGCGGCGAAGCCGACCGCCAGGCCCATGAGGACGACGGCGGAGTAGGCCGGCTCCTTGACCAGCAGGCGCCAGCCGATGCGAAAGTCGCGAAGGATCATGATGTCCGGTTCTCCCTCAGGCCGCCTGCAGCGCGTCGACCACCACGCGGCCGTCGACCAGGTGCAGGGTGCGCGAAGCCTGGGCCGCGTGCGCCGGCGAGTGCGTCACCATCACCACGGTCGTGCCTTCGGCGTTGATGTTGCGCAGCAGCCGCATCACCTCGTCGCCGTGGGCGGTGTCGAGGTTGCCGGTCGGTTCGTCGGCCAGCAGCATGCTGGGCTCGGCCACCAGGGCGCGCGCGATCGCCACGCGCTGCTGCTGGCCGCCCGAGAGCTGGGACGGACGGTGGCGGGCGCGGTGGGCCACGCCCAGGCGTTCGAGCATCGCTTCCACGCGGCGGCGGCGCTCGCCGGCGGCGGTGCCGGTGTATTCCAGCGCCAGCTCCACGTTTTCATACACCGTCAGTTCCTCGATCAGGTTGAAGCTCTGGAAGATGAAGCCGATCTTCCCGCGGCGCAGGGCGTTCAGGCGCGCCTCGCTCCAGCCGGCCACGTTCTGGCCTTCGAAGAAGTACTCGCCCTCGTTGGGCACGTCCAGCAGGCCGAGCACCGACAGCAGGGTGGATTTGCCGCAGCCGGAAGGGCCGGTGATGGCGACGTATTCGCCGGCCGCGATGTCGACGTCGACGCGGTCGAGCGCGCGGGTCTGGACTTCGCCCGCGAGGTGGATCTTGGAGACGCCCCTGAGTTTCAGCATGGTGCTTCCTTTCTTGTTCGATGGATGGGGATGTTATTGCTTGATCTGCAGCTGTTCGGCCTTGCCGAACGGCGCGTAGCTGGACACGACGACCTGCTCGCCCGGGTTCAGTCCGGAGATCACTTCGACGTGGCTGTTGTTGCGGCGGCCGAGGCGCACGGCCCGCTTCTCCGCGCGGCCGCTGTCCTTGTCGACCACGAAGGCCCAGGTGCCGCCGGTGTCGTTCACGAAAGGCCCGACCGGCAGCAGCAGGGCCTTGGCCGGCTGGCCCAGGGTCAGTTGGGCATCCAGGCTCTGGCCCGGACTGATCACCTCGGGCTGGCCCCCGGTGAAGACCATCTCGGCGGTGAAGCGGCCCTCGCGGATTTGCGGGAACACCGTGCTGACCTTGAGCGGATAGCGCCGGCCTTCCTGCGTCACGCTGCCCTCCAGGCCGCGCGCAACCCGGCTGAGGTAGAACTCGTCGATCTGGACGGCCAGCTTGAAGCGCTTCGGGTCGTCGATGCGGCCGATGTTCTGGTCGGGGCGCACGGTCTGGCCGACCTGCAGGCGGAAGTCGGTCAGCACGCCGGCCGCGGGGGCGCGTACGTTCAGGGCGTCGACGGTGGCGCTGACCAGCTGCAGTCCGGACTGGAAGCCGTCGATCGCGGTCTCCATCTGCTGCAGGCCGCGCTGGCGCACGCCTTCCTCGGTCTCGATGCTGCGCCGCTCGTTATCCAGCACGCGGCGCTGCTGCGCGAGCTTGTCGGCGGATTCTTCCAGCGCGACGGCCGAAATGAAGCCCTGCTGGGCCAGGCGCTGGTTGCGGCTGTGCTGCTTGACGGCCTGCAGCAGCGCGAACTCGAGGTCGGCCAGGCGCCGGCGGTGCTCGGTGCGGCCGGCTTCCTGGGCCACGCGCAGGTTGGCGAGGTTGGAGATCTGCTGGGCGTGTTCGGCCTGGCGTTCCAGCAGGGCCAGGTTGCGCATCGGGTTCGAGAGGCGGAACAGCAGCTGGCCCTTGGTGACCGCCTGGCCGTCCTCCACCAGCACCTCCTCGACGCGGCCGGATTCGACCGAATCGAGCATGATGGAGTTGAGCGGCTGGGCGGTGGCGCGCACCACGATGTCGTCGCGGAACACGCCCTGCGCGACTGCTGCGATGCGCACGTCGGCGCTATTGACTTGCAGGCCGTGCGGCATGAAGTGCCAGGCGCCGGCGCCGAAGGCGATGATCAGCAGCAGGGTGGCGCCGGCGCGCATATAGAATTTGCTGCGGGACTTGGTCACCACCATGTCCATGGCGGCGCCGGTGACGGCTTGGGGAGGAACTCGATCCATAGAGGCTGTTTCATGTGAGGCGTTGATGATGCGCCCCTAGTCGCAACTTCCGTGCCACCCGCTTTTTCGCGGCTTTGGACAGCTTTTCGGACAGAAGTGTCCGGAAGCGGACAGGTATGCATGTTCGGGAGCGGACAGCTGTCCGGCCCCCTGTCCACCTGCGCCGGATGCGCTGCTAGAATGCCCTCCATTCCCATCAGCGCACGGCCACGCATGTCTCCCTCGACCGCTTCCATCCTGATCCTCGACGACGACGACGACGTCGCCTGCGCCGCCCAGCTGCTGCTGCGCCGGCGCCACGCCAGGGTCGCGACCCTGGGTGACCCGCGCGAGCTCGACGCGCGGCTGCTTGACGCCGTGCCGGACGTGGTGCTCCTCGACTTCAACTTCGCGCCGGGACGGATCGACGGCGCGGAGGGACTGGCCGTGCTGGACCGCCTGCGCGCGCTGCCGCGGCCTCCCGGCGTGATCGCGCTGACCGCCTATGCCGATGTGCCGCTCGCGGTCGAAGCCCTCAAGCGCGGCGCCCTGGACTTCATCACCAAGCCCTGGGATAACGACCGCCTGGTGGCGGCGGTGGACAGCGCCGTGGCGCGCCGCAATGCCGCCGCGCCGGCCCAGGGCGCCGGCGCCTCGCCGCTGATGGGCGATTCAAACCCGATGCGCGAACTGAAGGCGATGATCGCCGCAGTCGCGCCGACCGAGGCCAATGTCATGGTGCTGGGCGAGAACGGCGTCGGCAAGGAGCTGGTGGCGCGCGCCATCCACGCTGCGTCTGGCCGCGCGGCCGGCACCTTCCTGGCCGTCGACATGGGCGCGCTGCCGGAGACGACCTTCGAGAGCGAGCTGTTCGGCCACCGCAAGGGCTCCTTCACCGACGCGCGCGCCGACCGCCCGGGGCGCTTCCAGGCCGCGCGCGGCGGTACGCTCTTCCTCGACGAGATCGGCAATATGCCCCTGGGCGCCCAGGCCAAGCTGCTCACCGCGCTGGAACGGCGCGAAGTCACGCCGCTCGGCGCCGACCGTGCCGAAAGCATCGACGTGCGCGTGGTGAGCGCCACCAACCTCGAGGAGGCGCGCCTGTTCGACCCCGCCGTGTTCCGGCCCGACCTGCTGTTTCGCCTGAATACCATCGTGCTGCGCGTGCCGCCGCTGCGCGAACGGGTCGACGATATCCCGCAGCTGCTGCACCACTACCTGTCGCTCTACGAGAGCCAGTACGGGCGCCCGGTGCGCGAGCTGGCGCCCAGTGCGCAGGAACAGCTGTGCGCCTGGCCCTGGCCCGGCAATGTGCGCGCGCTGCGCCATGCCTGCGAGCGCGCGGCCATCCTGGCGGCCGGCCCCGACTACCGTTTCGAGGACTTCGGGCTGGCGGCGCCGGTATCCGCTCCCGTCCCGGCGCCTGTCGCCGAAGCGCCCCAGGAAGACTTCCGCCTCGGCGCCCTCGAACGCGAGACCATCGCCGCGGCCCTCGACAAGGCCAAGGGCAACATCAGCCTGGCGGCGCGCATGCTGGGACTGAGCCGCGCCGCCCTGTACCGCAAGCTGGGAAAGCATGGCTTCTGAGCGGCGCCTGAAAACGGCGTCCCTGCTGTGCGCGCTGGGCGTCGCCGTGCTCGGCTACGGGGCCGGCATGGTCCACGATTCGCCGCGGCTGGTGGTGTTGTGCGGCCTGGCCGCACTGCCGCTCCTGATGACGCTGTGGCGCTGCCTGACGCGGCTGGCCATGCTGCGCCATCCCAGGCCACCCGAGCCCAAGGCCGTCCTGAGCATCGAGCAGCAGCACCTGGTCGACAATGCGCAGGCGCTGGAGGCGCGCCTCGAGCATGCGCCGATCGCGCTGTTCCGCATCGATGGCCTCGAGGACGCCCGCGTCACGCCGCTCAACGGCAATGCCCGCAAGCTGGTCGCGCCGGGCCGGGCCAGCGATCCGGCCAGCCTGTACCGCGAACTCGCCGCCCAGCCGGTCGACAGACGCAGCATGGTCCAGTACGACACCGAACGCGGCGTGGAGCGCGCCCTGGTAGCGGCATCGAACCTGGCCCTGCAGGGCAGCAGCGAGCGCCTGGCGGCCCTGATGCCGGTCGAGAGCGAACTGGAAGCGGCGGCGCTGGACGCCTGGCGCCAGTTGGTGCACGTGCTGACCCACGAGATCATGAATTCGCTCACGCCGGTCGCCTCGCTGTCGCGCACCGCCCGCGACATGCTCGAAGAATGCCGCTCCAGCCTGCCGCCGGACGTGGGCCAGGACCTCATCACCGCGGTCGACGCCATCGGCCGCCGCGCCGACAGCCTGGCCGCCTTCGTCGCCAGCTACCGCAGCCTGTCCAACGTCCCCACCGCGCAGCCGGAACGGATGCTCGTGCAGGGGCTGTTCGAACGGGTGCGCGCGCTGGCGGCGCCCGGCTGGCGCGCGCGCGGCGGCGAGCTGCAGTTCTCGGTGGAGCCGGCCACGCTGGAACTGGTGGCCGATCCGGGCCAGCTCGAACAGGCCCTGATCAACCTGCTCAAGAACGCCTTCGAGGCAACCGGCGGCCTGGACCGCGCCGTGGCCCGCGTCAGCGCGCGCCTGGTGAAGGGCGGCCGGCTGCGCATCGAGGTCTCGGACGACGGCCCCGGCGTGCCGCCCGAGCTGGTGCGCCACATCTTCACGCCCTTCTTCACCACCAAGAAGCAGGGCAGCGGCATCGGCCTGGCGATGGTGCGCCAGCTGGTCCACGGCAATGGCGGCACGGTGCGCTACGCGCGTCCGGCGGGGCAGGGCGCGCGCTTCGTGATCAGCTTCTAGGCTCGGCGGCGAAGTAGCCCGAGGGGGTGGTCCCGAAGGTCTTGCGGAACATCGCCGTGAAGGCCGACTGGCTGGCGTAACCCAGCTGCTCCGCCACCTGCCACAGGGGCACGCCGCGCGCGATCAGCGAGGCGCCGTGGGCCAGGCGCACCTGGCGCCGCCACTGGCCGAAGCTCATCCCCAGTTCCTGCTCGAACAGGCGCGCCAGCGTGCGCTCGGACGCGCCGGCGCCGCGCGCCCATTCGCCCAAGGTGCGGCTGTTGCCCGGCGCTTCCATCAGGGCCTGGCACAGCTGCAGGAGGCGCTTGTCGCGCGGTAGCGGCACCCGGATCGGGCGCGTGGGCGCCTGGGCCAGCTCGTCGAGGATGAGTTCCCCCAGCAGGCCGGCGCGCTTTTCCGGAAGATCCGGCCCGCCCGCCACCAGGGCCGCGATCAGCTCGCGCATCAGGCCGCCCACCTCGACCACGCGGCAGGTCTCGCCGGGGAAGGGATCGCGCGAGGCATGCACCCGCAGGGGACTCAGGCGCGCCGGCTCGAGCAGGGTCACCTCGTGCTCGACGTGGGGCGCGATCCAGATCGCGCGCTGCGGCGGCACGATCCAGCTGCCGCCGGCCGCGCTGACCCGCAGCATGCCGTTGGCGGCATAGGTCAGCTGGCCCCATTCGTGGCTGTGGGCGCCGATCGAAACGTCGGCCGGCAGGTCGCGCGCGGACAGGCCGACCGGGCGCTCGCCCGTCGGGGCCGGGCCGGAGGCCGGGGGCAGCAATGATCGCCGGGTCGGCATGGCGGTTTCTCGACAAATGTTGACACGCTATCTTAAAACGGACTGGCCGATCGTGCTTACACTGCCCTTTTCGACAAGAGGCAACGGCATGGCAAACGACAACAACAGCTTCAGGCAGGATGCCCGCGTGATCGGCCTGGTAGGCCTCGCGCACGGCACCTCGCACTTCTACCACCTGATCCTGGCGGCCCTGATCCCCTGGCTGAAACCCGCCTTCCAGCTCAGCTACACCGAGCTGGGCCTCCTGATGACGGTGTTCTTCGTGGTCTCGGGCATCGGCCAGGCCCTGGCCGGCTTCGTGGTCGACCGCTTCGGGGCGCGCGCCGTGCTGTTCTTCGGGATCGCCATGCTGGGCCTGTCCGCGCTGCTGCTCTCGCAGGCGAGCGGCTATGGGGGCCTGCTTGCGGGCACGCTGCTGGCCGGGGTCGGCAATGCGGTCTTTCATCCGGCCGACTACACCTTGCTGAACCAGCGCGTTTCGCGCGCGCGGCTGGCGCACGGCTTCTCGGTGCACGGCATCAGCGGCAACATCGGCTGGGCCGCCTCGCCCCTGTTCCTGGCCACCATCGCGTCCAGCCAGGGCTGGCGCGTGGCGCTGCTGTCGGCGGCGGCGCTGCCGCTGCTCGTGCTGATCCTGCTGGTGCTGAACCGCCATGCCCTGTATCCGGATCCGGTCCAGCGACCCGCCGGCGGCGCGCAGGGCGGCACGCTGTCCTTCCTGAGGCTGCGCGCGGTCTGGCTGTGCTTCGGCTTCTTCCTGCTGACGGCGGTTGCCCTGGGCGGCATCCAGAGCTTCGCGACGATCAGCCTGGAATCCCTGTACGGCATCTCGCATGCGCTCGCGACCAGTTCCTATACCGCCTATATGCTGGCTTCGGCGCTGGGCATGGTGGCCGGTGGTTTCGTCGGCGCCGGCAGCAAGCATCACGACCGCACCGTGGCCCTGGCGTTTTCGGCCGCGGCCCTGCTGGCCCTGGTGCTGGCGGCCGGCGCGGGACCGTCCTGGATGGCCTTGCCGCTGATGGGCCTGATCGGCCTGTGCTCGGGCGTGGCCGGTCCCTCGCGCGACCTGATGATCCGCGCGGCCGCGCCCGCAGGGGCGACCGGCCGGGTGTATGGCGTCGTGTATTCGGGCCTGGACAGCGGGCTGGCGATCGGCCCGCTGCTGTTCGGCCTGGTGATGGATGCGGGCCGTCCCGGCTGGGTGTTCGCCGGCGTGGCGCTGTTCCAGGCGCTGGCGATCGCCACCGCGGTGGGCGTGGGCGGCAATACGCGTGCGCAAGCGGCGCAGCCGGTCGGCAGCGCCGGCTGATGCCTTACAGCGAGGCGCTGCTCAACTGGCCCGGGGCGCCGGGCGAGGCGGGCGCGGCGGCGTGCGCCTCCCGCTCCTCGCGCACCAGCGCCTGGATGGTCCTGACGCAGGCGATGGTCGGCGAACCGGACTGGGCGTCGGTGCCCTTGGCGTAGGCGCGCGCGATGCGCGTGGCGACCGGCGCGCCGCCTTCCACCTGTTCGCGGTAGAGGCGGATCAGGGTCACCACGGTCTCGTGCAGTGCGTGGTGGGCCGAGCGCGCGATATTGCGTCCCGGTCCACCCTGGCGCACCGAATCCGTGACGATCTGTTCGAGCTGGCGTTCGGCGCGCTCGATCAGCATGGCCACCTGGCCTGGAGTGAAGGTGATTCGCATGGTTATCCTCGTGTCGCGTGTTGTCGTCCTGCGTGTATGTGGCGCTTCAGGCCGCTTCCTCGGCGCACCCTGCGCCGGCGCTCGAGCGCGGCATGATGCGCGAAGGCCGCACCCGCGGGGGCGGCGGCGGCGGCGCGAAGGGCCGGATCTGGGTCAGGGTGCCGGAGAAGGGCGCCATCGCATCGTCGACCTCGACCTCCCCGGGCTGGCCGCCCGCTCCCGCGAGGTACTGGGCGATAGCGATTCTGACCAGCGTGCGGTTGGTGAGTTCGGAGCTGAGCCCGACTTTCCGGCTGTGGTGGACGAAGGTCGCCGTCACGCCGTCGGGGCCCGTGATCTCGACCTTCTTCGGCAGCGAAAAACCGTAACGCCCGCTGGCCCAGAGCTTGACCAGGCAGGCACCTTTGTGTGGGGTAGAGAAGCTGAAGTTCATGAGCAAAATCGTAATCCCGGCTGAGCATATGCACGATTCGAAATTGTTCCAAACCGTAACGGGCGAAACATTCGTTTCCAGCTGTCATTGATGCTCGAGGAATTTTTCTGTCGGGAACGCAAGCGCCGCCGACAAGCGCTTATACTGCCCGCCAGACTCTTTCACCCGGCCTCGTCCATGTTATCCGCCGAATGCGACAAACTGATGTCCGCCCCGCTATCCTTCCTCTCCGGCGGTGGCGAAATGGGCGCCCTGATGCGCGCGCGCGACTGGGCTGCCACGCCCCTCGGTGCAGCGGCGCTCTGGCCGGCGGCCCTGAAGAACACGCTGCGCCTGATCCTCGGCAGCCGGCACCCGATGTTCCTGTACTGGGGGCCGGAACTCATCCAGTTCTATAACGACGCCTACCGCGCCACCCTGGATGCGGCGCGCCACCCAAGCGCGCTCGGCCAGCGCGGCCCGGAGTGCTGGCGCGAAGCCTGGCCGCTGATCGGGCCGGAGATCGAAGGCATCCTGGCGGGCGGCCCCGCGACCTGGCACGAGCGCCGTCTGGTGCCGCTGGTGCGCGACGGGGCGCTGCGCGACGCCTGGTGGACCTACGGCTTCAGCCCGGTCGAGGACGAGGAGGGCGTGCGTGGAGTGCTGGTGATCTGCAACGACGTCACCGAGGAGCAGCTGAACCGCGAGGCCCTGCATGCGCTGAACCGGCGGCTCGAGCAGGAGGTCGCGGAGCGCCGCCGCGCCGAGGCCGAGCTGGCCGCCGCCAAGGGCCGCAGCGAGGCGGCGCTGGCGGAAGTGAGCCGCGAGTCCGGCCAGCGCCGCCGCCTGTACGAGACCTTCCTCTCGAATACGCCCGACCTGGCCTATGTGTTCGACCTGGAGCACCGCTTCACCTATGCCAACGAAGTGCTGCTGCGGATGTGGGGCCGGAGCTGGGACGAGGCGATCGGCAGGAACTGCCTGGAGCTCGGCTACCCGGCCTGGCACGCCGAGATGCACGGCCGCGAGATCGAACAGGTCAAGGCGACGAAGGCGCCGATCAAGGGCACGGTCCCCTTCAACGGCACCTTCGGGCGCCGCATGTACGAATACATCTTCGTGCCGGTGATCGGCCCGGACGGCGAGGTCGAGGCGGTCGCCGGCACCACGCGCGACGTCACCGAACGGGCGCAGGCGGACGAAGCGATCCGCCGCAACGAGGAGCGCTTCCGCTGCCTGATCGAAGCCTCGACCCAGGTGGTCTGGCATTGCGGTCCGGACGGCGCCATGGAAGAGGATTCGCCGACCTGGCGCGCCTTCACCGGCCAGACCTACGAGGAGTGGAAGGGCTTCGGCTGGGTCGACGCCGTCCATCCCGACGACCGCGCAGCTTCGCTCGCGCACTGGCGCCGCTGCATGGCCGACGGCAGTGTCTACGAATCCGAGCAAAGGGTGCGCGCCGCGAATGGCGAGTATCGCTGGACCGCCGGGCGCGCGGTGCCCATCTTCGGGCAGGACGGCATGATCCGCGAGTGGGTCGGCACCACCACCGACATCCACGACCGCCGCCAGGCCGAACTGGACCGCCAGCGCTTCGTCTCGCTGGCCGAGCGCAGCGAAGACTTCATCGGCATGTGCGGCCTGGACCTGCGGCCCTTCTTCCTGAACCGGGCCGCCGTGAGGATGATCGGCGCCGATTCGATCGGGGAGGCGCTCGCCACCCCCGTGCCCGAGTTCTTCTATCCCGAAGACCATGCCTTCATCCGCGACGAATTCCTGCCGCGCGTGGCGCGCGAGGGGCATGCCGAGACCGAGATCCGGATGCGCCATTTCCGAAGCGGCGAGCCGGTCTGGATGATCTACACCGTCTACGTGATCCGCGACGCGGACGGCCGGCCGGAAGGCTATGCCACGGTCAGCCGCAACATCACCGAGCGCAAGCTGGCCGAGGAGCGCCTGCGGCAGGCGACCGTCGACCTGCTGGACGCGAACCAGCGCAAGACCCGCTTCCTCGCCACGCTCGCGCACGAACTGCGCAATCCGCTGGCGCCGCTGCGCACCGGCCTGGACCTGATGCAGCTGCCGGGCGCGAGTGCCGAGGCCCTGGGCCGTGCCCGCGCCATGATGGACCGCCAGCTGCGCCAGATGGTGCACCTGATCGACGACCTGATGGACATTGCGCGCATCGACAGCGGCAAGATCGAACTCAAGCGCCAGCGGGTGGCCCTGCCCACCATCGTCACCGCCGCCGTCGAAGGCGTGGCGCCCATGGTGGAGGCGGCCGGGCATGCGCTGGCGCTCGAACTGCCGGACGAAACCCTGTGGCTGGACGCGGACCCGACCCGGCTGGCCCAGGTGCTGGCCAACCTGCTCACCAATGCCTGCAAGTACACCCCGGCAGGTGGACGCATCGTGCTGGCGGCGCGCCGCGAGGACCGCGAGGCGGTGATCACGGTGTGCGACAGCGGCATCGGCATTCCGCCGGACGCGCTGGAAAGCGTGTTCGAGATGTTCAGCCAGGTGTCGCAGAACATCGGCCGCGCCCAGGGAGGCCTGGGCATCGGCCTCGCGCTGGTGCGCAGCCTGGTGCAGATGCACGGCGGGACCATCGTGGCGGGCAGCGCCGGCGTCAAGCAGGGCAGCACTTTCACCCTGCGCCTGCCGCTCGCGAGCCTGGCGACGGCGCCCGGCGAGCCGCCGCGCACCGAGGGCGTCGCGCCCCGGCTCGACGGCGGCCTGCCCATCCTGGTGGCGGACGACAACGTCGACGCGGCCACCATGCTGGCGGCGGTCCTGACGGCGCGCGGCCACCACGTGACCCTGGCGCACGATGGCATCGCGGCGCTGGACCTGGCGCGCGCCAGGCCCTTCGCGCTGCTGATCCTCGACGTCGGCATGCCAGGCCTCACCGGCTACGAAGTGGCGCGCGCGGTGCGCAGCCTGCCGCACCTCGCCGGGGCCCTGCTGGCCGCCCACACCGGCTGGGGCGCCGAACATGACCGCAGCGAAGCGATGGCCGCCGGTTTCGACGCCCATCTCACCAAGCCCGCGGGCCTGGACGAGATCGATGCGCTGCTGGGACGGCTGGCGGCGAAGGCCGAATAGCGCGATTGTCGATCAGGGTGGTTTGTCATACACTATGACAAACTGTCTCCAAGAATGCCAATCGCCATGAGCAAGCCCGCCACGCTGAGTGAAAAACGCAATGACCTGACGCGCAATCTGATCATGGAGTCGGCCTATGCGCTCCTGCGCACGGCCTCCGTGAGCGCGCTCACGGTGCGCGCCGTGGCGCAGCAGGCCGGCATGTCCGAACGCACCGTGTTCCGCTACTTCCCCTCGCGCGAAGCCCTGCTCGACGCGGTGGCGGCCCAGCTGCTCGAGGAGATGGCGGTGCCTGCGCCGCCGGCTTCCCTGCAGGCGCTGCTGGAGGCGCCGGCGGCGCTGTACGGCGCTTTCGAAGCGCGCGCGGAACTGACGCGGGCTTTGCTGCACACCGACCTGGTGGAGCGGGCGAGGGCGCTGCAGGCTTCCTCGCGCTGGAAGGCCGTGGCGCGCCTGCTCGATGCGGCGGCGCCCGGCAGCGCGCTTGATGCCCGGCGCATCGCGGTGGCGAATATCTGCTACCACCTCTCGGCCAGCTCCTGGCATTACTACCGGTTCCAGTTCGGCTTCTCGCTGGACGAAGCCATCGCCTGCTCCGGGACCGCCTTGCGCCAGGCGCTGGCGGGGCTGGGAGCCGTCGGGACCTAGTCGCCGGCCGCGGGCAGCTCGCCAGGGGCGTGCAGGCCGCTGTCGACCACGGCGCGCATGGTCGCCAGCAGCTGAGCGCCGCGCTCGGCGCCGAACTGTTCGTCGAAGCGGGCCTGGGCGCGCCGCCAGGCCGGCAGGATCTCTTCCACCTTGGCGCGTCCCGCCACGGTGAGTTCGACCACGCGCTCGCGCCGGTCGGTGTCGCTGGGCCGCACCGCCACCAGTTCGGCGCGCACCAGCGGCTGCAGGTTGCGCGCCAGGGTGGTGCGGTCCATCACCATGCCCTGGGCCAGGCGGCTGACGGTGGCCGGGCGGGCGCGCAGGCGCGACAGGATCGCGAACTGGGTGACGCGCAGGCCGGAACCGGACAGCATCTGGTCATAGAAGGAAGTCACGTAGCGCGAAGCCTGGCGCAGCGAGGAGCAGTAGCAGGGGGTGTCCGGGAGGGGCAGGTCGGGATCCATGCCGGGAGTATAGCGCCAGCGAGGCCACGCGGCACACCGCTGACCTGGCGCAAGGGCGGGCCAGGGGCCCGGCCTAAGCTGGCCGGGACACCACGACCTGCAACCGCCATGGACAGTGCCGCACCCATCCAGCCCAGCCCGCCGCCTGGCCCGCGCGTAAGCGTGCTCATGCCCACCTTCGAGCAGGCCTGCTTCATCGGCCGCGCCCTCGACAGCCTGGATGCCCAGACCTGGACCGACTGGGAAGTGATCGTGATCGACGACGGCTCGCAGGACGACACGGCCATCGCCCTGGCGCCCTGGCTGGCGCGCTGGGAGGCGTCGGGACGCCTGCGCTACCTGCGCTTCGACCACAACCGCGGGCTCGGCTGCGCCATCAATGCGGGGCTCGATGCCGCGCGTGGCGAGCTGATCGCCTACCTGCCCAGCGACGACCTGTACTTCCGTGCCCACCTTGCCCAGCTGGTCGCATGCCTCGATGCCGCGCCCGGCGCCGTGCTGGCCAGTTCCGGCGTGCGCCACCATTACAACCGCAGCGCGCCCGCCGCCGTCCCCGGCGAATGCCTGCAGCCGGTGCAATGCCTGCACCGGCGCGTGGCACTGCGCTGGCGCGAGCGCGGCGACGTCGAAAGCGACGATCTCGACCGGCTGTTCTGGACCGCCCTGGGCGAGTGCGGCGCCTTCGTCGCCACCGGCAAGGTCAACTGCGAATGGGTCGACCATCCGGGGCAGCGCCACAAGCGCATGCGCGAGCCCTTCGGGGGCATCAACCCCTTCCGCCAGCACTACCGGGTGAGGGAGCCCCTGCGTTTCCACACCACGACCGGCAATGCCATCGACGAGGCGCGCCTGTACCGCAGCATGCAGGCGCAGCCTGGCGCGATCGAGCTGGCGCCCCGGGGATTGACGATCGTGCTGGCGGGCGAACTGGCCTACAACGCCGACCGGGTGGTGGCGCTGGAAGCGCTGGGCCACCGGCTGTATGGACTGTGGACCCCCGAGCCCTACTGGTTCAATACGGTCGGCCCCTTGCCCTTCGGCCGGGTCGAGGACCTGCCGCGCCAGGGCTGGCAGGAGGCGTTGGCGCGGATCGAACCCGACCTCATCTATGCCCAGCTCAACTGGCAGGCCGTGCCTTTCGCGCACGAGGTGCTCGTCAATGCGCCCGACATCCCCTTCGTCTGGCATTTCAAGGAAGGCCCCTTCATCTGCATCGAGAAGGGCATGTGGCCGCAGCTGGCCGCACTGGTGCGCCTGAGCGACGGGGTCGTCTACAGCAGTCCGGAGATGCGCGACTGGTTCGCCACCGCCGTGCCCGGCGTGCCGGAGGGGCATTTGGTGCACCTGCTGGACGGCGACCTGCCGCGCCGCGCCTGGTTCCGGGGCGATCCTGCGCCGCCACTGTCGCAGGACGGGGAAGTGCACACCGTGGTGCCGGGGCGCCCGATCGGCCTGCACCCGCCCACCGTGGCCGAGCTGGCCCGGCACGGCATCCATCTGCATTTCTACGGCGACTTCACGCACGGGCAATGGCGCGAGTGGATAGGCAAATGCCGCGAGCTGGCGCCAGGGCACCTGCACCTGCATGCGAACGTGGACCAGGAGCGCTGGGTGGAAGAATTTTCACGCTACGACGCCGGCTGGCTGCACGTGTTTCGCAGCGCGAACGGCGGCGACATCCGGCGGGCCGACTGGGACGACCTGAACTATCCGGCGCGGATCGCCACCCTGGCGGCGGCCGGCCTGCCGATGATCCAGTTCGACAACCGCGGCGCCCTGGTGGCGAGCCAGGCGCTCACGCAGGCCCTGGGCATCGGCCTGTTCTTCGACGGCATCGAAGACCTGGCGCGCCAGCTCCACGACCGTCGCCGCATGGCCGCGCTACGCGAACGCGTCTGGCAGGTACGCGAGCAGTTCTGCTTCGACACGCATGCGCCGGCGCTGCTGGGCTTTTTTGAAAAGGTCATCGCCGCCTTTCATGCAGGGCCGCGTGCGCCCCTGCGGGCGCCGCCGGGTGGACGGCGGCGACGCTAGGGTCGACGCCGCTCCGGCGCCTGTTTCCAGCCGAGCAGGTCCGCGCGCGGATAGCCCCAGCCCGCCAGCGGCGAAGGGCAGGGCGCGCCCTGGCGTTCGGCATAGGGAAGGGTCGAGAAGTTCGGCTGGTCGGGCGCGCCGAAGCGGATGTCGGTCGCCGCGCCCTTGGCCAGCGAGGGCACGCGCGCGAAGCGCAGCCAGGCGTCGAAGTGGCAATTGTTCTGCTGCAGGGCGCGGAACTCGGCCAGGCTGCGCGTTTCACTGAATTTCCAGGCCAGGGCGGCCTCCTGGCCACCCGCCGTGCCGCCGAAGCGCGCCGGGCAGCTCGACACCGGGCTCTGGCCGGGCGCCAGGCTGAGCACGCCGACGCGCACGCCGTAGCTGCCGGCCGACGCGTCTTCGCTCACGGTCGCGAAGGACCAGCACAGCGGATTGGCCGGAAAGGAAGACAGCGGAATGTCGAGCACACGCGCGCCCGGCGCCTCCTGGGCCAGCGCGGCGCGCACTTGCGCACGCGCCATCTGGCCGGCCACGCCCTGCACGCCGACGAAGCCCAGGCAAAGCAGCAGGGCCGTCACCAGGCCGGCGCGCGCCCCGATGCGGCGATGCGCGGCGGCCACAAACAGGCCGATCACCGCGAGACCGGCGAGCGAGCCCCATTGCAGGAAGCCGAACCAGGTGAAGAGCAGGGGCATCGCCGTGAAGAAGGCCAGCAGCGGCCAGCGCAGGCGCGGCCCGGCAAGCAGGGACAGTCCCACGCCGAGCGCGGTCCAGAACACGGGTTCGACGATGAACACCAGGTCGCCGTAGAGCCAGCGCGAGTCGAAGGGGTGGAAGGGATGCACGCCGTAGACGTTGAGGCCGTCGAAGGACAGGTGCAGCACCATGCCGAGCAGGGCAGTGCCGAGCACGGCGCGGCGGGCCTGGCGGTCCTCGCCCATCAAGCGGCGCGCGCCGGGCCACAGCAGCCACAGCAGGGCCAGCAGCAGCGCCACCTGGGGCAGGGCGTAGAGCAGGGTGTGGGTATGGCCACGGTGGTGGATCAGGTAGCCGAGCGGCGCCGGCAGGAGGGGCGTCAGTACCAGGTCGAGGTCGGGGAAGTTGCTGGCCAGGAGACCAGTGGCCAGCAGCAGGCGGCGGCGCAACCGTGCCCGGCCGGCATCCAGGGGAGCGGGCAGGGCGCGGTCGACCAGTTCGCCGAGGGCGAGGCCGACGAGGGAGTGTGTCATATTGTCCATGCCGCACAGAGTACACGAAACAACAATGATGTAAATCAACTACTTCTCGGCATAAAACCAGCATGTTCTCTTTGGATTTTTGATCCACATCAAAAATTCCGAACCTGCTCGCCCTTATAATCGGCGGCTGGAATTTTGCCCATGGGCAACAAGGAGTGTGTTGTGCGAAATAATCTGCCGGTGACCGGCATCGAATACGTGTTGAAAGAAGGCCAGTCCATCGTCTCGAAGACGGATACCAAAGGCCGCATCACCTATGTGAATCCGAGCTTCATCGAAGTCAGCGGTTTCAGCGAAGCCGAACTGCTCGGCAAGGCGCACAACATCGTGCGCCATCCGGACATGCCGCCGGAAGCCTTCGGCGACCTGTGGGCCACCCTGCAGGCGGGCGACCCCTGGACCGGCCTGGTCAAGAACCGCCGCAAGAACGGCGATTTCTACTGGGTGGTCGCGAACGTCGTACCGGTCAAGGAAGGCGGGCGCGTCACCGGCTACATGTCGGTGCGCACCGCGCCCAGCCGCGAGCAGGTCAAGGCCGCGAGCGAGCTCTATCGCAAATTCCGCGCCGGCGAAGCCAGGGGATTGAAGATCCAGCGCGGCGCTCCCGTGCGCAGCGGCTGGCGCGCCCGGATTGCCGGCCTGCGCCGCATGCCGCTCTCGAAGCGCCTGGGCATCATGATGGCCAGCCAGTCGCTCCTGATGGCGGGCCTGGGCCTGGCCGCCGACGGCCTGGCGTGGAAACTGCTGGCCGCGCTCGGCGTGGCCGGCACCCTGGCCGCCTGGGCCGAACTGCACCGCAGCATCGCGCGTCCCCTGCGCGAGGCCACCAGCGCGGTCTACGCCCTGGCCGGCGGCGACCTGTCCCATCCCGTCGAGGCGGGGCGCGACGACGAGATCGGCCGCCTGCAGCTGGCGCTGCGCCAGCTGAACGTCAACCTGACCGCCATCGTCGGCGACGTGCGCCGCAACGTGGCCTCGATCGAACATGCGACGCGCGAGATCGCGGCCGGCAACGGCGACCTGGCCAGCCGCACCGAAGCCCAGGCGGCCAGCCTCGAGCAGACCGCCAGCAGCCTGGCCCAGATCGCGGCAAGCGCCGGCCAGAACCTCGAGAGCGCGGTGCGCGCCGACGGCATGGTGATGGCGGCTTCCAGCGTGGCCGGCAGCGGCGGCCAGGCCGTCACCCGCGTGGGCGACACCATGGAGCGCATCAGCGCCTCGGCCACCCGCATCGTCGACATCATCGGCCTGATCGACGGCATCGCCTTCCAGACCAATATCCTGGCCCTGAACGCCGCCGTCGAAGCGGCGCGCGCGGGCGAGCAGGGACGCGGCTTCGCCGTGGTGGCGGGCGAGGTGCGCAGCCTGGCGCAGCGCTCGGCCGCCGCGGCCAAGGAGATCAAGGCCCTGATCGAAGCCTCGGTGCGGCAGGTCGGCGAAGGCAATGTGCTGGTGGGCGACGCCGGCCAGACCATGCGCCAGGTGGTGGACTCGGTGCGTGACGCCGCCGCCATCATGCATGACATCACCGGCGCCAGCCGCGAGCAGGGTGCGGGCATCGACCAAGTCAATGCCGCCATGGCCCAGCTCGACCAGATCACCCGCGAGAACGCGGCCCTGGTCGAGGAATCGGCGAATGCCTCGAGCAGCGTGGCCGAGGAGGCCGCACAGCTGGTACAGGCCTTGTCGGTGTTCAAGTTTGGAGACGCTGCCGCAGGCCCGCGCTTGCGGCGCTGAACTGGCCAGCCAAAGAATGCATTGATGTGAAAAAGTTCCAGCACAAGATTTAACATTTGATATATATCAAATGCTGCGAGCATCCCCTCTTTACACTGCGTGCAATGCCTTGCAGTATCGCAAGGCGCACTTCCCGGAGGCGATCCATGCATGCAGAACCATTTGCGGCCGCAGCTCCCTTGCCCCCGTCCCTCGACTACATGCTGGCGGTGGCGGGCCTGCCCATGTGCGACATGCGGCCGCTGTCCCTGGGCCTCTACATCCCGGACTTTTTTGCCGAAGCGGACCCTGATGCGGCCCTCGACATCTACCTGGCCTACCTGAAGCGCGAAGCGACGATGCATGCGGTCCTGTTTGCCGGGGCCAGCAGTGTGAAGCAACTCTGTTTCGAAGGGGCCGGGGCGGCCTGCCTCCCTGAGCGCGCGGTCGATTCCCTGCTCGGGCACCTGCGCCGGCATTTCCGCTTCATGGCCGGCGACGCGGGCGACTACGAGGCTGCGGTGGATGCCAGCACCATGCCGCCAGGGCGCTTGAAGCGGCTGCGCGAACGCGGCTTCCACAGGGTACGGATTCACTTCGATGGAGACGGCATGGGACCCGAGCGCTTGCCGGTGCTGGTGGATGGCGCGCGCGCGGCCGGTTTCCGTTCAGTCTGCGTAGCGCTGGCCTACGGCATGCCGGGGCAGCGTCTCGGTCGGCTGCGATGGATGCTCGAGACTGTGCTTGGCGCCGACCCGGACCGCATCACGCTCTGCCATCGCAACGGCCTGCGAAGTGGCGACACCACCCCCGGCAGTGTGGACCAGCGCATGGAGCAGCTGTGCGCCGATCGCCTGGACATGGCGTCGTACACGCATACCGGCGCCGGCCGCTACGCGCGCATGCCCGGAGACGCCGCGCCAGGTTCGGCGCGCGCTTGCCCGGAGCTGGCCGGCGCAAGGTGGCGCCCAGCCACCCATCTGCTTGGCTGCGGAGTGGGCGCCGTGTCCGCTGTTGGTCCCGTGGCCTGCCGCAACGTGACGGCCGTGTACGACTACTACACTCGGCTCGACCGGAACGAGCTGCCGGTCGCTGAGTTGCTGCCGGGGGAGCGGACTGTGCCGTATTTGATGTAAGTCAAGGATTCCCAAGACGTCGATCAATAAACTGCCTGCTATTCGAGCCGCTTTGCAGTTCCGCAAACCGGCAGCAGCAGGAGTAGATTGACATGCATGCAACAGCGGTTCCCACCCCGTTCCAGCCCGCCCCGCACACCGCCGCCTACCAGACCGTCGAATTCGACGCGGGGCTGCTCCAGCGCCTCGGCAAGTCGGGCCCGCGCTATACCTCCTATCCGACCGCCGACCGCTTCGTCGAGGATTTCGGCTACCGCGACTACCTGCACGCCGTGGCGGGCATGCGCACCCGCGGCGGGGCCAGGCCGCTGTCGCTCTACCTGCACATCCCCTTCTGCGACACGGTCTGCTACTACTGCGCCTGCAACAAGGTGGTGACGAAGAACCGCGAGAAGGCGGCCACCTACCTGGCCTACCTGAAGCGCGAGATCGCCATGCAGGCCGCCCTGTTCTCCAGCACCAACGAGGTGGAGCAGCTGCACTTCGGCGGCGGCACCCCGACCTATCTCAGCGACGCACAGATGGACGAGCTGATGGCCCACCTGCGCCGCAGCTTCCGTTTCGCGCCTGATGCCGCCGGCGAATTCTCGATCGAGGTCGACCCGCGCACCGTGTCGCCCGAGCGCGTGCACACCCTGCGCCGCCAGGGCTTCAACCGCATCAGCCTGGGCGTGCAGGACTTCGATGCCGAGGTCCAGCGCGCCGTCAACCGCATCCAGCCCGAGGAGGAGACGCGCGCAGTGATCGATGCCGCACGCGCGGCGGGATTCCGTTCGGTGAGCATCGACCTGATCTACGGCCTGCCGAAGCAGACCCTGGAGAGCATGCGCCGGACCCTGGACAAGGTGGTGGCGGCGGATCCCGATCGCATCGCGGTCTACCACTACGCCCACATGCCGCACCTGTTCAAGCCCCAGCGCCGCATCATCGACGCCGACATGCCGGACAGCGAAACCAAGCTGCTGATGCTCCAGCTGTGCATCGAGCGCCTGGGTGAGGCCGGCTACGTGTATATCGGCATGGACCACTTCGCCAAGCCGGGCGACGACCTTGCCGTGGCCCAGCGCCAGGGCCGCCTGCACCGCAATTTCCAGGGCTACTCGACCCATGCCGACACCGACCTGGTGGCCTGCGGCGTGTCGGCGATCGGCGCGGTGGGCGCGACCTACAGCCAGAACGTCAAGACCCTGGACGAATACTACGACCTGCTCGACCAGAACGAGCTGCCGGTGGCGCGCGGCATTCGGCTCGGCATGGACGACGCCCTGCGCCGCAGCCTGATCCAGAAGCTGATGTGCCAGTTCGAGGTGTCGATCCCCGCGCTCGAACAGGCCTTTCCCATCGTGTTCCGCGATTACTTCGCGCTTGAACTCGCGCGCCTGCGCCTGATGGAAGACGATGGATTGCTCACCATCGGCGAGGAATGGCTGACCGTGACCATGAAAGGACGCCTCCTGATCCGCAATATCTGCATGGTGTTCGACCGCTATCTCGCCGTGCGCCCGGAAGGCCCACGCCACTCGCAAACCGTATGATGACCCTTCACGGCATCGGCCTCCTGCCCGTCTTCCTCGTCGGCCTGCTCGGCAGCGTCCATTGCGCCGGCATGTGCGGCGGCATCGTTGCCGCCCTGTCCGCGCCCGGCCGGGCGGGCAAGGGTTTCCCGGTGCCGGTGCGGACCGTGGGCGCCGCTGCCTTCGCGTGGCCGGCTGCCGCCACCCACGTCGCCGCCTACAATGCCGGCCGGCTGGCCAGCTATGCCGGCGCCGGCGCGCTCGCCGGCGGCCTGGCCGGCGGCCTTGGCGCCCTGGCCGGGCTGCCCGCCCTGCAGGTGGCCGGCTACTGGGCGGCCAACCTGATGCTGGTGGCGCTGGGCCTCTACCTGCTGGACGCCTGGCGCGGCCTGGCCTGGCTGGAGCGCGGCGGCCGGGTGCTGTGGCGCCACGTCTCACCAATGCTGGCCGTCCTCAAGCCCTTCGATTCCCCCGGCCGTCTGTTCGCGGCCGGCGCCCTGTGGGGCTGGCTGCCCTGCGGCATGGTCTACAGCGTGCTGGTGACGGCCATGCTGAGCGGTTCGGCGCCGGGCGGCGCGGCCGTGATGCTGGCCTTCGGCCTGGGCACGCTGCCGATGCTGGCCGCGATCGGCATGGCCGGCGTGCGCCTGCGCGCCGTGCTGCAGCTGCGCGCCGTGCGCACCGCCTGCGGCCTGCTGGTGCTGGGTTTCGGCCTGCTCGGCCTGTGGCGCGCAAGCGGCGGCCTGCCGGCCGGCGCCGTCGATTTCCTGTGCATCGGAGCGGCGCAATGAGCGCCGTGCTGGCGCAAGCGTTGCGGGACGCGCCGGGCGCCGAGGCGGAGCCGGCCCAGTGCTACCACTGCGGCCTGCCGGTTCCGGGTGGCAGCCGCTGGGAGACGCATGTGGGCGGCGCGATGCGCAGCATGTGCTGCCCGGGATGCGCCGCCGCGGCCGATGCCATCGTCGCCGGTGGACTCGGCAACTATTACGAGAACCGCACCGAATTCGCGGCCACCGCGAGCGGTGGCGCCGACGCGCCGGAACTGGCGCTGTTCGACGAAGCCGGCACCGAAGGGGAGGGCAGCTTCACCATCGAGGGCGTGCGCTGCGGCGCCTGCGTCTGGCTGGTCGAGCGCCGCCTGGGCGAACTGCCCGGCGTGCGCGAAGTGGCGCTGAACGTCGCAACCGGCCGCATCCATCTGCGCTGGGACCCGCTGCTCTGCCGTCCGAGCACCATCGTGCGCGCGCTGCGCGAGATCGGCTACACCGCCTACCCGTATGAGGCGCGGCGCCATGGCGACGCCTTGCAACGCGCCCGCCGCACCCTGTTCCGCCAGCTCTTCGTGGCCGGCCTGTCGATGATGCAGGTGATGATGTACGCGGTGCCGGTCTACCTGGCGGGCGACGGCACCATGGACGCCGACATGACGGCCCTGATGCATTGGGCCTCCTTCGCCCTGACCCTGCCGGCCGTGCTCTACTCGGCGCTGCCCTTCTTCGCGGGCGCCTGGCGCGACCTGCGGCACGGCATGCGCGGCATGGACGTGCCGGTGGCGCTGGGCATCGTGGCGGCCTTCGCCGGCAGCTGCGTGACCCTGCTGGCCGGGAAGGGCGAGGTCTACTTCGACTCGATCACGATGTTCATCTTCCTGCTGCTGGGCAGCCGCTACCTGGAGCTGGAAGCGCGCCGGCGCGCGACCGAGGCGCTCGATACGCTGCGCCGCGGCGCCCCGGCGTCCGCCTATCGCCTGCGCGGCGATCCGGTCCTGCGCGACACCGAACTGGTCCCGGCCGCGAAACTGGCGCCGGGCGACCTGGTGCTGGTCAGGCCGGGACAGGCGGTGCCGGCCGACGGCCAGGTGGTCGAAGGCGCGACCGAGGTCGATTTCTCCCTGCTGAGCGGCGAAAGCAAGCCGCGCCCCGTCGCGGTGGGCGATTCTCTCCCGGGCGGCGTGGTCAATGCCGGCCAGGCGATCGTGCTGCGGGTGACCTCGGGCGCGCACGAAAGCACGCTGGCCATGCTGGTGCGCCTGGTGGAACGCGCGGGCCAGGGCAAGCCGGCCATCGCGCTGTGGGCCGACCGCGTCGCGGCCTGGTTCGTGGTGGCGCTGCTGCTGCTTACCGGCGTGGTCTACGCGATCTGGCACGTGCTCGACCCGGCCCGCGCCTGGCAGGCGGCGATCGCGGTGCTGGTCGTGAGCTGCCCCTGCGCGCTGTCGCTCGCCACGCCCACCGCGCTGGCGGCCGCCACCGACCGCCTGCTGCGCCGCGGCGTGCTGGCGGTCGCGCCGCACACCCTCGAGACCTTCGAGCGCGCCACCCATGTGGTCTTCGACAAGACCGGCACGCTCACCCATGGCTGCCCGCGGCTGCGCCGGGTGCTGCCGGTGGGCGAACTCGATCGCGACGCCTGCCTGCGCATCGCCGCCGCCCTGCAGTCCGACAGCTCGCATGTGCTGAGCGGCGCGGTGCGCGCCGCCATGCCCGAGCCGGGCCTGCAGGCGCGCGAACTGCGTTCCGAGATCGGACGCGGCATCGAGGGCAGCATCGACGGCGTGGTCTACCGCATCGGCAGCGCGCCCTTCGTCGCCGAGCTGGCGGGCGGCGCGGCGCGCACGGCGGCCCCGCCGGGCACCACCACGGTGTGGCTGGCGACGGCCGGCGCCTGGCTCGCACGTTTCGACCTGTCCGACAGCCTGCGCGAAGAAGCGATCGACGTGGTGCGGCGCTTCCGCGACGGCGGCAAGACCGTCGTGCTGCTCAGCGGCGACGAGCAGGCCGTGGCCCAGGCCGTGGCCAACCAGCTCGGCATCGCGCATGCCTACGGCGGCCGGCTGCCCGCCGAGAAGCTGGCCTTTGTCCGCGAACTGCAGAAGGGCGGCGCGGTGGTGGCGATGGTCGGCGACGGCGTCAACGACGCGGCGGTGCTGAGCGGCGCCGACGTGTCCTTCGCCATGGGACGCGGCGCCGAACTGGCCCAGCTGCATGCGGACGGCGTGCTGCTGGGTGAGGGCCTGGGCCCATTGGCCGACGCGGCCGACACGGCGCGCCGCACGCTGGCCATCGTGCGCCAGAACCTGGTCTGGGCCACGGTCTACAACTTGGCCGCGATTCCGGCGGCGGCGAGCGGTCTGCTCAATCCCTGGCTGTCGGGGATCGGGATGGCGGCGAGTTCGGCGCTGGTGGTGCTCAATGCCCTGCGGCTGAGGAAGGATTGAGATGGAAGCGCTGTATTTGCTGATTCCGCTGAGCGTGATGCTGGTGGCGCTGGCGGTGTGGATTTTCTTCGGCGCTGCGGAGAGCGGGCAGTTCGAGGATCTCGAAGGACCGGGGATGCGGATACTGGTCGACGATGACAGGGCGGAAGGACAGGCTGACCGTCATTGAGTTGAACGCGTGGGCGGCGTGAAGGGAGCGGGCGGGTCACGTTCGGCAGTGGAGCCGCCCACCCTTGTATCTTGTTCTCATTGGTGGTTAGCTACTGCCAATTGAGGTGAAGACCAGCTTGTGCCCACCCTGAAGGCTCGACCTTGGAAGGTAGATCAAGCCCTTCACCTCGTTCCCACAC
>JBFLVV010000054.1:0-36344 GCA_040758275.1 Pseudomonadota bacterium
TTTGTTGTTAGCGTGGGAGACGTTGTTGCCAACCATCACTCCCTTGCCGGTAACTTGGCAGACACGTGCCATAGTGCACTCCTTAAGAATATCCAGGATTGGAAAAACGAGAGTATAGCGTGAAAAGCGAAAGCAAATCAATCACTTGCGAAAAACAATAGTGTCTTATTCCACTCTCAAAATTTAACAATTCTGGATGAGCTCGCTTACGCGCCATTTTCCTCATTCAATGCGCAGCGAATTGTTGCTTATAGAACATGCATGCTAGAGTCAGTGTCGTGTTTCCACCTATAGAAAGTAGACCGTATTTCATGCGCCTCCTCGCCAGCCTGCTCCTCAGCCTCGCCATCCTCGCACCCCAGGCCGCCACGGCCGGCCCTGCGGCCACCGCACTCGGTGAATGCCTCAAAGACAATACCAGCGGCAAGGACCGCAAGGACCTGGCACGCTGGGTCTTCATCTCCATGTCCGCGCATCCGGACATGCGCAGCCTGGCCACGGTGAGCCAGGGTGCACAGCTTGATTCCGACAAGCGCATGGCCGCAGTGCTGACGCGCCTGCTGAGTGAAACCTGCCCCACGCAGACCCGTGCGGTCGTCGAGCAGGAAGGCCAGCCCGGCTTGTTCAACTCCTTCAAGGTCCTGGGCGAAGTTGCCATGCTCGAATTGATGACGAACCCGGAAGTGACGAAGACGATCAGCGGCTACGTCCAGTATGTCGATATGGCCAAGCTGGAGAAGGTGCTCAATAAGTAAACCAGCTCACAGCTGGCCGTGCTCGGCAAAGGAATGCACCTGCGTGCCGGCCACCACGAAGTGGTCCAGCACCCGGATGTCGACCAGGGCCAGCGCCTGCACCAGGCTTGACGTCAGGCGCAGGTCGGCCTCGCTCGGCTCCGCCACGCCCGACGGGTGGTTGTGGGCCAGGATCACGCCGGCGGCATTGCAGTGCAGCGCCGCCTTCACCACCTCGCGCGGGTAGACACTGGTATGGGTCAGGGTCCCGCGGAACATTTCACTGAAACGGATCAGGCGGTTCTTCACGTCGAGAAAAAGCACCACGAAGGATTCGTGGGCCTGCAGGGCGAACTGGTTGCGCAGGTAGTGGCGCACCGCGTCCGGGGAGCAAAGCCCGGTGCGCTGGAATTCCTCGCCCACCGCCCGCCGGGTGAGCTCGATGGCCGCCTGCAGTTGGGCATACTTGGCCGGCCCGAGCCCGTGCAGCCGGCCGAATTCGCTGGAGGAAGCGTGCAGCAGCCGGTGCAGCGAGCCGAAATGTTCGAGCATGTCGCGCGCCAGCGCCACCGCGCTTTTACCGGCAACGCCGACGCGCAGGAAAATCGCCAGCAACTCCGTATCCGACAGGGCAGTGGCGCCGGCGCGCAGCAGTCGTTCGCGCGGGCGTTGCTCTTCCGGCCATTCCGTGATTCTCATCGTGGGATCCTTGCCAAAAATGGGGCAGAAATAGCGTAGATAAGGGGGCAAACTGCGGCGTCGCGGCGCGGCCCAGGCCCAGTAGCGGTAAAATAGCGGTTTGCCTGAACCAGGCCTGCCAGACACCACAAAGAACATGTCCAACGCACCCGTCGTCAACGCATCCTCCTACCTGACCCTGCATTATCGGCTTGCCACCGCCGACGGTACTGATCTCATCACTACCTTCGACGGCACCCCGGCCACCTTGCTGCTGGGCCAAGGCCAGCTGGCACCTTTCCTCGAATCGCGCCTGCTCGGCCTGCCTGAAGGCGCCCACGAAACCTTCGAGCTGAGCGCGGCGGACGCCTTCGGCGAGCGCAATCCCGACCTGATCCAGCCGGTCTCGAAAGCGACGCTGGAAGAGAATTCCGTGCCGGACGCCGACTACAAGGTGGGCGAGCTGATCGAATTCAATGCCCCGAAGGGCGGCCGCTTCGCCGGCGTGCTGCTGGAAATGCGCGAGACCACCGCACTGTTCGACTTCAACCACCCGCTGGCCGGCCAGGCCCTGCGTTTCGAAGTGAAACTGATCTCGGTTCTGTAAACAGGAACAAAGCACTCATGGAAAACGAAATTCTCCTCGCCCAGCCGCGCGGCTTCTGCGCCGGTGTCGACCGCGCCATCGAGATCGTCGAGCGCGCGCTGCGCCAGTTCGGCGCCCCGATCTATGTGCGGCACGAGATCGTGCACAATGCCTATGTCGTGGAAGACCTGCGCAACAAGGGCGCGATCTTCATCGAGGAACTGGAAGATGTTCCTGCCGGTAATACCCTGGTGTTCTCGGCCCACGGCGTGTCCAAGGCCGTGCGTGCCGATGCCGAGGCGCGCGGCCTGACCATTTTCGATGCCACCTGCCCGCTGGTGACCAAGGTCCACGTGGAAGTGGCGAAGATGCGCAAGCAGGGCTGCGAGATCATCATGATCGGCCACGACGGCCACCCGGAAGTCGAAGGCACCATGGGCCAGGCGGAAGAGGGCATGCACCTCGTCGAGACCGTCGAAGACGTGGCGACGCTGCAAGTCAACAACCCGGACCAGCTGGCCTACGTGTCGCAGACCACCCTGTCGGTCGACGACACCGCCGACATCATCGCCGCATTGAAGCTGCGCTTCCCGAACATCATCGAGCCGAAGAAGGGCGACATCTGCTATGCCACCACCAACCGCCAGGAAGCCGTGAAGTTCCTGGCGCCGCAGGTCGAGGTCGTGGTCGTGGTCGGCAGCCCGAACAGCTCGAACTCGAACCGCCTGCGCGAAGTGGCCGAGAAGAAGGGCACCCCGGCCTATATGGTCGACAACGCCAGCAAGATCGACCCGGTCTGGATCGAAGGCAAGAAGCGCATCGGCGTCACGGCTGGCGCTTCGGCCCCGGAAGTGCTGGTGCAGGCCGTGATCGACCGCCTGAAGGAACTGGGCGCGGCCAGCGTGCGCGCCCTCGAAGGTGTCGAGGAGCACGTGGTGTTCCCGCTGCCGAAGGGTCTGGACGGCGCGCGCGCGGAAAGCGCCTGAGCTGTCTGTACAAGAAGCAAATTTGCCGGAAGGGCACGTTTTCCGGTATTAGTTTTCCATTTGCCAAGTTATGATGGCGGCCATCGGAACATGAACGCCAGGCCAGAAACGGCACTGCGGGGCGACCCGGCAGTGCCGTTTTTTAATTCGCCGGAGACTAACGCGCAATGCTGGAAACCTTCCTTCAACAAATCCTCAACGGCCTGGTGCTGGGCAGCATGTACGCCCTGATCGCCCTCGGCTACACCATGGTCTACGGGGTGCTCAACCTGATCAACTTCGCCCACGGCGACGTGCTCATGATCGGCGCCATGATCGGCCTCACCATCCTCAAGCTGCTCGAGACGCACGCGCCCGGCCTGTCCGGCGCACTGCAGCTGGCCATCGCCATCCTCGGCGCGATTCCCGTGGCCGTGCTGGTGAATATCGTGATCGAGCGGGTCGCCTACCGCCGGCTGCGCAATGCGCCGCGACTGGCGCCCCTGATCACGGCGATCGGCGTGTCGATCCTGCTGCAGACCTTCGCCATGATGATCTGGGGCCGCAGCCCGCTGCCTTTCCCGCAGCTGCTCTCGCCGGAACCGGTGAACATCGGCGGCGCCCTGATCTCGCACACCCAGATCCTGCTGCTGGTGCTGGCTGCGGTATCGATGGCCGCCCTGGTGCTGCTGGTCGAACGCACCCGGATGGGCCGGGCGATGCGCGCCGTGGCCGAGAACCCGCGCGTGGCCGGCCTGATGGGCGTGGACTCCAACCGCGTGATCGTCGCCACCTTCGCCATCGGCGCCGCGCTGGCCGCCGTGGCCGGCGTGATGTGGGGCGCCAACTATGCCTCGATCACCTTCACCATGGGCGTGCTGCCGGGGATGAAGGCCTTCTGCGCCGCAGTGCTGGGCGGGATCGGCAACATCTACGGCGCCATGATCGGCGGCATCCTGCTGGGTGTCATCGAAGCGCTCGGCGCCGGCTACATCGGCGACTTCACCGGCGGCTTCCTGGGCAGTCACTACCAGGACATCTTCGCCTTCGTCGTGCTGATCCTCGTGCTGACCCTGCGCCCCTCGGGCATCATGGGCGAGCGCGTGGCGGACCGCGCCTGAGCCGGGAGGACACGATATGGCACTCCTGAATTTCGACGTCCAGCACAAGCCGCGCCAGGCTTATACCAGCATGGCGGTGGTGCTGATCCTGATGCTGGTCTTCCCCTTCGTCGCTTCCCAGTACGGCAACTCCTGGGTCCGCATCATCGACCTGGCGCTGCTCTACATCATGCTGGCGCTGGGCCTGAACATCGTGGTCGGCTTCGCCGGCCTGCTCGACCTGGGCTACATCGCCTTCTTCGCGGTCGGCGCCTATCTCGTCGGCCTGTTCTCCTCGCCGCAGTTCGCGGCGCTGCTGGAATCGCTCATCTACTATTCGCCCGCGCTGGGCGAAGCCCTGGTGGCCTACTTCGGGCCCGAGATCCAGCAGAACGGCATCCACCTGTCGGTGTGGGCGATCGTGCCGCTGGCGGCGGTCGTCGCCGGCCTGTTCGGCGCGCTGCTGGGCGCCCCGACCCTGAAGCTGCGCGGCGACTACCTCGCCATCGTGACGCTGGGCTTCGGCGAGATCATCCGCATCTTCATGAACAACCTGAACGACCCGATCAACTTCACCAACGGGCCGCAGGGCATCAATATGATCGACCCGATCCGCGTGTTCGGCGTGTCGCTGCACGGGGAGGGGGGCGTGGTGCAGGTGGGCGGCTATGCCATGCCCTCGGTGAACGCCTATTACTTCCTGTTCCTCCTGCTCACCATCGTGACCATCTTCGTGACCAGCCGCCTGCAGCATTCGCGCCTGGGCCGCGCCTGGGTGGCGATCCGCGAGGACGAGATCGCGGCCAAGGCCATGGGCATCAACACCCGCAACGTCAAGCTGCTGGCCTTCGCCATGGGCGCGAGCTTCGGCGGCGTGGCCGGCGCCATGTTCGGCGCCTTCCAGGGCTTCGTGTCGCCCGACTCCTTCGAGCTGAAGGAGTCGATCGCGGTGCTGGCCATGGTGGTGCTGGGCGGGATCGGCCACATCCCCGGCGTGGTGCTGGGCGGCGTGCTGCTGGCGGGGCTGCCGGAAGTGCTGCGCCACGTGGTGGAACCGGCCCAGCTGGCGCTGTTCGGCACCGTCGTCATCGAAGCCGAGGTGCTGCGCCAGCTGCTCTACGGCCTGGCGCTGGTCCTGATCATGCTGTTCAATCCGGCCGGCCTGTGGCCGTCGCCGAACCGCGAAGAGCGGCCCAACGCGGCCATCGCCCGCGAGGAAGAAGAGGAGGCCAGGGCATGAGCGAGCTGCTCCTGAACATCGCCGGCGTCAACAAGCGCTTCGGCGGCCTGCAGGCGCTGACCGACGTCGGCATCCGCATCGCGCGCGGACAGATCGTTGGCCTGATCGGCCCGAACGGCGCCGGCAAGACCACCTTCTTCAACGTGATCACGGGCCTCTACCAGCCCGACAGCGGCACGTTCGAGCTGGCCGGCAAACCCTATTCGCCCTCGGCCCCGCACGAAGTGGCCAGGGCCGGCATTGCACGCACCTTCCAGAACATCCGCCTGTTCAGCGAGATGACGGCGCTGGAGAACGTGATGGTGGGACGCCACGTGCGCACCCGCCAGGGCGTGTTCGGCGCCATCTTCCGCCACAAGGCGGCGCGCGAGGAAGAGGCGGCGATCCGCCGGCGTGCCCAGGAACTGCTCGATTTCGTGGGCATCGGCCAGTACGCCGGGCGTACCGCCAAATACCTGTCCTACGGCGACCAGCGCCGCCTGGAGATCGCCCGCGCGCTGGCGACCGAGCCGCAGCTGCTGGCGCTGGACGAACCGGCCGCCGGCATGAACGCCACCGAGAAGCTGGCCCTGCGCGAGCTGCTCGTGAAAATCAGGAACGAAGGCAAGACCGTGCTGCTGATCGAGCACGACGTCAAGCTCATGATGGGCCTGTGCGACCGCATCACGGTGCTCGAATACGGCAAGCAGATCGCCGAAGGTCTACCTTCCGAGATCCAGAAGAACGAAGCCGTGATCAAGGCCTACCTCGGCGGAGCGCACGAATGACTGACAATATTCTGAAGGTAAGCGGCCTGAAGGTCGCCTATGGCGGCATCAAGGCGGTCAAGGGACTGGACCTGGAAGTGAACAGGGGAGAGCTGGTGACCCTGATCGGGGCCAACGGCGCCGGCAAGACCACCACCCTGAAAGCGATCACCGGCACCCTCCCGCCCTGCAAGGTCGAAGGCGAGATCCGCTACCTCGGCCAGCCCTTGAAGGGCACGCAGTCCTTCCGCATGGTGCAGCAGAAGCTCGCCATGGTGCCGGAAGGGCGGGGCGTGTTCACCCGCATGAGCATCCACGAGAACCTGCTCATGGGCGCGTACACGCGCAATGACAAGGCGGGCATCGCGGACGATATCGAGAAGTGGTACGCGGTCTTCCCGCGCCTGAAGGAGAGAGCACACCAGCTGGCCGGCACGCTCTCGGGCGGCGAGCAGCAGATGCTGGCGATGGCGCGCGCCCTGATGTGCCACCCGCAACTCCTGCTGCTGGACGAGCCCTCGATGGGGCTGTCGCCGATCATGGTCGAGAAGATCTTCGAGGTGATCCGCGATGTGTCGCAGCAGGGCATCACCATCCTGCTGGTCGAGCAGAACGCGAAACTGGCGCTGCAGGCGGCGCACCGGGGCTATGTGATGGAATCGGGCAGCCTGACGATGACGGGGAATGCGGCAGACATGCTCAATGATCCGCGGGTGCAGGCGGCCTATCTCGGTGAATGATGTTCGTAGGGTGGGCAGGGTAATTTCGGGCAGTGCCCGGAATTACGAATGCCCACGCGGTCAAATCCACTTTGATCAGACGCGGCGACTATTCACCATCCCGTTGACCGCGTGGGCGGGAGGACCCGCCCACCCTACAACGACAACACCCGTAAACGCAAAAAGCCGGGACGTCGCCGTCCCGGCTTTTTACTTTACGACGCGCAGCTTAGGCCGCAGCGGCGGCAGTCGCAGCAGTGGCGGTGTTGGTCGCCTTGCGGGCGGTCGCCGAAAACTGGTTCACGGCGGCATTCAGGTTCGACTCGATGGCTTCGACAGCCTGCTTGGTGGTCTTGCTGAACTGCTCGTAACCGGCGTTGGCGTTGCTGATCGCGGTCTTGACGGCGGCAACATAGCTTTCCGAGCCGGCCGGGGCGTTCTTGCTCACTTCGTCGACCAGCGAGATCACCTTGCGGTTGGCTTCGACGATCTGGCCTTCTGCGGCCTTCGAGAACTCGGCGCCGGTGCTGGTGGCGATCGAGGCGAGCTGGCGGCTGTAGGACAGGGCGGTTTCAGCGGTCGGCTGGGCCTGCGAAGCGGTCACCGAGAAGAATTCCTGCGGATCCTTGGCGCTCAGCAGCTGGCGGGCGACGTTCGACGAGGTTTCCAGCGAGGCGCGGGCGGTGCTGATGTTCAGGTCGACCAGCTTCTCGACGCTTTCGAAGGTCTTGGTGGTCAGCGAGGACAGCAGGGCGAACTGCGATTCCAGGTTGGCTTTGGTGGCGTTCGAGAACTGCTCAGGAATTGCAAACATGTGGCTCTCCAAAATTCAATGCGTACAGTGGATGAAATGTTGCTTGGACCGGTGAGGCAGATTTATTTCCGTCGATTTGCAACGAAACTCTTTTTTGTGCACCGCAACAGGGCAAATTTTCACGCAATTGATTAGGGGAGTCAAGCGATTTTGACGCGCCGCACCATCTTCGTGTGCATAAATTTCTTGAATGCATTTCTACTAAGAAATTTCAACATGTTGTTATTGATTTAACGCAAGGAATTGTGGCATGCCGGGCTCCCGGACGAGGGCCGTCGCCCCATGCTAGACTAGGCACTTGTGTTTTGATTAAGCTGCTGTGCAGCATCTTACCCATGTCGCACGGCACGTCCTCCCCAGCGCACCCAGCCTCATCAAGCTCCTGGCTGTCGCCGGTGCCGCTGTTCTTCGTCTTCCTGTGGAGCACCGGCTTCATCGTCGCCAAGCTCGGCCTGCCTTACGCGCCGCCGCTGACCTTCCTGATCCTGCGCTGCCTCGGCGCGCTCGCGGTGCTGCTGCCGATGGTGCTGATCTTTCGCGCGCCCTGGCCGCGCGGGAGGATCCTGCACGTGGCGGTGGCGGGCCTGCTGCTGCAGGCCGGCTACCTGGGCGGCGTGTGGGCCGCGATCAAGCTTGGCATGCCGGCCGGATTGACCGCCCTGATCGTCGGCATGCAGCCCATCCTCACCGCGGCCTGCGCACCCCTGATCGGCGAACGGGTGCGGCCGCGCCAGTGGCTCGGGCTGGTGCTCGGCCTGTCGGGCGTGGCGCTGGTAGTCTATGCCAAGCTGCACCTGGCCGGCCTGACGGCGGCCGGCGTCCTGCTGTGCCTGTTCGCGCTACTCTGTATTACCGCCGGCACCATGTACCAGAAACGCTGGTGCCCGTCCTTCGACCTGCGCACCGGCACCGTGATCCAGTTCGGCGCCACCGTCGTGGTCCTGCTGCCGCTGGCGTTCCTGCTGGAAGACCTGGACCCGGCCTTCTCCAGCGTCAGCTGGAGCAGGGATTTCATTGTCGCCTGGCTGTGGTCGATCTTCGCGCTGTCGATCGGCGCCATCTTTTTACTGTTCACCCTGATCCGCCGCAGCCAGGCCACGGAAGTCACAAGCCTGCTCTACCTGACCCCGCCCACCACCGCCATCATGGCCTGGCTGCTGTTCGGCGAAGCCTTCAGTCCGCTCGCCCTGGCCGGCATGGCGGTGGCGGTGCTCGGCGTGGCATTCGTCGTCAAAAAACAAGGAGACCCCCAATGATCACCAGCCCCCAGCAGGAAGCCGTCGACGCGGCGATCACCTCGCGCCGTTCGATCCGCGCCTTCCTCGACCGCGAAGTGGCACGCGAAGACATCGAACGCATCCTCGACGTGGCGGCGCGCGCGCCCTCGGGCACCAATACCCAGCCGTGGAAGGTGTATGTGTTGACGGGCAAGGCGCGCGAGCGTCTGGTCGATGCCATTGGGCAGGTGAACGCCAACCCCGAGCAGGCCAGGGAGCACACCGAGGAATATGCCTACTACCCGCGCGAATGGATCTCGCCCTATGTCGACCGGCGCCGCAAGGTGGGCTGGGACCTGTATTCGCTGCTGGGCCTGACGCGCGACAACAAGGCCGGCATGGCGGCCCAGCACGCGCGCAACTACCGCTTCTTCGACGCCCCAGTCGGCCTGATCTTCACGATCGACCGCATCATGGAGCAGGGCTCCTGGCTCGACTACGGCATGTTCCTGCAGAACATCATGGTGGCCGCCCGTGCCCGCGGGCTCGACACCTGCCCACAGGCCGCCTTCACGCAATACCACCGCGTCATTGCCGAGGAGCTGCAGCTGCCGGCAAACGAGATGGTCGTGTGCGGCATGGCCCTCGGCTGGGCCGATCCGCAGCGCATCGAAAACACCCTCGTTACGGAACGCGAGCCGGCACAAGGCTTCGCCCGCTTTCTGGAATAATGTAGGCGCCAGCTGTTGTATTTTGCATTGTTGCTGCACGGAATTTACATATCCCTTGCGATAGCACGTCGTTCGGCTACACTGCATCCGTACCTCATCAGTTTGTGCCGAAGGGTTTTTCAGATGTTCAAACTTGCATTGGCCGCCGTCGTTTCGCTGCTGCTTGCCTTCCAGCCCGTGCATGCCGCGGGAGCGGGGGCGGGAGCCGGCGCAGGCGCCAGCAAGAGCGACACCGTCAAGAAAAAACAGAAGCGCAGCAGCGCCAGGAAGGCCGTGCGCAAGAAGAAGGCCGCGCGCACCAAGCGCAAGGACCTGGCCCACGCCATCGCCGACGACAACCGCCAGCGCATGGTGCGCCGCGTGGAAATGGTGCGCGGCAAGCGCAAGGTGACGTATCACGTGGTGCGCCGTGCATCCGGCGCTGCCGCCATCGACCCGCGCAGCCTGGGCGACGTCGCCGGCCTGCGCCGCACCACCGACCCGCTCTCGCTGCGCTCCAACGTCGCCTTCGTGCTGGACCAGAACAGCTCGGAAGTGCTGTTCGAGAAGAACGCCAACATCGCCCTGCCGATCGCCTCGATCACCAAGCTCATGACGGGGCTCGTCGTGGTGCAGGCCAGGCAGGATCTCGACGAAGTGCTGCGCATCACCGACGCCGACGTCGACCGTCACAAGTATTCGAGCTCGCGCCTGCCCGTGGGCACGCGCATGACGCGCCGCGAGCTGCTGCATATCGCCTTGATGAGTTCGGAGAATCGCGCCGCCTCGGCGCTGGGCCGTAACTATCCCGGCGGCATCGACGCCTTTGTCGCCGCCATGAATGCCAAGGCCGCCGAGCTGGGCATGAAGGACACCCATTACGTGGATTCGAGCGGCCTGTCGAGCCGCAATGTATCGAGCGCACGCGACCTGGCGCGCCTGGTCGCCACCGCCCACGGCGAGCCGCTGCTGCGCGAGTATTCGACCACGCCGAACTCGGTGGTCAAGGCGAGCGGCCGCCCGATGCGCTACGCGAACACGAATTACCTGGTGGCGCTGCCCGACTGGAACATCGGCCTGCAAAAGACCGGCTTCATCAACGAAGCGGGGCGCTGCCTGGTGATGCAGGCGGCCATCCACGGCCGCAACGTGATCATGGTCTTCCTGGATTCGAAGGGGAAAATGTCGCGCACCGCCGATGCGGGCCGGGTGCGCCGCTTCCTGGAAGCGCTGGCCCCCGACAAGCTCGACGTACTGGCGCCGGGCACCCTGGGCGAGACCGTCGGCCCGCCCGCGATCGGCAGCTACAGTGCCGCGGCGCCGGCGCCGGCGCTGCACTGATCGCCCATCCCTGGCAAGCCCGTCATCCCGGAACCTCGCCTGGCCCGCGCGCAAGCTTGCGCACCTCGGTCGCATCGGATTCCAGCACACTGCCGTCCTCGCTCCGGACGGACATCAATCCCACCTGCTTCCCCGTTTTCTTCTCGATCAGTTCGGAATGCGCTTCCCCGGGCGCGAACAGGTGCTGCTCACCCCATTGGCGCAGTGCGACCACGACGGGAAACAGGCGCTTGCCTGCGTCCGTGAGCACATACTCCTGGTAGGCGCCGCCGTTCCTGGCGGGCCTGGTCACGAGGATCCCGCCATCGACCAGGCGCCGCAGTCTGTCGGTCAAGATATTGCGTGCCATTCCCAGATTGCGCTGGAAGTCACTGAAGCGGCGCACCCCGTCGAAGGCATCCCGCACGATCAGGAGGGCCCAGCGGTCGCCGACGATATGCAGGGACCGGGCGACCGGGCAGGGTTCATGGCTGGTGGTGTCTGGTGTGCTCATGGGGGCGGGACAGGGTAGAAGTGGTTGCATTTTAAGACCACCTCGATTAGGCTTCAACTGGTTTTAATTTGAAACCAGTTGAGGAAGCCATGCAGACTACCGATGCAAGCCCTGCCGCCGCGACGACGGGCAAACCCGCGCCCGGCATGCCGCGCGGCCTGAGCGCCCTGTTCGCCTGTGCGGCAGGGATGAGCGTGGCCAACGTGTATTACGCCCAGCCGCTGCTCGATGCCCTCGCCGCCGACTTTGCGATCTCGCATGCGGCGGTCGGTGGTGTCATCACGGCGACCCAGCTGGGCTGCGCCCTCGCCCTCGTTCTGCTGGTGCCGCTGGGAGACCTGGTCGAGCGCCGCCGCCTGATGCGCGTGCAGGTGCTCCTGCTTGCCCTGGCGCTGGTCGCGGTCGCCTGTGCGCAATCGACCGGCATGCTGTTGGGAGCGATGCTCCTGACCGGCCTGCTCGGCACCGCGATGACACAGGGATTGATTGCCTACGCCGCCAGCGCATCGAGCGTCCACGAGCGCGGGCGGGTCGTCGGAGCGACGCAGGGCGGGGTGTTCGTCGGCCTGCTGCTGGCGCGCGTGCTTTCCGGCGCCATCAGCGACGTGGCGGGCTGGCGCAGCGTGTACGTCGCCGCTGCCGCCGCCATGCTGGCGCTGGCTGTCCTGATGTGGCGCGGCTTGCCCAGGCTCGCCGCTTCCGCGCCCGGCATGTCGTACCGGAAGCTGCTTGCATCCATGTTCGTCCTGCTGCGCCGGCACCGCGTGCTGCGGGTCCGCGGCACGATCGCGCTCTTGATGTTTGCGGCACTGAACGTCTTCTGGAGTGCCCTGGTCCTGCCCCTGAGCGCGCCGCCTTACGCTTTCTCGCACACGGCCATCGGCGCCTTCGGCCTGATCGGGACGCTCGGCGCGCTCGCCGCGACAGGCGCCGGCCGCCTGTCCGACCAGGGGCGCGGCCAGCAGGCCAGCTTCATCGCACTGGTCCTGCTGGCGGCGGCCTGGCTTCCGCTGTCGTTCATGACGACGTCGCTGTGGGCCCTGGTCGCCGGCATCGTCCTCCTCGATCTCGGGGGCCAGGCGATCCACGTCACGAACCAGGGCATGATCCTGCGTGCGGGCGCCGACGCCCATAGCCGGCTGGTCGGCGCCTACATGCTCTTCTACGCGATCGGAAGCGGCGCCGGCGCAATGGGCGCGACATGGAGCTACACCCATGCCGGTTGGCATGGCGTGTGTCTGCTCGGTGGGGGTATCAGCCTGCTGGCCTTGCTGTTCTGGGCGGCGACCCGGGACGTGGGCCGCCCGGAGGAAGGTCAGATGGCCGGGGCAGGGCGGTAACCCAGCGTCGCCGAAATGCTGGACGCCGTCTGCACCAGGTCTTCCAGCCATTCTTCCTGCAGGCGATCGGCAGGGGCCGAGATCGACAGGCCGGCCACCAGCTTGCCGCTGTCGTCGAAAATGCCGGCGGCCATGCAGCGCACGCCCAGTTCCAGCTCTTCGTTGTCACGCGCATAGCCGCGTGCGCGCACGAGGCTCAGCTCGCGCTCGAAGCGCGCGAGATCGGTGATCGAATTCTTGTTGTGACCGGCGAGGCCCGTGCGGGTGGCGTAGGCGCGGATGGTCTTCGCGTCGTCGATCGACAGGAACAGCTTGCCGGTCGAGGTCAGGTGCAGCGGCGCGCGGCCGCCGATGGCGCGCACTACCTGCATGCCGGAGCGCTCGGAGTAGGCGCGGTCGATGTAGACGATCTCGTCGCCCTGGCGCACCGACAGGTTGACGGTTTGCTGGGTTTTCTTGTGCAGGGAGCGCATGAAGTCGAGCGCCGCTTCGCGCACCGACAAGCGGCTTTTCACCACATTGCCCAGTTCCAGCAGGCGCATGCCGAGGCGGTAGGTGCCCGGCTCGACGCGGTCCACGAAGCGCGTGACGACCATGTCGTTCAGGATGCGGTGCGCGGTCGACGGGTGCAGGCCGGAGACCTTCGACAGTTCCTTCAGGCTCACGGGATCGGAATAGTTGGCCAAGGCGTCGAGCAGCGCCATCATGCGCTCGATCACCTGGATCGAGGTCTTGGCCGGGGCCGAACCCGGGGCCGCTTCTAGGGTTTCCATTTTCATGATGTGGTTGGTGCGGTGCAGTATTCACACCTTTATACCATGATGTGAAACGGAGATGCAAACCGATGGGCTATGGTGTGCAACAACGCAGCGGCGCGGCATAATGACAGTCCGGCAATGACATCGACCCACCATGGAACACCCGATCAGCGAATTCAAGACCAAGCGCGGCATCGCGCGCCTGTTGGCGGCCTGCCGCAATACCTGGGACGGCCTGTCCTGGGCATGGCGCAGCGAAGCGGCGTTCCGCCAGGAGGTCGTGGTGATCGCGATCGCCACCATCGCCGCCCTCCTGTTGCCGGTGTCCAGCTTTCAAAAGTTGGTCCTGGTCGGCGTACTGGTGCTGGTGCTGATCGTCGAGATCGTCAACTCGGCCATCGAAGCCATCGTCGACCGTATTTCTCTCGACCGTCATCCCCTGTCCAAGGTCGCCAAGGACATGGGCAGCGCCGCCGTCGCCCTGGCCTTGCTGCTGGCCCTGGCGACTTGGTCTGTCGTCTTGTACAACCGCTTCATGTAGCTCATGCACTGGCAGTACAAGCAAATAAGAAAGCTGTCGTTTGATTAATCCCCATGTCCACTTAGACTAGGGCCTGAACCACTGCTGTCCACCTTACACACGGAGAAATGACATGACCTTACGCCTCGGCGATACCGCGCCCGATTTCGAACAGGAATCCAGCATCGGCAAGATCCGCTTCCACGAGTGGGCGGGCGATTCCTGGGTGGTGCTGTTCTCGCACCCGGCCGACTTCACGCCGGTCTGCACTACCGAGCTGGGCCTGACCGCCAAGCTGAAGCCGGAATTCGACAAGCGCAACGTCAAGGCGATCGCGCTGTCGGTCGACCCGGCCGACAAGCACCGCGACTGGATCAAGGACATCGAGGAAACCCAGCAGACCGTGGTCGGCTTCCCGATCATCGCCGACGCTGACAAAACGGTGTCCAATCTGTACGACATGATCCACCCGGAAGCCTCGGCCACCGCCACCGTGCGTTCGCTGTTCATCATCGATCCGGCCAAGAAGGTGCGCCTGATTATTACCTACCCGATGAGCACAGGCCGCAACTTCGACGAAGTGCTGCGCGTCATCGACGCCCTGCAACTGACCGACGGCTACACCGTGGCCACCCCGGGCAACTGGAAGGATGGCGACGACGTCATCATCCCGCTGACCGTGCAGGATCCGGCCGTGATCGAGCAGAAGTATCCGAAGGGCTACACCTCGCCGCGTCCCTACCTGCGCCTGACGCCTCAGCCGAACAAATAATCGTGCCGCGCGCCGGACGGCCCTGCCGTCTGGCGCTCTCTGCATAAGCAAATAAGAATCCTGTTGTTGGCTTCGCTGTCGAGTCCCCTTACGCTGTGGCTTAACGTAAGGGAAACGGGATGTCGACGACGTATATCATTGCAGGTTTCGCGGTAGGGCTTCTGGTGGGCATGACCGGCGTGGGTGGCGGTTCGCTCATGACGCCCCTGCTCACCCTGCTGTTCGGCGTCTCGCCCTCCGTCGCGGTCGGCACCGACCTGGCCTTCGCCTCGATCACCAAGGGCGTCGGCACCATCACCCACCGTTTCAACCGCACCGTGCAGTGGCCCATCGTCGGCCGCCTCTGCCTGGGCGCCTTGCCTGCCGCCTTGCTGGCGACGCTGGCCCTGAGCCAGTTCGGCACGCTCGACCAGCACATCGGGCAAGTCATCCGCTATTCCATCGCCATCTCCGTCATGCTGACCGTCGTCGCGCTGTTGTTCCGCGCGCGCATGCTGGCCTGGATCAGCGCCCATCCCGAACGCCAGCTGCAGGGCAGGGCGCTGGCCGCCGCCACGATTTTCTCGGGCGCCGTGCTGGGCGTGCTGGTCACCGTGTCCTCGATCGGCGCGGGCGCGATCGGCGCCACCCTGCTGGTCTTGCTGTATCCCCGCCTCACGCCGGCCGAAGTGGCGGGCACCGACATCGCCTACGCCGTGCCCCTGACCGCGATCGCGGCCGTCGGCCATTGGTGGCTGGGCTCGATCGACTGGATGCTGCTGCTGACCCTGCTCGTCGGCTCGGTGCCCGGCATTACCCTGGGCGCCATGGCGGCGCGCAAGGTGCCGGAACGCGTGCTGCGCGGTCTGCTGGCCATGACGCTGACCGGCGTCGCTGCCAAGCTGGTGCTGTGATTGTTCAGCAGCTAATAGCGGATCTGTCTATGCAAATGAGGAATGCGTCGTTTGTAATATAAGCCCTGCGTGAGATTATGAAGGCCTGTTAGAAGGATTTGTAATAAGGGCCTCCATGACCTCGCTTGCTTTGCCGCAGCGGAAATCCCCTGGCCGGGTGATCCCCGGCTTCGGCATCTCCCTCGGCTTCACGATTTTCTACCTGGCGCTGATCGTGCTGATCCCGCTGTCGGCGGTCTTCCTGAAGACCTTCACGATGAGCTGGGATGCCTTCTGGAGCGCCGTCACCTCCGAACGCGTGGTCGCTTCCTACCGGCTCACCTTCGGCGCCTCGCTGCTGGCCGCCTTCATCAACGTGATCTTCGGCGGCATCGTGGCCTGGGTGCTGGTGCGCTACACCTTCCCGGGCAAGCGCCTCATCGACGCCCTGGTCGACCTGCCGTTCGCCCTGCCCACCGCGGTGGCCGGCATCACCCTGACCGCCCTGTACTCGCACAACGGCCTGATCGGCGAACAGCTCGCCAAGGTCGGCATCAAGGTGGCCTTCACCCCGCTGGGCGTGCTGATCGCGCTGACCTTCATCGGCCTGCCGTTCGTGGTGCGCACGGTGCAGCCGGTGCTGGAGGAGGCCGAGCGCGAGCTGGAAGAAGCCGCCGCCAGCCTCGGCGCCTCGCCGCTGCAGACCTTCTGGCGCGTGGTGCTACCCTCGATCGTGCCGGCCCTGCTCACCGGTTTCGCGCTGGCGTTTGCGCGCGCGACCGGCGAGTACGGTTCCGTGATCTTCATCGCCGGCAACCTGCCGATGGTCTCCGAAATCACGCCGCTCTTCATCATCACCAAACTCGAGCAGTACGACTACGCGGGCGCCACGGCGATCGCGGTGGTCATGCTGATCATCTCCTTCATCCTGCTGCTGACGATTAATCTGCTGCAGGCGTGGACACGCAAGCGGGCGGGCAAGAAATGAGTGCAGTCCTCGACAACATCAAGGCGGCCCCGAAGGCGGCGGCCCCGGCCCGCCGGCCGAAGACCAATGTGCTGGAGCCGGATTGGGTGCGCTACGCCCTGATCGCGGTGGCGCTGGCTTTCCTCGCCCTGTTCCTCTTCGTGCCCCTGGCCGCCGTCTTCACCGAGGCGCTTAAAAGGGGTTGGGACGTCTATCTCGAATCGATCCGCGACCCCGATGCGATATCGGCCATCAAGCTCACGCTGATCGCGGCCGGCATCTCGGTGCCCTTGAACCTCGTGTTCGGCGTGGCCGCCGCCTGGGCCATCGCCAAGTTCGAATTCCGTGGCAAGAGCTTCCTCCTGACCCTGATCGACCTGCCGTTCTCGGTCTCGCCCGTGATCGCGGGCCTGATCTACGTGCTGCTGTTCGGCGCCCAGGGCTGGTTCGGCGACTGGCTGCTTGATCACGACATCAAGATCCTGTTCGCGGTGCCGGGCATCGTGCTGGCCACCGTCTTCATCACCTTCCCCTTCGTCGCGCGCGAGCTGATCCCGCTGATGCAGCAGCAGGGCACCGAAGAGGAAGAAGCGGCGCTGGTACTGGGCGCCTCGGGCTGGTCGACCTTCTGGCGCGTGACCATCCCGAACATCAAATGGGGCCTGCTCTACGGCGTCATCCTGTGCAACGCCAGAGCCATGGGCGAGTTCGGCGCCGTTTCGGTGGTGTCGGGGCACATCCGCGGCGAGACCAACACGATGCCGCTGCACGTCGAGATCCTCTACAACGAATACAACTTCACGGCTGCCTTCGCGGTGGCGTCGCTGCTGGCATTGCTGGCGCTGGTGACGCTCGCGGTGAAGAGTTTTGTCGAATGGCGCCTGCATCAGGCACGCAGCGCGGACGCACGCAATTTGGAGCACGCAGAATGACGATCGAAGTCCAGCATATCCGCAAACAGTTCGGCCAGTTCACTGCGCTCGACGATGTTTCGCTCAAGTTCCCCGACGGCCAGCTGACCGCCTTGCTGGGGCCTTCCGGCTGCGGCAAGACCACGCTGCTGCGCGTGATCGCGGGCCTCGAACATCCCGATTCGGGCGCCGTGCTGCTCGACGGCGAAGACGCATCGACCCGCCACGTGCGCGAGCGCCAGGTCGGCTTCGTGTTCCAGCACTACGCGCTGTTCAAGCACATGACGGTGTTCGAGAACGTCGCCTTCGGTTTGCGCGTGAAGCCGCGCAAGGAGCGCCCCTCCGAAGCCCAGATCCGCGACAAGGTGAAGCAGCTGCTCGAGCTTGTGCAGCTCGACTGGATCGCCGACCGCTATCCGCCTCAGCTGTCCGGCGGCCAGCGCCAGCGTATCGCCCTGGCGCGCGCCCTGGCCGTGGAGCCACGCGTGCTGCTGCTGGACGAGCCCTTCGGCGCACTCGACGCCAAGGTGCGCAAGGAACTGCGCCGCTGGCTGCGCCGCCTGCACGACGAGCTGCACGTGACCTCGATCTTCGTCACCCACGACCAGGAAGAAGCGCTCGAAGTGGCCGACCAGGTGGTCCTCATGAACAAGGGCCGCATCGAGCAGCTCGGTACGCCGGACGCCGTCTACAACCAGCCGGCATCGCCTTTCGTGTATGGCTTCCTCGGCAACGTCAACCTCTTCCACGGCCGCGTGCACGAAGGCGTGCTCGCCAGCGGCGACGTGCAGTTCAAGGCGCCCGAACATTCCAGCGTGCGCAATGGCCAGGGCATCGGCTATGTGCGTCCGCACGATCTCGACGTGGAGCGCTACACCCCCGGTGCCGAAGGCGTGGTAGCGAAGCTGCGCCGCGCCCATGCGATCGGCCCGCTGGCCCAGCTCGACCTGGAGCGCGCCGACAACCAGCAGCTGATCGAGGCGGTGATGCCGAACGAACTGTTCGCCCGCCATGGTTTCGTTGAGGGCGACACCCTGGTCGTCAAGCCGCGCCGGATCGAAGTCTTTGTGGATGCAGGAGAGGGAATATGAATTTTCAGCAGCTGCGCTCCGTGCGCGAAGCGGCACGGCGCGACTTCAACCTGACCGAGGTCGCCAATGCGCTGTTCACCTCGCAGCCGGGCGTATCGCGCCAGATCCGCGAGCTCGAAGAAGAGCTCGGGGTCGTGATCTTCGAGCGCAACGGCAAGCGCCTGACGGGCCTGACGCCGCCGGGCAAGGGCATCCTCAAGATCGTCGAGCGCCTGCTGGTCGAGGCCGAGAACCTGCAACAGGCCAGCGCCGAATTCGCAGCCCAGGACAGCGGCACCCTGACGGTGGCCGTCACCCACACCCAGGCGCGCTATGCGCTGCCGCAGGTGGTGCAATCCTTCCGCAATGCCTACCCGGAAGTGCGCATCGCCCTGCAGCAGAGCGCACCGGAACACATCGCGGAATGGGTCCTGTCGGGCAAGGCCGACATCGGCATCGCCACCGAGGGCCTGTCGGCCTTCCCGGACCTGGTGTCTTTCCCCTGCTATCGCTGGAGCCACCTGGTGGTGGCGCCGGAAGGACACCCCATTTTCTCGAGCGGCACCCCGCTGCGCCTGGAAGACCTGGCCGAATACCCGCTCATCACCTACGACGTCGGCTTCACCGGCCGCAGCCACATCGACGCCGCCTTCCGCGAAGCCGGCCTGGCGCCGGACATCGTGCTCACTGCGATGGACTCGGACGTCATCAAGCAGTACGTGGCGCTGGGCATGGGGGTGGGGATCGTGGCCTCGATGGCTTTCGACCATGGCCGCGACAAGGGGATGCGGGCGATCGAGGCGTCGCACCTGTTCGCGCCGAACGTGACGCGGCTTGCGGTGCGCAAGGGTTCCTACCTGCGCGCGTATGCCTACCACTTCATCGAGCGCTTCGCCCAGGGTTATACGCGGTCGGATATCGAGAAGGCATTGCAGGCCGTCGAGTGACGGGGTTGTAGGGTGGGCAGGTTTCCTGCCCACGCGGTCAACGAACCGAATTGAGCCACGGAGCGGGTCAAGATACGTAATTTGACCGCGTGGGCGTTTGTAATTCCGGGCATTGCCCGAAATTACCCCGCCCACCCTACTACTGCCCCGGATTCGTGTACTTCGCATGAATCGCATCGATGCCGGCGAGGACTTCCGGTGACAGCACCAGGTCCGCCGCATCGATGTTCTCCTTCAGCTGCGCCAGGTTCGTGGCCCCGATGATGGTCGAGCCCACGAACCAGCGCGAGTAGCACCACGCCAGCGCCATCTGCGCAGGGCTCAATCCATTCTCCCGCGCCAGCGCCGCATACTCCGCGGTCGCCGCCAGCACGCTCGGTCTCACATAACGTGGACTCCAGTTCTGCGGGAAAATCGTCAGCCGCCCGCGCGCCTGCGGATTGTCCAGGTATTTCGCCGTGAGCTGCCCGAAGGCGAGGGGGCTGTAGGCCAGCAGGCTCACGCTTTCGCGGTAGCAGGCCTCGTCCATCAGGCTCGTTTCAAACGCCCGCGCCGTCAGGTTGTACAGGTTCTGCACGGTGGCGATGCGCGGCAGGCCCTGCATCTCCGCCTGCTTGATGTACTCGCACACGCCCCAGGCGCTTTCGTTCGACACACCGACGTAGCGGATGGTCCCGGCCTGCACCATCTCACTGAGCGCACCCAGGGTTTCCTCGATCGGCACCGCGGGGCGCTCGTCCTGCGGGTTGAAGCTGTTGGCCCCGAAGATCGGCAGGTTGCGGCTTGGCCAGTGGATCTGGTAGAGGTCGATGTAGTCGGTATGCAGGCGGCGCAGGCTGTCCTCGACGGCGGCGCGGACATTGGTCGCATCCAGGCAATGGTTGGCGCCGCGGATCCAGGGCATGTTCACGTTCGGGCCGGCGATCTTGGTGGCCAGGATCAGGTCTTGGCGCCGCCCGGTCTTCTTGAGCCAGCTGCCGATGAAGCGCTCGGTCGAGCCCTGCGTCTCGGCGCGCGCCATCACCGGGTACATCTCGGCGGTGTCGATGAAGTTGATGCCGCGCTCGACCGCGTAGTCGAGCTGGCTGTGCGCCTCGTCTTCCGTGTTCTGCTCGCCGAAGGTCATGGTGCCGAGGCAGACCTTCGACACCACCAGATCGGTCAATCCAAGCTGCTTGCGTTCCATGCGGATCCTCCTGCCGCCATTATCGGCGTAGTGCGGCGGCGCAGTCGCGCACCAGCGCCGGGCCGGCGTAGATGAAGCCCGTGTAGAGCTGCACCAGCTTGGCGCCGGCGTCGATCTTGGCGCGCGCATCCTCGCCGCGCATGATGCCGCCCACGCCGATGATCGGCAGCGCATCGCCCAACTCCGCCTTGAGCAGGCGGATCACCGTGTTCGAGAGCTCGAACACCGGCGCGCCCGACAGGCCGCCCGCTTCCTCGCCGTGCTGCATGCCCTGCACGGCAGTGCGGCTGAGCGTGGTGTTGGTGGCGATCACGCCGTCGATCTTGTGGCGCAGCAGGGCGCCCGCGATATTGCGCACCTGGTCGCCGTCGATGTCCGGGGCGATCTTCAGCGCCACCGGCACGTAGCGCTTGTGCTGGTCCGCCAGGCGCAGCTGCTCCTGCTTGAGTTGCGAGAGCAGGGCGTCCAGCTCGGATTCACCCTGCAGCTGGCGCAGGTTCTTGGTATTCGGGGAGGAGATGTTGACGGTGACGTAGCTGGCGTAGGGATAGACCTTGCGCAGGCAAGCTAGGTAATCGTCGGCCGCGCGCTCGATCGGGGTGTCGGCGTTCTTGCCGATGTTCAGGCCGAGCACGCCCTGCTTGTCCTGGTAGAAGCGGGACGCCTGCACGTTGGCCACAAAAGCGTCGACGCCGCCGTTATTGAAACCCATGCGGTTGATGATGCCCTGCGCCTGCGGCAGGCGGAAGATGCGCGGCTTCGGGTTGCCGCCCTGGGGGCGCGGGGTCACGGTCCCGATCTCGATCGAACCGAAGCCGAGCGAAGCCAGGCCGTCGATGTAGGCGCCATCCTTGTCCAGGCCGGCGGCCAGGCCGACCGGGTTCGGAAAGGTGATGCCCATGACGGTGCGCGGGTCCGGCGCCGGTTTCGGGGCCAGACCAGTCAGGCCGAGCGCGGCGGCGCGGCGCAGCATCGGCAGGGCGAGATTGTGGGCCTTCTCGGCGTCGAGCGAGAACAGGAGCGGGCGGGCGAGGGAGTACAGGAGCTTGTCGGACATGGGGGACTCGAAGTAATGACTCCCGCCATTTTACAGGCACACGTTCTCAGCGCTCCAGCACGCCCCAGCGGCCGCCGATGCGCGCTTCCAGCGGGCGGAAGTTGATCTTGTAGGCCATCTTGGGACTCTGCTCGATCCAGTATCCCAAATAGACATATTGGAGGCCCAGCTCGCGCGCCTGGTTCACCTGCCACATCACGTTATAGGTGCCGAAGGAGGCGCCCTCGACGTCCGGGTCGAAGAAGGTGTAGACCGAGGACAGGCCATCGGACAGCACGTCGATGATGGAGACCATGCGCAGGGTGCCGTCGGGCTCGCGGAACTCGACCAGGCGGGTGTTCACGCGGCTCTGCAGCAGGAACTGGGCGTACTGGTCGCGGCTGTCCTGGTCCATGCCGCCGCCGACGTGGCGGGTGGTCTGGTAGCGCAGGTAGAGGGCGTAGTGCTCGTCCGAGAAAGCGAGGTTGGCCACCATGGCGACCAGGTTGCCGTGGCGCTTCCAGGCGCGGCGCTGGGTGCGGTTGGGCGTGAAGTCCTCGCATTTGACGCGCACCGGGATGCAGGCCTGGCAGCCGTCGCAATAGGGGCGGTAGGTGAAGATGCCGCTGCGGCGGAAGCCGTTGCGCACCAGTTCGGAATACACGTCGGCATTGATGAGGTGCGAGGGCGTCGCCACCTGCGAGCGGGCCTGGCGTGCGTCGAGGTAGCTGCACGGGTAGGGCGCAGTGGTATAGAACTGCAGCGTGGCGAAGGGCAGGTCATTAAGGTGCGTCATGCAAAAAGCTCTCGAGACGACGTGATGGACCTATTTTAGCGAAATCGTACCTTCGCACTGTTAGCCGTTCAACGGTGGCGCGACTTCCCAGCGGGTGATGGCGGGCTCGCGGATGGCTTGCCGCAGGTGGGCGAGGAAGGCGCTGCGCGGGATCGGCGCGGCCCCGAGCGAAGCCAGGTGGCCGGTCTCCTGCTGGCAGTCGATCATCCTGACGCCGTTCCGGCGCAGGAAGGACACCAGGTAGGCCAGCGCCACCTTGGACGCGTCCGTCGCACGTGCGAACATCGATTCGCCATAAAACATGCGGCCGATGCAGACGCCATAGGCGCCGCCGACCAGTTCGCCGTCCAGCCAGACCTCGGCCGAGTGGGCATAGCCCATGGCGTGCAGGCCCGTGTAGCCGTCGATGATGTCTTCCGAGATCCAGGTGCCGGGGCCGTCCTTGCGCGGGGCGGCGCAGGCGCGCATCACCTCCTCAAAAGCGCTGTCGAAGCGGACGTCCCAGGGGCCGCCCTCGATCCTGCTGCGCTCGACCTTGCGCAGGGTTTTCCTGAGGCTGTCGCTGACCTTGAACTGGCTGGTCTCCAGCACCATGCGCGGGTCGGTGCTCCACCAGAGGATGGGCTGGCCTTCGGAGAACCAGGGGAAGATGCCGTTCTGGTAGGCCAGCAGCAGGCGCTGCGGCGAGAGGTCGGCGCCGGCGGCGAGCAGGCCCGGCGCATCGATCGTCAGCGCTTCGGACACGTCGGGGAAGGGCGATGTCGGCTCGAGCCAGGGGATCATGCGGCCCTCGCTGGATCAGTCGGGTTCGCGCGGCGCCTGCATCGGGCGCACGATGTCGCGGCTGTGGAAACCGTAGCTGCCGCCTTCGCGCACTTTGACGCGGTCTTCGAAAAAGAGTTCCAGCGTGGTGCGCACGGTGGGGAAGGCGAGCTCGTCCCAGGGGATTTCGTCCTGCGTGTACAGCGCGACTTCCAGGCTTTCCTCGCCCGGGGCGAAGTCCAGGTCGCGCAGGCGCGCGAGGTAGAACAGGTGGACCTGGTGCACGTGGGCGACGTTGAGCAGGGTGAAGAGTTTGCCCAGCTCGACGTTGGCGCCGGCTTCCTCCTCGGTCTCGCGCACCGCCGCCTGCTCGGTGGTTTCTTCGTTCTCCATGAAGCCTGCCGGCAAGGTCCAGTATCCGTAGCGCGGTTCGATCGCGCGCTTGCACAGGAGCACCTGCAGCTTGCCGTCCTGTTCCCAGACGGGAATCGAGCCGATCACCAGCTTCGGATTCTGGTAATGGATGGTGTGGCAATGCGGGCAGACGTAGCGCGGCCGGTTGTCGCCTTCGGGAATCGCCAGGGCGACGGGATGGGCGCACTCGGAACAGAATTTCATAGGTCAGCGGCAGGTTGAGATTGTGCTTACTTTACACTGAATCGGCCGCGCCATGCCGTCGGCGCGGCGTGGCCACGGTGTCGGGTCCTGTTATTGATGAGCCATGTTGTGCTGCAATCGCACACCCGGAGAGCATTGCATTTGCCTAATGCACTGTTTCGGCGTATAATTCATTCCATCAGACGCGGGGTGGAGCAGTCTGGCAGCTCGTCGGGCTCATAACCCGAAGGTCACAGGTTCAAATCCTGTCCCCGCAACCAAATTCGAAGCCGTTGATGTTGATGACATCAGCGGCTTTTTCATTTTCTGTCTCGCATTTCTTGCGTTGCGTGACCGGGCTCGACGCAGCGCAAGCCCCATGCGTCTGCCTGCAATTTTGTCTCTTCAGTCCGGTCCAACACGCGAGGGCCGGCGCATGGGCGTTCCGTGCCGCCGGCAATGCAAAGGGACAAGACATGATCAACGTAGACGACATCAACGAGGCCTGGGGCTGGTCCGGTTTGAACGCAGTCGAAGTCCTCGGGGCCAATGCATTCGGCAATCTCATCATCCGCGACGACGAAGGCCGCTTCTGGCGCCTGCGTCCGCAAGACCTTTGCTGCGAGCCGGTAGCCAACAGCCGGGATGCCTTCGACGCGCTGGCCTACAACCAGGATTTCCTGAACGATTGGTATATGCCGGAAGTCGTGAAGCTGGCGGAGCTGACGCTGGGGCCGCTCACGGACGATCGCAAGTACTGTCTCAAGATTCCGAGTGCGCTTGGGGGGCATTACGGCCGGGACAATCTCGCCACCGTGCCACTGCCCGAGCTGATCCGGTTTTCCGGTGAGGGGGCGCAACAGTTCGACGACTTGCCTCGCTGGAACTGAGCGGAGCGCAGGATGCGCAGACGCCTTTCCGCACCCCTCAAGGGGAACGATTACTGCAACAACAGAGGTGCGGTGGCGAACGCCCAGGAAAACGAGGCGCGGATTGCATTAAGAAGCGCCGTGCGTACCTCGGATGTAAAGGCCGCCGAGACGCATGCGCTGGTGAGAGCCCCTGCTGCGTAATTGATCCAGTCCTTGCGCCCAAGTCGGGTGGAGGCATCCATGATGTCGTCCAGCTTCGTGCAGATCAATTCGGACTGAGCGGCTTCGATATCCGAATAGGCCCCGATCGTTGCTTTTACCTCTTCAAGACTGGCAGCGATCCGTCCGAGTTCCTCCGAAGTGAACCGTGCATTACTTGCGTCTGATGAGCTGAATGCAGCAACGATCCCGAGGGTTGGAGAAATCGGCGTGACGAGAAAACGCACCCTGGCGCTATTCTGTTGTAGGACCCGAATGTCAACGGTGCCCATCGGTGTCTCGTACAAGAGAGCGTCGCCTATGCTCATCTCGCGCGTTTTATTCGCCTGTCCGGGAAAACCTGCAATGACCTCGCATACGTAGCTTGCTGCATCGCGAACGGTCAGAATCAATCCCAAGGGTTCCACACATTGGCTGCGATTTGCGTCGACATCGATAGTTATTGATTTCATGAGGATTTTCCGTAGGAAAGCTGCAGCCCGTGTTGCGGCTGCATTCTAGCAGAGCAGTTGCCGGCTTAGGCTGGAGGGGAGGCCGGCCTCTTCAAATCCCTGGGAAGCCAAACCTGGCCCGGCTGGAAGCTGGGGAATGCCGCAGGATAGGGAAACCCATCAGCAACCGCGCTCAGGCCGGACTGTCGCCAAGACTGAGCCAGAGGTAAGCAGCCGCCATCGTGCGATGTGGCGCGTAGCGCTCCAGCAGTTTTTCAGTGGCGGCAATTCCAGGCCGCTCGTTTCCACCGATCAGCCGGTGAAACGCGGTGCGGATCGCAACGTCGCCCTGCAGCGAACAGTCAGGGTAGCCATAGCCACGCAGCAGGGCGTAGTTGACGGTCCAAGGTCCGATACCCTTGATGGCCAGCAGTTCCTCGACAACTTCATCCACCGGACGATCGCGGTCGAGCGCGATCTTGCCGTCGGCGACCAGTCCCGCGAAGCGCAGCAGGGTTTCGGCTTTTGCGCGCGAAAATTTACGGCTCGTCAGGTCGTCCAGCGTAAGTCGCGCTACGTCCTGCGCTTCCGGATAGCACCACAGGCCGCTCGTATGGGGGCGCCCCGCCAGCCCGATGAAGGTGCGGCGCAGGGAGATGGCGAAGGGCAGGTTGATCTGCTGGCCGATGATGGCCCAGGTGAGCGCTTCGAAGATCGTCGCCGATTGCACGACGCGCAGGCCGGGCTGGCGCGTCACCACGGAACCGAGCACCGGGTCGTCGTGCACGAAGGCGGCGAAGGCGGTCGGGTCGATCCGCAGGCCGAGGATATTGAGAAGGGCTTCGCGCGCCTGTTCGAGCAGCGCTTCGGTAAGCCCGCGATCGGCATCGACCGTGCAGCGCGCCACATTGGTTTCGAATTCCACGTCGAGCACCACCGGCACGCCGTCAATCAGCACGCCCTTGCGCAGACCCGCCTCGCTGACCTGTTCCGCCAGCCCTTCCGCATCCCGGCTGTGGAAGGCCAGCACGTCCTGGGTGCGGTAGCCGGCGGGCAGGTCCAGGCGCAGTTCGCTGCGCATCACTTGCCCTGCGCGGCAGGGGAAGCGCGCAGGAAGGACGGCACGAATCCCGTCACCAGGGCCGTCCCCACCAGCACGATCGCCGAGCCGAGCAGCGTATGCCAGCCGATCACCTCGTGCAGGAAGATTGCGCCCCACAGGATGCCGAACATCGGATTCAGGAAAGTCACCGTCAGCGCCGACGTGGTGCCGACTTCCTCGATCAGCTTGAAGTAGAGGATGTAGGCGATGCCGCTGCACAGCACGCCGAGCGCCAGCACGGCGGCCCAGATGCCCACGGTCGGTTCGCCAGGCGATGGGAAGAAGGCCAGGGCCGGGATGGTGCAGATGGTCGCGGCCCACATCGAGCCGTGCGCGTTGGCGAAGGGCGCCACCGCCTTGGCGGATTTCGCGTACTGGCTGGCGATGCTGTAGCAGAAGGCGGCCACCAGGGCAGCGGCGATCGCGATGGCCGCTCCGGGACGCTCGGAGACGTGGTCGAAGCCCACCAGCAGGCTCACGCCCACGGTGCCGAGCACGAGGCCCAGGGCCGCACGGCCGGAGACTTTCTGGCGCGCCCACACGGCGCCCACCAGCGCGCCGAACATGGGCGCGGTCGCGTTCAGCACCGACAGCACGGACGCGGACAGGGTGCGCGCGGCGAAGGCGAACAGCAGGAAGGGCAGGGCCGAATTGAAGAAGCCCAGCATCAGGTAGTGCTTCCAGTTGTGGCGCAGGTCGAGCGGCGCGCCTTTTCCGCGGCGCTGCATGATCCAGGCGACGCCCGCGAGGAACAGGGCCGCGAACAGCACCCGGTACTCGATCAGCACCGCCGGCCCGAGCACCGGTGCGGCGATGCGCATGAAGAGGAAGGATCCGCCCCAGATGGCGGCCAGCGCCACGAGGCGCAGCATATTAACGGTATTCATGCGCGGTGTTCACGGAACAGGCAAAGACAAAAAGACAATCATGATAGCGCGGCTTGGGCTACGCCATCCGGTTCTTGCTTTGGAATTCAGGCCGCGAGGACGGAACAGGCTTCGGTGGTGGCCGGCTGCGGCGCGGCGGCATGCGGCACCAGGAGGTTCGCCGGCACGCCATTCTTCACGGCCGTCATCTCGGCCATGATCGAAATCGCGATCTCGGCGGGCGTCTTGCTGCCGATGTAGATGCCGATCGGACCATGCAGGCGGGCCAGCTGCGCGTCGCTGAGGTCGAACAGTTTCAGGCGCTCGCGCCGCTTCTCGTTGTTCAGGCGCGAGCCGATCGCGCCGACATAGAAGGCATCGGACTTCAGCGCTTCCATCAGCGCCAGGTCGTCCAGTTTCGGATCGTGGGTGAGGGCCACCACGGCGCTGCGCGCATCCAGGCGCGCCTCGATCACGAGGTCGTCCGGCATCGCGTGCAACAGCTCCACGCCTTCCAGGTTCCAGCCGCTGCGGTATTCCTCGCGCGGGTCGCAGACGACGACGCGGTAGTCCATGCCGCTCGCCACCTGGGCCAGGAAGCGCGACAGGGGGCCGGCGCCGATGATGAACAGGCGCCAGCGCGGACCGTGGAGGGTGGTGAGGACGCCGTCCTCGACTTGCACGACGGCGCCCGCGCCGGCACGGTTCAGCGCGACCGCACCGGTGCTCAGGGCGATACGGCGCTCGACCAGTTCGCCGGCGGCGAGGCGGTCCAGCAGTTCGCGGATGCGGCTGTCCGAGGTGAGCGGTTCGATGGCGAGTTCGATGGTGCCGCCGCAGGGCAGGCCGAAGCGATGCGCCTCGTCCGCGCTGATGCCGTAGCTGACGATCTCGGGCCGGCTTAATGCGACGCCGCCCGCGCGCACCCGCGCGATCAGGTCATCCTCGATGCAGCCGCCCGACACGGAGCCGACCACGCTGCCATCTTCGCAGACGCCGAGCGTGGCGCCGATCGGGCGCGGGCTGGAGCCCCAGGTCTTGATGACCGTGACCAGCTGGCAGCGCCGCCCGGCGGCGAGCCAGGCGTCACAGGTCTTCAATACGTCGAGGTCGATGCTGTCCATGGGGAGTTACGCAGGTGGGAGATGGACAATGATACAAAAAACGTGGCGGGAGCGTCGGATGGCAGGGTGGCAGGGTGGCAGGCGGAACCGGCCACCCGGGGACATCACGGCGTCAGGGGCTTGTTGGCCGACTTCTTCGCCTTGACTTCGGCCACCGCCTTGTCGATGGCAGCCGTGCGCTGTGCCAGCGCCGGGTGGTTCGCGGTATGCCCGTTGAGCACCGTCGACGGGTAGGTGGCGGCGAAGCGCTTCCAGAAGGCGCCGGCGTTCTCGATGCGGTAGTCGGCGCGCGCCAGCAGGTAGATGGCCAGGCGGTCGGCCGCGACGTCGAGGCTCTGCGGCATGGCCTTGATGCCGCTGCTGCCGATCAGCATCGAGGTGTCCGGCGTGATGCGGGTCAGGTTGTCGATGACGCTGCCGATGGTGGCCGCATTGCGCTGGTTGGCGGCGTGGCCGAGCATGTTATGCGCCATCGTGTGCGCGACCACATAGGCCAGCTCGTCGTCGTTCTGCACGAAGCCCATCATGCCGCGCGTGACCATGATGCGCGCGCCGTCGGCATAGGCATTCACGTTGTCGGCGTTGCCCAGTTCGATCGCGAAGGCGCAGGCGCGGGTGACCGGCACGGTCAGGTCGCGTTCCTTGCCATTGCGGGCGATGGTCAGGGGCAGGGAGGCCTGTTTGGTGACGATGGGCCCGAACACGGCGCCGACCTTGGACAGCGCATCGGGGCCGGTGGGCAGGGGTGTGCCGGCGGCCGCGACCAGTTCGTCGCCCTGGCGCAGGCCGGCCTTGGCGGCGCCGCTGCCATTCAATACATTGGTCACCTGCAGGCGCTCGCCCATGCCGAGCACGGCGTGGGCGGCCTCGTTGTACTGGCCCGGATAGGTGTAGCGGTTCTTGGCGGTGAAACCGAGCAGGTTGCGCGCGTGGCGCGTGCACAGTTCCGCATTGTCGATCAGGAGGGGGGCGGAGACCTTGTACAGGCGGTCCTGCAGGGTCGCCATGCGGGTGAGGGTCTCGGCTGCCGCCGTCATCTCCGGCGTCACTTGCGGTACTTCCGGCGCCACCTGCCCCGGCGGGAGCGGCTGGCCCGGTCGCATGGGGCCTTGCGTGGCGCAGGCCGACAGCAGGGCCGCTGCGGCGATGCCTATCGCAAGCTGTTGAAAATGCGGACGCAGATGCATACGGCTCATGTTCCTCCTAAATTGCTTTGTTATTGTTTGCCGGTGCTGCCGAATCCTCCGGCGCCCCGTTCGCTCGATGCGAACTCCTCCACCACGTTGAAGCCCACCTGCAGTACCGGCACGATCACGAGCTGGGCGAGCCGGTCCATCGGCTGCAGCGTGAAGGTCGTGTGGCCGCGGTTCCAGGTCGAGACCATGAGCTGGCCCTGGTAGTCGGAGTCGATCAAGCCTACCAGATTGCCGAGAACGATGCCGTTCTTATGGCCGAGCCCACTGCGCGGCAGGATCATGGCCGCATAGCCCGGGTCGCCAATGTGGATGGCCAGGCCGGTCGGCACGAGCACGGTCTGGCCCGGCTCGATGGTGAGGGGTGCATCGATGCAGGCGCGCAGGTCCAGGCCGGCGCTGCCGGGGGTTCCGTAGGCGGGCAGCAGCTCCTGCATGCGCGGGTCGAGGATTTTCAGGTCGATCTGTTTCATTGTTTTTCTTACGTCAGAAGCGAGCGCCGTTCCAGGCGCTTCGCGATTTCGGAAACCAGCTGGCGGGCCAGCGTCAGCTTGTCGGCGCGGGGGAGCACGGTGTGGCCGGTCTCGTCGAAGAGGATGATGGTGTTCTCATCCTGCCCGAAGGTCTGCGGGCCGATATTGCCCACCAACAGGGGGATGCCTTTTTTCTCGCGCTTGGCGGCGCCGTAGGTCATCAGGTTCTCGGATTCGGCGGCGAAGCCCACGCAGTAGGGCCAGCCCGAGAGCGTGGTGGTGGCGGCGACGGTGGCCAGGATGTCGGCGTTCTGCACGAACTCCAGCTGCGGCGCGCCGCCGTTATCGAGCTTCTTGATCTTCTGGTCGGAGGCATTGGCCACGCGCCAGTCGGCCACGGCCGCCACGCCGATGAAGACGTGCTGGCCCTCGATGCCGGCCATGACCACGTCGTGCATCTGCTGGGCGGTCAGCACGTCGATGCGGCGCACGCCGTGCGGGGTCGGCAGGGCGGTGGGGCCGGACACCAGAGTGACCTCTGCGCCCGCTTCGCGCGCGGCGCGCGCCACCGCATAGCCCATCTTGCCCGAGGAGAGATTGGTGATGCCGCGCACCGGGTCGATCGGCTCAAAAGTAGGGCCGGCCGTGATCAGGACGCGCCGGCCGGCCAGCACCTTGTGCTGGAACGACGCCACCAGTTCCTCGACCAGTTCGTCCGCTTCCAGCATGCGGCCCAGGCCCGTCTCGCCGCAGGCCTGCGAGCCCGCCGCGGGGCCAAAGAGGCAAATGCCGTCTTCGATCAGCTGCTTCACGTTGCGCTGGGTGGCCGGGTTTTCCCACATCTCGACGTTCATCGCCGGGGCGACGTGGAGCGGCACGCGGCGCGGGCGCGCCACGCACAGGGTCGAGAGCAGGTCGTCGGCCGCGCCGTGGGCGAGCTTGCGCATGAAGTCGGCCGAGCAGGGCGCGATCAGGATGGCGTCGGCGTCGCGCGTCAGGTCGATGTGGGCCATGTTGTTGGCCATGCGGGCGTCCCACTGGTCCGTAAACACCGGCTTGCCTGATAAGGCCTGCATGGTGACGGTGCCGATGAAGTGGGTGGCCGCTTCGCTCATCACGACCTGCACTGTTGCCCCCTGCTTGACCAGGGCGCGGCACAGTTCCGCCGCCTTGTAGCAGGCCACGCCCCCGGTCAGGCCGAGGACGATCTTCTTGTCCTTGAGATCCATGCTCGTCAATCCTTCAGCGTGTTCAGGACTTGTTCACGCGCCGCAGCTCGTCGACGATGAACAGGAAGGCGCCGACCGAGATGCCGATGTCGGCGATGTTAAAGGCCGGGAAGTGGCCGACGCCGGCTAAGTAAAAATCGAGGAAGTCGATCACGTGGCCGTAGGCCAGGCGGTCGATCACGTTGCCGATGGCGCCGCCCATGATCAGGGCCAGGGCGAAGCAGAACAGGCGCTGGCTGGCGTGCTTCTTCATCAGGTAGAGGATGAAGCCGACGGCCGCGATTGCGATGCCGGTGAAGAAGTAGCGCTGCCAGCCGCCGGCATCGCCCAGGAAGCTGAAGGCCGCGCCCGGGTTGTAGACCTTGATCAGGTTGAAGAAGCTGGTCAGCGGCACCGTCTCGCCATAGGCGAAGGTGCGCTCGACGGTGAGCTTGGTGACCTGGTCGAGCAGGATCACCACCAGGGCGATGCCGAACCACGGCATCAGGCTGGCGGAAGAACTTTTGTAGACGGGCTTGGCGCCCGGCGAAGCTTTTTTGGTTTTGGTGGCCATGATCTGGTAGGTGATGACCGCCCGGCCGCGCTTCTACATCGTGTGCGGCAGGGCGGTGGTATCCCCGAAGGGCTCAGTTCGTTATCACGCGAAGCGGCGCGCTTCGCCGCTGCCGAACAGGTTGCTGGTGCAGCGGCCGCACAGGCCCGGATGCGCTGAATCGTGGCCGACGTCGCGGCGGTAGTGCCAGCAGCGCTCGCACTTTTCCGCTTCCGACGGGGTCACGGCCACCGCTTCGTTCGCTGCGTCGCCGACCTGCTCGACGCTGGCCGTTGACGTGATGAAGACGAACTTCAGGTCGTCATCGAGGCTCGAGAGCAGCGCGTACTTGTCGCCGGCCGCCTTGATCGCCAGCTCCGCCTGCAGCGAGGAGCCGATGGCGCCCGAGGCGCGCACTTCTTCCAGTTGCTTGGTGACCTCGGCGCGTACCTCACGCAGGGCCGCATACTTGGCCAGCAGGGCGTCGGCGTCCGGGATCGCCGGGAAGGTCCACAGCGTCTGGGTGAAGATGGTCTCGTCGGACTCCTGGAAAGCCTGCTGGCCCGCGAACACGGCCCAGGCTTCCTCGGCGGTGAAGGAGAGGATCGGCGCCATCACGCGCAGCAGGCTGTGCGCGATGTGCCACAGCGCGGTCTGGGCCGAGCGGCGGGCTTGCGAATCGACGCCGGTGGTGTACAGGCGGTCCTTCAGGATGTCGAGGTAGAAGCCGCCCAGGTCTTCCGAGCAGAAGTTCTGCAGGCGGGCGACCACCGGGTGGAACTCGTAGCGGTCGAAATGGGCCGCGATGTCGCGTTGCAGCTTCCCGGTTTCGGCCATCGCGTAGCGGTCGATCTCGAACATCTCGGCGAGCGGCACGGCATGCTTGGCCGGGTCGAAGTCCGAGGTGTTCGCCAGCAGGAAGCGCAGGGTGTTGCGGATGCGGCGATACGATTCGGTGACGCGCTTGAGGATCTCTTCGCCGATCGACAGCTCGCCCGTGTAGTCGGTCGAGGCCACCCACAGGCGCAGGATGTCGGCGCCCAGGGTATCGGAGATCTTCTGCGGGGCCAGGGTGTTACCGAGCGACTTCGACATCTTCTTGCCGTTTTCGTCGACCGTGAAGCCGTGGGTCAGCAGCGCCTTGTAGGGCGGACGGCCGTTGAGCATCGAGGAGGTCAGCAGCGAGGAGTGGAACCAGCCGCGGTGCTGGTCCGAACCCTCCAGGTACAGGTCGGCCGGGAAGGCCGACTGCTCGGCGTGCGAGCCGCGCAGCACGGTCTGGTGGGTCGAGCCCGAGTCGAACCAGACGTCCAGCGTGTCCTTGTTCTTCTCGTAGCTGGCCGCGTCCGCGCCCAGCAGTTCCGCCGGGTCGAGCTGCTGCCAGGCTTCGATGCCCTTGGCTTCGATCAGCTTGGCGACCTGCTCCAGCAGTTCCGGGGTGCGCGGGTGCAGCTCGCCGGTCTCTTTGTGGATGAAGAAGGCCATCGGCACGCCCCACTGGCGCTGGCGCGACAGGGTCCAGTCCGGACGGTTGGCGATCATGCCCTGCAGGCGCGCCTGGCCCCAGTCGGGGAAGAACTTCGTTTCGGCGATGCCGGCCAGTGCGGTTTCACGCAGGGTGGCGCCGCCGTCCTTCGGCGTGACGTCCATGCCGGCGAACCACTGGCTGGTCGCGCGGTAGACGATCGGGGTCTTGTGGCGCCAGCAGTGCATGTAGCTGTGGTCGAACATCTTCAGTTCGAACAGGGCGCCGGCTGCGCGCAGGGCTTCGCAGATCGGTTTGCTGGCTTCCCAGATGGTCAGGCCGCCGAACAGCGGCAGGGTCGAGGCGAAGCGGCCGTCGCCCATCACGGGTTTCAGGATCTCGTCGTCCTTCATGCCGTGGGCCTTGCAGGACTGGAAGTCTTCCAGGCCGTAGGCGGGCGCGGAGTGGACCACGCCGGTGCCGCTGTCGACGGTGACGTAGTCGGCCAGGTAGACCGGCGAAGTGCGGTCGTAGAAGGCGTCTTGCGCGTGCAGCGGGTGCTTGAAGCGGATGCCCGCCAAGCTGGCGCCCAGGGTGGTGGCGATGACGCTGCCGTCAAGCTTGTAGCGCTGCAGGGTGGCTTCGACCAGGTCTTGCGCCAGGATCAGCAGGAGCGGCTGGCCGTCGCGCTCGGCCTGGACCAGCGCGTAGGTGACTTCCGGGTTGGCGTTCAGCGCCTGGTTCGACGGGATGGTCCACGGGGTGGTGGTCCAGATCACGATGAAGCCATTGGTGGTCGGCAGTGAAGGCAGGCCGAAGGCAGCGGCGACCTTTTCCGGTTCGGCGAACGGGAAGCCGACGTCGATCGCCGGGTCGCGCTTGTCCTGGTATTCGACTTCCGCTTCGGCCAGGGCCGAGCCGCAGTCGAAGCACCAGTTGACCGGCTTCAGGCCGCGGTAGACATAGCCCTTGTCCAGCAGCTTGCCGAGCGCGCGCAGCTCGTCGGCCTCGTTACCGTAGGCCATGGTCATGTAGGGGTTTTCCCATTCGCCCAGCACGCCCAGGCGGATAAAGCCGGCGCGCTGGCGGTCGATCTGTTCGAGCGCGTAGGCGCGCGCCTTTTGCAGCACCTCGGCGGTCGGCAGATTCTTGCCGTACAGTTTTTCGATCTGGATCTCGATCGGCATGCCGTGGCAGTCCCAGCCCGGCACATAGGGTGCGTCGAAGCCGGCCATGGTGCGCGATTTCACGACCATGTCCTTGAGGATCTTGTTGACGGCGTGGCCCAGGTGGATGTCGCCGTTCGCATACGGAGGACCGTCGTGCAGGATGAACTTCGGACGGCCGGCGGCCGCCTTGCGGATGCGCTGGTAGATCTTCTTGTCTTGCCACTGCTTGACCCAGCCCGGCTCGCGCTTGGCGAGGTCGCCGCGCATCGGGAAGGCGGTGTCGGTCATATTGACCGGGTACTTGCTCTCTGGCTTCTTCGCGGCTTTTTGGCCGGCGTTGTTGTTCTGGACTGGTTTGGTATCGGACATAAGGTTCTTCTCTAAATGATTCGGGTCGAGCGCGGCGGGCCACGCGGTGCGCCGGAGCCGGCCGGCGCGTCTACTCAGCCTGGGCTGGCGTCAAATTCGGTCCGTCGCCGTCAGGGCGCCGTTGCGGTGCGCGAAGAAGGCGCGTGCCTGCAGGGCGTCGCCTTCGATCGCGGCGGTGAGGGTGGGCAGGTCGACGTATTTTTCCTCGTCGCGCAGCTTGGCGAGGAATTCGACCCGCACCAGCTTGCCGTAGGCGGGCTCGTTATAGTCGAAGACGTGGACTTCGAGCAGCATGCGGCCAGCGTCTTCGACGGTGGGGCGCACGCCCAGGCTGGCCACCGCGGGCAGGGGCTGGGCGGCCAGACCGTGCACCTGCACGACGAAGATGCCGCAGAGAGCAGGGCGGTGCGCGACGCGCAGGTTCAGGGTCGGGAAGCCCAGGGTGCGGCCCAGCTTCTGGCCGTGGATCACGTGTCCCGACATGACATAGGGATGGCCCAGCAGTTGCTGGGTGGCGGCGAAATCGGCTTCCTTGAGCGCTTCGCGCACGGCGGAAGACGAGATGCGGCGCTCGCCGTGCATGACGGCGGACAGGGTCTCGGCCTGGAAGCCGTACTGGCGTCCCGCTTCCTGCAGCATGGCGATGTCACCAAGCCGTTTGGCGCCGAAGCGGAAGTCGTCGCCCACCATCAGCCATTTGACGTGCAGGCCGTCGACCAGCACGCGCTCGATGAAGTCCTGCGGCGACTGGGAGGCGAAATGTTCGTTGAAGTGCTCGACGATGACGCGGTCGATGCCGGCGCGCTCGAGGTCGCCCAGCTTGTCGCGCAGGTTGGCGATGCGGGCCGGGGCCTTCGACAGGTCGCCGCTGCGCCGCGCGAAGTATTCGCGCGGATGCGGTTCGAAGGTCATGACGGCGGCTTCGATACCCAGCTCGGCGGCAGCTGCGCGTACGTGCGCCAACAATGCCTGGTGGCCGCGGTGGACACCGTCAAAGTTGCCGATCGTGAGTGCGCAGGGAGCGCGCGCCCTGTCGTTGGGAAGTCCGCGAAATACCTTCATCAATGGTTCCTTGGCGCTGCCGGACGCTCCGGCGCGAAATAAGGATTATACGGTAACTCGCATGTTGCACAGCAACGTGGGGCCAGGCGAGGGGAGGGCGGGGCCCGAACGCGGCCCGGGATGCGGTGGCGCAAAAAAAACGCCGCCTCGCACCGCCGGGGTCAGGTCTGACATTCGGACACAAGCTGAACCGTAGGCCGCGGACGGTGGGAGATCAATGCTGTGTTCGTGTCTAAATGTCAGACCTGATAATCATATAGCCAGCCTCCCTCCGGCGAGAGCCGAGAGTAAAGTAAAGAAGTCAATGTCCAGTTGAACTTGTTTACAGGAGGCCAGCATGAATCAGTATAGCGGCATCGAT
>JBFLVV010000055.1:0-36042 GCA_040758275.1 Pseudomonadota bacterium
CTTCTTTTTGGTGGTGGGGGCTGGATTCGAACCAGCGTACTCAGAGAGGGCAGATTTACAGTCTGCTGCCTTTAACCACTCGGCCACCCCACCGCGAAGAACCGCAGAGTATGAAGCAAGCTCAACGTATTGTCAACTATGTTTCGGCAGACTTTGTCCGCGTCGCATAGCAGCGTTGCTTCGGGGCGTGATTGTAACGGGCGGGATGCAAAACCACAAGGGCGATTTTGTGAGAATTGCAGGGAATGCGGAAATGCCTCGGTTTTGTAGGGTGGGCGGGGAACCCGCCCACCCTACGGATCACGCTGGCGCCAACGCTGCCAGCACCTGGCCCTTCAATGCCTTGATCAACGCCGTCTCATCCGGCGGCACGCCCTCAGGCGCCTCCAGCGTCCGGTCCGCATAGAACAGCCCCAGCTGCACCTTCCCCACCACCAGCGGCAGCACGATGAAACTCTTCGCATCCGGCAGCAGCCTGCGGTGCCATTCCGGCAGCAGGTCGCGGATCTTGGTGCTCGACGCATCCGAGATCATCAGGTCGGCGTCGTTCTCCATCGCCAGGTGGAACAGGTCGCGGCTGGAGGCCATCGGGAAGGCGAAGCCGGCCTGCAGGCGGGCGCCCTCCTCGCCCAGGGCCAGGCGCGCGCGGAACTGGTTGCTGCGCACGTCCTTCAGGCACACGGTCGCGAAACGGAAGCCCAGCGCGCTGTACAGGGTCTCGAGCACGGCCATCACCACGTCGTTGACCTTGCCGCCGGTGGCGCGCAGCTGGGTGACGTCCTGCACGCCGGCCAGCAGCAGTTCGCGGGCGTTCTTCGGCTTGCCGCTCGGGTGGGCGCCTTCCTGCTCCTCCTCGCCGGCGTCCAATGTCGCCAGCAGCAGCACGTTCGGCAGGCCGTTGCCCGTTTCCTTGGGTTCGCTGCGCGGCGCCGGCTGCATGTTCATGCTCTCCAGCAGGCCGCGCATGCCTTCCTGCACCGCATTCATCAGCTCGTCCATGCGCGCGCCGTCCAGGTCGAGCGCGTCGCCATAGCGGCCCAGCAAGGCCTTGGCCTCCTGCGAACCGACCGGCTCGTGGGTCCGGGCCAGCAGGCGCGCGACGTCCTGGCTGAAGGAGGCGACCTGGCGCATCCATTCGCCGCGGTTGGCCGCCACCCGCACCGCGGTCGGGGCCAGGCTGTTCTGGGCGCGCACGATCATGTCGGGGATCTTCCACTCCTGCAGCACGGCCTGCGACAGGGCGTCGTAGCTGCAGCCGAGGATCATCTGGGAAGCCTGTCCCAACGTGTGCTTGCCGCCGGCCATCAGGGCGCCGATCTCGCGGTAGCGCTCGTGCGCATGGCTGGCCACCAGCAGCGGGCCCAGGTTCTTGAACAGCGCGCAGATCGCCGCTTCCTCGGCGCCCTGGTAGAAACTGTGGCGCGCCATCTCGCGCCCCACCAGGCTGGCGCACAGGGCCGCTTCCAGTTCGACGCGCACGCTGCCCGCATGCTCGGAACTGTCGAGGGCGTCGACCAGCAGCATGGCCAGCGCGGTGGCCTTGACGTTGTCGAAGCCCAGCAGCGAGATCGCGCGCGAGATTGTCGTCACCGGCGTGCCGGAGGTGGTGCGGTACTGGATGGTGTTCGACAGGCGCAGAATGCGCTGGGTCAGCGCGGGGTCCGACACCACGTAATAGGCCAGGTCGTGGGTGCCCTGGTCGTCGCTGGAGGCCATCTCGACCACGCGGGCGATCGAGGCGCCGAGGGCGAACATCTCTTCGTCGCCGCAGACCTTGTTCATCAGGGCCGCACGCACGCGGCGGGTCGCGCCTTCGGACGGCAAATGGGGTTCGGACATCTTCTACGCTTTCACACTGCCGCTTTTTGAACCGCGGCCGGCTTGCTCACCCGTCCCTGTCCGTTGCGTTCGTATTTCTTGAGGATCTGGTGGTGCAGCGCCGACAGCGCGCCCAGTTTCGGATTGCCCGGATCGAGCTTGCGCACATTGCCGATCAGGCCGCTGACCTGCTGGCCGAGGCGGTCGTCCCAGCCGTCGTGCTCGAGGCAGCGCAGCACCGCCAGGGCGGCGTTGAAGGCGACCGAGGGGTTGTTGGGCAGCTTGCCCGCCGCTTCCAGCATCAGCTCGACGGCACCCTGGTAGTCGCCATTCTTGGCGCGCGCGGCGCCGCCGTTGACCAGGTCGACCACGTGCTGGCGGCTTTCCTGCGCCAGCGTGCGCGCCAGGTCGGGAAAGCCCGCACCCTCCAGCACGCCCATGGCGCGCGCCATGCCGGCGTCGCTCGAGGCATTGCGCATCACCTCGCGCACGATCTCGGCGCCGCCCTCTTCCATATTGTTTTCCAGGCAGGTGCGCGCCAGCTCCAGCTTGAGGTCGGCGGACAGCGCCGGCGCATCCTTGCAGGCGTCCAGCGCCGTCGTGAGGGCGTCGTTCAGGCGCGTCTCGTTGCCGGTGAATTCATGCAGCAGGGCCGAGGAGATCGCGCTGCACAGCGTGGTATTCGGGCGGCCGCCCATCGAGCGGTCGAGGTCGCGGATCACCGAGGCGGCCGCCACCGGGTCGCCCTTCTTGACCAGGGTCCGCACCAGCTTCACATGGTCTTCGGGGTCACGGAATTCCGAATACTTGGCCTTGCTGACCACCTGCTTGAGGAATTTTTCGGCCGACTCGTTGTCGCCGGCTTCGAACGCGGTCTCGCCCAGGGTGCGCAGGCGCCGCACCGCATGCGGGGACACCGCCACCGCTTCCTGCAGCACCGTCTGCGACTTGGCCAGGTCGCCCACCGCCGCATGGGTGCGCGCCAGCCAGTCGTAGGCGTCGACGAAATTGCGGTTGGAGTCGACCAGCTCTTCGAGCATCTCCTGGGCTTCGCCGTACTGCTTGCGCAGAAACAGGGTCTTGGCCAGGCCCAGGCGCGCCCAGGCGATCGCCTTCATCTCGATCAGCTTGCGGTAGATCGGCTCGGCCTGCTCCGGCTCGCCCAGGAAGACGTGCAGCTCGGCGCGCAGGCGCATGAAATCGACCGCGTAACGCGGATGCAGGCCTTCGCCCGCGATGCAGGCCTCGATCGCCTCGCGCTGGTCGCCCGCTTCCATCAGGGTATAGACCGGCATGAAGGCGCTGCGCCGGTCGAGGGCGCGCGCGATGCGCTCGAGGAGGCGGTCGGCGGTGAAGGGTTTCAGGATGTAGTCGGTGGGCGCCAGCTCGGCGGCGCTGACCACCTTGCTGTGGTTACCTTCGGCGGTCACCATGAAGAACATGGTCGACAGGGGCATCAGCTTGTGGTGGCGCACGTCTTCCAGCAGCTGCTGGCCGTCCTGGCCGCCCTCGAGGTCGTACTCGCACAGGATCATGTCGAAGCTGCGCAGTCCCAGGTGCTTGACCGCCAGGTTGGACGAACTGGCATGCTCGATGCGCGTCAGCCCGCACATATTGAGCATGCTGTGGATATTGGCGCGCATGCCCGCGTGGGGCTCGATGATCAGGGCCGTGAGGCCTTCCAGTTCGTTCATGGGGTTCCGTAAGCCTGCGTTGGGCATGGGCGGCTGCTGCATAGGCCTGCCGCATCGATTGAGTATATTACGGCTGGGGAACGAATTAGTTAAATTGGGTAAAGACCCGCCAATTACCGGCAATGGGTGCGGGGAAAAAGCGACACCGTGGCGTGTCAGCCGCCCGCGGAGAAGGCGGCCGCCTGGCGCAATGGCATGCGGCGGCCGTTAATGCACTCGGTCTTGTCCTCGCCGATGACGATGTTCTGGTAACGGACTTCGTACTTGCCGGCTGAGAGCTTGTCGATAATGAAACTGCCATTCGGCTGGACGTAGGCATGGCGCACGTTCGAGCGGCGGTCGAGGTCGTAGAGCTTGACGAAGATCGGCGAAGGATTCTCGCCGTTGTCGATGATCACCTGCATTTCGCTGCCGCTGTTGCCGACCGGATAACCCGGCAGGTAGCCGGACTCGGCCGGCCACGGATCGCCGCTGGGGGCGGCCAGGGTCTGCAGGTCGGTGCCGCAGTCGGGAGCGCGCGCCGGCACCACCAGCTGGGTCACGGCCAGGGCCTTGATCTCGGGCGGCGCCGCCGATCCCTCACCGCCAAAGCGGCGCGCCCAGCCTTCGGTGCTGGCGTCGGCGCCAAGATCATCGGGACGGTCGGGCGCCGGCGCGGCCTTCGTGGCCGGCGCAGCCGCGGCGGCGGCCTCGGACTTGCCGGCCCAGGACAGCACATCCGGCAATTTGCCGCGCGGCTGCTGCCCGATGAAGACAGCGGCGGCGGCGCCCAGCACGAAGCAGGTCGACAGGCCCAGCCACCAGCGCGGATCGCGCAGCAGCCTGGCGCGCGGGCGGCGCTCGCCGGTGGCGCGCGGCTCCCAGCTTTCCGGCCGGCCGCGTCCCGCCGCCTGCTCGCCCTCTTCGGCGCCGCTGCTTTCCAGCCACTCGACCTCCCACTCCTCGGACGCGATCCACTCGTCGTGCTCCTTGCGGCGCACCGGATCGGACAGGGTGTTGTAGGCGGTGTTGACGATCGCCATGATGCGGGCGGCCTTTTCGTCGCCCGGATTCTTGTCGGGATGGTATTTCTGGCTCAGGGCCTTGTACGCCGCACGAATGACTTCCGCCGGCGCGCCGCGCGCAACCTTCAGGTTGTCATAGTGGGTATGGATCTTGGCCATGGTCTGTCGAAAAGTCCCGCTGCTGCCGGTCGTGAGAATGTTCAGGCGATCCGAGCCGATCCGGGGTGGTACAGCTTAGCCGGATTTGTATCCAGAGCGCAAGATGTCAAAAATTCTACAGGCGGTGGGCCCGGTCCGCCCGCACGATAGCAATTGGCAATTCCACATCCTGACCGACCACCAGCACCTTGAACAGCTCACCCATCTCGGCCGGCGACACCAGCTTCTGTACCGCACGCGATTGCGGCAGGAAGTCCATGGCCTGCTCCGGGTCGCTTTCCATCAGGAGCTCGCCGATGCCGGCGCCCAGCAGGAAGGAAGCCTGGTTCATATAGGCCAGCACCGGGAGGCCGGCTTCCTGGGAAGCCAGCGCCATCGCCGTGAAGTCGACGTGGGCGGTAATGTCTTGCAGGCCCGGCAGGTAGAAGGGGTCCGGATGGGCATGGTGGCGGTAGTGGCACATCAGGGTGCCGCCCATGCGCTGGTCGAGGTAGTACTCGTGGGCCGGGAAACCGTAGTCGAACAGGATGGCGGCGCCGCGGCCGGCTTTCATCATGGCGGCCAGCGAGGCCATGAAGCCCTCGGCGACAGGGTGGATCTCGGTGAGGTAGCCGTCCGGCAGGTGTTCGGCATCCGGGACCTGGCGCGCCACCTGGGCCGCGAGCTCGGGAGGCAGCGGCGCCGCGACGAAAGCGAAGGCGCCATCCCGCACGGTGACCATCTGGCGCATCCATTGGCCGTCCTGGCGGATGACGAGTTCCACCGGCATCGCATCCAGCACCTCGTTGGCCAGCACCACGCCGCTGAAATGTTCCGGCATGCCGTCCAGCCAGCGGACCTGCGGCAGGTCCTTCAATGCTTCCTGCTGGCGCGCGCGCAGTTCGCCGGACAGTTCGATGATCGTATACGAGTTGACGGCGACGCCCATGCGCTCCAGGGCCGTGAGCACGTCGCGCGCCAGCTTGCCCGTACCGGCGCCGAATTCGATGATCTCGGGCGCGCTTTGGGCGATAATAGCGGCGGCCACGCGCGCCAGGGCGGCCCCGAACAGGGGAGAGATCTCGGGCGCGGTCGTGAAGTCGCCGCTCGCGCCCAGTTTGGACGCGCCGCCGCTGTAGTACCCGAGCCTGGGCGCATACAGCGCCAGTTCCATGAACCGTGAAAACGCCATCGCTCCGCCGAGCTCTTCGATTTCGGTGGCGATCAGTTGTTGCAGGGACTGGGATGCGGCAAGCGCGTCGGGGGTGGGTGCGGGCAGGGACATGCCGGCATTGTAGCGAAATCAGCTCTTATCAACTAATGCAAACAAGCATGGACAACGCGATGCATCCCGCACCCAAGGTGGCGCTCGTGACCGGCGCGGGCCGCCGCCTGGGCCGCGCCATCGCGCTCGGGCTGGCGGGCGCCGGCTGGGACGTGGCCGTGCACTACCGCCATTCGGAAGGCGAAGCGCGGGAGACGGCGGACGCGATCCGCGCCCTGGGCCGGCGCGCCGCGCTGTTCCAATGCGAGCTGCAGGATGAGGCCGCCGTGCGTGCCCTCCCCGGCCGTGTCGCCGCGGAACTGGGCGTGATTACTTGTGTAGTGAACAACGCTTCGTTGTTCGAATACGACAGTGCCACCACCTTCTCGCCGACCCTCCTGAACACCCATATGGCGGCGAACGTGACGGCGCCACTGCTGCTGGCCCAGGCCCTGCACGCCATGACGCCGGAAGGCAGCCAGGCCGTGGTGGTCAACCTGCTGGACCAGAAACTGTACAATCTCAACCCGGATTTTCTGTCGTACACGCTGTCGAAGGCGGCGCTGCACACGGCCACCACGGTGCTGGCGCAGGCGCTGGCGCCATCGGTGCGCGTGGTCGGCGTGGCGCCGGGCATCACGATGGTGTCGGGCGAGCAGAGCGAGGCAGGCTTCCAGCAGGCGCACACCATGACGCCATTGAAACGCTCCTCGACCCCGCAGGACATCGCCGACGCCGTGGTCTATGCCGCCGGCGCGCGGGCCCTGACCGGCACCACGCTACTGGTCGACGGCGGCCAGCATTTGCAGGCATCGCCGCGCGACGTGATGTTCCTGACCGAACCAAACAACCATTCATAAAAGGCTTTATCCATGTTATCCGCCCTGATTCACCCGAGCTTGCGCGACTGCCGCCGGCTGTTCCTGCGCAATTACGAAGTGATGATCAACATCGGCGTGCATGACTTCGAGAAGAAGGCGGAACAGCGTGTCCTGATCAACGTCGACCTCTACATCCCGCTCGAGCAGTCGACGCCGAAGGCCGACCAGCTGTCGGAAGTGGTCGACTACGACTTCATGCGCGAGACCATCGCCAAGCGCATCTCGAAAGGCCACATCCACCTGCAGGAAACCCTGTGCGACGACGTGGTCAAGGCCATGCTGACCCACCCGCGCGTGCGCGCGGCGCGCGTGTCGACCATGAAGCCGGACGTCTACGCCGATTGCGAAGGCGTGGGCGTGGAAGTGTTCTCGGTGAAGGAAGAAGCATGAGCGAAGCGGATCTCGACCAATTGAACCCGGACGCGAAGAAACTCGAAAAAGTCGCGTACGAAAACAACAAGCTGCACAAGCGCCTGTGCCGCCTGGTCGGCCAGGCCATCGGCGACTTCAACATGATCGAGGACGGCGACAAGGTCATGGTCTGCCTGTCGGGCGGCAAGGACAGCTATGCCCTGCTCGACATCCTCATGACGCTGCGCGAGCGCGCGCCGATCCACTTCGACATCGTCGCGGTGAACCTCGACCAGAAGCAGCCGAATTTCCCGGCGGACGTCCTGCCGGCCTACCTCGACAAGCTCGGCGTGCCCTACCACATCGAGAACCAGGACACTTACAGCATCGTCAAGCGCCTGGTCCCGGAAGGCAAGACCACCTGCTCGCTCTGTTCCAGGCTGCGGCGCGGCATCCTCTACCGCGTGGCCGATGAGCTGGGCTGCAACAAGATCGCCCTGGGCCACCACCGCGACGACATCCTCGAGACCTTCTTCCTGAATATGTTCTTCGGCGGGAAGCTGAAGGGCATGCCGGCCAAGCTGGTCTCGGACGACGGCAAGCACATGGTGATCCGTCCGCTGGCCTATGTGAAGGAAGCGGATACCGAGCGCTATGCCGAAGTGAAGGGATTCCCGATCATCCCGTGCGACCTGTGCGGCTCGCAGGAAAACCTGCAGCGCAAGCAGATCAAGGCCATGCTGCGCGACTGGGAAAAGAAACACCCGGGCCGCGTCGAGAACGTGTTCTCGTCCCTGAGCACCGTGGTGCCGTCGCACCTGCAGGACCGCAACCTGTTCGGCTTCTTCGACCTCAAGACAGACGGTGTGCCGAACCCGCTGGGCGACAACGCCTTCGATGAGGAGCCGTGCTCGACGCCGGCGCCGAACACGATCTCGCTCACCCAGCTGTAATCACCCGGTCCGGGCCTGGCGCCGGCGCAGGCCCAGCAGCGCCAGCCCGGCAAGCAGCATCGCACCATGCGCCGGTTCCGGCACCGCCGACACCAGCAGCTGCGTGTCCTCGGTCCAGTAGTAATAGCCGAACAGCTCCCGGTAGACCTGGAACCGGTAATTCTGGTTCTGGGTTCCGACGTCGAGCAGCACCTCCTGCATGCCGTAGCCCACGCCCTGGCTCCAGTGCGCATTGATCTCGAAAGTAGGCCCGAGCGGTCCGTCGGGTGCGAACCTGAAGTGCCGCAGCACGCAGGAATTGCTGGCCGTGCCCGACGTGGCGCAGCCGGCATAGTTCCCGGCGATGTTGTCGTGGCCGAAGCGCAGTTCGCTCACTTCCGACCCGTCGATCCAGCCGTCGCCATTACTGTCCTCGCCCCTGACAAAGGCCGACAGATTGGCCGGCTCGTAGGGCGGCGGCGGCGGCGGTTCCGGACTCCAGCCGTAGGTGATCCTGCCCATGACGTCGGTGAATTGCACGTTCCACGCGCCCTCCTGGGCCTGTGCCATGCCGGCGGCGAGCGCCAGTGCGGCGCCCAGTAACAGTCGTTTCCCCATCGTCATGCCCTCCTTGACAAGCCTGGGCGCCGGCGCCGCGCGCCGAGCAAGGTTGCCAGGCCCGCGGCCAGCATCAGGCCGTGGCCTGGCTCCGGTACGGCCGAGATCTGGGTCACCTGCAGGGTCGTGTCCTCGGTCCAGTAATAACTGCCGTAGAGATCGCGGTAATACTCGAAGCGGTATTCCTTGCCGGTCTCGACCGTCGCGTAGCGGTCCCGCATCCAGTCAGCCCGCTGCTCCCATTGCGAGGACATCTCGAAGACCGGTCCCATCGGGCCATCGGGCGCAAAGCGGAAGGCGAGCAAGCCGCAATAGTTATAGGCGTTGACAGGGGACTCGCAAGTGACATAGTTCCCGGTAAAACCGTCATTGCCGAAGCGCAGTTCACTCAGCTCCGACCTGTCGATCCAGCCATCCTGGTTGCGGTCTTCTCCGCGCACCAGTCCGCTCAGGGTGGTGCGCACGAATGGCGGCGGAGGCTCGTTGTCCCAGCTGAATCCGTGGGTGCGCCCGCTGATTTCCAGGAAGTCCACGCGCCACGTGATCTCCTGTCCCTGTGCGCCGCTTGCCGCCAGCGCCAATGCTGCTGCCAGCATCGTCCGTTTCTTCATTTCCACTCTCCCTCAGAAAGTGCACTAAGGAAGCCGGCAGCCGGGTACGGAGCGGCCTCTGGCGTAGAGTAGCGCCGTAAAAGAGACATGTCGCGGATGCACCAATCGTGTGCACGAAAATACAACTCGACAGTGGCAACAGCCAGGCGCCGTCGTGATACGCTGGCCCTTTCCCCTGCACAGAAAAAGGATTCCGATGAGCCTGCTGCGCCTGTTCCGCCGCCTGACCCTGCCCCTCTCCCTCGGCTTCGCCATGCTCGCGCCCTCCGCGGCACTGGCCGAGCCGGGTGCGCTCTACCTGGTCCGCCATGGCGAGAAGGCCGCGATCGGCAAGGACCCGGAACTGACGCCGCAAGGCAGGCTGCGCGCCGAGAACGTGGCCGCCATCCTCGGCAAGGCGGGCATCACCGCCATCTACAGTTCCGATACCCAGCGCACCCGCCAGACCGCCGCGCCGCTGGCGCAGAAAAGCGGGATCGCCGTGGCACTCTACGATCCGGGCAATCCGAAGGCGCTCGTGGCGCAGGTGCAGAACGTGCGCGCCGCCGGCGCCAACGTGCTGGTGGTCGGCCACTCGAACACCCTGCCGGAACTGGTGCGCCTGTTCGGCGGCGTGCCGGGCCCCGACATCCTCGACGACGAATACGACCGTCTCTACCAGCTCACCGGCAGCGAAGGCGCGGTGCGCACGGTCCTGTTGCGTTCCCTTCCTGTCACGCCCCTGTAACAACCTACAGTTCCAATGGACCCCGGCATCGGTTACGATGCTAAAAAAACATCAATACGGGGAACATCTTGGATTTGTCGCAGGAGCGCTTCGAGCGCGCCGTCAATCTCATCTACGAGACGCTGGAAAACCGGGGCGGCTGGCGCCCGGTGCTGGACTGCCTGCACGAGGCGGTCGGCGGCCGCGCGATCCACCTGCTGGCTTTCGACGCCGAGCATGGCGCGCTGTCGTACAGCGACGGCGCCGACATGGCGCCCCAGATCGACCTCGAATACATCCAGAAATACCAGTTCATCGATTCGCGCGTGGGCCTCTTGCGCACCCTGGCGCCGGACGTCTGGCTGCACTGCCACGAGCACTTCGACGATGCCTTCGTGGCCGGCGACCCCTTCTACCAGGAATTCCTGATCCCCCACGGGGCGCGCTACCTGTCGGCCTGCAAGCTGGTGGAAAACGCGGAGGCGACCGTGATCCTGGCCTGCCTGCGGCGCACGGGCGAGGGCCCGATGCCGCTGGATGCCCTGGGCTTCCTCGACCGCCTGCGCCCCCACCTGCAGCGCGCCGTCCGCCTCGGGCTGGCCCGCTTCGTCTACTCGGCCCAGGCCCTGGTCGGCCACGCCCTGGTCGACAAGCTGCGCCAGCCGGTCATGCTGCTCACCACCACCGGCGACGTGGTGCTGGCCAACGAGGCCGCGCGCTGCCTGCTCGGGTCGACCAGCCTGGTGCAGGTGGCGGACGGCCGCCTGGTCCTGCCCCAGGCCTACCGCCGCACCTTCCTCGAGCAGTGCGCCGGGCTCGAACACGCGGTACGCGCCAAGGGGGCGGCGGCACCCGGTGTCGGCGGCGGCAAGGATTTCCGTTCGCTGCACATGACGAGCGAGCCCGGCGCCGCTCCGGACGTGTTGTACGGTTTCTTCACGATGCTGGTGCCGGAACGCACCCTGGGGAGCTTCGGCCTGCGGCCGCTGGTGATGCTGATCTTCTACCACCCGGGTTCGGCCCAGGTGATCGACTCGGCCCTCCTGACGGCGGCCTTCGGACTCTCGCATGCGGAGTGCCGGGTGGCCTCCCACCTCGCGGACGGGATGCCGCTCAAGGCGATTGCGGAGACGCTGGGGGTGCAGTACGACACGGTGCGCAAGCAGCTGCTGTCGATCTACCAGAAGACGGCGACCAACCGGCAGCCGGAGCTGGTGCGCTTGTTGATGAATCTTCCCGCCTCGGCAGTCCAGCGGGCGCTGAAGTCAGAGACGGGGATATTGGCGTAGGGTGTACGGCTCCGCCGTACGCGCGTTCAAATCACGTGCGAACAACCACAGCGCGATTATTCCAATGATATTTGAACGCGCGGTCGGCGGAGCCGACCACCCTACGGCGCGACGTTGGTACGCAGCACCGGATAGAGCCTGAAACGCTCGTCCCACGACGCATGGCGCTGGGCGAAGAACTCCAGGCGCGCATGCGGGTTCTTGGCGAAGGCCGGATCGCTCTCGAGGCGGCGCTTGAACTCCGCCGCCACCGCCGGATCGGCAGCCAGCTGCTCGCGCGCCACGTCCTCGGCCACGTACTCTTCCATGTATTCCTTGCGCTCGTAGGCGTTGTTGAAGAGGCCCCAGGCCAGCAGCGAGTCCGGCGCCTGCGGTTCCAGCATCGCCACGACCAGGCGTGCCTTCGGCTGGTTCACCGGCACGAAGAGCGAGCCCGCCAGCACGGCGCGCGCCTCAGGCTTCCAGTTGCCTTCCACCGTCAGGCGCTGGTGCGACTCGAAGGAGGTGGCGCCAAAGGTCGCCTTGTCGGCGCGGAAGGTCTCGGCTTCCAATTTGGCGATCGGCTTGCTCAGCTTCTGGAAGCTGATGCCGTGCAGCGCCAGTTTCTGCGCCACGATGTCGGCATAGGCGGCCGGCACGATGTAGCCGGCGCGCGGCGCCGCGATCACCTTGTCGGCCACCACTTCCTCGCGCAGCGGCACGCGCCAGACCTGCGGTTTGCTTTCGTCGTAGCGGGTCATCAAGATGCCCGAGATGTCGGACTGGGTGCGTGTGAACTCGTAGCCGTTGAAGTCGACCATCTGCGTTTTATCGGTGGTGCGGTAGGTCAGCGCCACCTCGCCGCCGGCCAGCTTCGAGGCGCGCGCGTCGGCCGCTTTCGCCGCAGCCTGCCAGTCGGCGCCGTTCTTCGCGACCTGCTCGAGGATCGAGATCACGGTGTTGTGGGTCACGCGCACGCGTGTCGGGTAGTCCTTCCACGAGTGGGTCTCGACCAGCAGGGCCATGCGGTTACGCAGCTGGAAGTAGCCGGTCGAGAAGCGCGGATCCGAGACGCTGTCGATGAAGCCCGACATCGGGTCGTCGGTCTTGGCAAAGGACATGTAGTAGGACTGCGGAGTCGAGCCCTGTTTGGCGATGTCGGCGATCACGCCGGTGCGCAGGGCCAGGCCGGCCTTGCGGAACTCCGGGTCGCCCGAGTACACCGGCTCGACCTGGATCGAGACGTCGTGCTGGAACTTGGCGCCGTCGGTCACGTGCAGGTCGACGTAGGTCAGCGGGTCCCAGGCGTTCACGAGTTTCAGCATCGCCTGCATCTCGGGCGCGTCGGCCTTGACGTAGTCGCGGTTCAGGTTGAAGTTCTGCGCCGTGGTGCGCCAGCCCATTTCGACCGGGCCGCGCTGGTTCGGGCGGTTCCACTTGCCGAAGCGCTCGTGGCCGTCGACGTTGAAGACCGGGACGAAGACCAGCACCTGCTTCTCCAACGCGCCCTTGGCGAGTTTGCCGTCCAGGGTTTCGCGCAGGGCCAGGAAACCGGCGTCCTTGCCGTCGATCTCGCCCGCATGGATGCCGCCCTGGATCAGGGTGACCGGCAGGCCCGCCTTCTGTGCCGCGGCCGGCGTGAACACGCCCTTGCCGTTGACGATCAGCGCCAGCATCGGACGTCCTTCCGGGGTGCGGCCGAACTCGATGCACTTGACCTGTTTCGGATACGCCTTCTGGAACGCGCCGCACAGCTTGATGACCTCGTCGTAGCGGCCGGTGGCCTGGAAGCCGGAGCGCTCGGAGATGGTCGTCAGGGCAGTCGCGGCGTGGGCGGTGTGCGACAGGGGGACAGCGGCCAGCATGGCCAGCAATACGGCGGAACGGATCATCCTTGAATCTCCGGCAATTGACGAGGTGACAAAGCGGATGATTATAGACTCGTTTTCCCAAATGAAACGGCCCGGGCAGCGGGTGCTGGCCGGGCCGTCTTCAAGGCGATGCGATTCAAGGTCGCGGCGGGGTGCGGATCGCGATTTCCTTCACCGGCGGACGCACGATCTCCATCGGGATCATGCGCGCGCGGCTGGCCGGCGGACAGGCGCCGGTCTGGCGGTAGGACAGCGCCGCGGCCAGCAAGCCTTCGGCCGGGTCGCCGATCTCGCGCGACAGGTCGTCGGCCACCTGGCAGGTCGCGGCCAGGCCGTCGGCGTAGTCGCCGAAGCCCTTGTCGTTCACGCCCATGAACTCGATCGAGAAATAGGTCGTGCCGCAGTTCGGCACCGGCGTGAAGCCATATGGCTTGCCGCAGGTCTTGCTGCCGATGACGTCGACCTGGATGTCGGCGCCACGCAGGCCGTTGATCACGGCTTCGCTGGCCGAGCAGGTGCCCTCGGTGGTCAGCACGGTGACGCGCTTCAGGCCCAGGTAAGGCAGCGGCGTGCCGGCCCGCGCCGGATTCGGCGCCGGGAAGCCATAGGCGGTGTCGAGGAAGGGGATCGCCGGTTCCTGCGGAATCTTGTCGTTGTGCAGCGGGCGCTCGAAGGCCTTGCCTTTCGTGGCATCCGGCCCGGCGATCATGTACGAAAGCTCGCTGGCGACGTAGAGCAGGCCGCCGCCGTTGTAGCGCATGTCGAGCACCAGGTCGCTCACCGCGGCCTGCTTGAAGGTCGTGAAGGCGTCCAGCAGTTCTTTTTCAGACACGCCGTCGTGGGTCTCGAAGCTCAGGTAGCCGACCTTGCCGCTCGGGGTGTCGATCACCTTCACGTGCTTGACCGGGTCGGTGCTCACTTCCAACGCCGTCATGCTCACGTCGTAGTTCGCCCCGCCGCGGCGCAGCGTGAAGCTGTGCGCGGCACCTGCGACTTCGGGGAAGAGGCCGGCGTTGATGCGGGCGACCGTGGCGGCGTCAGAGCCGTTGACGAAGTCGACGCCATCCACACGCATCAGCATGTCGCCGCGCTTCAGGCCGGCGGCGGCGGCCGGCGAGCCCGGCTCGACCAGGGTCACCAGCCAGGTGCGCGGCGCGGTCGAGCTGTTGCGCTTCCAGGTCACGCCATAGCCCAGTTCGATGCCGGCGTTCTGCAACTTGTCCCACTCGTCGCTCGCGTAGGTGAAGTGGTACTTGTCCTTCGGCTGGCCCGAGGGGGTCAGCGCCGTGGTCTTGAGGACGTTGAAGTAATCGATCGGGTTCGTGAAATCCGCCATCTTGTAGGTATTGGGGATTTCCTTGTACCAGAGGTAGTACTGGTGCGAGAACGCGCGCAGGAACTTCAGTTCGTCGAGCAGGGTGCCCTGGCGGTCACGGTAGGGCTTGCCCTCGTAATCGACGCCGGTGCGCGGCTTTTCGCACAGATTCCAGTAAGTCGTGAAGGCATCGCCCAGGGTGCTCGGATCGAGGTCGGCCGCCGATGGCGGGGTCGGGGTCGTGGGCGGGGTCGGATTCGTTACCGGCGGTGGCGTGGTGCCGCCGGACGGCGGACGCGCGCCGACACCGGGCGAACCGCCACCGCCGCCGCAGCCGGCGAGGACGCTTGCAAGAACAAAGGGGACGAACAGACGGAGGGATGGCGATCTCATGCGCCGATTATAGACGCCGCAAATCGCCTGAAGTGCAACCAACTGTAACAGTTGGAGCTGCCAAACAACAAAGCATGCCAGTCGGATATGGCCGGGCAAAGCCGGCCATATCAAGCCGTCATCAAGCCGCCTGCGACGCCGTGCCTGCGGGCGCGTGGAAAGCTGCGACCAGGGCCGCTTCCTTCTGTTTCGCCGCCTTCAGGTGGCGCTCCTTCACGTGGCCATAGCCGCGGATGTCTTCCGGGATGCTGGCGATCGCCACCGCCTGGGCCAGGTTGTCCGGCGTGAGCTTGGACAGCAGCGCTTCCACGGTCTGGCGGTACTCCTTGACCAGGCCGCGCTCGGCGCGGCGCTCGGCCGTGTAGCCGAACACGTCGAAGGGGGTGCCGCGCAGGCGCTTGAGCTTGGCCAGCACGCCGAAGGCCCCCATCATCCAGGAGCCGTATTCCTGCTTCAGCGCGCGGCCTTCCTTGTCGTGCTTGGCCAGCAGCGGCGGCGCGAGGTGGAACTTGAGCTTGACGTCGCCTTCGAACATGTTCGCGATCTTGGCCTTGAAGGCCGGGTCGGTGTGCAGGCGGGCGACTTCGTACTCGTCCTTGTAGGCCATCAGCTTGTAGAAGTAGCGGGCCACGGACTCGGTCAGGCGGGTGCCCTTGCCCAACTTCGCTTCCTCGGCGCGCACCTGGTCCACGAAGGCCTTGTACTTCGCGGCGTAGGCGGCGTCCTGGTAGGCGGTGAGCAGCTCCATGCGACGCTTGATGATGTCGTCCAGGCTCTCGCTGCGCTTGAATTCGACCACCTGGCTCGGCGTCGCCAGCTTCTTCACCGATGCCAGGTCATGGGCGGCCGTGCGGCCCCAGTTGAAGGCGGCTTTGTTGAAGGGCACCGAGACGCCGTTCAGTTCGATCGCCTTCAGCAGCGACGCTTCCTGCAGCGGCACGTGGCCTTTCTGGAAGGCATAGCCCAGCATGAACATATTGGTGGCGATCGCATCGCCCATCAGGGCGGTGGCAATCTTACCGGCATCGACGAAGTCGACATTGCTCTCGCCGCAGGCCTGGACGATGGCGCCCTTCGAGCCTTCGGCCGGGAACTGCCAGTCCGGGTTCTTCACGAAGGCCGCGGTGGTGGCGCCGGTCGAGTTGACGGCGGCCCAGGTGCGGCCTTCGCCCATGCGCGAGAGCGCATCGCGGCTGGCGGTGACGATCTGGTCGCAGCCGATCACCAGGTCGGCGCTGCCGGTGCCGACGCGGGTCGAGTGCAGGTCGGCCTGGTGTTCGGCCAGGCGCACGTGCGACATCACCGGACCGCCCTTTTGCGCGAGGCCCGACTGGTCGAGGACGAGGGCGCCCTTGCCTTCGACGTGGGCCGCCATCGCCAGGATCTGGCCGACGGTGACGACGCCGGTGCCGCCCACGCCGGCGATCAGGATGCCGAAGGGTTCGGCGACCTGCGGGATGCGCGGCATCGGCAGGCTGGGTGGCGACGCATCAGCCGTGGCAGCTTTCTTCGGCTTCTTCAGGCCGCCGCCTTCGACGGTGACGAAGCTCGGGCAGAAGCCGGAGACGCACGAAAAATCCTTGTTGCAGGAGGACTGGTTGATCTGGCGCTTGCGGCCCAGCTCCGTCTCGAGCGGCTCGACCGACAGGCAGTTCGACTGCACCGAGCAGTCACCGCAGCCTTCGCAGACGGCTTCGTTGATGACGGCGCGCTTGGCCGGGTCGGGGAACTCGCCCTTCTTGCGGCGGCGGCGCTTCTCGGAGGCGCAGGTCTGGTCGTAGATGACGGCGGAGACGCCCGGCATCTCGCGCAGTTCCTTCTGCACGTCCATCAGCTCGGAACGGTGACGCACGGTGACGCCTTCGGCCCAGGCGTAGTCCTCCGGGTATTTTTCCGGCTCGTCGGTGACGACGATGATCGGGCGCACGCCTTCGGCCGCGATCTGGCGCGTGATCATGCCTGGGTCGAGCGGACCGTCGACGTTCTGGCCGCCGGTCATCGCGACCGCGTCGTTGTAGAGGATCTTGTAGGTGATGTTGACCTTCGCCGCCACCGCCGCGCGGATCGCCAGGATCCCCGAGTGGAAGTAGGTGCCGTCGCCCAGGTTGACGAAGACGTGCTTCTCGTCGGTGAACGGGGACTGGCCGATCCAGGTCGTGCCCTCTGCCCCCATGTGGGTGAAGGTGGAGGTTTCGCGGTCCATCCACAGCACCATGTAGTGGCAGCCGATGCCGGCCATGGCGCGCGAGCCTTCCGGCACCTTGGTCGAGCTGTTGTGCGGGCAGCCGGAGCAGAAGAAGGGGATGCGGTCGGTTTCCGGGTTTGCTTTCGCCGGAATCGACTTCAGCACCAGCTCCTTGTTCTCCAGGTAGGCGATGCGCTGCTTCACGCGCTGCTCGACCGGGTGGCCGGCGCAGTAGTGCGAGATGCGCGAGGCGATGGCGCGCGCGATCTGGGCCGGGTTCAGTTCATACGTCGCCGGCAGCAGCCAGTCGCCGTGGCCCATGCGGTCCTTGTTGCTCCACTCGCCGGTGTCGTCGAACTTGCCGACCACGCGCGGACGCTCGCCGTCCGGCAGGTTGTACAGCGCTTCCTTGAGCGCGTATTCCATCACCTGGCGCTTCTCTTCGACCACCAGGATTTCATCGAGACCGCGCGCGAATTCGTGCACGCCTTCGGATTCGAGCGGCCAGGTCATGCCGACCTTGTACAGGCGCAGGCCGATGTCGGCGGCCGCCTGTTCGTCGATGCCGAGGTCGGCCAGGGCCTGGCGGGTGTCGACATAACTCTTGCCGGCGGTGATGATGCCGATCTTCGGCTTCTTGCTGTCCCAGATGATGCGATTGAGCTTGTTGGCGCGCGCATAGGCAAGGGCCGCGTACCACTTGAAGTTGCTCATGCGGACTTCCTGGTCCAGCACGGCGTCCGGCCAGCGGATGTTCAGGCCACCCTGCGGCATGTCGAAGTCGGTCGGCAGCGCAATCTGCACGCGGTCCGGATCGAGGTCGACCACGGCGCCGGATTCAATGATGTCGGTCACGCACTTCATCGACACCCACAGGCCGGTGTAGCGGCTCATGGCCCAGGCGTGCAGGCCGAAGTCCAGGTATTCCTGCACCGACGAGGGATAGAGGACCGGGATGCCGCAGTGGGTCAGGATGTGGTCGGACTGGTGGGCGGTCGAGGAAGACTTGGCCGCATGGTCGTCGCCGGCCAGCACCAGCACGCCGCCATGCTTCGCCGAGCCGGCATTGTTGCCGTGTTTAAAAACGTCGCCGCAGCGGTCCACGCCCGGACCCTTGCCGTACCACATGGCGAAGACGCCGTCGTACTTGGCGTCCTTGTAGAGATTGGTCTGCTGGGTGCCCCAGACGGCGGTCGCCGCCAGGTCTTCGTTCATGCCCGGGTGGAATTTGACGTGGTGGGCTTCGAGGTGCTTCCTCGCCTTCATCGCGGTCTGGTCGACGGCGGTGACGGGCGAGCCGCGGTAGCCGGTGATGTAGCCGGCGGTGTTCAGGCCTGCCTTGACGTCGCGCTCGCGCTGGAGCATGGGCAGGCGGACCAGGGCCTGGGTGCCGGTCATGAACGCGCGGCCGCGTTCGAGCGTCCACTTGTCGTCAAGCGTAATGTCGTGCTGGGGCAGCGCCAGGTTGGCGCGCTCGAGGGGTGCGTTCATGCGGTGTCTCCGTGGGTATTCGGTGCGAATCGGGACACGGCGCCATCGGCTCTTGTCGGCCTGTCGAGCGCGCAGGGACTGGTTTTGTCCAGCCTGCTCCCTTCTGGCGCACAGTATAGGGCTGGTGATCCGGCATTAAATTCCAAACAATTCCCCCCGCCGGGTGATTTGCGCAATAAAATTGCCGTGTTTGCGAATCAACCGAGGAAACCATGTCAAAAATCGAGCTCGACAAGACCGACCGCAAGATCCTGGCGGTGCTTCAGACGGATGGCCGGCTGTCGAACCAGGACGTGGCCGAGCGCGTCAACCTGTCCCCTTCCCCCTGCCTGCGCCGCATCAAGCGCCTGGAAGAAGCCGGCGTCATCCGCCAGTACGTGGCGCTGGTGGATCCCGACAAGATCGGCCTGGGCCTGCTGGCCTATGTGAACGTGCGCCTGGAAAAGCACAGCGAAGTCGCCGGCGGCGCCCGCGGCGCCCCCAGCCTGCCGGCGACCTCGCCGCGCAACGACTTCGCGGTGTCGGTGGGCACCTGGCCGGAAGTGGTGGCCTGCTATGCGATGACGGGGGAGATGGACTTCCTGCTGCGCGTGCACGTGGAGGACATGGACCACTTCTCGCGCTTCATGATGGGTACCTTGCTCAAGCATCCGGCGGTGCTGGATGTGAAGTCGAGTTTTGCCTTGCAAAGAATTAAAGAGACGACGGCCTTACCTGTCGCCGGGTAGGGTGGACGGGTTTCCCGTCCGCGCGTTCAACCGGTCGTTGAACAATCCCGTCGCATCCGTTTACATGGGATTTGAACGCGCGGACGGCGAAGCCGTCCACCCTACCAAAGCGTCATTTCTTCGGCGTCAGCCATTTCACCGCCGCGCGCGCATTCGCCTTCACCGTGTAATCGATGACCGCCCACTGCTCCTCCAGCGCCTCCGCCATCACGCTCGCCGGGCTCGGCGGCGGCAGCTGCAGGTAGGCATCCGCCTCGCCGTATTCGCGCTTGATCTCCATCCCCGCCTTGCGTGCGATGTGCATCATGGTCTGGTTCGAGGTCAGGCACTGCATGTAGAGGGTGTCGACGTCGGCGTTGCGGCAGTGGATGGCGGCGCGCTGGAACAGGCGCGAGCCGACGCCCTGGCCGCGCGCGGATGTCGACACCGATACGCCGAACTCGGCCACCCGCGCCTTCTGCGTGGGCTTGCCCTTGTCGGCCGGTGCAAAGGCCAGGTGGCCGACGCCCACGAGCTGGAAGACCCGGTTCACCACGCCGAACACGATGTCGCGCTTGAAGTCGATCTTCGCGACATAGGCCTGGATCTGCTCGTCCGGGATCATGCTGCCGAAGCGCAGCAGGCGGTCATTGCTGTCCAGGGCCAGGAAGTGGCGCAGGATGCGGCGGCGGTCGCGCTCGCCCAGTTCCTTGACGAGCACGGTCGGACGGCCAGGCTTGCCATCGTGTTTGCCACCCAGGCCGCGCAGCCAGCGTCCCAGCGGATTGTCCAGCATGGTGTCTTCCTTTTTGTGCAGTGCAGCAATAACAGGATTCTAGCGAATTCTACCCTGTCGTGCTGCCGTCACCAGGAACGGCCCACTCCGCCTTTGGACTGACCACGAACACGCCCTTGCCCGAATTCTTGGCCTCGTACATGGCCTTGTCGGCTTCGGCCAGCAGGGCCGCCGAGCCGCGGGCCGCGCCGGCGTGGCCTTTGGCACTGGAAATGCCGATGCTGGCCGAGATCGACACCGGATTGCCGTCGGCCTCGGTGACCGACTTGATCTGCTCGAGCGCGATCTGGGCCACCCGCAGCGCGCCGTCGCGCGAGGTGACCTCCTCCAGCATGATGACGAACTCGTCGCCGCCCAGGCGCGCCAGCGCATCCTCGGCGCGCAGCTTGTCCTGCACCCGGCGCGCGACCATCTGCAGCACCAGGTCGCCGGTGGCGTGGCCATAGGTGTCGTTGACCGCCTTGAAGCCGTCCAGGTCGATGAACATGATGACCACCACCGTGTCGCGGCGGTCGGCCCGCGCCAGCGCCCGTTCGAGCAGGCGGGTCAGCTGGCGGTAGTTGATCAGGCCGGTGAGGCTGTCGTGCTGGGCCAGGCGTTCCAGCTGTTTCGATTGCGTTTCCAGCTCGGCGGTGCGCTCGGCCACGCGGTGCTCGAGGTTTTCGTTGGCCGCGTGCAGGCGGTGGTTGACCTCGCCGATGATGCGGTAGCTGCGCCACAGCCGGATGCCGGCCCAGGCCAGCAGCACCAGCAGGACCGCCGAATAGGCGAACAGATAGCCCCGATAGCGCTCGCGCACCGCCAGCGCGGCGTCGAAGGAGCGGGTGAACTCGCGCCCCAGGCGGTCGAAGGCTGCGCTGGTGGCGGTGGAGGCGATCTGCGCTTCCAGGCGGTTTTCCAGCGGCCGCTTTTCCAGGATCACGCGGCTGGCCTTGATGATGGCGTCCATCTTCTCGACCACGGCCGGCGAGAAGGCGATTTCCTGGGCCGCGATGTCGCCCAGGATTTCATCGATGCGCGCGGCCAGCGGCGTCGAGGGAATCACGTTGTAGCGCAGGATCTCGGTGAGCAAGGCATTGAGCGAGGCGTCCAGGCGCACCACCAGGCGGGCAGGCGCCAGCGCGCCCTCGATGCCGCCGAGTTCCGTCTTGAGGTCGGCCACCGCGGGCGGCAGATAGGTCAGCGCTTCGCGCAGTGGAGGATTGTGGCGCGCGAACTGGACCGTGATCAGTTCCTTGCGCTGCATGGCGTCGCTCAGCTGGGCATAGGCGCTGCGCAGTGCGGGGTCGCCATCGTCGGGCACCGCTTCGCCCAGGCGCACCAGCAGGGTGCGCATGCGCGGAAGCTGGGTGGTCAGCTGGGGGGGCGCGGGCGCGCGGCCGATGTGGGCGCGCAGGATATTGGCATCCCATTCGGCGTCGAGCTTTTCCAGCTCGCGCAGGCTGAGCATGACGTCGTTGCGGATTTCGGGATCGGCCGCTTCCGAACGGACGAACAGGAATGCGAGCAGCAGGGCCAGCACCACGACCGCCGCGCCGGCAAGTTGCAGGCGGCGACGCGGTGTCCAGCTTGCTACCCGCTGCGCCAGCACGGCAACCATCTTCTCCTCCGTTACACCAGTTGAACCATTGTTATCCGGCCAAGCATAGCAAAAGCTTGCGGAACAGCCGCGCACTTCTGAATTGCCCTGTTACAACTCCTCGGCCACCGCTGCGACCCGGGCCGCGTGGACGGCCTGCGGGATCCTGGCCTTGTCGCCGGCGCAGCCTGCCGCCACCTCGCCGGCGTTCACGGCGCGCGCCGCCGCCAGGGCGCGCGGCAGGCGCGATTGCGGCAACTGCGCCTCGCCCGTGATGCAGGCAGCCGCCAGCAGCATCTGCCCGAAGCGCTCCGGTTTGCGGAAGGCGTCGCTGCGCTCGAACAGGGTAACGATGGCCTCGGCGTCGAGTTCCCCCGCCCGCTGGACGACGCCAAGTTCGCGCGCGATCAACTGGGCCAGGTCGCGGCATTCGTTCGGCGCCTTCAGGCGCCTGCTCACCTCCAGCACTGACTCCTGCGGCAGCCGGTGCAGCAGCACCCCGAAGCGCACCTCGAGCGGCGCGCCCTGCCCCACCGTCCCGTCGACCACCTGCATCAGGGAAGCATCGGCATCGACTTCCGGCAGGAGGCGGACCAGGGCCGCGCAGTCGGCCAGCACCGCGAACATGCGCGAAGGCTGTTCCTCCATCAGGCCGCGCGCCAGTTCCTGCCAGACGCGCTCCGGCACCAGGGCGTCGACTTCGCCGCTCGCGACCATCTGGCGCATCAGGGCATTGGTGCTCTCGTGCACCCGGAAATCCGGGAAGCGCGCGGCGAAGCGCGCCACGCGCAAGATGCGCACCGGGTCTTCGGCGAAGGCTTCCGAGACATGGCGGAAGATGCGGTCACGCAGGTCTTGCTGGCCGCCGTAGGGGTCGACGATGCTGCCGTCCTCGGCGCGCGCCATCGCATTGATCGTCAGGTCGCGCCGCACCAGGTCTTCTTCCAGCGTGACCTCGGGCGAGGTGTGGAAGACGAAACCATGGTAACCGGGCGCGGTCTTGCGCTCGGTGCGGGCCAGCGCGTATTCCTCCTGCGTCTGCGGGTGCAGGAAGACCGGAAAATCCTTGCCGACCGGGCGGAAGCCCTGCTCCACCATCTGCTCGGGCGTGGCGCCGACCACCACGTGGTCGTGGTCGGTGACGGGGCGTCCCAGCAGGGCGTCGCGGACGGCGCCGCCGACCACGTAGGTCCGCATCCTGTTCACTGATCCTCGCCCGGCAGTTCGAGGTCGTGCAGCGGCGTCGGGTCGGTCTCGCGCATGGCGTCCTCGACCCATTGGGCCACGGCCGGGTGGGCCAGCACGCGGTCGCAGTAGGCCTGCAGGGCCGGGGCCAGCGCCACGCCATAGGTCTTGAACCGGCACACCACCGGCGCATAGAAGGCGTCGGCGATCGAGAAGTCGCCGAAGAGGAAATGGTGGTGGCCGAAGCGGGACAGGCAGTCTTCCCAGATCTCGCAGATGCGGCCGATGTCGGCCTGGGCGCCCGGGGTGCGGCCGCGGCCCGGCAGGCGCGCCTGGATGTTCATCGACATCTGGGTGCGCAGTTCGGCGAAGCCAGAGTGCATCTCGGCCACGATCGCCCGCGCCAGCGCGCGCGCAGCCACGTCCTGCGGCCACATATGCTTGTCCGGGAACTGCTCGGCGAGGTATTCGACGATGGCGAGGCTGTCCCAGATCGTCATCTCGCCCGCCAGCAGCACCGGCACCCGGCCGGCGTGCGAGTAGCGCGCGATATTCGTCGCGGTGTCCTGCTGGTCGAGCAGGACGCGGACCTCGGTGAACGGGATCCCGAAGGCCTTGGCTGCCACCCAGGGACGCATCGACCACGAAGAAACGTTCTTGTTGCCGATGACGAGGGTCAGTCCCGGCTGGCGGGCCTGTTCGAGGGTGGAAGACAGGGTCGGGTCGAGTTCGATGGTCTGCATGGTGTCCGTTCAGTTGAGGTGTCAGCGGCCCGCGTGCTCGCGGTAGTCATCGAGTCCGCGTTCGGGCGCCAGGTAATGCGGCGCAACGGCCTCGAGCGGTGTGAGCTTGATTCCCAGCGCGCCCGCTGTCAAGACTCCTTCGTGGGGGACGAGTACATTGTCGGTCTTCATCGAGGCCAGGTTGTCGCGGCTGATCACCGGCTCGCCCGGCAGCAGCTCGAACAGGCGCGCCTGCGCCCGGGCGGCCCAATCGGGGAGTGCGAAGACATGGCGCTCGTGGCCCGCATAGCGCCCGGCGAGGTGCACCAGTTCCGCCAGGGTATAGATGCCGGGGCCGGCCAGCTCGATCGTGGCCCCACGCGTATGCGGGTCGCGTAGCGCCGCGGCGAAAGCGGCGGCCACGTCCTCGACGTACACCGGCTGGAAGCGCGCCCCGGCGCAGGCCAGCGGCACGGCGGGCAGGCGGCGCTGCAGGGCCGCGAACAGAGTGAGGAAATGGTCGCCCGGGCCGAACACCACGGAGGGGCGGAAGATGGTGGCGGAAACTTCCGGCCGGCTGCGCGCGGCCAGCTCGCCGTCGGCCTTGGAGCGCTGGTACATCGAGGCGCCGGTGGGGCTGGCGCCCAGGGCGCTCATGTGCAGGTAGCGCGGCACGCCCGCATCAAGGCAGGCCTGCACGATGCGGCGCGGCAGCTCGACGTGCAGGCAGCGAAAAACCGGGCCATAGGGCTCGCCCTGCCCGCCATGCAGTACGCCCACCAGGTTGATCACCGCGTCGCGGCCCTGGAACAGGCGCCGCAGGGTGGCGTCGTCGTGGATGTTTGCCACCTCGAGGTCGAGGTAGGGCAAGGTGGTGAGGTGCTTGGCGGCCTCGTAGTGGCGCGCCGGGACCAGGGTACCCACGCCATCCTGGGCCAGGCGGTTCAGGAGATGGCCGCCGATGAAGCCGGTGCCGCCGATGACCACCACATTCTGTTCGCGCATGGCCAGGCCCTCATATTGCGGGTGTGGAGTTTTTCACACCCTCATGCAGGTTCAGGGGAGGATGGCGGCGCGCTCGCGCGGTTGCACCGGCCGCACGCGGGTCTTGATCGACTGCGGCTTGTTCTCGAACACGGCGGCGTAGTTGGTGGCGTTGGCCAGCACGTTGCGCACGTAGTTGCGGGTCTCGGAGAAGGGGATCGACTCGATGAAGACCGCCCCTTCCATCGGCTGGTCCAACAGGCCGCGCCAGGCGCGCGCGCGTCCGGGACCGGCGTTGTAGGCAGCCGTGGCGAGGATCTCGTCGCCGTCAAAGTTCTCCAGCACCATGTTCATGTAATTGGCGCCGAGCGTGATATTGGTCCGCAGGTCGGTGAGCATGCCGTGCACGAAATTGTCCATCCCGATCTTGGCCGCCACCCACTTGCCGGTGGCCGGCATCACCTGCATCAGGCCGGAGGCGCCGACGCCGGAACGCGCGTCAAGGACGAAGCGCGATTCCTGGCGGATCAGGCCATAGACCCAGGCCTTGTCGAGGCCCAGGCCCTGTGCGGTCGGGTGCAGGACGTCCAGGTGCGGCGCCGGGAAACGCTGCGCGAAGTCGATTTCGGAGCGCGTGCGCAACGAGGTCTCGACCGTGCGGTCGAGCAGCTCGTTGCGGCGAGCGAGTTCGCCGGCGGCCAGCAACTGACGGTCAGACAAGCCGCGCAGCCCCCAGTTCCATTCGCGGTTGCCTTCCGCGCGCAGGCGCAAGGAATAGAACTTCAGCGCGCGCTGCAGGCTCGGGTTGGCGCCGGCCTGGGCCAGCTCCTCGGGCGTGAGCGGGCCTGGCGCCGGCGGCGCCGTGACCTGGCGGCCGAGTTCGTCCAGCGCGAGCTGGCCGTAGTAATTGTGCTGGCTGGCGATGCGCTCGAAGGCCGCATTCGCTTCCTGCGCACGGCCCTCGGCCTTGTCGGCGCGGGCCAGCCAGTAGACCCAGGCGTTGTCGTTTTTCAGCCCCTGCGGCATCGCCTCGATGGTGGCGCGGACAAGTTTCCAGTCGCCGCGGCGCAGCGCGATGCGGGTCTTCCACTGCAGCTGCTCGTTGGTCAGGCGCACGCCATTGGCGCGCTGCCAGTAGGTGTAGGCGTCGGGCGAGAGGCCGATCGAGGCGGCGTGGGCAAGGCTGGCCCAGCCGGTGGCGCGTTCCTCGGGCGTGAGTTTGGGGCTGTTCTTCTCGAGCGCGACGGCGGCCAGCTTGAGGCTGGTGCGCGCCATGCGGCCCACGGCGACCAGGTAGATCGCGCGTTCGGCGCGCGTCTTGCCGATGCCGCGCGCCATGGCCACGGCGGGCACGTCGACGGCCTGGGCCGCGCGCGTGTCGGAGGCGCCCAGCAGCAGCGCGATGCGGCGCGCCGGTCCGGTGGCGTCGGCTTCGCCGGCCAGGCGCAGCTGCCAGTACAGGTCGTCGTCGTTGAACTGGCGCGTCTGGTAGAGCTGGGCGATCAGGGCTGCGCAGGCCTCGCCATAGCCCGGCGGGCTTTGCAGGAGGGCGCGGGCTTCGCTCGCCACCGGTTCGCCGCGGTTGGCGCGCGCCAGCAAGGCGTAGCAGCGGATCTGCAGGTTGTCGCCGCGCACCAGCTGGCCCGCTTCGCGTTCGAAGCCGGCGAAGTCGCGGCGCCGGCCGAGGTCCAGCAACCACTCGGTGCGCAGCTGCTCGGCGACCGCCGTGCCCTCGTGGCGGCGCAGGACCTCGCGGATCTCCTCCTGCGTGGCCTCGCGCAAACGGGGTTTCAGACGATAATAGTCGACGTAGGACGCCAGCACGTAGTTCGGCAGGCGCGATGCGAGCGCATTGACGCGCGCGGCGTCGTTCTGGCGCGCGGCTTCGCGCAGCAGCAGGAAGTTGTCGTCATCGGCGCGCGAATCCGGCGCGGTCCCACCTGGCACCGTGGGTGCGCCGGGCGGCACCGGAGAGATGGTCTGCTGTGCGGCCTGCGCCGCGTCTGGCGCGGATTCCGCGTGGGCTGCGCCAAGGGGCAGCAAGCACGAAGCAGTTGCAAGAAAAAAGGCGGCCGGCAAGGAGCCGGTTGTCAATCTCGATTGAAACATCCACAACTCTCACTCAACGCTGCATTCACACCATGACCGGCGATCCAAGAATACCACGCGCCCCCGGGCTCCTGCCAGGCGAAGGCGCAAGCCCTGCACCCGATAAACCACAACTACGCCGCCTCCTGAAGGAGCGGCGCCGCGCCATCGACCCGGCCCTCAAGCGCGCCTGGGACGACCGCATCGGCGCGCGCGTGCTGGCCTGGGTGGAGGAGCATCGGGTCGGCGTGCTGGGGGTGTACTGGCCGCTCGCCGGTGAACCGGACCTGCGTCCAGCCTACGCGGATTTGGCGGAGGCAGGCGTACGGCTGGCCCTGCCTGTCGTGCTGGAGCGCGATGCGGCGCTGGGATTTGCCGCGTGGGTGCCGGGCGAAGCGACGGTGGCGGACAGCATGGGGGTGGCGGTACCAAGCGAGCTGCGCATGGTCGACAGGCCGGATGCGCTGCTGGTGCCCTGCCTGGGCTTCGATGCGCGCGGTTACCGGCTGGGGTATGGCGGGGGGTTTTATGACAGGACGCTCGAAGCCGAGCCGCGTCCGAAGACGCTGGGCATCGCGTATGCGTGCCAGCAGGTGGAGTTCGAGATCGGAGAGTATGACATCCCGCTCGACCAGATGATTACCGAAAGGTAGGGTGGACGGGTCCCCCGTCTGCGCGTCCAAATACACGATGAGAAGACGCGCATCGTTCATTCCCATGCTGGTTGAACGCGCGGTCGGCGAAGCCGGCCACCCTACAGTTCGCGGTCAAGCGGCCATTTATTTCACCAGCCTTTGCCAGATCGCCGTGGTCGCCGCAGCCTGGTTCATGCTGTAGAAATGCAGCCCCGGCGCGCCACCGGCCAGCAGCTTCTCGCACAGGCCCGTCACCACATCCAGCCCGAAGGCCTTGATCGAGGCGCTGTCGTCGCCGAAGCTGGCCAGCTTGACGCGCACCCAGCGCGGGATCTCGGCGCCGCACATGTCCGAGAAGCGCATCAGCTGCGTGTAATTGGTGATCGGCATGATGCCCGCCACCACCGGCACGTCCACGCCCAGCTTGCGCACATTGTCGACGAACTGGAAGTAGGCGTCCGGGTTGTAGAAATACTGCGTGATCGCCGAATTCGCGCCGGCCTGCACCTTGCGCGCGAAGGCCTGCAGGTCGTCCTGCGGGGACCTGGCCTGCGGGTGCATTTCCGGATAGGCCGCCACTTCGATGTGGAACCAGTCGCCGGTTTCCTGGCGGATGAACTCGACGAGCTCGTTGGCGTAGCGGAATTCGCCGCCGGCGCCATAGCCGCTCGGCAGGTCACCGCGCAGGGCCACCAGGCGGCGGATGCCCTTGGCCTGGAATTCCTGCAGGATGGCGCGCAGCGAGTCGCGGGTGCCGCCGATGCAGGACAGGTGGGGCGCCGCATCGAAGCCCTCGTTCTTGATCTCGAGCACGGTCTGCAGGGTGCCCTGCTGGGTGGTGCCGCCGGCGCCAAAGGTCACCGAGAAATACTTCGGCTGCAGCTCGGCGAGCTTGCTGCGCACGACGCGCAGCTTTTCCGCGCCCTCTTCGGTCTTCGGCGGGAAGAACTCGATGCTGAAATTATGCGTGTTCATCTTTGTCTTTGAGGAGCAAGGTCGAAAGCGCCCACGAAATGATGCTGTACAAAATGGCTGCCAGGAAGGCGGAGCCGAATCCCCGTACGTCGAAGCCCTCGATCCAGTGCGACACCATCCAGAACAGCAGGGCGTTGATGACGAGGATGAAGAGGCCCAGCGAAATCACGGTCACCGGCAGGGTGAGGATGACCAGCAGCGGACGGATCAGGGTATTGACCAGTCCGAGCACGAGCGCGGCGATCAGCGCGGTCGTGAAATTGGTGACGACGACGGAAGACATCAGGAAAGGCAAGGCCATCAGGGCCACGGCATTGATCAGCCAGGTAATCAACAAACGCATCGCATCGACTTTCGTGGTACACGGTCACTTTCACGCGTGAAAGTGCCGGCTGTTGAAAAACGGGCGCGGGGTTGAAACAACGCCGCGCCCGCGCATCCTTTACCAGCTACGGAGGATTAATAACGGTAGTGATCCGGCTTGTACGGGCCTTCCTTGCTCACCGAGATGTAGGCGGCCTGCTCTTCGGTCAGCGTGGTCAGCTGGGCGTTGAGCTTCTTCAGCTGCAGGCGGGCGACCTTCTCGTCCAGGTGCTTCGGCAGGGTGTAGACGCCGACCGGATACTTGTCGGTGTTGGCGAACAGCTCGATCTGGGCGATGGTCTGGTTCGCGAACGAGGAGCTCATCACGTAGGACGGGTGACCGGTGCCGCAGCCCAGGTTCACCAGGCGGCCTTCGGCCAGCAGGATGATGCGCTTGCCATCCGGGAAGATGACGTGGTCGACCTGCGGCTTGATGTTTTCCCACTCGTACTTCTTGAGTGCGGCGACTTCGATTTCGTTGTCGAAGTGGCCAATGTTGCAGACGATGGCCTGGTCCTTCATCTTGAGCATGTGCTGCTCGGTGATGACGTGGTAGTTGCCGGTGCAGGTGACAAAGATGTCGCCGTGTTCGGCGGCGTAGTCCATGGTCACGACGCGGTAGCCTTCCATCGCGGCCTGCAGGGCGCAGATCGGGTCGATCTCGGTGACCCACACCTGGGCCGACAGCGCGCGCATGGCCTGGGCCGAGCCCTTGCCCACGTCGCCGTAGCCGGCGATCACGGCGATCTTGCCCGCGACCATGACGTCGGTCGCGCGCTTGATGCCGTCCACCAGCGATTCGCGGCAGCCGTACAGGTTGTCGAACTTCGACTTGGTGACCGAGTCGTTCACGTTGATCGCCGGGAAGGCCAGCTTGCCTTCCTGGTGCATCTGGTACAGGCGGTGCACGCCGGTGGTGGTTTCCTCGGTCACGCCCAGGATGCACGGCAGGCGCTTCGAGTACCAGGCCGGGTCACGCGCCAGGCGGCCCTTGATCGAGTTGAACAGGCAGATCTCTTCTTCCGAACCCGGCTTGTCCAGCACCGAGATGTCCTTTTCCGCGCGCACGCCCAGGTGCAGCAGCAGGGTGGCGTCGCCGCCGTCGTCCAGGATCATGTTGGCGTGGTTGTCACCCGGCCATTCGAAGATGCGGTGGGTGTATTCCCAGTACTCGTCCAGGGTTTCGCCCTTGACGGCGAAGACCGGCGTGCCGACCGAAGCGATGGCGGCGGCGGCGTGGTCCTGGGTCGAGTAGATGTTGCACGATGCCCAGCGCACTTGCGCGCCCAGGGCTTCCAGGGTGCGGATCAGGACCGCGGTCTGGATGGTCATGTGCAGGGAACCGGCGATGCGCGCGCCTTTCAGCGGCTGGGCGGCTGCGTATTCCTCGCGGATCGCCATCAGGCCCGGCATCTCGGTTTCAGCAATGCGGATTTCCTTCTCGCCCCAGGATGCCAGGGAGATGTCTGCTACGTGGAAATCGTTGATGTCTTTGAGTACGGCGCTCATCACGCCCTCCTTTCAATGGTTGAAAAAAGTAACGTGAGCGCGGTGTTGATATCCGAGCCTGGCGAAGATGGGAATCTTCGTCGCAACGCTCCTCGGAATTGGTGAGTTTACCACGAGTGGCGACCGAATAGGCCGCCACTGTTGTTCCCCTGCCCCGTCCCGGAACCGTAGGGTTCCGGGTGGGCATGACAGAACTTAGGCCAGGCCGGCTTCGGCGCGCAGCAGCGCCGCCTTGTCGGTGCGCTCCCAGGTGAACTCCGGCTCTTCGCGGCCGAAGTGGCCGTAGGCCGCGGTCTTGGCGTAGATCGGGCGCAGCAGGTCGAGCATCTGGACGATGCCTTTCGGGCGCAGGTCGAAGTGTTCCATCACCAGCTGGGCGATCTTCTCGTCGGAGATCACGCCGGTGCCTTCAGTGTACACGGTGATGTTGATCGGGCGGGCCACGCCGATCGCGTAGCTGACCTGCACCTGGCACTGGCGCGCCAGGCCGGCGGCGACGATGTTCTTGGCGACATAGCGCGCGGCGTAGGCGGCCGAGCGGTCGACCTTCGACGGATCCTTGCCCGAGAAGGCGCCGCCGCCGTGCGGGGCTGCGCCGCCGTAGGTGTCGACGATGATCTTGCGGCCGGTCAGGCCGCAGTCGCCCTGCGGGCCGCCGATGACGAAGCGGCCGGTAGGGTTGACCAGGAACTTCGTGTCTTGCAGCCATTCGCGCGGCAGGGTCGGCTTGATGATCTCTTCGATGACCGCTTCCTCGATCTGCGAGTGGGTCACGTCCGGGTGGTGCTGGGTGGACAGCACGACGGTGTCCACGGAGACCGGGCGGCCATCGACGTAGCGCAGGGTGACCTGCGACTTGGCGTCCGGGCGCAGCCATGGCAGGCGGCCGTCCTTGCGCAGCTGCGACTGGCGTTCGACCAGGCGGTGCGAGTAATAAATAGCGGCCGGCATCAGTTCCGGGGTCTCGTCGCAGGCATAGCCGAACATCAGGCCCTGGTCGCCCGCACCCTGGTCGAGGTCGATACCGGCGCCTTCGTCCACGCCCTGGGCGATGTCGGGCGACTGCTTGTCGTAGGCGACCAGCACGGCGCAGCCCTTGTAGTCGATGCCGTAGTCGGTGTTGTCGTAGCCGATACGCTTGATGGTATTGCGCGCGACCGTGATGTAGTCGACGTTGGCGTGGGTGGTGATTTCACCTGCCAGCACCACCAGGCCGGTGTTGCACAGGGTTTCGGCGGCGACACGTGCGCGCGGATCCTGTTCCAGGATGGCGTCGAGGATGGCGTCGGAAATCTGGTCGGCGACCTTGTCGGGATGGCCTTCCGAGACCGATTCGGAAGTGAAGAGGTAGTCGTTGGACATGTAGGCTCCAGTTACTGCTGTGAGGGCGATTGTTTTAAAAATGTGCCGCAGCAACGGTTGCCTGCGACGCTTTAGCGACATTTATATTCCGCTTCGCAAGTTGTCTATTAACTCGGCGGATCCTGCATTAAGTGGTATTTTACGCTTCCTTCGAGAATTTTGCTCTACCACGCCCCGCGCGTTCAACCCTGATCAATAGCATGTTAGTTTATTTATTCCGTGCACTATCGGTATTTCCATTGCCGTTTTTGCATGCCTTAGGCGCAGCCCTCGGCTGGCTCGTCTATTTACTGTCCGGTTCCTACCGCCGCCGCCTGCGCGCCAACCTGGCCCAGGCCGGCTATGAACAGCACCTGAAGGCCGCCGTGGCCGAAGCCGGCAAGGCCATCATCGAGCTGGCCTTCGTCTGGTGCGCCGACCCCAAGCGCGTCGCCCGCCACGCCAGCGTGGAGAACTGGGAACTGGTGCAGGAGCGCCTCGACGCCGGCCGCGGCATTGTGTTCCTGACGCCACACTTGGGCTGTTTCGAGATGACGGCCCAGCAGATCGCCCTGCAGACGGCCCTGACCGTCATGTACCGTCCGCCGAAGAAAAGCGCACTGAAACCCCTGGTCGAAGGCGCCCGCGCCCGCCACAACCTGAAACTCGCCCCGGCGACCCTGTCCGGCGTGCGCATCCTGGCCAAGACCCTCAAAAGCGGCGAGCCGATCGGCCTGCTACCCGACCAGGTGCCGCAGGAAGGCGAAGGCGTGTGGGCCCCATGGTTCGGCCGCACCGCCTACACCATGACGCTGCCGGCCAAGCTGGCGCAATTGGGCAAGGCCGACATCCTGCTGGTCTATGCCGAGCGTTTGCCCAACGGGCGCGGCTACGTCGTGCGCTTCGTGCCTTTCGAGGGCAGCCTGGAAGGCGGCGCAAGCGAACAGGCGGCGGCGATCAACCGCGCCATGGAGCAGCTGATCGCCCGCTGCCCGGCGCAGTATTTCTGGAGCTATAACCGCTACAAGCAGCCCGAAGGCGTGAGCGGCCCGGAGAGCGAGGTCGCGGCATGAGGCTACTGCTCGGTTTCCTGTGGCTGCTGCATTTCCTGCCGCTGCCCATCCTCGGACGCTTCGGCGAAGCGGTCGGCAGCCTGATGTTCCTGATCCTCGGCAAGCGCCGCCGCATCGCCCTGACCAATCTGCGCCTGTGCATGCCCGAAAAGTCGGATGCAGAGCGCCACGCCATCGCGAAGCAGCACTTCCGCGCCTATGCGCGCAGCATCTTCGAGCGCTCCATCCTGTGGTGGGCGTCGGAAGAGCGGGTGCGCAGCTATATCCATGTCGAACCAAGCGTGCCGCAGGCCGAGATGGAGGCGGGCCCGACCATCCTGCTGTGCCCGCACTTCGTCTGCCTGGACGTGGCCGGCGTGGCCTCGCGCGTGATCCCGGTGTGCAGCATGTACGTGCCCCAGAAGAACGAGGCCTTCGACAAGCTGCTGCGCCACGGCCGCGAGCGCTACGGCCCGGTGCGCCTGGTGACGCGCAAGGAAGGCATCAAGCCCATCCTGCGCGCCCTGCGCGACGGCCTGCCCTACTTCATGCTGCCGGACATGGACTTCGGCGAAAAGGATGCGGAATTCGTGCCCTTCTTCGGCATTCCCGCCGCCACCCTGACCGCCCTGGGCCGCATCGCGGCGACCACCGGCGCCAAAGTGATTCCGGTGATCGCCACCTATCTGCCGAACTACCAGGGCTGGCGTGTGCGTTTCTATCCGGCGTGGGAGAATTATCCGGGCGACGATATGGTCGAAGCGACCCGCCGCATGAACGCCTTCATCGAAGACCGCGTGCGCGAGGCGCCGGCGGAGTACTTCTGGACGCACAAGCGCTTCAAGACACGCCCGGCGGGCGAGCCGTCCTTCTACGAATAAACTGCGTGATTAAGCCGCGCTAATCCAATATGGATTTGCATTAGCAGAACTGAACCAGCTTTTGAACTTATGAAACTGAAATTCACCAAGATGCACGGCGCCGGCAACGACTTCATCGTCGTGGACGCCATCCACCAGGACGTGAGCCTGACTACGGAACAATGGCGCAAGCTGGCCGACCGCCGCTTCGGTATCGGCGCCGACCAGATCCTGGTGGTTGAACGTCCGGTGACCGAGGGCGTCGATTTCCGCTACCGCATCTTCAACAACGATGGCGGCGAGGTCGAGCAGTGCGGCAACGGCGCCCGCGCCTTTGCCCGCTTCGTCAGCGACAAGGGGCTCTCAAAAGAGAGCAGCATCCGCGTCGAGACCATGAAGGGCATCATTGCCCCGCGCCTGGAGCTGGACGGCAGCGTGACGGTGGACATGGGCGCGCCGCGCCTTGACCCAGCCGAGGTGCCCTTCGACAGCGCAGGCCTGGACGGCCGGATCGAAGGCGACGATACCAACTGGCCGCTGCCGGTGGGCGAGCAGCTGGTGTTCGTATCCGTGGTCTCGATGGGCAATCCGCATGCGGTGCAGGTGGTCGACGACGTCGATACCGCGCCGGTGGAAACGATGGGGCCGGCAATCGAAACGCATCCGCGCTTCCCGAAAAAGGTGAATGCCGGCTTCATGCAGGTGGTCGACCGCCGGCACGTGAAGTTGCGCGTGTTCGAGCGCGGCGCCGGTGAAACCCTGGCCTGTGGCACCGGCGCCTGCGCCGCCGTCGTGGCCGGCATCCGCCGCGGCCTGCTCGACTCGCCGGTGCGCGTCTCCGCCCGTGGCGGCGAGCTGAGCATTGCCTGGGCGGGCATGGGGCAGCCGGTATATCTGAGCGGTCCTGCCGTGACGGTGTTTGAAGGGGAAGTCGAGCTGTAGCGCGCAGAGCAATCGTTTGAGAGGGCCCTGACGACTGCAAACGGCCAACCGTAGGCGACCACGACTATTTGTATGAAGTGGCCCAAGCGATGAAAAGCAGCAAAGCGTCTACCATATTCGGAGCAGGTATGATTGTCGGCAGCGTGCCCTGCACGCTCGCCAGCTTCTTATTTTGGCATCTGACAATGGCGCTTGAGAAAGGGCGGGCTGTTGGGCAGGACGCCGGATTTGATGTCATAGGCGTGGTGATGGTGATGTACGCCGCCTTCCTGATAGCCCTGGGATCTTGTCTTGCAGGGCTACTCTACTTCGGTTTTACCCTGTTCAAGACGAAGCTGGCTTTAAAGACTTGGCATAAGGTGGGAATCTTGTATTCCCTCGCTTAAGTCACGGTCGCCGTCACCTATCTCGCAACACGATAAATGACCGTTTCGCGGACTGTTTCGGGCTGATAAGCCACAAGACCCGACACGGAACCGAGCGGAAAAACACGTCCGTTGTCTTAGAGGCGCTTGTCAACTCTCAGGCCGCCAGCCCGATCTCCGTTCCCGCATCACCTTCCTCATCCAGCTTCGCCGACGTCCCCAGCAAAGTCCGCAAGCGATACAGCCGCTGCCGGTAATTCCCCTCCGGCCCCGAGGGCCCGCAATCGATCTGCTCGAACAGCCGCCCGATGCGGTCCAGCGCGATGCGCTCCTGCGCCGTCTCGACCAGCACCAGGCGCCGCTTGCTGCGCCCGTAGCTGGCGCGGATGTCGATCACCAGGCAGTGGCCCTGGTCGGCTGCCGGCACGTCCAGCAGCAGCGCCTCGGCGCGCGACAGATTGAACAGGGCGGCCAGTTCCAGGCGCGCCGCCAGCAAGGGATGGGCAGGTACTGCTCCCCGGGGCGCCGCATCGCGCGGACCGTTGCGCTGGCTGGCCTGGTAGCTGGCGAACAGTTTCCCGGTCTCGAGATAGGGCGGCGTGGACAGGCGCGGGGCGATCTTGCGCAGCAGCGCGGCTGCGGCGCCCGAGCCTTGGGCGGCCGCCTTCTGCAGCCAGTAGGCCGCGCGCACATCGTTGTTCTCGTTTTCGCGGCGCGCGCGCCAGGCATTGTTGCCGCATTCGAGCTGGGCGTCCGCATAGCCCATCTCGGCGGCGCGCTCGAGGTGGCGCTGGGCGTCGGCCACGTTGCGCTGCGAGAATTCGGGCTTGATATAGATGCGCGACAGCGCATACCAGGCCTCCGGCAGGCCCTGCTCGCCCGCCAGCGTCAGCCAGCGGATCGCCTTCTTGAAATTGGCGGCCCCACCGCCCCCGGCCACGCGGCGTCCGTCGATGCCCATGCGCGCGCAGCGCAGGCCCATGGCCAGCTGGGCGTGGCGATCGTGTTCGGCTGCAGCGAGTTCCCAGAAACACAGCGGTTCGCCGGGCGCCGGCGCCGGGCCATGGCGGCCGTCGAGCAGGCGCGCCACCCGCGACAGCAGGGTGATGTCGCCGGGCGCCAGGCGCTGCAGCTGGCCGCGGCTGGAGGCGGCCGCCACCAGCGCCCGCGCCAGCGGCAGGGCGCGCGCCAGGTAGTCGTCCCAGTGGCCGGCTTCCCAGGCCTGTTCGAGCACGGCGGCCTGGGCTTCGGCGACGCCGTTGTCGGCGGCGCGGCGCAGCCAGCCCTGGCTGGCCGCCGCCGGCCTGCCGCTGGAAGGCGCGGCGCCATCGACCCGGGCCTGGGGGGGGGGGGGGGGGGCCCCCCCCCCCCCGCCCCCCCCCCCCCCCAACGGGGGGGC
>JBFLVV010000056.1:0-35759 GCA_040758275.1 Pseudomonadota bacterium
GCCGATCTCGCGCGCCAGGGCGCGGGTCATGCCGGCCACGCCGGCCTTGGCGGCGGCGTAGTTCATCTGGCCCGGGTTGCCCGAGGCGCCCACCACCGAGGTGATGTTGATGATGCGGCCGTGCTTGGCCTTCATCATCCCGCGCAGCACCAGGCGCGACAGGCGGCCGACGGCGGTGAGGTTGGTCAGAATCACCGAGTCCCACTCCTCGTCCTTCATGCGCATGGCCAGGTTGTCCTGGGTGATGCCGGCATTGTTGACCAGGATCGACAGGCTGCCGAAGGACTTCTGCACGTCGCCGACCACGGCTTCGCAATTGGCCGCGTCGGTCACGTTCAGGACCAGGCCCTTGCCGCCGAATTCCTTCAGGTATTCGGTAATGGCCGCCGCGCCGGATTCACTGGTGGCGGTGCCGACGACCTTGGCGCCCTGGCGGGCCAGTTCCAGTGCGATGGCCTTGCCGATGCCGCGCGATGCGCCGGTGACGAGGGCGACTTGGTTTTCCAGATTCATGCTGTTCCTCTTCTTATGTGTTTGTTCAGGCGGCCTTGACGGCGGCCAGCACGCGCTCGAGCGATTCCTGGTCGACCAGGGCTTCGCCAACGAGGGCCGGGTCGATGCGCTTGGCCATGCCGATCAGGGTCTTGCTCGGTGCGCACTCGATGACCTGGGTCACGCCGCTTGCCGCCATCTTCTGCATGGTCTCGACCCAGCGCACCGGACCGGCGGCCTGGCGCACCAGGGCATCCTTGATCGCAGCCGGATCGTGCAGGATAGCGACGTCCACGTTGTTGATCAAGTCGATCTGCGGTGCGGAGAATTCGATGTTTTCCATGTACTCGCGCAAACGGTCGGAGGCCGGTTTGAGCAAGGACGAGTGGAAGGGCGCCGAGACCGCCAGCTTCATGGCGCGCTTGGCGCCCTTGGCCTTGGCGATCTCGCAGGCGCGGTCGATCGCGGCGGCATGGCCGGCGATGACGATCTGGGTCGGCTCGTTGAAGTTCACGGCTTCCACGGCCTCGCCCTGCGCGGCCTCGGCGCAGACGGCGCGCACGTCGTCGGCCTGCAGGCCCAGCACGACGGCCATGCCGCCCTGCCCCACCGGCACCGCGTCCTGCATCGACTGGGCGCGGAAGCGCACCAGCGGCACCGCGTCCTTGAACTTGATCACGCCGGCGGCGACCAGGGCCGAGTATTCACCCAGGCTGTGGCCGGCCACCAGGTTCGGCACCGGACCGCCGGCGGCGATCCAGGCGCGGTACACGGCCACCGCCGCGGTCAGCATGACGGGCTGGGTGTTGGTGGTGAGGTCGAGGTCTTCCTTCGGGCCTTCGGCGATCAGGCGGCCGATATCGAAGCCGAGGGCTTCCGAGGCCTCGAGCACGGTCTGCTCGACGACCGGGTTGCCGGCGAAGCCGTTCAGCATGCCGACGGCCTGGGCGCCCTGGCCCGTAAACAGGAATGCGAATTTGCTCATGTTCTTGTTCTCTCTGTTCGACTATGTGTGTTGAACGCTGTTCGTAGGGTGGGCAGGTTCTGCCCACGCGTTCAACAAGAAGATGCGTTATCACTGTGCGTCCGGGAGCTGGACGCGTGGGCGGAGGACCGCGGGGCCGCCCAGGCCCACCCTACAAATGCAACGCTGACGCTATTACATGCGCGCGAGAATCGCGCCCCAGGTGAAGCCGCCGCCGACGCCTTCCATCAGCACATTCTGGCCCTTCTGGATGCGGCCATCGCGCACGGCTGCATCCAGCGCCAGCGGGATCGAGGCGGCCGAGGTGTTGCCGTGCTGGTCGACGGTGACGACCATCTTCTCCATCGGCAGGCCCAGCTTCTTCGCCGTGCCCTTCATGATGCGCAGGTTGGCCTGGTGCGGGATCAGCCAGTCGACGTCGGAAGGCTGCATCTTGGCGTGCTCGAGCGCTTCCTTGGCGACTTCTTCCAGCACGGTGACGGCCAGCTTGAAGACCGCCGGGCCGTCCATGTAGAGGAAGCCGCTGCCGGCCACGGCGCCGCCGGCCAGGTTGCCCGGGATCGACAGGATGTCGGCGTGGCTACCGTCGGCGTGCAGCTTGGTGGCCAGCACGCCCGGTTCTTTGGATGCTTCCAGGACGACGGCGCCGGCGCCGTCGCCGAACAGCACGCAGGTGGTGCGGTCGCTGAAGTCGAGGATGCGCGAGAACACTTCCGCGCCGATCACGAGCACGCGCTTGTACACGCCGGCGCGGATGAATGCGTCGGCGGTCGAGACCGCGTAGACGAAGCCGCTGCACACGGCCTGCACGTCGAACGCGGCGCTGTTGTTGGCCATGCCGAGCTTGGTCTGCACGATGCAGGCGGTGCTCGGGAAGCTGCCGTGGAAGTCCGGGGTGGAGCTGGCGACGATGACGAGGTCGATGTCGCCCGGGTTCTTGCCGGCCGCTTCAAGGGCCTTGCGCGCGGCATGCACGGCCAGGTCGGACGCGTTTTCGTCGGCGGCCGCATAGTGGCGGCTCGAAATGCCGCTGCGGGTCACGATCCATTCGTCGGAGGTTTCGATACCCTTCTCGGCCAGTTGGGCCGCGAGTTCATCGTTGGTGACGCGCTTGGCCGGCAGGTAGCTGCCGGTACCGGTGATCTTGCTATAGACAGTCATCTCTCCACCATCCTGCTTGGGTTTGCTTACGCCTGGCCTGCCTGCTGGCCGGGCGACGTCGGCATCAGTTCGGCGATCAGGGCCGACAGCTGCTCTTGTACATCGTATTTTGCTGCATCGTAGGCACGCTGGAGCGCCCATTCGAAGGCATAGGCGTTCGCGCCGCCGTGGCTCTTGAAGACCAGTCCCTTCAGGCCCAAGAGGCTGGCGCCGTTGTAGCGTTCCGGGTTCAGTTTTTTCAGCGACTTGCGCGCCAGCAGCGCGCCGGCCATCGACAGGACATTTTCCTTGAACACCGACTTGACGAAGCGCGACAGGCCTTCGATCGCCTTCAGCGTGACGTTGCCGACGAAACCGTCGCAGACGACCACGTCGACCGTGCCCTTGAAGATGTCATTGCCTTCGACGTTGCCGTAGAAATTCAGTTTACCGCGTTCGTGGTCGGCTTTCAGGATCTGGCCGGTGGCTTTCACCACGTCATTGCCCTTGATCTCTTCGGTGCCGACGTTCAGCAGGCCGATGGTCGGGCGCGGGTTGCGCTCCATGGCCGAGCACAGCACCGAACCCATGATGGCGAACTGGTGCAGGTGATGCGGCTCGCAGTCGACGTTGGCGCCGAGGTCGAGCATATAGGTCGGGCCGCCCTTCTGGTTCGGCATGATCGAGCAGATCGCCGGGCGATCGACGCCGGCCATGGTCTTGAGCACATAGCGCGAGACGGCCATCAGGGCGCCGGTATTGCCGGCGGAAACACTGGCATTGGCGCTGCCATCCTTGACCAGCTCGACGGCCACGCGCATGGACGAATCCTTCTTCTTGCGCAGGGCGATCTCGACAGGGTCGTCCATGGTGACGACTTCGGTGGCGTTCTTGACGGTGAGGCGGGTTTGCCCTTCGGCGTGGTGTTTCTTGAGTTCTGCGCGCAGCGTCTCTTCCAGGCCCACCAGGATCAGGTGAACGTCGGATTGTTTTTTCAGGAAGGAGATGGCTGCCGGAATGGTAACTGAGGGGCCGTGGTCGCCGCCCATGCAGTCAATGGAAATTGTGATTGTCATTTGCTGGGGGATGCCGGCTCACGCAAAGCGGGCGGCAAGATGGGATCGGGGCGTGGCTCGTGGCCCGCCGGGTTCCGCGCAATTCAAAATGACGGAGTGCAAGCTAGATTTGCAGCCGTTAAAAACGAACGGACGAAAGAAAAAGCGGTGCGACGCAGAAATCATACGTTGCACCGCTTTCATGGTACTGAAAAACAAGACGTCGATTACTCGTCGTTCTTGGTCTTCAGGACTTTACGGCCACGGTAGAAACCGTTCGGGCTGATGTGGTGACGCAGGTGGGTTTCGCCGGTAGTCGGCTCGACTGCCAGGTTCGGTGCGGTCAGGAAATCGTGCGAACGGTGCATGCCGCGCTTCGACGGGGACTTCTTATTCTGCTGAACTGCCATGATGACTCCTAATACATAAGTTCTAAAATTCTAACACATTCGACTTGCAAATACTTGCAGATCGAGTATCCCAGCGGCAATTTCTTATTCATCCATTGCCGACATGTTTTAACGCTGCCTACATCAACTGCCTACTGCCATACTCGACTACTGCACGCGTTTGACACGTTCTTTCAGTCGTACTGCCGATGTTACGTTACTGCTCTGCGGTACTACCAAATTCTTTGCTGCTTATTCGGGCTTGAGATTTTTCAGTGCCGCGAACGGCGAGACTTTTTCAGTCTTCAGGGCGTCCAGGAGCTTGGTGTCCGGACATACCTCATGTTTCGGTGCCTGCGGCAGGGCCAGCAGGGCTTCGTCTTCCAGCAGCTGGCGGATATCGCACTCGCGGCTGCCGACGATCACGTCGATGCTCTCGTCGTCGAGGATTTCCTCGATCGCGTCCGCGTCTTCATCATCTTTGCCGAGCACGAGCATGGTCGACGAATCGATCTCGTAGTCCATCGGCGTCAGGCAACGCTGGCACACCAGCTTCACGGGACCGGCGACCGCCAGGGTCATCGATGGATAGCCCTGCTTGGTCAGACCGCCTTCGATCGACCAGCGAATCTCTCCAGATGTTTCGCCGGTCTTGTCGGCGCACTCTGCCGCCAGGCGGCTCATCTCGGCGACAGGCGTCACGCCCTCGCGGTGCCCGCTATTCCGGCAAAACTCGAAGGCGTCAATGACAAAAGCGCTCATTTGGAAAACTTCCCCGGAAAACCTGCGATAATAACAGGCTTCTCCCCGCAGAGTCAAAGACTTACAGCGTTTTGGGGCCGCTGGCGTTGCAGGATTTCGGCAATTATAAGATTTGCTTGCCAAACTGCATAATCTATCGGCTTTGCTTATAGTTTTGATGCTTTGATAGCCCACTATGATACCAAGTTCCGCGCCGCCCCGCCTGATTCTCGCATCCAGTTCGGCCTACCGCCGCGAACTCCTGTCGCGCCTGCACCTGCCCTTCGAGGCCATTGCCCCCAGCATCGACGAGACCCCGCAGCCCGGCGAGGCGCCGCAGGACACCGCCCTGCGCCTGGCGCGCGAGAAGGCGCAAGCGGTGGCGCGCCAGGCGCCGGGCGCCCTGGTGATCGGTTCGGACCAGGTCGCCACGCTCGACGGCCTGCAGATCGGCAAGCCAGGCGACCATGCGCGGGCGTTGGAACAGTTGCAACTGATGCGCGGCCGCCGCGTCGTCTTCCATACCGCCCTGTGCCTGTGGGATGGCCGCGTCGAAGATCCGCACCATGCCGCCCAGGTGGAAAACGTGCAGGTCTTCGTCGACTTCCGCGACCTGCCCGACGCCGAACTGGATGCCTATCTGCGCATCGAACAACCCTATGACTGCGCCGGCAGCGCCAAGAACGAGGGCTTGGGCATCGCCCTGCTCGAACGCATCGAATCAAACGACCCGACCGCCCTCACCGGCCTGCCCCTGATCGCCCTGACAGGCATGCTGCGCCGCGCCGGCCTGCGCTTTTTTGAAACTGAATAAACAAGAACAAGATGCCTGGAACCCTCTACCTGATCCCGAACACCCTCGGCCCCACCACTGCCGCACCCGGCGCCCTGTCGGCCCTGCTCCCTACCCAGGTGCAGGCGCTGACCTCCCGCCTCGATTATTTCGTGGCCGAGAACGCCAAGACCGCGCGCGCCTTCCTGAAACTGGTCGCCCTCGACCATCCGCTGGCGAAGCCGCTGCAGGAAATCGAGATCGCCGAGCTGAACGTGAACACACCGCCGGCCGCGCTGGCCCAGCTGCTGGCTCCGCTGTTGGCTGGGCGCGATGCCGGCCTGGTGTCGGAAGCCGGCGTGCCGGCCGTGGCCGACCCGGGCGCCGACCTGGTGCGCCTGGCCCACCAGCACGGGATTCCCGTGCGGCCGTTGGTGGGACCGTCCTCCCTGCTGCTGGCCGTGATGGCGAGCGGGCTGAACGGCCAAAGCTTCGCCTTCAACGGCTACCTGCCGACGGACGCGGCCCAGCGCACCAAGCGTATCGGGCAACTGGAGGGGCGTTCGCGTACGGAGAAGCAGACCCAGCTGCTGATCGAGACACCCTACCGCAACGGGCAGATGCTGGAAGCGCTGGTGGCAGGCTGCCAGCCGGGCACCCTGATTTGCGTGGCGACAGACTTGTCGCTGGAAACCGAGTCGGTCAAGACCTTGACCGCAGCAAAATGGAAAGCAGCACTGGCTGCCGGCAAGGGTCCGGACTTCCACAAGAAGCCGACCGTCTTCCTCTTCCTGGCCCAGTAAGCCGGCTTCTACTGCGCACGGCGGCGCTCAACGCGCCTCGTGCGTCAGCTCCCTCACCCAGTCGAAGGCCGCCAGCTCCAGCTCGCGCATCTGCTTGACGCTCAGGCCCAGCTTGCGCAGCGCCTCCGCCAGCTTGCAGCCGCCCTCGGCCGCCTCGAGCAGTTCGACCACGCGCAGCATGGTGCCGAACTCCCCTTCCCGGTGCAGCAGCGCCATGCGCACGTCCTGCGCGACCTCGACGTTGTCGAGGATGTCCGCCATCGGGATCGAGAACAGCGCATCGGCCAGCGACATGATGCCGACCGTAAAGGCGCGATCGGCGCTCGCGGCGTCATTGGGGCGGCGCGCCAGGGTCATGAGTTCCAGCAGCTTGCCGCGCGTGGTGGCCAGTTGCAGCAGCGGCGAGGCCAGTTCGACGCCGCCGGCCGTGGTGTAGAGCAGGATCTGCAGCCAGCGCTGCAGCTGGCGGCGGCCGAGCTGGCTCAGGGCCTGGGACAGCGATTCGATCTGCGGCCCCGGCGCAGCGCGGCTGTTCACCAGGCGCAGCAGGTTCAGGCTGATCAGGGCGTCGCGCTTGACGGCCGTTTCGATCACCTGGGCGTCCGCATCGGAACTCACCAGCTCCAGCAGGCGCAGGATGGCCATCTCGGACGGCGTGATTTTCTTGCCCGACAAAATCACTGGACGGGCGAAGTAATAGCCCTGGAAGTATTCGAAGCCCAGGTCCATGCAGAGCCTGAATTCGTCGAGGGTCTCGACCTTTTCCGCGAGCAAGGTCTTGCCGGTGGCCTTCAGGGAGGCGACCAGCTCCGTCAGCTCATCGCGCGGCACCAGCTTGACGTCGACCTTGATCACGTCCACCAGGCCGACCAGGCGGTCGAGCTCGGGCGAATGCTCGATCACGTCGTCGAGCGCGAACTTGAAACCGAGTTCCTTCAGCTCCGCAACCCGCGCCAACAGCGCCTGAGTCGGCTTGACGGTTTCCAGGATTTCGAGGATAACTTTGTGTGGGGGCAGGAAGCGCACGAAGTCGCTCATCAGCACGACCTCGTCCACATTGACGAAGGCCATCTGCTCTCCCACGACGTGTTCCATGCCGAGCTGGGATGCATGCGAGATGACCGCCGCCGTCGCCGCGGCGTTGTCGGTCAGCTTCGCATCGTCGTCCTCGCCGGCCGCGCGGAACAGCAGCTCGAATGCCACGAGGTGCTGGTCCCGGCCGAGGATGGGCTGACGTGCGAGGAAAAAATCGTTGGACGGCACGGATGCCGCTGCCGTTGCTTCGGCATGCATCTGGAAACTCCTGGGAAACTGTTGCGGCACGCACGAGCGTGCCAGGCAGGCGCGCACGCCTGCCTCGAGGACTATACTACAAAAACGCTAACCTTAGCATTTTTACATCAAATCGTAGCTCAGCGTTTGCCGCCTCCGCCGGAGCGCGGGCTGCCCGGGCGCGGACCCGCCTGACGCGGTGCACGCTCGCCCGGCGCGGCCGGACGTTTGCCCTGGGCAGGCGCCGCGCCCTGCGGCTTGGCGCCGGCGCTACCGTCCGGATGCCAGGCGCGGCGTGGTTTCGCTGCCGGTGCGGCCGGCTTGTCCTTGTCCTCCTCGCGCACCATGCTCTGGCCCGGCAGGCGCAGGCTGCCCTTGCCCGACAGCGGGCTGGCGCGGCGCGCATTGCCGACCGGAGCACGCGGACCGGCGCCGGTTTCGCGCAGGCCGGCCGCACCGAGCACCTGGGTGCCGGTCTCGATCGTGAAGCGCGCGCCGCTGTCCTTGCCCAGCACCTGCACCAGATAGGGCATGGTTTCGCGCAGCATCTTTTCCAGCGTATAGGGCGGGTTCAGGATGAACATGCCGCTGCTGTGCAGGCCGATGCCGTCCGGGCCGGGGGTCGAGACCGTGAGCGTGACGTTCAGCCACTCCTTGGCCGGCAGGCGCTTGAGCTTGTCCGGGAACTGGCGCGATTCCATGCGCTGCAGCACCGGATACCACACCGCGTACATGCCGCTCGGGAAGCGTCCCAGGGCATCATTGAGGGCGTCGCGCACCTTCTGGTAATCGTCCTTCACCTCGTAAGGCGGGTCGACCAGCACCAGGGCGCGGCGCGAAGGCGGCGGCAGCAGTTTTTTCAGACTCTGGAAGCCGTCGCCATGCTCGACGATCACGCGCTTGCCGCGCGCCCGCTCACCCTGCTCGGCCTTGTGCGCCTCGGCCTTGCGCACGTTTTCACTCAGGATCTTGACGTCGGCCGGATGCAGCTCGAACAGGCGCAGGCGGTCTTCCAGGCGCGACATCTGGTCGGCCACATAGGGCGAACCCGGGTAGTAGCGCATCTTGCCGCTGGGGTTCATCGACTTGACCAGGTCCAGATAGGGCTTGAGCGCCTCCGGCACCTCGGTGGCGTTCCACAGGGGGCCGATGCCGGTGTCGAATTCGGCGGTCTTGGTGGCCTGGAAACTGTCGAGCGCGTAGACGCCGGCGCCCGAGTGGGTGTCGATATAGGTGTAGGCCACGTCCTTCTGGTTCATGTACAGGTGCAGCTGGACCTGGACAAAGTGCTTGAGGACATCGGCGTGGTTACCCGCGTGGAAGGCGTGGCGGTAGCTCAACATAAGGGGAATTCCTGGGAAAAAGTCGGCGCCGTGATCTGTGACACGACGAAATTGCCGCCATTATCCACTACATCAGGCGTTACCGGGCCGTTCGTAGGGTGGACGGCTCTGCCGTCCGCGCGTTCAACCATCGCGGGAATGCCCGCAGCGCTTCAACTCACAGGGGAGTTGAACGCGCGTTCGGCGAAGCCGAACACCCTACAAACGACAACGTCCACATCAAAGCAAAAAAGCCGCAGGCCCTCGCGGGCGCTGCGGCAAATCTAGGAGGAGTGTCGAAGCACTACTGCTTACGCGACCTTCTTCTCATCAAAGAACTGCTCATCTTCCGTCGAGCCATGCAGGGCCGTGGTCGAGCTCTGGTTCTGCTGGATGGTCTGGGTCACGGCGTCGAAGTAGCCGGTACCGACTTCCCGCTGGTGCTTCACGGCGGTGAAGCCCTTCTCGGCGGCGGCGAATTCCGCTTCCTGCAGTTCCACGAAGGCCGACATGCCGCGGCGCGCATAACCATGGGCCAGATTGAACATACCGTAGTTCAGGGCGTGGAAACCAGCCAGGGTGATGAACTGGAACTTGTAGCCCATGGCGCCCAGCTCTTTCTGGAACTTGGCGATGGTGGCGTCGTCCAGGTTCTTCTTCCAGTTGAAGGACGGCGAGCAGTTATAGGCCAGCATCTTGCCCGGGAATTTCGCATGGATCGCCTCGGCGAACTGCTTGGCGAAGTTCAGGTCCGGCTTGCCGGTCTCGCACCAGACCAGGTCGGCGAAAGGCGCATAGGCCAGGCCGCGCGAGATGGCCTGTTCGATGCCCGGCTTGACCTTGAAGAAGCCTTCCACGGTGCGTTCGCCGGTGCAGAAGGGCTTGTCGTTGTCGTCCACGTCCGAGGTGAGCAGGTCGGCCGCTTCGGCGTCGGTGCGGGCGATGACCAGGGTCGGGGTGCCCATCACGTCGGCGGCCAGGCGCGCGGCGTTGAGCTTCTCGACGGCTTCGCGGGTCGGCACCAGCACCTTGCCGCCCATGTGGCCGCATTTCTTGACCGAAGCCAGCTGGTCTTCGAAGTGCACGCCGGCAGCGCCCGCGTCGATCATTGCTTTCATCAGTTCGAAGGCGTTCAGCACGCCGCCAAAGCCGGCTTCCGCGTCGGCGACGATAGGAGCGAAGTAGTCGATGTCGTCCTTGCCCTCGGACCACTGGATCTGGTCGGCGCGCTGGAAGGTATTGTTGATGCGGCGCACGACTTGCGGCACCGAGTTGGCCGGGTACAGCGACTGATCGGGATACATTTCACCGGCGACGTTGGCGTCGCCCGCTACCTGCCAGCCCGACAGGTAGATGGCCTTCAGGCCGGCCTTCACCTGCTGCATCGCCTGGTTGCCGGTCAGGGCGCCCAGGGCGTTGACGTAGGGCTCGTTGTTGACCAGGTCCCACAGCTTCTCGGCGCCGCGCTTGGCCAGGGTGTGTTCGATCTGGACCGAGCCGCGCAGGCGCACCACGTCGGCCGCGGTGTAGTTGCGCGTCACGCCCTGCCAGCGTGGATTGCTCTCCCAGTCTTGCTGGAGTTGGGTGATCTGCTGTTCACGAGTTGCCATGCTGTTTCTCCTGGATGAAATAAACAATTGCGAGGGAAGCTGTTGGAATCATCATAGTCCAGTTTGTGCGCAGCACAACAACTCTTATATAAGACATCAAAAGATTTTTTATTCCTTCAATTTCAATGACTTGCAACTGTCGTTTCATGATGTGACATGAAGTTTCTCACGATGAGAATCGAAGCGCACTCAGGTTTGCTGCGTATTTCGTAATGCGGGCACGCCATTTCGGGATGTGAAATTTCACCCTTCCACGTCGGGCCTGTTGTAATTACCCCTCGCGGTTTGTGTATTTAATGGAAATAATTGTTAATAGAATGAATTTAAATTGACGAAGGGAATGAAGAATGCGAAGCTAGGCGCATCGGCATTTTCATCAAATAAATTTCATCTCATGAATCGCATCCTCCGCACCGCCCTGCTTCCCCTGCTCCTCGCTGCCGCCGGCAACGCCTCGGCGGGTGTGCTCACCCTGAATGGCGTCGTGTTCACCTCGACCTACACGGGCAATGTGCTGACGTTGGAAATCGACGCGGCCAATCGCAGCGGCGGTTGGGCAGCTGCCACCGCCATCGATGCGCTCGGCATCAAGACGGTGGGCAGCTTCGACAGCGTGAGTGCGACGAACTCCTCGGGCGCCGCATGGACGCTGTCGGGCGCTGAACTGAGCGCCAAGGGGTGCAATGGCAACGGCAATGGAAATGGAAATGCAGGCAAGATCTGCTACAAAGGCGGCAAGATCGACCTGGCCGACAATATGGTCTTCACCTTTACTTTCGAGGGCAGCCCGACGCTGGGTGCGCCGCACCTGAAAGTTCACTTCCTCACCGCCGACGGCCGCAAGGTCGGCAGCCTGCTGTCGGAAGATTTCGCTCTGGATGCAGAGCCACCCGCCTCCTCCGGCGGCACGGACCAGGGCGAAGACAAGGACAGCGGCGAAACGCCAGGCAGCCTCGATCCGGTCCTGATGCCTGACACGGAACAGGGCGGTGCCGGCGGCGGCGAAAGCGCCGGCGGCCCCGTGGTCCCGCCGTCGGGCATCGGTGCCGGCGACGTCCCGGAACCCGCGACCCTGGCCATCCTCGGCGCCGGCCTTGCAGGCTTCACCCTGGCACGCCGCCGCAAGCGCCCGCAGGCCTGACCCTGCCCTTCCCCTCGAACGGACCGCCAGCGCGGTCCGTTTTGCTTTCCACCGCTAACTCAGCCATTGGTTAGTCGCCTAACGGAGAGCGCCACCCGAAGCGCATAGTCTCGACTCGCGTGCTCAACGGTACGCAGGCCCGGGCCGTTCGCCGACGCGAAGGCCCGGTCCTTCAATCAACGAGGAGACCGAGTAGATGAAAACGATTCTGCGCAATGCGGCAGCCCTGCTGCTGTCCGCCGGCCTTGCCGCTTCCGCCCATGCGGGCACCCTCACCTACCAGGGCGTGACCTTCACGACATCCTGGTCGGGCAATCTGCTGACCCTGGAAATCGATGCCGCCAACCCGACCGGGGACTGGTCCACGGCGACCAGCATCGGCGCCCTGCAACTGAAAGACCTGGGCAGCTTCTCGGACGTGACCCAGGTATCGGCGCCCGGTGCGGCGACCGGCTGGACCCTGTCCTCGAACGAGCTCAATGCCAACGGCTGCGGCGGCGGTTCGCATGCGGGCATGAGCCTGTGCTATTCGGGCGCGCACGTGGCGCTCGCCGACGACCTGGTGTTCCAGTTCCGCGTCGATGGCGGCGCACCGAACCTGGATGCGCCCCACCTGAAGGTCAACTTCTTCGGCGATGGCGACCGCAAGGTGGGCAGCCTGCTGTCCCAGACCATCGCGCCAGTGCCGGAACCGCAAACCTATGCCCTCTTCCTCGGCGGCCTGGGCGTGATGGGATGGATGGCGCGCCGGCGCCGCAAGCAGGCCTGAATCGCTTGAAGACATAAAAAACGGCGCGTGCCTTGCGGGACGCGCCGTTTTGTCATCAAGGGCCCGGATTACTTGGCCAGCTCGACCTGCTCGCCGAACACCAGCTGGCCGCCGCGCACCCGCACGGGAATCGTGTCCTTGGGCCCGAACCTGCCCGAAAGGATGGCTTTCGACAGCGGATTCTCGATCTGCTGCTGGATCGCGCGCTTGAGCGGACGCGCGCCGTACACCGGGTCGAAGCCGGCTTCCGCGATCTTCTGCAGGGCCTCGTCGTCGATGTCGAGCTGCATCTCCATCTTGGCCAGGCGCTCTTCCAATCCGTGCAGCTGGATCTTGGCGATGGCGCCGATGTTCTTCTCGTCGAGGGCGTGGAAGACCACGATCTCGTCGATGCGGTTGATGAACTCGGGACGGAAGTGTCCGCGCACCTCGGCCATCACGGCCAGCTTCACCACCGCCGGATCGTCGCTGTCCATCGACTGGATCTTGTGCGAACCCAGGTTCGAGGTCATCACGATCACCGTGTTCTTGAAGTCCACGGTGCGGCCCTGGCCGTCGGTCATGCGGCCGTCGTCCAGCGCCTGCAGCAGCACGTTGAACACGTCCGGGTGCGCCTTCTCGATCTCGTCGAGCAGGATCACGCTATAGGGCTTGCGGCGCACGGCCTCGGTGAGATAACCGCCCTCCTCGTAGCCGACATAGCCGGGCGGCGCGCCGATCAGGCGGGCGACCGAATGCTTCTCCATGAATTCGCTCATGTCGATGCGGATCAGCGACTCCTCGGTGTCGAAGAGGAAGGCCGCCAGCGCCTTGCACAGCTCGGTCTTGCCGACGCCGGTCGGGCCCAGGAACATGAAGGAACCATACGGCTTGTTCGGATCCGACAGCCCGGCGCGCGAGCGGCGGATCGCATCCGACACCGCCTCGATCGCTTCGTCCTGGCCCACCACGCGCTTGTGCAGCTCGTCCTCGATGTGCAGCAGCTTGTCGCGCTCGCCCTGCATCATGCGCGCCACGGGAATGCCGGTGGCGCGCGCCACCACTTCGGCGATTTCCTCGGCGCCGACCTGGGTGCGCAGGAGCTTCGGTTTGGCCGCCTCGCCATCCCCCGCATTCGCCGCCTCCTCGGCCTTCTTCAGCTGGGCCTCCAGTTCCGGCAGGCGGCCATACGACAGCTCGGACATGCGGCTGTAGTCGCTCTGGCGCTTGGCTTCCTCGATCTGGTGGCGGACCCGCTCGATCTCTTCCTTGATGTGGGCGGTGCCCTGCACGGCCGCCTTCTCGGCCTTGAGGATCTCCTCGTAATCGTTGTACTCGCGCTCCAGGCGTGCGATCTCTTCGCCGATCAGCTCGAGGCGGCGCAGCGAGGCTTCGTCGGTTTCCTTGCGCACGGCCTCGCGCTCGATCTTCAGCTGGATCAGGCGGCGCTCGAGCTTATCCATCACTTCCGGCTTGGAGTCGATCTCGATCTTGATTTTCGAGGCGGCTTCGTCGATCAGGTCGATCGCCTTGTCCGGCAGGAAGCGGTCGCTGATGTAGCGGTGCGAGAGCTCGGCCGCGGCGATGATGGCCGGGTCGGTGATCTCGACCTTGTGGTGCAGCTCGTACTTCTCCTGCAGGCCGCGCAGGATGGCGATGGTCGCCTCCACGCTCGGCTCGTCGACGATGATCTTCTGGAAGCGGCGCTCCAGCGCGGCGTCCTTCTCGACGTACTTACGGTATTCGTCCAGCGTGGTCGCGCCGACGCAGTGCAGTTCGCCACGCGCCAGCGCGGGTTTCAGCATATTGCCGGCGTCCATCGCGCCTTCGGCCTTGCCCGCGCCCACCATGGTGTGGATCTCGTCGATGAAGACGATGGTCTGGCCCTCGTCCTGCGCCAGCTCCTTCAGCACGGATTTCAGGCGTTCCTCGAACTCGCCGCGGTACTTGGCGCCGGCCAGCAGGGCCGCCATGTCGAGCGAGAGCACGCGCTTGCCCTTGAGGGAATCGGGCACTTCGCCGTTCACGATGCGCTGGGCCAGGCCCTCGACGATGGCGGTCTTGCCCACGCCCGGTTCGCCGATCAGCACCGGATTGTTCTTCGAGCGGCGCTGCAGCACCTGGATGGCGCGGCGGATCTCGTCGTCGCGGCCGATCACCGGGTCGAGCTTGCCCATGCGGGCGCGCTCGGTCAGGTCCAGGGTATATTTCTTCAGCGCTTCACGCTGGCCTTCGGCATCCTGCGAGTTCACCGATTCGCCGCCGCGCACCGCGGAGATGGCGGACTCCAGCGCCTTGCGCGCCAGGCCGTTCTCGCGCGCCAGGCGGCCGGCGTCGGACTTGTCTTCGGCGAGGGCCAGCAGCACCATTTCCGAGGAGAGGAACTGGTCGCCGCGCTTCTGCGATTCGCGGTCCGCGAGGTTGAGCAGCGCGACGAGCTCGCGCCCCGCAAGCACCTCGCCGCCGGTGCCGGAGACCTTGGGCAGGCGGGCCAAAGCCGACTTGAGCGCATTCGAGAGGCCGCCGACGTTGACGCCGGCGCGCTGCAGGAGGGAACGGGCGCCGCCGTCATCCTGGTTCAACAGGGCGACGAGCAGGTGCACCGCTTCGATGTACTGGTTATCGTTGCCGACCGCCAGGCTCTGGGCATCCGCCAGCGCTTCCTGGAGCTTGGTCGTCAGTTTGTCTTGCCGCATGGTCTTGCTCCCTAGTGGTGTTCCTTAGTGGATTCCTAACTGAGGAGCAAAATTGGGATGGCAATCCGCTTTTCAAGATGTGCAACGCTCAGCAAGCGTTCAGCCTATCTCGGCCTTGGGCACGTCAGCCTTGAAACCAGCCAGGTCACGCACATTTTTCTGCACAGCAACGACAGCGAACAGGCTCAAGGTGAACGACATGGCATAGAAACCCTTCTCGCTGGGCGCCAGGGTCGCGTTCCACAGGCCGACAGTGAGCAGCAGGATGGCGGCCATCAGGGATATCCAGCACAGTCCCGAATAAATGCCGGTGACCGGCAGGCCTTCGCTGCGGTCGCGCACGGTTTTTTGCAGCGACACGGCGGCGAACAGGCCATAGAGCAGCAGGGTCAGGTAGTAGCCTTTTTCATTGAGCAGCATCTGGGCATTCCACAAACCGATCAGGTAAGCGCTGGCGCCGATCAGCAGTGCGCCCCACGAAGCGCCTACGAAGGCGGGGGTCGGGCGTTGAATGGCTTGCATGGCAGATCCTTGGCAGTAGTTGAAGGAGCCGCCAAGGTAGCACGGTCATCCTGGTACTGACTTGCGCCAATCCATTGGTATTGGAAGATGATACCGTCAGCCGCGCAGGACGCGCCATGTCGCGAAACCGGCCGCGCAGCACAGCAGCGAGCCGAACAGGTGCAGGGCCGTATGCAGCAGCGCCCAACCATATTCCCCGCGCTGGAGCAGCAGCACCGATTCGCCCGAGAAGCTGGAAAACGTCGTCAGGCCGCCGAGGAAGCCGGTGATGGCGAACAGCCGCCATTCGGGAGCGATCCCGGGATGCGTCGTGAAGAAGGCCAGCGCCAGCCCGACCAGGTAGCCGCCGGCCAGGTTGGCGGCCAGGGTGCCGATCTGCACATAGGCATGCAGGCCGCCCAGCAGGATGCCCAGCCGCCAGCGCAGCCAGGCGCCCAGCGCCGCACCTGCTCCTACCGCCAGCCAGCTCAACGCCCGCTACCTTCAATGGCCCACTTGGCTTTGGCCGAATCGTCGCTGGCGCGGGCGTCGACCCAGCGCGCACCCTGCGGCGTCTGCTCTTTCTTCCAGAACGGCGCGTCCGTCTTGAGGTAGTCCATGATGAACTCGCAGGCCGCGAAGGCTTCGCCCCGGTGCGCCGACGCGCAGGCCACCAGCACGATCTGGTCCAGCGGTTTCAAGGGGCCGACCCGGTGCAGGACGGTCACGCCGAACAGGGCCCAACGTGCCCGTGCCTGGGCCACGATGTCGTCGAGCGCCTTCTCCGTCATGCCGGGATAGTGTTCCAGCTCCATTTCAGAGACGGCAGAGCCCTCGTTCAGGTCGCGCACCGTGCCCACGAAGCTGACCACGGCGCCGACCCGGCCGTCGCCTTCGCGCAGGCGGGCGACTTCCTGCGACAGGTCGAAGTCGGCCTGCTGCACCCGGATCTCGGTCCTGGCCTCGGGCGCCTTGACGTCCAGCGCCGCGTTCACCGGCCATCCTTCGCGTGGCGCAGCAGCAGCTGCTCGATGCGGGTCTCGGTGCGGGCGTCGGCCAGGGCCGGCAGGCCCAGGAGCTCGCGCAGGCCGGCCGTCTGCGTGCCCGGCTTCTGGCCCGATTTCAGCGAGCTTTGCAGCACTTCGACCTGCAGCTTGAGACGCTCGCGCGCGAACTCGGCGCCGCTGTCGATGCCGGCTGCGATCTCGAGGCGCAGCAGCTCGTGCAGCAGCTGCTCGCGGTTCGCTTCCAGCTGGCGCGCATAGGCTTCGCGGCCGTTGTCGAGTGCGGCCAGGGCGGCGTCGAAACGGCCCCGCAAGACCGCCTCGTAGCCGCCTTCGAGCGGCAGCAGCGCCTCCCAGCGCGCGTGCCAGTCGGCCGGGTTGGTGTGGGCGTCCGGGTTGACGAGGGCCGTCTCGAGCGCCTGGATCAGGCGCAGCTTGTCGCGTACGGCGCCGGCCAGGGCCATGCCGGCGGCGCGGCGCGCCACGTCGGCGTGGTGCTGCACGGCGGCGATCGCGGCGTGGTAGCGCTTCTCGATGCGCGCCTCGTGGGCGCGCGGCACCGGGCCGATCGCATGCCACTCGGCCGCCGCATCGCGCAGCAGCTTGCCGGCGCTGGCGGGGGTCGCATCCGGCGCGGCCGCTTCCAGGCGCACACACAGGGCTTCCTTGGCGGCCTCGTGCGAACGGCGCTCGGCGTCGAGGGCGTGGGCATGCTCCTTTTTCTGGGCGAACAGGGCGTCGCAGGCGGCGCGGAAGCGCTGCCACAGCGCCTGCTCGGCCTTGCGCTCGAGCGGCAAGGCGCGCGCATGCTCCTGCCAGCGCTGCTGCAGGCCGCGCTGGGCGTCGACCGCGTGGCGGTCGTGCGGGTCGAGCGCCAGCGCTTCGTCAATCAATTGTTCGCGCACGGCCATCTCGTCCTTGCGCTGCGCTTCGAGCGGACGCTGCAGCGTGTTCAAGGCCTCGGAAAACAAGCCGTCGAGACGTTTTTTATCCTTGCGGTCGATGGCGCCCAGGTGGCTCCAGGCGGTGCGCAGGCGCTGCACCGTGCCGGAGACGTGCTTCCAGTCGGCGCTGCCGTCCTGCAGGCGCTTAACCTCGTCCTGGGCTTCCTCGACCAGAACCTGGGCCCGCGCCGCGTTCGCATGGCGCTCGTCGGCCAGGTGGCGGAAGTGGGCGGCGGCCGGCGCATAGGCCGCGGTGCAGGCGGCATCGAAACGCTCCCACAGCGAGCGCGGCGCGGCGCCGGACAGGTTGTCGAGGGCCTTCCAGCGTTCGCGCATGCTGCCGACCTTCTTGGCCAGCTCGCTCATCGCCAGGTTCTGGGTCGGCAAGGCCTCCACCGACTTGATCAGTTCTTCGCGGGACACATTGCCGCCCCAGCGCGCCCAGTCGGACAGGCGCTTGAACTCGGCGCGCACATGGGCCAGGTGGTCGGCCTGGGCCTGGGTCAGGCGCATGCCCTTGTCCTTGCTTTCCTTCAGCGACTTGTCGAGCTCGGCGGCCGTGCCGAGCGAGCCCTGCTGCAGGGCCGCTTCCATGGCGTCGATGCGGTCGAGGAAGTGCTGGTCGGCGCCCTTGTTCTGCGCCTTGGGCGCTTTCGGCTGGGCCTCCGGCGCCGCCTGCCTGTGCTCCTGTTTCGCCTTCGGCGCCTCCTGCGGCAAGGTGGCGAGCAGCGCCTCGAAACGGCGCTGCAGCTCGGCGCCCGGCGGGCTGGCTGGCAGCGCCGGCAGGCGGTTCCATTCCTTGCGCAGGACCTCGGCCTTCAGTTGAGTAGCCGGCTGGGCCTGCCATTGGCCGAGCGCCGCCTCGCGCGCGGCGAGTGCGGCCCGGTCTTGCTCCAGCGTCGCCAGGCTCGCGCCCAGGCGCGCATGCTCGGTGGCGAACTCCGCCACCAGCGTGCGCGGCAGCGAAGCGTGGCCTTGCGCGACCAGGGCGGCGGCCTGCTCTTCCTGCAGGCTTGCCAGGCGCTGGGCGAAGGCCTCGGGATCGAGGCCGGCGGACTCGAGCTGGCGCAGCGCGGCCAGGCGGTCGATCATGGCGCGCTGCAGCTGCACCTGGTCTTCCAGGCGCTTGCCGAGCTCGGCGCGAATGGCATCGAACTCCGGCGCCAGCTCGGGCGCCTTGATGACCGTCCATTCGCGGTCGAGTGCGGCGACATGGTTGGGCGTTAAAAGTTCGTCGTTCAGGAGGGAGCGTGCGTGCGCCAGGGCTTCCTGGCCGCGTCGCAACTCGGCTTCGTGGTGGCGGATCGCATCCAGGCGCGACTGCATGAGCTTGGCCACGCGGCGGTCCAGGTTGCGCGTGGCCGCGTGGACTCGCTCGAGCTGGGCGCGGCTGTGGACCAGTTCGGCCGCGGCCAGGCGCAGTTCGGAAAATTCGGAAGACACGATGAAGGCGACGGCGGCCTCTTCGTCGCCGTCCAGGTGCTTGAGCTGTTCGGCCTGCTGCTCGCGCGGGCTGGCTGCGCCTGCCGCCCCGTCACGCGAGGCGGACTGCCCCGGCGCCGCAGGCTGGGCCGCTGCCGACTGGCCCGCCGCGCCCGGCTGTTCGCCCGGAGCGCCGGCTGGTTTGTCGCCACCTTGCCGCTTGAAAAGGAATTCGAACATGATGAAATCGCACTTCCAAAACCCCCATCATAGCAAAGAACCACGGTGGGGCTTGCCCGGGGCGCCGACCGGGCCGTGCCGCCGGCCGGCTAGTGCGCCGCATAGTGCGGAAGCGGCTGCGAAGCCGTGACGAAAGGACTTTGCCGGGCAGAACTGCGGGCCATGGCGGCGGCCGGCATCGGTCCGACCGGGCAGCCGCGGTTTTCGTTCTGCCAGGCCTCATGGGCCAGCATCTGGTTGGCGATGGCGAACCAGACTTCGCTCGGCACATGGGTGCGCGCCAGGGGGAAGAGCTCGCGCTCCTCGCGCTCGAGCCGTTCAAGCAGCAGCGTGCAGCAACGTTCCACGGCCTCGGCAAAGCTGCCATCCAGCACCGCCGCGGCTGCGTGCGCATCGGCGCGCGCCTCGATGGCGGCCAGGGTGAGTGCGTCGAGTTCGGCCAGCAAAGGTCCTGCCGCGCCGGCCCGCCGCAGCGCCGGAATGACGAACTTGTCGAGTTTGCGCCAGTGGCACTGGTCGAAGGCCACGCGCAGGGCGTCACAGGCCAGCTCGAGCTGGCGGCGGGTGGGCTCGGCATGCTTGCGGCCGCTGGTCTGCAAGCGATCGAGCAGCGCCAGCAGGCCATGGCGTGCGCCGGCCTGCTCGATTGACAGGGCGACCAGCGTATAGGTTGACGTCAACACTACTGTCTCCTCTCAGGATGGCTCCGCCAGCACGCGGCCCCGGCTGTGGCCGAGGTGCGATGGCTGGGGTGGCTTTTATCGGGACGGCGGCTTGGTCTTGTTGGTCTTGCCAGCCGGTGGGAACTCGTAGTGTAGAGAGATGCATCACATCGGGTTTGAGGTGGCGCAAACCCGACCCGGTGGACAGCGGAGACTTTTCGGGGGTGGCGATGTCCAATTCTTTTTGCTGCTTTCAGACTCGTTGGGAGTGCAGCGCCCCCCTCATCCACCGGAGGCAAAGCAAGCTATGCCCTTCCCTACGCCTGGTCCTGAGCGCCAGACTGCCTCCTCGATGCCCAGACGCTTTCGCCAGCCTCATTTCGGATTCCACATCCATCGATACGGCAGCACCATTTTGCCGCCCTGGTCCATTCGCCATTGATGGAATAGTCGTTTAACTCGGCAATTCCATCCGCCAACAAGTATTCCGGCGTCCCATCACCGTAATCGTTGTATTCGTAAATAGAAACCGGCATGCCCTCGACGAGCAATACTTCGGCCCCAGAAGAATCAAGGACTACATCCGTCTTCGACAGGAGTACGAGATCCGGTCCGACGAGCTCATTGAAATCGACGCGTATGCGCGCTTTGTCCATCATGATCCGGCCCGGCTGATAGTTTTCATGGCCGGGGACGCAGTGTTCGCGCCTGGAGCTGGCATTCCCCTGTCCAATGCTGCAGCGAGCCGTATGCCGAAGTCTTCCGGAACTGCGTGGGCGACGCGCAGCTGCGGGCAGCCGTGCCAGCGCGCGCAACGCATCACGGCCATGGCCACATCGCTCACGAGGCGCTCGCTCGGCCGCACGCCCGGCTCCAGCACGATGCTGCGCAGCTCGAACTCGCCCGCCTTGCGGTGCGCCTTGGCGTCGGCCCGGCCGACCAGGGCGCCGCGCCGCAAGATCGGCAGGGTGAAGTAGCCGTACTGGCGCTTTTCCGCCGGGGTATAGCATTCGAGCCGGTAATCGAAGCCGAACAGTTCGAGCGCGCGCCGGCGGTCCCAGACGATCGGGTCGAAAGGCGACAGCAGGGTCGTCAGGCTCGGCCGCAGCTCGCCATCGGCGGCGCGCGCGGCCAGCTCCGCATGGTCGGGGTGGATGTAGAGCGGCTCGTCCCATCCCTCGACCCGGGCGCGCAGCAGCAGCCCCGCGTCGGCGAGCGCGGCCGGGTCCGGATGGGGCCGGCGCGTGCGGTGGTAATCCGGAATCCAGCCGGCCTTCGCCAGCCCGAGCGCGCGCACCGCCTGCAGCACGAAGGTGCGCCGCACCTCCTCGAGAGGCGGGGTCAGGCCGTCGTGCCAGCTTGGATGCACGCGCTCGGCCAGGTCATAGATGCGCTGGAAATTATGGCGCCGGGCGATCATCAGTTCGCCCGCGGTGAATAGCACCTCGAGGCTGCGCTTTTCCGGCTTCCACTCCCACCAGCCGCCGGCCTTGCCGTCGCTGCGTTCGAAATCGGACGAGCGTACCGGCCCTTTTTCGCGCACGTGGGCCAGCAGGGCCTGGACCTCGCTAGCGCGCTCGCGCATCCAGTTGCTGGAATACTTCCAGCCCATCGCTTCCGGGTCGAGCATCCGGTGGCGGTACAGCCCGTAGTGCTCGATCGGCAGGAAACAGGCCTCATGCGCCCAGTACTCGAACAGGGCGCCCTCGGCCAGCAGCTCGTCCAGCCAGGCCGGCTCGTAGTCGCCCAGCCGGCTCCACAGCACCAGGTAGGGACTGCGCGCCACGACGCTGATGGTGTCGATCTGCAACATGCCCATGCGGCGGATCGCCGCCAGCACATCGGCCTTGGCGGCGCGCCGGCGCGGCGGGCCCAGCATCTCTTGGGCGGCCAGGTGCAGGGCCCGGGCGGCCGGCTTGCTCAGTTTGATTTCGCTCATGACGATATTGTAATGACAAACCAATACTACTGTAAAAAAACACAGTCTTTTCTGGGCGACACGGCAAGTCTGCGCTATAGTAAGCGCCGACCCCGACTTACTATTTTAACCATGCGGCTGCTCCATACTTCCGACTGGCACCTGGGCCAGACCCTGCACAACTTCGACCGGACCCACGAGCACGCCTGCTTCCTGGACTGGCTCGTGGAGACGCTCGCCGCCGAGGAAATCGACGTGCTCCTGATCGCCGGGGACATCTTCGACAACGCCAACCCCTCGGCCGCCGCCCACCGCCAGCTCTACCGTTTCCTGCAGCAGGCCAAGGCCAGGGTCCCGCACCTGCAGGTGGTCGTCATTGCCGGCAACCACGATTCCCCGGGCCGCCTGGAAGCGCCGACGCCGCTGCTCGAAGCGCATGGAACGGTCGTGGTTGGCAACGTCGGCCGCACGCCGGACGGCGCCATCGACTTCGAGCGCCTGCTGGTGCCGCTGCGCGACCGCGCCGGCAAGGTGGCAGCCTGGTGCCTGGCGATTCCCTTCCTGCGTCCCGGCGACGTGCCGCGCGCCGTGCTCGAGGCCGAAGAAACGGCTCTCGATCCCTACCTGCACGGCACCACCCTGCTCTACCGGCAAGCCTTCGCACTCGCGCAATCGCGCTGCACGGGCAACGAGGCCATCGTGGCCATGGGGCATTGCCATATGGTGGACGGCCAGTCGTCCCAGGATTCCGAGCGCCGCATCGTGATCGGCGGCACCGAAGCCCTGCCCGCCTCGATGTTCGACCCGCAGGTCGCCTACGTGGCCCTGGGCCACCTGCACCTGGCCCAGAAGGTGGGCGGCCACGAGCACCGTCGCTATTGCGGCAGTCCCCTGCCCCTGTCCTTTTCCGAGGTCGGCTACCAGCACCAGGTGCTGCGCATCGACCTCGACGGGGCGCAGGTGCAGGCCGTGACGCCGCTCTTCGTGCCGCGCGCCGTGCAGCTGCTGCGCGTGCCGGCCCAGCCGGCGCCGCTCGGCGAAGTCCTGGCCGCCCTGGAAGCGCTGGACGTGCCGGACGCGCCCCTGCATGCCCAGCCCTACCTGGAAGTGCGCGTGCTGCTCGACGGCCCCGAGCCGGGCCTGCGCGCCCAGGTCGAGGCGGTGCTGGCCGGCAAGCCGGTGCGCCTGGCCAAGATCGAACCGACCCGCCGCCACACCGGCGCCGAACAGCCCGACCAGGCGCTCACCCTCGACCAGCTGGCCCAGCTCCAGCCGGACGACATCTTCCGCCGCCTCTGGGCCCAGCGCTACGGCGACGAGGCCCCGCCCGAGCAGCTCGCCGCCTTTGCCGAGCTCACCCATGCGCTGGGAGACCAGGCATGAGGATCCTGCGCATCGCCGGCAAGAACCTCGCCTCGCTCGCGGGTGAATTCCAGGTCGATTTCGAATCCGAACCGCTCGCGTCGAGCGGACTGTTCGCCATCAGCGGCCCCACCGGCGCGGGCAAGAGCACCCTGCTCGACGCCCTCTGCCTGGCCCTGTACGACGCCACCCCGCGCCTGCTCAAGCGCGCCGGCAGCCAGCTGCCCGACGTCGGCGCCGATACGGTGTCGGCGCTCGACCCGCGCACCCTGCTGCGGCGCGGGGCGGCCGAAGCCTGGGCCGAAGTCGATTTCGCCGGCAACGACGACATCCGCTACCGCGCGCGCTGGAGCGTGCGGCGCGCCTACAGCAAGGCAAGCGGCGCCCTGCAGCCCTCGAAGATGACCTTGCACCGCCTGCCCGAGCTCGATCCGCTGGGCGGCACCAAGACCGAGGTCGCGAACGAGATCGTGGCGCGCATCGGCCTGTCTTTCGAGCAGTTCACGCGCGCCGTGCTGCTGGCCCAGAACGAGTTCTCGGCCTTCCTCAAGACCGACGAGAACGAACGCGGCGAACTGCTGGAAACACTCACTGGCACGACCATCTACACCGAAATCTCGAAGCGCGCCTTCGAACGCTACCGCGCCGAGCAGGAACGCACGAAGCTGCTCACCTCGCAGCTCGCGAACCAGGCGCCCTTGCCGCCTGAAGAGCGCGAAAAGCTCGACGCCGAGCGCGCCACGGCCGAGCTGGCGCTGGAGGCGGCCGATGCGCGCCGCTCCGCCCTCGAACAGGAGCTACGCTGGCACCAGGAAGCGGCCAAGCTTGCGGCCAGCGAAACCCAGGCCGCCGACGCCCTCGCAAACGCCCAGGCTGCGCAGCAGGAATCCGGCGAACGCCGCCGGCGCCTGGCCACCCTGGATGCCGTGCAGCCGGCCCGCCCATTGGTGGCGGACATCGTGCGCCTGGAAGACGAACGCAAGGCGGCCGCCGAATCTGGCGGCAAACTCGAATCCGCGCTGGCGGTCGCCGTCGAGGCGCGGCGCCAGGCCGTGCTCGACGTCGACGCCGGCCTCGCGGCCGTCGATGCAGCGGAAAGCGCCCTGCGCGGTGCGGCGCCCCAGCTGGACGCGGCCAAGGGCCTGGATGCCGCCATTGCCGCACAAGCGCCTTCGCACGCCCAGGCCGCGGCTGCTCTGGAATCGGCGAGGAACGAGGCACGCCAGGCGCGCGCCATGCACCAGGCCAAATCGCTCGAGCTCGACACCGCGCGCCGGCAACGCGACGCCGCCGCCGGCTGGCTGTCCGCCCATGCGCGCCTGGAACCAATGGCCATCCAGTGGCCGCGCTGGGACAAGCTCCTGACCCAGGCCGGACAGCTGGTGACCGTCGATGCCACCGCAAGCACGGCCCTGGCCACCGCCAGCCGCCAGGCGCAGGAGGCCGTCCAGGCCGAACAGGCGGCGAGCCTCGCACTGGCCGACGCAACCGGCCGCCTCGATGTCCAGGACGGGGCGCGCCGCGAGGCGATGGCCGCACTGGAGGCGATCGACCCGCAAGCCCTCGACCAGGAGCGCCAGGCCCTGGAAGCGCGCCGCGAACGCCTGTCCGCTGCCGAGAAGGCCTGGACCGCCCTCGTCACCACGCGCCAGGAATTGCAGGACGCTAGTGGCGAGCTCGACCGCGTCGACACGGCCCGCGCCGGCGCCGCCCGCCTGCTCGAAGAAGCGCGGACCGCCGCACCTGCCCTCCTGGGGGCCATGCAGCAGGCCGAAAAATCCCTGTCCGCTGCCGAACTGGCCTGCGCCGCCAATGTGGAGGAATTGCGCGCCACCCTCGAGGACGACACGCCCTGCCCGGTCTGCGGCGCCCACGAGCACCCCTACCACGACGACGGCCGCCAGGACGTGTTGCGGACCATGCTTGCCAACCTGCGCCAGGAAGTCACGCAGTGCCGCAGTCTGGTGCGCGACAACGAAGCGGCCCAGGCTGCGCAGGCCGCCACGCTGGCGGCAACGGGCGAAGGCCTGGCGTCCCTGCAGCGTGAACGCGCCGGCCTGGCGCGCCTGGTCGAGGAACTCGAGGCCGAGTGGAAGGCCGAACCGCTGGCAAGCGAAGTGTCGCCAGACCTTGAACCCGCCGCCTGGTTCCTCGAGGCGCGCGATGGCATGCGCGAGGCGCTCGCCGCCCTCGACGCGCGCGGCGCGACGCTGCGCCGGGCCGCCCAGGCGCGCGACGCCGCCCAGGCCGCCTATGACCGCACCCAGGCCGAACACGCACGCCTGCGCCAGGTGCTGGACGCCGCCCGCGAGGCCGGCGCCCGCCTGCAGTCCGAGTTGCGCGCGCGCACGGTGCAGCAGGAAGCGGCCGCCGCCCAACTGGCGGCCGTACTGGCCGAGCTCGATCCCGTGCTGTCCGACGCCATCGGCGACGCCTGGCAGGACGCCTGGCGCCGCGATACGGATGCATGGCGCGGCATGCGCGCCGTCGAGGCCGCGCAATGGCAGGAACAGACCGCCCTCCACACCCGCAACGCAGCCACCGTCGCCACCCTGGAAGCCGAAGTGGCCGGCGCCCATGAACGCATCGCCCAAGCCGACCGGCACGGGGCCGGCGTCGCCGCCGAGTTCAAGCGTATCGACGAGGAACTGTCCACCCGGCGCGCCGAACGCGCCGCCCTGTGGCAGGGCCGGCCGGTAACGGAGGTAGAGCAGGAGCTGGTAGCGAGCGTCGCTTCCGCGCGCAACGCCCTCAATGCGCGCCAGGCGACCATCAACGAAACCAGTCAGCGTGAAGCCGGCGCCCGCACCGCGCTGGCTCAGCTGGGCGAGCAGATCGCGGCGCTCGACAATGCCGGCGCCCGGGCCGCAACCGCGCTGGGCGACTGGCTGGACGACTACCGCCGCCAGAGCGAGGAAGCCGGCAGCGGCCTCGATCCGGTCGACAATGCCGCCGAGCTCGGCAGTCTGCTGGCGGTCGGTAGCACCTGGCTGGCACAGGAACGCGCGGCATTGGCTGCGCTCGAATCCCAGGTAGCCAGCGCCACGACCGTGCTGGCCGAACGCCGCGCCCAGCGCGCCCTGCATGCCGAGGGCCGGCCGGAAAGCGGCCTGTCTGCCGAAGCAGTCGCCGCCGCCGTCGTCGCCTTGACGAGCGAACGCCGCGAAGCCCACGACCGGGCCACCGAGCTGCGCATGCGCGCGGCCCAGGACGACACGCGCCGGATGCAGGCCCAGGCCGTCATGGCCGAGATCGAGCGCCAGCAGGCCGAGGAAAGGCGCTGGGGCAAGCTGTCCGAGCTGATCGGCTCCCACGACGGCAAGCGCTTCCGCAACTACGCCCAGCAATTCACGCTCGACGTGCTGCTCGGCTACGCCAACGCCCACCTGGCCCAGCTGGCGCGGCGCTACCGCCTGGAGCGCGTCTCCAACGGCGGCGCACCCTCGCTGGCCCTGATGGTGCGCGACCAGGACATGGGCGGCGAAGTCCGCTCCGTCAATTCCCTGTCGGGCGGCGAGTCCTTCCTGGTCTCGCTGGCCCTGGCGCTGGGCCTGGCCTCGCTGTCCTCGAACCGGGTGCGGGTCGAATCGCTGTTCATCGACGAGGGCTTCGGCTCGCTCGACAGCGAAACCCTGGGCGTGGCCATGGATGCGCTGGACGCCCTGCAGTCGATGGGCCGCAAGGTTGGCGTCATCTCGCACGTGCAGGAAATGACGGAACGCATCGCCACCAAGGTGCTGGTGCGCCCGGGTGGTGGTGGCAGCAGTAGCGTCGTGGTCGAGTAAGCCGGCGCCAGTCTGGCGGGCAAAGCAGCCTATACTGGCTCGACAGTCCTGGCGAGCCGCGGCTGCCCCCGCTACGCCTGGGGCGTCGCAGGCGGCGGCAAGGAGCGTGCCGGAGCCCAGCTGTGCCGCCTCAAGCCATACCGACTCCGGCAGTGCAAGCTATCCACTCGATCACAGGAGACCTGCCATGCGTTTTCACCTCGCCACGCTGCACCGTGTGACGCCGCCGTTCGCGACGCGGCATGCAGGCAGGGCTTGCTTCATCGCCTTCGGCCTTGCCATGCTTGGCCTTGCCCAGGCCGCAGGGGCCAGCCAGCAGCACGAGGTGGTGGCAGCCGCGAAGAAGCAGATCGGTGTGACCCTGCTGTATGACGCCAGTTACCAGCGGCTGGCCTATCCCGGAGGCGACGTCCCGGCCGAGCGCGGCGTGTGCACCGACGTCGTGATACGCGCCTTGCGGGAGACCGGCATCGATCTGCAGCAACTCGTCCATCGGGACATGAAGGCGGCCTGGAAGGCCTATCCGCATTCCCAATGGGGCCTCAAGCGGCCCGATCCGAACATCGACCACCGCAGGGTGCCGAACCTCGCCGTCTTCTTCACCCGTCATGGTCGGTCGCTGCCAGTGAGCAAGATCGCGAGCGACTACGCGCCTGGCGACATCGTCACGTGGACGGTGCCGCCAGGCCTCCCGCACATCGGCTTGGTTGCCGACGTGCGCACACCGTCCGGCGTTCCACTCGTCATCCACAACATCGGCGCCGGCACGCGCATGGAAGACCGCCTGTTCGCCTATCCGATCACGGGGCACTATCGCTACCCGGCAGCGCGGCAGGACATCAGACGCTGACAGCCAGCGCGCCGGCACGCCGAACATTTGCCCCGGTTGCGTGGTACTGCCCCGCTCAGCCTAGTACAATGCGCCCTTTGCACGCTACCGCTCAACCATCATGAAACCCGCCCGCATCCTCACCTTCAAGTGCGCCAAGTGCACCAAACCCGTCAAGGTCTTCCTGCAGAAGGTCTCGGCCTGCTCGCACATCCAGCCCTACCAGGGCATCTGCGACTGCGGCGAGATCAAGCGCCACGCCACCGGCAATCCGGACGCCGTGAAGTCCTACCTGGAATCGACCGACGGCAACTGGCATCACCATCACTGACAAGCCCTCGATGAACCAGATCACCTGGCAGGAAGGCGGGGTCGAGCACAGCGCCCAGTGGCGTTCGGAAAGCGGCTGGCCGGCGCCGAAGAAGGTCGTCGTCGCCGACGACACCATGAATGCCGACGCGGCCTACCGTCTGGCGCTGGACGGCACCGCCCTACTGTGGCGCGGCGACTTCCAGAACGCACGCCAGCTCTTGACCGCGCTGGTGCGCCGGGTCGACCACAAGAGCGAGCGCAAGGGCCGCGCCAAGTCCGGCAAGACGGACAAGGCCACGCCCACCGAGCTGTTCCACCGCCATCGCCTCCAGCAGCTGCAGCGCGCCCGTACCCTGGCCATGCTCCTGATCCCCTTCGAGGCCGGCCATGTGATTCCGCTGCGCCGCGCACCCGACGTCCATGAGGCTTGCCTCGAGGCCTACGGCCCGGCCACCGAACCCTATGTCGCCTCGCTGCGCGAGCTGCTGGGCGTGATCGGCGCCCACGAGTGGCGCCGCAAGGGCGTGCACATTCCCGCCCTCGACGAACGCATCCATCCCTGGTACGGCGTGTTCTCGCCGGTGCGCGGCGAGTACGTGGAACTGGTGGCGCAGGCGCCGCTGCAGCACGGCGTCAAGCTGGCCTTCGACATCGGCGCCGGCACCGGCGTGCTGTCGGCGGTGCTGGCGCGCCGCGGCGTCGCCCGCGTGGTGGCCACCGACATGGACGCCCGCGCCCTGGGCTGCGCGCGCGAGAACATCGCGCGCCTCGGCTTGAAGGCCGCGGTCGAGGTGGTCCAGGCCGACCTCTTCCCCGAAGGCCGCGCGCCGCTGGTGGTCTGCAATCCGCCTTGGCTGCCAGGCAAGCCCAGCTCGGCCATCGAGTACGCGATCTACGACCCCGACAGCCGCATGCTCAGGGGTTTCCTGGGCGGCTTGGGTGCCCACCTGGAACCCGGTGGCGAAGGCTGGCTGATCCTGTCCGACCTGGCCGAGCACCTGGGCCTGCGCCCGCGCGAGCAACTGCTCGGCTGGATCGCGGCTGCCGGGCTGGAAGTGGTGGCGCGCCACGACATCCGCCCCACCCACGGCAAGGCCAGCGATCCGGACGACCCGCTGCATGCGGCACGCTCGCGCGAAGTCACCTCCCTGTGGCGCCTGCGCGTCGCCGGCTTGCGCTGACTCAAGCATGGCATGTCCATAAAATATGCCGATTGCGTTGACGCCCGGGACGCGCTATAATCTTTTTCTCAGACGCGGGGTGGAGCAGTCTGGCAGCTCGTCGGGCTCATAACCCGAAGGTCACAGGTTCAAATCCTGTCCCCGCAACCAAATACCGTACAGAAGCCCGACTCTTGCAGCCGGGCTTTTGTTTTCTACGGCGGCAAAAGTAGTGCTGAAGATTGCACTGCAAAAGCCGGCAGTAAGAGCTTCGCAGTAAGAGCTTATGAGAGACAAGAAAGACAACGCAACGATCGACCTGCCGGGCTTTGAACCGGCCGCTCCTCCCGTTCCCGTTGTCGAAGCGAAGCGCGCCACTCCCAGGGCCCGCCGCGTCTCCCTGAAGCAGGAACAGCTGGAATTGCTCGATGAAACCGACACCACCGGCCTGCCGGTCTGGCGCCGCGACGACAACCTTGACCTGACCGGCCTGCCGGTCTGGGCGCCGGCCTCGACGTAGTCCGGCCTTTTGGCTCGACTACCATGCACACCCAAGCACCTTTCACCTCGCTGCCGCTGGCGCCGCGCTTCCTCGCCAACCTCGCCACGCTGGGCTACCACGCGATGACGCCGATCCAGGCCGAGAGCCTGCCGGCCGTGCTCGAAGGACGCGACCTGATCGCCCAGGCCAAGACCGGCAGCGGCAAGACCGCCGCCTTCGGCATCGGCATTCTCCATAAACTCAATCCGGCCTGGTTTGCCGTGCAGGGCCTGGTGCTGTGCCCAACCCGCGAGCTGGCCGACCAGGTCGCCGGCGAACTGCGCCGCCTGGCGCGCGGGGTCGGCAACGTCAAGATCCTCACGCTCACCGGCGGCGTCGCCATGCGGCCGCAAATCGCCTCGCTCGAACATGGCGCCCACATCGTGGTCGGCACGCCGGGCCGCATCCGCGACCACCTCGGCCGCAACACCCTCGACCTCTCGAAGGTCCAGACCCTGGTGCTGGACGAGGCCGACCGCATGACCGACATGGGTTTCTACGACGAGATCGCCGGCATCGTCAGCGCCTGCCCGGAACGCCGCCAGACCCTGCTGTTCTCGGCCACCTATCCGGACGACATCCGCTTCGCCACCGCCGGTTTCCTGCGCGACCCGCTCGAAGTGGCGGTCGAGAGCCAGCACAGTGCGGAGAAGATCGAACAGCGCTTCTACGAGATCGGCTTCGAAGGCCGTGACGAAGCGGTGGCGCGCCTGCTCAAGCATTACCAGCCGGTGTCCACCCTCGCCTTCTGCAATACCAAGGCGCACTGCCGCGAGCTGGCCGACCACCTGCGGAATCAAGGCTTCTCGGCGCTCGCCCTGTACGGCGAACTCGAGCAATGGGAACGCGACGAGATCCTGGTGCTGTTCGCCAACCGCAGCTGTTCGGTGCTGGTGGCGACCGACGTGGCCGCGCGCGGCCTCGACATCGCCAACCTCGACACCGTCGTCAATGCCGACGTCTCCAAGGATCCGGAAGTGCACGTGCACCGCATCGGCCGCACCGGCCGCGGCGGGGAATCGGGCCTGGCGCTCACCCTGTGCGCGCCGAACGAAAAGAAATGGGTGCGCCTGATCGAGGAATACCAGGACATGCCGGCCACCTGGCACCCGCTCGACGACCTCGGCGAGCACCTGGAAGCCGGCGCGCCCGCGCCCATGCTGACCCTGCACATCGCGGGCGGCAAGAAGGCCAAGCTGCGTCCCGGCGACATCCTCGGCGCCCTGACCGGCGACGCCGGCCTCTCCAAGGAGCAAGTCGGCAAGATCAATGTCGGCGAGTTCGCCAGCTATGTGGCGCTCGACCGCCACGTGGCGCACGCGGCCGTGGCGCGCCTGTCCGACCGCAATGCGCCGGGTCCGGAATTCGGCGCCATCAAGGGCCGTTACTTCAAGATGCGCTTCCTCGACGTCTGAGCCTGCGAGCGTTGCTGTTATCAAATATGTAAGCAATTTGTAACAGCCGCGCACGGTTGGCTCAGCAGCGCCACGGACCGGGCAAATCTGGCATTATTTGTCAAAATACAAATACCGGGCCGGGGCAGCGGGCTTTACCACCACGTCACGGCACGGCGCACATGCCATGATGACGAGCACACCCGTAACCCAGCAGCAGCAAACCGACGGCCGGACCGTGCGCGAGGTGGTCGAATGCAACCAGGAACTCGTCAACGAGGTCTGGTGCCGGCGGATCTTCCGCCAGATCCTGCAGTCGCTCGAACTGCAGTACGCGATGCAGATGCCGCATCGCCCCATCGATCCCGATACCGTGCTGGTGCTCGATTCCGGCGACCCGATGCTACTGCCCTCGCCCGAATCCGATGCGCCCTGGTCCGAGGCGGGCGACCTGCACGACCTGGCCGCCGTCATCCATTACGCGATCACGATGGAAATACCGCCGCGCTCGCCCCTGCGCACCCGCGCGCCGGGCGACTACAGCGACACCTTCCTGACCGCCGTCGACCGCTGTCTCTCGCCCGATCCGGCAGAGCGTCCGCGCACCATCGAGGAACTGCGCAACCTGCTCGGCATCGTGCCGCTCGGTCCCGCGCTGCCGGCGCAGCCGGCCCCGGCTGCGTTCCCGCCCGTGCAGGACGCGCCGCCTTCTTTCCTGGCCGAATCGTCCGCCGCACTCGACAAGGGCCGCCTGCGGCGCTGGCTCATGCTGGTGGCGGCGGCCACCGTGCTGCTATGCGCGGCGGGCGCCCTGATCGCGCTGTTGCACCAGGCCGATTCGCGCGATGCCCTGACGCTGTCACTGCCGGACGAGCCTCTGCCGCAGGCCCCGGCCGCGCAGGCGCTGCCCGCCCAGGCCGAAGTGCCTGTCGGCGCCGCAGGCCTGGCGCTGCCGGCGGGACAGGCCCAGCCTGACCCGCTCGCGGCCGTCCTTCCACCGGCCGCCGCTCCGGCCGCGACGCCGCATGGCGCAGCGCAGCCTGCCTCGCCCGCCACCGGCGCCAGCTACAAGCTCATCATCAAACCCTGGGGCATGGTGCAGGTCAATGGCGTGAACTACGGCGCCAGCCCGCCGCTCAAGCGCCTGCACCTGGCGCCGGGCGAGCACACGATCCGCATCACCAACCCCAGTTTCCCCGAACACACGGTCACGGTGAACGCCGCCAAGGGCGATTCGTCGACCATCGAACTGGACTTTAGCGAGGAGGCCACCGAGTGAAGTCACGCATTGGAACACCCTGCCTGCGTGCCGGCGCGCTCGCCACCGCGCTGCTGCTGGGCGGCTGCGCCCAATTGAATGCGGGCCTGGATTCGGTGTTCGGCCCGAAGGAAACGTCGCGCCCGCGTCCCCATCCGCGCGCCGAGGACGTGCAGCGCGCCCGCACCGAACGCCCCGAGCGCCCCGCCCCACGGCCTGAACGGCCGGCTGCGGACCGCGACGACAACGCCCTGCGCGAAGGCATCGCCCTGTACCATGACGGGGAGTTCAATGCCGCCATCAAGCGCCTGACATCAAGCGACATGAACGGCGGTTCGCTGCGCAACCGCGTCACCGCACTGAAGTACACGGCGTTCAGCTACTGCGTGACGGGCCGCCCGGTCCCGTGCCGCCAGGCTTTCGAGCGCGCCCGGCGGCTCGACCCGAACTTCGACCTGGCGCCGGGCGAGCACGGCCACCCGCAATGGGGCCCCGTGTTCGCCAAGGTCAAGGCCGGCGCGCGTTAGAACTTGACGTTGATGCTGGCCGGATAGGTCGGCGCGCGGCGGCGCTTCGATGCCTGCTCGTAGGCATAGGCCATGCCGATCAGGCTGGCTTCGCTCCAGGCGCCGCCAACGAAGGAGATGCCCACCGGCAGGCCGCGCGTGAAGCCGGCCGGCACCGTGATGTGCGGATAACCCGCCACCGCCGCCGGGGTCGAGAAGCTGCCGCCGTAATGGTCGCCGTTGATGTAGTCGGTCAGCCAGGCAGGGCCGCCGGTCGGCGCCACCAGCGCATCGAGCTTGTGCTCCTTCATCACCTGGTCGATGCCCTCCTCGCGCGAATAGCGCAGGTCGTTCGCCAGCGCCTCCTTGTATTCGCGCGCGTCGAGCCCCGGCTTGGCCGCGGCCGCCACCAGGTGCTCCTGCTTAAAGTACGGCATCTCCCTGGCCGCATTCTTTTCGTTGAAGGCGATCACGTCGGCCATGGTCTTGATCGGCGCATGTGGCGCGTAGTTCTTCAGGTAGGAGGCCAGGCCCGGCGCGAATTCGTAGAGCAGCACCTGCAGCTCGCTGTCGCCGTACTTGTCGGTGTTCGGCACCTTCACGTCGACCAGCACCGCGCCTTGCGCGCGCAGGATGTCGAGTTCCTTGTCGATGATGGCGTCTACCGCGTCGTTCGCGCCGAAGAAGTTGCGCGCCACGCCGATGCGCTTGCCCTTCAGGCCGTCGGTGCGCAGCGCCGCCGCGTAGTCCTTGAGGTGGCTGCCGCTATCGGCGGTGGCGGGGTCGTCCTTGTCCGGACCCGCCATCGCCGCCAGCATCAGGGCGGCGTCGGCGACGCTGCGGGTCATGGGTCCGGCCGTATCCTGGGAGTGGGCGATCGGGATGATGCCGCTGCGGCTCAAGAGGCCCAGGGTCGGCTTGATGCCGACGATGCCGCAGGACGAGGATGGCGAGACGATCGAGCCGTCGGTCTCGGTGCCCACGGTGAGGGTTGCCAGCGCCGCGGCGGCGGCCGCGCCCGAACCCGAGCTGGAGCCGCTGGTATTGCGGTCGAGCGCGTAGGGATTCTTCGTCTGCCCGCCGCGGCCGCTCCAGCCGCTGACCGACTTGGTCGAACGCATGTTCGCCCATTCGGACAGATTGGTCTTGCCGATGATGACGGCGCCGGCCTGGCGCAGCAGGGCCACGATATGGGCGTCGCGGGTGGCGCGCACGCCGTTCAGGGCCAGCGAACCGGCGCTGGTGCTCATCTTGTCGGCAGTGGCGATATTGTCCTTCAGCAGGACCGGAATCCCGTGCAGGGGGCCGCGCACCTTGCCGGCGGCGCGTTCGCGGTCCATCTCGGCCGCGATGGCGAGCGCGTCCGGATTGGTCTCGATCACGGAATTGATGCGCGGGCCGGCCTTGTCGACGGCGGCGATGCGGGCCAGGTATTGCTTGACGAGGTTGCTGGAAGTCAGTTTGCCGGACGCCATCTGAGCCTGCTGCTCGCGCACACCGGCGTCCAGGATGCCGGGCCCTGCACTGCCGGCCGCGTTTGCCACACCTGCCGCGCCCGCCGTGCCTGCCGCGATCCCTGCGCTTAATCCAAGCTGAACGAACTCCCTGCGTTTCATACAAGCCTCCGTGTCAAATAATGCATGAGCATATCAGCAAAGTTACTCATACGACACATTCGGCTAGTTATGGCGCGCGATCCCTCCCTGGCCGGCGCGCCGGCGTGTTGCGGCCATCAGTCCGGAGCGCTGCTGCACGGGCGGAGCGCCTGTCGGCACCCTGTCTGCCTCAGCGTGATTGCATGAGGGTACGGTGGCTCCCTGGACGGGTGTTCTCCTGTAGCGGCAGAACATGCATACTTGAGGATTGGGCATGACTTCTCCTTTCGGGAACAGGATTGAGAAAAGTTCCGCTGCCCTGCTGGCCCAAGACCTGATACCATCAACAAAGCGGAACACGATTCCGCATTATAAACGGAACTTTGTTCCGTTTAATAGCTATTTTTTATGCATACGACACCACAAGAAGAAGGCGTGGCCGAGGCCACGTTGGCGCGCGGCAAGCGCGCGGATGCCCAGCGCAACCTGGACCGGCTGCTGGAAGCGGCAATGGACGTGTTCGCCAAGTCGGGGGTGGACGCGCCGGTGCGCGAGATCGCGGAACGGGCCGGCGTCGGCGTCGGTACCTTCTATCGCCACTTCCCCCAGCGGGCCGACCTGATCATCGCGGTCATGAAATCCCAGATCGACGCCTGCGCCGACGCGGCGCCCCTGCTCGCCGCCGAACACGATGCGGGGGAGGCCCTGGCGCGCTGGATGCAGCGCTACGTCGACTTCATCGTCACCAAGCGTGGGCTGTCGAGCGCGCTGCAGTCCGACAGCGCCACCTATGCCGCCCTGCCCGACTATTTCTACAGTCGCCTGCGCCCGGCCTTGAGCTCTCTGCTGCAGGCCGCCGTCGAAAAAGACGTGATCCGCCCCGGCTACGAGGCGGACGAGCTGCTCCGCGCGGTGGCGACGCTGTGCAAGGCCAATCCGGACGAGGACACGGCCGCGACCCGCCGGATGGTCGGGCTGCTGGTCGACGGCCTGCGCTGCCGGCCCGGTGTCTGAGCCCTCTGGGCGAACAGGCGATCGGCATAGGGGCGGCTAGATAGTCTAGCCGGTCCCCTGCCACACCACCCGGCATGCGGGTCCGCACCGGGCGGTTCGGGTAGTTGAGGTTATGAGAGTCGAGGCATGCCAAGACGGTCGAAGTG
>JBFLVV010000057.1:0-35218 GCA_040758275.1 Pseudomonadota bacterium
ATGGCTGCCGGTGCCGAAGGCGAGGCCCGGGTCGAGTTCCAGGATCAGGGCGTCGGGATTCGGCGCCTCGTGCCAGCTCGGCACGACCCAGATGTTCTTGCCGATGTGGATGGGCTCGAACTGCGACTGGGTCAGGCGCACCCAGTCGGCGTCCGCCACCGCGCGGGTGGTGAACGAGGGCACGACGGGCAGCCGAACAGCGTTGGCGGCTTCCTGCACGATCGCGAACTGGTCAGCGTCGGTGTCGGTCAGCGCGACGACGCGCGAATGGTCCCACGCGGCTTCGGTCGGCTCCATGCCCGGCTCGCCGAACAGCGGTTTTTCCGCCTCCGTGCCTTCGTCCGCGTCTTCCACCGAGACCGACAGGGCGCCCGCTTCCATCAGGGCGTCCGACAGCGCCTCGGCGTGATCGCGCGCTACTTCGATGACGACTTCCGTCCAGCTCATGCGTCGACCTTAGTGTCCGATTTCGAACCGATGCCACCTTCCTTCGGCAGGTCCGGCTTCGAGGCCAGCTTGTGCTCCAGGTAGTGGATGTTGGTGCCGCCCTCGATGAAGCGGGCGTCGACCATCAGCTCACGGTGCAGCGGGATATTGGTGAGGATACCTTCAACCACCATTTCCGAGAGCGCGATTTGCATGCGGCGGATAGCCTGCTCGCGCGTCGCACCATAGGAAATTACCTTGCCGATCATCGAGTCGTAATGAGGTGGAACATAGTATCCCGCATACGAGTGCGAATCGACACGGATGCCAGGGCCGCCCGGCGGGTGCCAGCCGGTGATGCGGCCCGGCGACGGGGTAAACTTGAACGGGTCTTCCGCATTGATGCGGCACTCGATCGCGTGGCCCGACAGCATGATGTCGCGCTGCTTGAAGCGCAGCTTTTCGCCGCAGGCGATGCGGATCTGTTCCTGGACGATGTCGATCCCGGTGATCATCTCGGTGACCGGGTGTTCGACCTGGACGCGGGTGTTCATCTCGATGAAGTAGAACTCGCCGTTCTCGTACAGGAATTCGAAGGTGCCCGCGCCGCGGTAGCCGATCTTGCGGCAGGCTTCGGCGCAGCGGTCGCCGATCTTCTCGATCAGTTTGCGCGGGATGCCCGGCGCCGGCGCTTCCTCGATGACCTTCTGGTGGCGGCGCTGCATCGAGCAGTCGCGTTCGCCCAGCCAGACGGCGTTCTTGTGCTCGTCGGCCAGCACCTGGATCTCCACGTGGCGCGGATTTTCCAGGAACTTCTCCATATAGACTTCCGGATTGCCGAAGGCGGTGCCGGCTTCGGTCTTGGTCATCTGCACGGCGTTCAGCAGCGCCGCTTCGGTGTGCACCACGCGCATGCCGCGGCCGCCACCGCCGCCGGCGGCCTTGATGATGACCGGGTAGCCGACGCGGCGCGCGGTCTGCACGATCTCTTTCGGGTCGTCCGAGAGGGCGCCGTCCGAACCCGGCACGCAGGGCACGCCGGCCTTGATCATCGCCTGCTTGGCCGAGACCTTGTCGCCCATCAGGCGGATCGAGTCGGAACGCGGGCCGATGAAGACGAAGCCCGACTTCTCGACGCGTTCGGCGAAGTCGGCGTTCTCCGACAGGAAGCCGTAGCCCGGGTGGATAGCCTCGGCGTCCGTCACTTCGGCGGCGCTGATGATCGCCGGCATGTTCAGGTAGCTGAGCGCCGACTGGGCCGGGCCGATGCAGACGGATTCGTCCGCCAGCTTCACGTACTTGGCGTCCTTGTCCGCCTCGGAGTGAACGACGACCGTCTTGATGCCCAGCTCGCGGCAAGCGCGCTGGATACGCAGCGCGATTTCACCACGGTTGGCGATGAGGATTTTTTCAAACATGGTAGGTTCGGTGTTTCAGTGAAAACCGGCGCAGCCTGGTAGGCACGCGCCGGACACGACATGATAGGACTGGCGGCAGGATACCGCCGCGCCGGGGAGGCTGATTAGCCGATCACGAACAGCGGCTGGCCGAATTCGACCGGCTGGCCGTTTTCCACGAGGATCTTGGTGACCGTGCCGGCGACGTCGGCATCGATCTCGTTCAGGAGCTTCATCGCTTCGATGATGCACAGGGTGTCGCCCGACTTGATGCTCTGGCCGACTTCGACGAATGCCGGTGCGCCCGGAGCCGAGGAGCGGTAGAAGGTGCCGACCATCGGCGACTTGACGACGTGGCCGGTTTCGGCGGCAGCTGCGGGAGCGGCGGCCGGTGCGGCTGCAGCCGGGCTCGGTGCGGCCTGGACGGCCGGCGCGGCGTATTGCTGCACGCCTTGCTGCGGCAGCATGACCATCTGATTCTGCGGGATTGCGGAGGACTTGACGATGCGGACCTTGCTTTCGCCTTCGGTCACTTCGAGCTCGGCGATGTCCGATTCGGCGACCAGGTCGATCAAGGTCTTGAGTTTTCTGAGATCCATGTGAAACCCCTTGGAATTATTCGTTTTAGAGAGCCGGCAGCGCGCTGATGGGTGGGCGCGCTCCCCGCTGATACATGAAGTTGACGTAGATTAACGCGATTTAAGCGCAAAGTCGATGGCAAACCGGTATCCATCAGGCCCCAATCCACAGATCACGCCTTGCGCGATCGCAGACAGGTACGAGTGATGCCGGAAGGACTCGCGGGCGTGCACATTCGAGATGTGCACTTCCACGAAAGGTATCGCCACCGCCGCGAGCGCATCGCGCAAGGCCACGCTGGTGTGGGTCAGGCCGCCAGGATTGATGACGATCGCGTCCACGCCTTCGTCGCGCGCGGCGTGGATGCGGTCGATCAGGGCTCCTTCATGGTTACTCTGGAAGCTGGCCAATGTCGCACCTGCCGCCTGTGCCTGGGCCGCCGCCGCCGTCTCGATGTCGGACAGCGTCGTCGCGCCGTACACCGCCGGCTCCCGGGTCCCCAATAAATTGAGGTTGGGGCCGTTGAGCAGCAGTAGCTTTTTCGCCATGTTGAAGAGTCTGGAACGCCCGAAAGGAAGGCATTGTGCCGCCAAGCTCGGCTATTGGCAAGCAGTAAAATTGTGCGGCGATAGGCGCATAATCGCCGTAGTTCGGAAAAGTACGATCGTTCGCTGGCGTCAGATTTCGTAGGGTGGGCGGGTCCCCCGCCCACGCGGTCAAATCCGGTATGAGCAGACGCGGCGGCTGTTCATAAGCTGGTTGAACGCGTGGGCGGGGAGACCCGCCTACCCTACGTAAAGCGATGAAACTATAGTTTCGCGAGATCCGCGCGCAATTCGTCGAATTTCAGTTTGCCCAGATAGGTCTTCCTGACCTGCCCATCGGCGCCAATCAATACAGTATAGGGCAGGCCACCCGCAGTATTGCCAAACTCCCGCGACAACTCCGTCCCGCCCATGCCCGCCACGTACAGCGGATACGCAATCTTCAGCTTGGCCGCGAATTCCTTCATGTTCGAGGGCGAATCGATGCCGATGCCGATCACATTGAACGTTTTGCCGCCGTCCTTGCCGGCCAGCTCGGACAGTTCCGGCATCTCCTGCACGCAGGGCGCGCACCAGGTCGCCCAGAAGTTCACCAGCAGCGGCTTGCCCTTCCACTTGGCCAGTGCCTGCGGTGCGCCCTCGAGGTCGTTCAGCGACTGCCTGTACAGATTGTCCACCGCCGTGTGCGGCTTGCCGCCCGTCGGGGCGATCGCGGTGGTGATGGGGGGAGGATCTTTCTTGTTGATGGCGACCAGCGCGCCCATGATGCCAAACATGGCGGCAACGACCGCGTAGGCGGCCACGTGTTTCTTGTTCATTCGTCCTGTTCCAAAGTCTCATCATTTGCCATGAGCGCACGCAGCCCTGCTGCGTCGACCCGCTGCAGGCGGCCATCCCCACGCGGCTTCAGCGCACCGCGCAAATCGTGAAAATCATACAACTCAGCATGAATAATTTCCTTATGCCACATGAAGCTCACGGTTTCAACCGGATCGTGGCGTCCGCCCTTGAAATGGGGTGTTTCGGAGATCTCTATATTGACGTTGCGGTTGAGGAGATAAATCTCGACTTCCTTCGCGCTGTCGGCGAAGAGCTGCAGGTGGATGTCGTCATGCTCGCCCGCCGTGCCGTTGAGGACGGCGCCGGTGAGGTAGGGGCGGAAGTCGGCAAGCTGGTCCATCACCTGCAGGGCGGTCTCGCGCATGGCGTTCAGGCGGACGGCGTGGCCCGGGCCGCCAAACAGGCTCTGGTATTTACGGACCTCGTCCTCGATCTGGAGATTGTCGGGCATCAGGTTGGGGGTCGGACGGTCCACGCCGAGCACCTGGCGGGCGGCCTTGCGGCGGGCGGTGTCGTAGTCGGCGCCATCCTGGGCAATCATGCGCGCCGCACCTGCAGCGATTTCAGCGCGCAACTGGAGTACATCATTGTTCTGTGTGGGCATGATGGCTGAATCATACTCTTGAACGGAAAATGACAGCGGGTCGGGTAAAATCGCGTATTCGCTTTTTTCGCCCTGCACTTTCTTCCACGACATGCACATTCATATTCTCGGTATCTGCGGCACCTTCATGGGTGGCCTGGCGGTCCTGGCCAAGGAAGCCGGCCACCGCGTCACCGGTTGCGACGCCAACGTCTATCCCCCGATGAGCACCCAGCTGGAAGCGCAGGGGATCGAACTGATCCAGGGCTATGGCCCGGAGCAGGTGTCGCTGAACCCTGACCTCTATGTGATCGGCAACGTCATGACGCGCGGGAACCCGCTGATCGAAGAGATCCTGAACCGCGGCCTGCCCTACGTCTCCGGCCCGCAGTGGATCGGCGAGCACATCCTGCGCGAGAAATGGGTGCTGGCCGTCGCCGGCACGCACGGCAAGACCACGACCACCTCGATGCTGGCCTGGATCCTGGAAGACGCGGGCTATTCGCCGGGCTTCCTGATCGGCGGCGTGCCGATGAACTTCGGTGTGTCGGCCCGCCTGCATGGCGACAAGCCGAGCGATTTCTTCGTGATCGAGGCGGACGAGTACGACACCGCCTTTTTTGATAAGCGCAGCAAGTTCGTGCACTACCACGCCAAGACGGCGGTGCTGAACAACCTGGAATACGACCACGCCGACATTTTCCCGGACATCGGCGCCATCGAGACCCAGTTCCACCACCTGGTGCGCACCGTGCCGGGCGTGGGCCGCCTGGTCGTGAATGGCGACGAAGCCTCGCTCGCCCGCGTCATCAAGCGCGGCTGCTGGAGCGAGAAGGAAACCTTCGGCATCTCCGACGGCGTGAACTGGACCATGGTCGAGCACCAGGGCGGCAATTTCGACGTGCTGTTCAACGGTGACGTGCAGGGCACCGTGCACTGGGAGCTGACCGGCCACCACAACCGCTCGAACGCGCTGGCCGCGATCGCCGCCGCCCGCCACGTGGGCGTGCCGACCTCGCAGGCCATCGCCGCCCTGTCGCGCTTCCAGAGCGTGAAGCGCCGCATGGAAGTGCGCGGCAAGGTCAACGACATCACCGTTTACGACGACTTCGCCCACCACCCGACCGCGATCGCCACCACCGTGGGCGGCCTGCGCCAGAAAATTGGCACCACCGGCCGCATCCTGGCCGTGCTGGAACCGCGCTCGAACACCATGAAGCTGGGCGCCATGAAGGATGCGCTGCCGGGCAGCCTGAAGGACGCCGACCTGGTGTTCGGCTTCGGCAGCCAGCAGGCGCTGGGCTGGTCGCTGGCCGACGCATTGAAACCGCTGGGCGCCATCGCCCACAGCTTCGACCAGCTGGATTACATGGTGCAGGCCATCGTGCAGGCGGCCCAGCCGGGCGACCACATCCTCGTGATGAGCAATGGCGGCTTCGGCGGCGTGCACCAGAAACTGCTGGACGCGCTGGCCCCATGATTTTGTATTTGCACGGCTTTCGCTCCTCGCCGAAGTCCTTCAAGGCGCGGGTGGTGCAGAAGGCATTGGAAGACGCAGGCCGCGCGAGCGAGCTGATTTGCCCGCAGCTGCCGGCTTCGCCGAAGGCGGCGATGGAACTTGCACTGCTGCTGGCCGAGCGGTATGCGCCGGATAATCTGTCCATCATCGGCTCCTCGCTGGGCGGCTTCTACGCCACCTGGCTGGCCGAGCGCCTGGGCGTGCGCGCGGTGCTGCTCAACCCGTCCGTGAACCCCTTGAAGAACCTCGAGCATCACGTGGGCGTGACCACGGCCTGGCACTCAAGCGAACCGTTCGAGTTCCGCCGCGAATACATCGACGAGCTGGCCGCGCTGCGGGTCGAGAAGATCACGCGGCCGGAACGTTACTTCCTGGTGGCCGCGACCGGCGACGAAGTGCTCGACTACCGCGACATGGTGGCGCACTACGCGGGCGCGAAGCAGCACGTGATCGAGGGCAGCGACCATGCGATCTCGGAATTCCCTCAGTACGTGGACGAAGTGCTGGCCTTCTGCGCAGGCTCGGTCCAGTGAGGAGCGGGTCTCTGCGACTGGCGGCCTGGCAGCCGCACGCCGGCGCGGTGCGTGCGCCGGCAAGGATGCACGACTGGCTGACCACCGAAGGCTCGCTGACGGCGCGCCTGATCGCGCACAGCGAGCGTTTTCGCGTGCGCCGGCTGCACCAGAGAACCGCCACGTGCCTGGCGGACGAGGCGCGGGCGATCGGCCTGCCCCGTCCCGAACGGGTGTGGGAACGCGAGGTGCTGCTCGAATGCGACGGCAAGCCGGCGGTCTTCGGCCACACGGTGGTGCCCACAAGCTGCACGGCCGGCGACTGGCCCCTGTTTTCGGCGCTGGGCGAACGCTCGCTCGGCACCACGCTCTTCTACGACCCGCTGGTGCGGCGCGGCCAGCTGGAATTTGCGCGCATCCGCGCGGGCCATCCGCTGTTTGCACGCGTGCGCGCGGCCATCGGCGGGGCGGACGACACGATTTACTATGCGCGGCGCTGCCTCTATCGCCGCCATCAAGGCCTGCTCCTGGTCACCGAGGTATTCTTGCCCGAGGTGCTGAAGCTGCAGCCGGCCAAACCCAAACAGAACACGAAATAATATGAACGTATTTTTTGAAGAGTCGGGCGACTTCAAGGTCGGCACCGTGCTGTCGCAGGCGGGCGAGGCCTGCCAGGTGGAGCTGGCCAGCGGCAAGCGCAGCAAGGTCAAGGCCAAGGACGTGCTGATCCAGTTCGCGAATCCCGAGCCGGAAGCCCTGATGGCCGCCGCGAAGATCATCGCCGCCGAGGTCGACCTCGACTTCCTGTGGGAGGTCGCGGGCCAGGAAGAATTCGGCTTCGCGGAACTGGGCGCCGAATACTTCGGCCACGCCCCGCTCCCCGCCGAGGCCGCGGGCCTGGTGCTGGCCCTGCACGCTGCCCCGATCTACTTCCACAAGAAGGGCCGTGGACGTTACAAGGCCGCCCCCGAGCAGACCCTGAAGGCTGCCCTGGCCGGCATCGAGAAGAAGAAGCAGCAGGCCATCATCCAGGCCGGCTACGTCGAGGAGCTCAAGGCCGGCAAGCTGCCGGGTTCGATGCAGGCTATCGTGCAGCAGCTGCTCTTCAAGCCGGACAAGAACACCATCGAATACAAGGCGCTTGAAGCGGCGGCTTCCGAAATGCAGACCACGGCCCCGCGCCTGATGCTGAACACGGGCGGCCTGGCTTCGCCCAAGGAACTGCACATGGCGCGCTTCCTGTTCGAGCATTTCCCGCGCGGCGCGGGCTTCCCGCAAGTGGAGGTGCCGAAGGCGCCCGCCGACCTGCCGCTGGCCGACGTCGCCGCCTTCTCGATCGACGACGTGACCACGACCGAGATCGACGACGCCTTCTCGGTGGTGAAGCTGGACGACGGCACGGTGCGTGTCGGTATCCACATTGCGGCGCCGGGCCTGGGCATCCGCCCGGACGATGCCATCGACAAGATCGCGCGCGCGCGCATGTCGACCGTCTACATGCCGGGCGATAAGATCACCATGTTGCCGGACGAGGTGGTGAACGCCTTTACGCTGGCCGAAGGGAACGATTGCCCGGCGCTGTCGCTCTACGCCGTGCTCAACCCGCAGGACTGGACCGTGGTCTCGACCACCACCCGCGCCGAGCGCGTGCCGATCAAGCGCAACCTGCGCCTGAACGACCTCGACGCGATCGTGACCGAAGAGGCGCTGGCGGGCGGCGAAGGCGACTACCCGCACAAGGAAGAACTGGGCTTCCTGTGGCAATGGGCGCTGCAGCTGGAAGCGGGCCGCATGAAGAAGCGCGAAGCCTTCGGCCTGAAGCCCGAGCAGGCCAACCGCGTCGACTTCAACTTCTACGTCGAAGACGACGTGGTCAGCATCGTGCGCCGCAAGCGCGGCGCGCCGCTCGACAAGATCGTGGCCGAGCTGATGATCTTCGCGAACAGCACCTGGGGCAAGCTGCTGCACGACTCGGGCGTGCCGGGCATCTACCGCTCCCAGGGGCCGGGCGCGGGTGGCTGGAATGCCAAGATCCAGGTCCGCATGGTGACCCACGCCGCCCCGCACCAGGGCCTGGGCGTGGACCAGTACGCGTGGAGCACTTCGCCGCTGCGCCGCTACACCGACCTGGTGAACCAGTGGCAGATCCTGGCCTGCGCCGCCAATGGCGTGACCGCGCCGCTGGTGGCCCCGTTCAAGCACCGCGACGCGACGCTGTTCGCGATCGTCTCGAGCTTTGACGCGGCCTATGCGGCCTACAACGACTTCCAGCAGAACATGGAACGCTACTGGTGCCTGCGCTGGCTGGGCCAGGAGCAGGCCAAGCAGGTCGATGCCGTGGTGCTGAAGGAAGAGATCGTGCGCCTGGCCGAGATCCCGCTGGTGGTGCGCCTGACCGGCATGCCGCAGGTGGCCCGCGGTGCCCAGGTCAAGCTCGATATCGTGCGCTGGGACGAAGTCGACCTGTCGCTGGAAGCGCGCCTGCTCGAAGTGGCGGCGGTGGCGCCGGACGCCTCGCTGGAACTCGAAGAAGAGGAAGAGGGCGATACCGGGGAGGCGGCGCTGGCCGAAGTCGTGGAGGCGGAAGGCGTGGTTGCCGCGGTCACGACCGAGGATGGCGTCGAGGTTCCCGCCAACGCCGGAACGGCCTGACACCGTCCACGCCTAGCTGCAGGTCAGGTGCGGATCGGCCGGCAGCAGCGTCGCGCCGCAGCTCGTCTTGTGCCCCTCGTAGGCCACGGGAACCCCGCCGATGGTGTGGCGCGCTTCCCCTTCCACGATGCTGCCCTGGCCATGGATCGGGCAGCTGGTCTGTCGCCAACCCGGGCAACGGGGACGCCGCCTACCGTGAAGTGGGTGGCGGCGACCTTGACTACTTTTCCACCATGGCTGGTGGCGTCATCCAGGCGGATGATCTTGCGCATGGGACCTCCAGGGCGCGTTACTGGTAATTGCCGGGATCGATGGCCGGCGTGCCGCGGTGCGCGAACACGTCGCCGCCGTGGGGATGCGTCTGGTTCTTGCGCTGCTCGTCCGTGGGAGGACTGATCAGGACGATGCTGGCTTCGTCCTCGCCGCGCAGGTTGACCGCCGCGCTTACACCACCGTCCCGGTAGCTGCCCATCACACCGATCGCCATCTGCACGAACAGGGTGGCGGCGCCGGTATCGCCCAGGCGCTTGTCGGTGTCGATGAATTGGCTGGACTTGGTGCTGTCGATCTCGGGTGCGCCGGCAGCGGCCTGGGCGTCGAGCACGCCGTGCAGGGCGATCAGCTGCGCGGCCTTGCCGCCGGTGGCGGCGATCACGCGCGCCGGAGCGTCCTTGCGCCGGGCTTCGGGCAGGTTCTGGAGCGCGGCTTGCCAGCCCGCCTGCAGCAGCTTTTGCCGCTCGGCGCGCCGGGTCACCGGCTTACCTTGCTCGTCGGTGAAGCGCACGAAGACCGGACGGTGCAGGTAGCCGAGCGTGGGCAGGCGGTCGAAGGTCTCGAGCTGCTCGCGGTTCCAGGGAATCGGGAACCAGGGAGTTGGCTTCCATTCCTTTGGCGGGTAGTGCTTGAAGGGGTTGATTGTGCCGAGCATTCCGCTGACGCCGGTGCCGCGAAGGTCGGGGCGTTGCGAGAAAGCGGTGGCGGCTTCGAGCCATTCGCTGACTAGGGGCTGGCGCTCGACTTCACCGTACAGCTGCTGGTGCGTCATGTCGGCCCCGACCTGGGCCGGGGTTTGAAGAGCGTGTTTGCGGATCGAATTGGGAACCGCGAACAGCAACTGGCAGTACATCCAGCGAAATTCCTTTTGCACGAATTCATTGTCCGGATCGTCCCACACGAATGGCCGCACCGGATCGACGCGCTCGCGCCGGGCCAGTACGAAGAGGGCGGATGCGTCCGGTTTTTCGGTGACGTAGTGGCCGTCTTTTAGCAAGCGGCGCGACCCCTTCGGCCTATTGTCGTCTCGGGAGCCGAGGCTGTCATCCGAGTTCAGCACGATATACGGCACGTCCGGGTGAGCGTCGAAGAAGGCGAATATGTCATCCAGGATACGGTCGGGCTGCTCGCCAAAGCGGCGCGGGCCGACCACGAACAGGTGCCATGCCATGCCGGACTGGATTGCGCCACCGGCCAAGCCCGGCGTGGGACTTTCCGGGGTGTCGGCAAGCGCTGGATTGTTCGTCTCTTGCTCGGCATTAAAGACCGGCACCGCAAAGTACATCGGCGTGAACGACGCACCGTTCTCGAGCGTATCACCGTTACGTCCACCGCTGATACCGTCCTTGTCCATTGCACTCCAAGGATAGTTGTTGGGGTCTTGTTCGCGGATCGTGGCATGGGCATTGCCTGCCTGCAGCGCATCCCATAGTTTGCCCTGCCGGTACTTGTCCAGGGTGACCCCGAGCCCGATCACCTCCAGTACGTATTCACGCTTCTGTTGTTCACTCAAGCTGGCCGCTTTGACCACGTCATTCTGCTGTACTGTCTTGTCGGCCTTCGCTGTTCGCATCCAGTGCGTGCCAAACAGTGTCGTCACCAGCACGAGCGGCCCAAGTACCCACCACATGATCCGATTGCCCATCGTCTGCTCCTTCATCGTCAAGCTGTCCGGTTCGATGACCGCCATCACGAAAATGGTCCAGGCCGGGATCAAGACCATCAGTACCAGGCAAGCGCCAGCGAGATACCTTGCCAGCGTGGCCCCGTGATTGACGCTCGCATGTTTCATTGCGCCTCCTTTCTTCCACCTTGCGCTGCTGGTGATGCAGCTGTCACGCGGTCCCCGGCTACTGTCTCGCAAATGACAAGCTTCGGCAGCCCGATATGCAGGGCAGGCACGCAGCTTGGAAGCCTGCCGGAACTGTAATAATTCGCATTGCCCTTGATGAGCTCTTTGCGCTCGGCAGTCTCGACAGACCAGTAGATGCTGAAAAAATCTTCGAAATTTTTCCAGAGCATGATCGATGGCCGCTTTTCGGCCCTTTCGTCCGACTGCAACCTCCAGTCCGCCACCGCACACAGGTAGGCGTAAAACTGCGGATCGCTCGACGCCTTTCCGCCACCGATGGCCAAGTCGTAAGCCGTCACGTTCCGATGATTCTTCACGCTGCCGAAGATGGAGCCGTGAAAGGACTTCGGGCTGACTTCGTTCTGCCAGCGCTTGCGCGCTTCATTCGGACTTTCTTGGATCTGGGCCATGACCTTGCCGTTGGTCTGGCGCGTCGCGCCCAGCACCCGACACCGTGCGTCCTCGCCGTCCTTGTCGAGCTTGCGGTCGCGGTTGTAGCGTTCCTCGATGCGTTTGCAGTCCGCCGGCGACAGTACCTCGAACTGCTCCGGGTAACGCGGTGCGCCGGATGGGTCGGGGACCTCTTCGTACCTGGAATCGAACCCTTTGCCGCTAGTGACCGCGATCGCCGCGTCGATCGGATCGACCTCCTCGCACGGCCCCTGGCCCTTGGCGGCCACCTTGGCCTGCTTCGAATCCTTAGGGATGTTCTTCGGATCGATCTGGCCACTGCCGCGCAGGTCCGCCGGCATTGGGGTGCGCAAGGCTTCGCCGTTGATCGTGCGCAGGCCCTCGCGCTTGTCCGCCTCCGATTTCATGAAGTCGAGCATGCCAGGCTTGGCCGGCCACGGCGCCTCCGGGTGATGCGTGCGCAAGGTGCGGTTCGCGTCGGCCACGTGTGCATGGTCATCCTCGCCTTCAATGCGCAGGGCAAAGTCGTGCGGAGGCTGCCCGACAAGGACCGCACGGCTGTTGCGCTGCTTGGCAGTGAAGACCCGCTGGAAGAAGCCGCGCCCGAGTTCTGCCAGCGGCTTGCGCTCTTGGCGTTCGGTGGCGACCTGCCTGGTCGAGTTACCCCAGCCGCCGCGCACTCGGGTCCTCCCGTCCTTCGGCACCGCTTGACCACTCATAAAATCGGGTACGCCTTGCCAGCCGATCCCTTTCATATTGTCCAGCGCTACCGTCATGTCCTCGGGGCAGAAGTAGAGGTAAACCTTGCCGCGGTTGTCGCGGTCGGCGCCGGCGCTCCACTTCGCACCTACCATGCCGTGGTGCTTCGCATGGTCGGATAGGGCAGTGAAGGCGGGAGCCGTGTGCTTGCGTGCAGCGACGCCCTGCACGATGTTGACCAGCGTGCGCAGGCGTGCATCGAAGGTCTGGCGCGACCTGAGCGGCGCATAATGTCCTTCCATCGCGCGGTCTGAGCCGCTCTTGACGCTTTCTGCGATGCCGATCAGGACGCTGGCATCCTCTTCCAAACTATAGGGCGGATGGGTCAGGACCAGGGTATCGGCCGGGCGCTTGCCTTCGTCGAGCAGGAAGGCCTGGGCCAGCAGGCTGACCAGGCAGCCCTGGCTGTGAGCGACGATGTTGACCACGTCGTTGGCGTCGAAGTCGCGGATCATGGCAATCAGAGCGGCCAGCCGTTTGGCGGCCAGCACCATGTACATGCGGCCGGGGGCGCTGTACACCGGACGTATCGGGTCGCCGCCCACGTCCACCGGCGAGCAGATGCCGCGGTTCCACATGTCCGGCAGGGTGCTGGTGGCGTTGGCGAACGGGCCGCCGCCTTTCGACAGGTCCTTGTCGAGGCGGTTGCCGTAGCGGTCGATGCGCTGGCCGTTCTTCGTCCCTGCTTCGCTGCGCACTTCGCGATATCCCCAGTAAAACGGAACCACCGGGCTGTGTGTTGTTTCCTGCATGGTGCGCTTGAAGAACACCGCATCCGGATCCGCCAGGACCAGGTTCTTGTCCTTTGCAATCGGCATGCGGTAGCTGCCGGGAACGAAGCGCCCCGGCTTGCCATGCAGGCGAACATCGAGCCCGGCGCACAGGCCATCCTCGACCGCGCCGAAACTGGTGCCGACGTCGTTGACGCCGTGGATGACAATGACGTTGCAAGGAAGGTCGGGCCGCACGTCGACGGTCTTGTCGGACTTGCGGCCGCTTTGCAGCACACTGGTGTCGTTTCCGATGCAGCTGGCCTGTCGTGGATAGCGCATGGAGTCTCCTCAGGATTCGTCGCTCAGGATGCGGATGCGCGCGATGTGCATCGCATCGCGTTCCAGTAAGTCGGTCTTGCCGGCGGCGTCGCTGATCCCTGTGAGGACGCTGCCGTCGCTCAGCGCGATTTCGTAGCGGCGGTTGGCGGCGGCCACCGGGTCGTCGCCGTGCGCGCCGTACTTCAGCACGAATTTCTGATCAGCGCCGGCCTTGTCGAAGACGGGGAGCTCGGTCGCCATCGTGGCCGGGCCATCGAAAGGAAAATTCGCGCCGTGGTGCTTGATGTCGCCTTCTGTGCCGAGCGTGATGCCGCCGCCGACCTTGATGAAGGAGCCATCTTCGGCGATGAACTGGATCTCCTTCGCCATCACGATGACCTTGCCGTCCGTGGCCGTGATCCTGACGTTTTTCGCTGAGTTGAGCTCAGTGTCGTCGTGCTGGCTCTGGAGCAGGAACTTGCCCTGGTGGGCGATGGCCTTGATGCCCCCGGTGTGGGCAAACACCGAGACGCCCTGTCCCGCATTCAGGTTGAAGCGCTGGCCAGCAGTGAGCTGGAGGTGCTGCTGGGCCACGCTGTCAAGATTGCTTCCGGCGTAGCTGACCAGGGCCTTGGGGGTGGCGAAGCTGATGCCTTCCGGGGCGCTCAGGCCGATGAGAGCTGCGCCGCCGCCCTGGCCCTCGGGTGCGATATTGCTGCCGCTCTCCCATCCGTCCAGCTGTTCCTTCAGTTGCGCGAGCGGTTCGGCGTCGAGCGCCATGGCCTGGTGCTCGACCGCGTACGTTCCCAGGTTCTGGCATTGCTCCAGGCATTGCGCCATCAGAGACAGGAATTCCGCACGGGCCAGCTGACTGTCGGCGGCATGCAGGCGTTTCCATGCACTGAGCAGGATGCCTTTGGCCGCACGTACGGCTACGTGCTCGTCGCTGCGCAACTCGGCGCCTTCACCGCGCGGCGCAGCCTTGCCGTCACGCCGCGCGTGGCGCAGCTCGCCGAGGTTGAGCTGGCTGTGACCATGCTCGCTCGCCAGCTGGACGCTGATCTGGGACGGCGTGTCGTCCATGCGCAGCTGGTTGTAGCGGCGCCCGCCGATTTCGCGGCTCTTGATCCCCGACAGAAAGCGGTTGCCCGGCAGCTCGCCCTGGTGCGTAAAGTCCGGCGGCGGTGTGCGCGACCCGTGCACGCGGCCAATGATGATCGGCTTGTCCGGGTCGCCTCCGAGGAAGTCCACCAGGCATTCGTCGCCGGCGCGCGGCAGCGAGATCGCGCCGCAATGGTCGCCGGCCCAGGAGCTGGCCACCCGTATCCAGGCCGAGTCGGTGTCGCTGCCGGATGCCCCCGCCCCCTGGGCGTGCGCATGGTCGTCCGGACGGCAGGCCGGGAAACGCACCTTGACCCTGCCATGCTGGTCGCAATGCACCTCCTCGTCCTTTGGTGCGACCACGATCACGCTTTGCAGCCGCACCTGTGGAAGGTCGACGCGCGGGTCGAACGCCGGCACGATGGGAATGCCGCGCCGCACACAGCTGAAGCGGTTCGTGTATCGCCCACGCTTTTCGGTACTCGTATTGTCAGAGCCAGCATCCCGCGCGTGCCACCGGTTCAGTGCAAACAAACGCACGATCCGGTCGTTCAACGCCTTCGGCAGGTTGTTCTCCGCTTCGATGTGCAGTCCGGTCAGCACGAATTCGCGTTCGTCATGAGGGTGCGTATCGAGTTCGGCGTGGCCTTCGATGGTGATCCATTGGCCGACGCACAGGTCGCGCACGCCGCTCTCCGCTTCGAACATCTTGGCGGCGTATTCATGGTGCTCCATGCGCAAGGTTGCCAGGTCGCGGAAATCGTTGGCGCTGTCGCCGGTATGGGGGGCGAGGGCCAGGTAGTCGTCCAGGCTGGCGGCGAAGCGATTGCCCAGCGCTCCCTGGTCGTAGCGGCCAGGCACCGTGAGATCGAGCGCCGTGGATTGCTTGTAGTCCCAGCTGTGGCGTGTGACCTTCCCGCAGCCGAGCGAGCGCAAGGCATGCCATGCGGTGATGCTGTCGCGTTCCTCGGTCCCATCGTCGCGGTGATAGCGGACCGTGCCAGCGCTGCATTGCTCCAGCGCGCGAGGATCGTCGAACAGCACCAGCCGGTGGCCGCGCACCATGCCGTCTCCCGCCGGCTCGCCGGCCTCGAAGAACCAGGCCAGGCCGCGTCTCTTCCACAAACGACGCAGAAAGGCGGCGTCGGACTCGTTGCTTTGCATCGTGAACTCGCGGCGCGGGTAACTCTTCCTCGTCAGAAAGAGAAAATCGAAAGCGTGCGCCAGCACCGGGTTATGCTGCAAGCATTCGCGCAGCAGGATGCGCGTGATGTCGATTTCGCTGGCATCGCGAAACACCCGTGTATTGGTGCGCGCCTCCATCAGGGCCAGCGCATCGCGGATGACCAGCTGATAGGTGGCCAGACCGCCGTCGCTTTCGCCTTCGGCCGTGTGGGCGACAATGCCGCAGACCGAATGCAGCTCGCCGCGGTCGGTTACGAACTGCAGCTCCGCCGCCATCGCGTTGAACATCTTGAGCGGCAAGCCCGCCTGGCTGGCGACGCAGAACAGCCGATACTCGAATCCGCCACAGATCGTGGCTTGTCCCTTGACCTGCTGGACAAGCAGAACGTTGGCAAGCACCTCCTGTTCGCCCGCAAGGCGCAGACGCAGCGGGCGGTTGGCGTCGCTCAGTATGTCTGGCGATAGTTGTAGCGTGGACAAGGGCATGGGGAGCTCCACCAGTCAAAGCTGAAATGCTGCGGCAATACAGCGAAAAGCTATTGATTGCTGTCAACTATTCAACTTCGATCGGCGACATTTTCCCTGTCTGTGACAAGCACGCGCCGCAATCTCCCCGCGCTCGCAGTTGCAGGTTAGAATGCCCAATCCTGATTCCCAAGCCCGTCCGGGCACCCGCAGCGCGTGAAGTATTTGCAGAACAACCGCCCCCTGATCATCGCCCTCGGCGTCTCCGTGCTCGCGCACGCAGGCTTGCTGGCGGTGCGTTTCGCCGCGCCGGACGCCTTCCGGCAGCAGCCCGCCGATCCGGGGCTCGAAGTCATCCTGGTCAACGCCAAGCATGCGAACGCGCCCACCAAGGCCGACGCCCTGGCCCAGGCCAACCTGGAAGGCGGCGGCACGGCGGACGCCGGCCGCTCCCGTTCCCCGCTGCCCGACCTGCGGAAAATCGAGAACGGCGAAAGCATCAAGGCCCTGCAGCGCCGCATCGCCGACCTCGAACAGCAACAGCAGAACGTGTTGACCCGCGTGCAGAAATCCACCTTCAGCGCGCCGCCAAAAACGGAACAGGACAAGCCCGACCCCACCCGCACGGGCAACGACGCCTTCGACACCAGCCGCGCCATCTCGCGCGCCGCCGCCGAGGTCATCGAGCGCATCGAAGACCAGAACAAGCGCCCCAAGCGCACCCAGATCACGCCCAGCACCCGCCAGGTCGGCTACGCGCTCTACTATAAAGAGATGCAGAAGCGGATCGAGGAAATCGGCACGCTCAACTTCCCCCAGCAGAACGGCAAGAAGCTCTACGGCGAGCTGGTGGTCTACATCCCGATTTTCCAGGACGGCAGCATCTACACGAAAGATGGCGGCCCGCGCGTCGAACGCAGCTCGGGGAACCCGGCGCTGGATGCGGCGGCCCTGCGCATCGTGCGCCAGGCGGCGCCCTTCGGCGCCTTCCCGGCGAATATGCGCACGCGCGGCAAGGACGACCTGTGGGAAGTGATCACACGTTTCCGTTTCACGCGCGAAGAGAAGATGCAGGCCGAATTGCGAGGCAATTAAGAAGATGACCGATAAGTACTGCGTGATCGGCAACCCGATCGCCCACAGCAAATCCCCGGAAATCCACCCCGTCTACGCGGCGCAGACCGGCCAGGACCTGGTCTACGAACGCTGCCTCGCGCCGCTCGACGGTTTCGAGGCCACCGTCCGCCGCCTGGTGGAAGAGGGCTACCGCGGCGCGAACGTCACGCTGCCGTTCAAGATCGAGGCGGCGCGCGTCTGCACCCGCCTGGAAGAACGGGCGCGCGCGGCCGGCGCCGTGAATACCCTGGTCTTTGCGAACGGCGAGATCGTCGGCGACAACACCGACGGCCCCGGCCTGGTGGCCGACATCACCCGCAATGCAGGTGTGGCCATCAAGGACAAGCGCGTGCTGCTGCTCGGCGCCGGCGGCGCGGCGCGCGGGGCGCTGCTGCCACTCATCGGGCAAGGCCCGCGCGAGATCGTCATCGCCAACCGCACCGTCGCCACCGCCGAAGCGCTGGCCCGGGACTTCAGCCGCCATGGCGATCCCATCACGGCCAGCGGCTTCGCGGAGGTCAATGGCAGCTTCGACATCGTCATCAACGCCACCTCCAGCAGCATCGCCGGCGACCTGCCGCCGGTGGCCCCCACCATCTTCGGCCCGGGCGCGCTCGCACTGGATATGATGTACGGAAGTCAACCCACCGTCTTCATGGACTTCGCCACCAGGCACGGCGCCACCGTGCGCGATGGCCTCGGCATGCTGGTCGAGCAGGCGGCGGAGGCCTTCGCCATCTGGCGCGGCGTGCGTCCGGAGACGGCCGCCGTCATGAAGAAGATGCGACCATGAGCACAGCCACCATCAGCATGCCCAAGACCAAAGCAGCAGGGAAGAAGGGCGCGCGCCGCTGGCTCAAGTGGCTCATCCTCGGCCCCATCCTGCTGGTGCTGCTGGTCCAGCTCTACTTCTTCATCATGGTCTGCTGGTATTCGGTCTTCAATCCGGGTTCGACCAGCTTCATGCGCCAGCAGCTCTCGGAGCTGCGCGAAAAGAACCCGAAGGCCCAGCTCAAGCACGAGTGGGTGCCTTACGAGCGGATTTCGGTGAACCTCAAGCGCGCCGTCGTGGCTTCGGAGGATTCGCGTTTCGCCGAGCACGGCGGCGTGGACTGGGAAGCACTGGAAAAGGCCTACGAGCGCAACAACAAGCGCAGCAAGGTGGTCGGCGGCGGCTCGACCATCACCCAGCAGCTGGCCAAGAACCTCTTCCTGTCCGGCTCGCGCAGCTACCTGCGCAAGGGGCAGGAGATGATCATCGCCTTCATGCTGGAAACCGTGATGAGCAAGAAGCGCATCCTCGAGGTGTATTTGAACGTGGTCGAGTACGGGCGCGGCGTGTTCGGCGCCGAGGCCGCCGCGCGCCACTACTACCGTACCTCGGCGGCCAATCTGAATGCCCAGCAAGCGGCGCGCCTGGCGGTGATGCTGCCCAATCCGCGCTACTACGACAAGCACCGCGCGACCAATTACCTGGTGCGCCGCACTGCCCTGATCCAGCGCCGGATGCGCTTCGCCGACCTGCCATAGGGGCAAACGTAGGAAATTGTCGGTACGGGGTGGCCGCTTGCGCTGCCGGTCGGTTACACTTGCGGAAATTTTCGAATCCCGGCCGAGAAACAGCGCATGATCAACGTATTTGTCCTACAGAATGGCCGACTGAACCAGGTCAGCGTCGAGTCGCGCGAGGACCTGGGGAACGTGACGCCGGTCTGGGTCGACCTGAACGAGCCCACCGACGAAGAGCGCATCCTGGTCAAGACGACCTATGGCGTGACCCTGCCGGGCGAGGACGAAGTCTCGGACATCGAAGCGTCGGCCCGCTACTACGAAGCCGAAAACGGCGACCTGCACCTGCGCACCGACTTCCTGCTGGAAGAGGAGGACGGCCCCTCGCGCGTGGTCACCGTCGCCTTCATCCTGTCCGGCAAAATCCTGTTCTCGGTCCATAACGACGACCTGCCGGTGTTCCGCCTGGTGCGCCTGCGCGCCCGTTCGCGTCCCGGCTCGATCGAAGACTATATGGACGTGCTGCTCGACCTGTACGCGACCGACGCCGAGTATTCGGCGGACGCGCTCGAGGGCATCTACGAGGCGCTGGAAGAAGTCTCGACCCGCGTGCTGCAGAAGGAATTCACCGACCAGGACGCGGCCGCCGCGCTGAACGCGATCGCGCACGAGGAAGACTTGAACGGCCGGATCCGCCGCAACATGATGGACACGCGGCGGGCGGTCAGCTTCCTGATGCGCGGCCGGCTTTTGAACAGCGACCAGTTCGAGGAAGCGCGCCAGATCCTGCGCGACATCGAATCGCTGGACGGCCACACCTCCTTCCTGTTCGACAAGGTGAACTTCCTGATGGACGCCACCGTCGGTTTCATCAACATTAACCAGAACAAGATCATCAAGATCTTCTCGGTGGCTTCGGTCGCCTTCCTGCCGCCAACCCTCATCGCGAGCATCTACGGCATGAACTTCACGGTGTTCCCGGAACTGAACTGGACTTTCGGCTACCCTTTCGCAGTCGGCCTGATGATCACCTGCGGCATCGCGCCGCTGTGGTACTTCCGCCGCCGCGGTTGGCTGCGCTGACGCAATAAAATTTCAAAAAAGGACGGGCAGTGAAATTTAATTTCACTGCCCGTTTTGCTTTGGCGAACTAAACACGGGCATTGCGTCTGTATGCCACATTGACTTTTGAATGAGAATTGTTATCATTCGCATTAATTATTCTAACTGGACACTTCATGACCACGCACGACCGCCGGACCTTCCGCCTGATTCGCCTCGCCCTCCTGATCGCCGCCACCCTGCCGCTCGCCGCCCAGGCAAAGGAAGCGGACGAGCCCGTCGGTAGCGTCCAGCAGGTACAAGTCAACGCGCGCAAGCTGGGCGAAGCCGTTTCCTATACCGCCGGCAGCGCGCGCAGCGCCACGCCGCTCGAGCTGTCGCTGCGCGAGACCCCGCAGTCGGTCTCGGTCGTGACCCTGCAGCGCATCGAAGACCAGCAGCTGCAGTCGGTGACCGACGTCGTCAACAACGTCACCGGCGTCTCGGTCAACCAGTACGAGACCAACCGCGCCGGCTTCACCGCGCGCGGCTTCGACATCGACAACCTGCAGATCGACGGCGTCCCGACCACCTGGGACCAGGCCTGGAGCGCCGGCGAAGTGGCCGGCAGCCTGGCGCTGTTCGAGCGCGTCGAAGTGGTGCGCGGCGCGACCGGCCTGATGACGGGCGCGGGCAACCCTTCCGCCGCCATCAACCTGGTGCGCAAGCACGCGACCAGCCGCGCGCTCACCGGTTCGGTCGAAGCCGGCATCGGCCGCTGGAAGGAGCGCCGCTTGATGGGCGACGTCTCCACGCCGCTGAATGCCGCCGGCACCGTGCGCGCCCGCGTGGTCGGCGAGTACAGCAAGTCGGACAGCTGGGTGGACCTGTTGAAAAACGAGAGCAAGACCATCTACGGCGCGATCGACGCCGACCTCGGCCCGCGTACCCTGCTGTCGGCGGGCTTCAGCCGCCAGGACCTGGACCCGCGCTCCGGCATGTGGGGCGGCCTGCCGTTCTGGTATTCCGACGGCTCGAAAACCAACTGGGACCGCTCCAAGACCACGGCGGCCGACTGGGTCAGCTGGGCCTCGCGCTACGACAACGGCTTCGCCAGCATCGAACACGGCTTCGAGAACGGCTGGAAGCTGCGCGCCAGCGTCAATAGCAGCGAACGCATCGGCGACTCCTACCTGCTCTACCTGTCGGGCATTCCGGACCGCGTGACGGGGCAGGGCATGAGCGACTTCGCCGGCTCCTACCTGACCACCACGAAGCAGGACGACATCGGCCTGCAGGCCAGCGGCCCCTTCGAGCTGTTCGGCCGCCGCCATGAAGCCTCTTTCGGCTACACGCGCATGAAGCAGGAATTCAACTCCGACAACCGCGCAGCAAGCTTCGGCAGCGCCGACCACGCGGTGGGCGACTTCAACAACTGGAACGGCGCGGCTTACCCGACCCCGAGCTGGGGCGCGCCGACCTGGTACGAAAGCAGCGAGACGAAGCAGACGGGCCTGTACGGCGTGGCGCGTTTTGCCCTTGCCGATCCGCTCAAGCTGATCGTGGGCGCGCGCGTCACCGACTACGAGAAGAATGGCCGCGGCCTGTGGACGGCCGCCTATGCGATCAAGCACGACAAGGAGATCACGCCGTATGCGGGCCTGGTCTACGACGTCGGCAGCAACTGGTCCGTCTACGCCAGCTACACCGACATCTTCCAGCCGCAGAACCGCAAGGACCTGGCCGGCAACATCCTCGAACCGATCGTGGGCAAGAACTACGAGGCGGGCGTGAAGGGCGAGTTCTTCGGCGGCCGCCTGAACGGGTCGTTTGCCGTCTTCCGCATCGAACAGGACAAGCTGGCGCAGGAAGCCGGCCGCATCGACCGCGATGGCGCCGGCCCGCTGCTCGAAGAGAGCCACTACCGCGCCGCCGAAGGCGCGAAGAGCGAAGGCTTCGAGTTCGAACTGTCGGGCGAACTGGCGCAGGGCTGGAACGCCACCGCCGGCTACTCCCAGTTCCGCGCCAAGGACGCCAGCGGCCTTGATGTGAACAGCATCTACCCGCGCCGCCTGCTGCGCGTGTTCACGACCTACAAGGCCTTCGATGCCCTGACGGTCGGCGGCGGCGTCAACTCGGAAGGCCGCACGTACACGATCGATCCGGCAGCCCCTGCAGGCAGTTCCGGCCTGATCGAGCAGAAGTCCTTCGCCCTGGTCAACCTGATGGCGCGCTACGAATTCAGCCCGAACCTGTCGGCCCAGCTGAACATCGACAACCTGTTCGACAAGAAGCACTTCGGCATGTTCGCCGCCTACGGCGCGCTGACCTATGCGGCGCCGCGCAGCGCCTCGCTGTCGCTGAAGTACCGTTTCTGAGGACGCCGCCATGCGCGCTTTCTGGACCCTCGTGCACCGCTACGCCGGCCTGCTGACGGCGGCCTTCCTGTTCGTGAGCGGCGTGACCGGCGCCGTCATCTCCTGGGACCACGAGCTGGACGACCTGCTCAATCCACACCTGATGGAGTCGCATACCCCGGGCAAGGCCCATCCGGCGCTGCTGCTGGCGCAGAAGGTCGAGGCACAGTACCCAAGCGTGCGGGTGTCCTACGTGCCCCTGCATCCGGAACCGGGCCGCTCGCTGGCCCTCGGGGTCTCGCCGCGCTACGATCCGGCCGCGAAAGCCATGACCGAGCCGGGCTTCAACCAGGTCTTCCTGGACCCGGTGACGGGTGCGGAACTGGGCAAGCGCGAATGGGGCGCGGTGTGGCCGATCAGCCGCGAGACCTTCGTCTCCTTCCTCTACCGCCTGCACTACACCCTGCACATCCCCGAGATGTGGGGGATCGACCGCTGGGGCATCTGGCTGCTGGGTGTGATCGCAATGATCTGGACGGTGGACTGCTTCGTCGGCTTCTACCTGACCCTGCCGGTGCGGCGCAAGCAGGCTGCGGCAGTCGGCGGCAAATCATGGGGTGTGCGCTGGAAGCCCGCCTGGAAGGTGCGCTGGAAAGGCGGTTCGTCCAAGCTGAACTTCGACCTGCACCGCGCCTTCAGCCTGTGGACCTGGGCGCTGCTGCTGATCCTGGCGTTCACGGCCTTCTCGCTCAACCTGTACAGCGAAATCTTCTACCCGGTGATGAAGACCGTCTCCGAGGTCACGCCCACGCCCTTCGACACCCGCACCATGAAGCTGGGCGCCGACGTGATCGAGCCGCGCGTGGGTTTCGATAAGGTAGTCCAGACCGCGAGCAGCGAGGCGGGGCGCCGCAATTGGGAAGCGCCGGCCGGCGGTGTGTTCTACTCCCAGGAATACGGCATCTATATGGTCAGCTTCTTCGAGCCGGGCAACGACCACGGCACGGGCGGCGTCGGCCCGCCGGTGCTGTACTACGACGGCGTCGACGGCCGCCTGCTGGGCGAGCGCCAGCCGTGGAAGGGGAGTGCCGCGGACATCTTCGTGCAGGCCCAGTTCCCGCTGCATTCGGGGCGCATCCTCGGGATTCCGGGGCGGATCCTGATTTCCTTCATGGGTGTGGTCGTCGCCATGCTGAGCGTGACCGGGGTGATCATCTGGTGGAGGAAGCGCAGCTCGCGCAAGGTCGTCAAGACCCAGCGTGCGGCGGAACTGCAGGAAGCTTGACGTTGTAGGGTGGGCGGGTCTCCCGCCCACGCGGTCAACGAACGGTTGTGAGCCACGGAGCGGGCCAGGATACGTGATTTGACCGCGTGGGCGGGAAGACCCGCCCACCCTACGAAAACCTCAGCCGATGCGCTTGAACACGCGGCGCGCCGCTTCGATGGTCTCGTCGATGACGGCATCGCTGTGCTGCGCCGAGACGAAGCCCGCCTCGAACATGGCGGGGGCGAAGTAGACACCCTCGTCCAGCATGCCGTGGAAGAAGCGGTTGAAGCGCTCCTTGTCGCCGGCCATCATCTGGCCATAGGTCGAGGGGATGTTGTGGCTGAAGTAGAAGCCGAACATGCCGCCTACCGCGTCGCCGCAGAAGGGAATGTCCGCTTCCTTCGCCGCCTCAAGGAGGCCCTTGACCAGGCGCTCGGCCGCTCTGCCCAGGCGCTCGTAGAAGCCCGGTTCCTGGATCAGCTTCAGGGTGGTCATGCCGGCGGCCACCGCCACCGGGTTGCCCGACAGGGTGCCGGCCTGGTAGACCGGGCCGATCGGCGCCATCTTCTGCATCAGGTCCGTGCGCCCGCCGAAGGCCGCCACCGGCAGGCCGCCGCCGATCACCTTGCCCAGCGCGGTGAGGTCAGGCGTGATGCCGTACATTTCCTGCGCCCCGCCCAGGCCCACGCGGAAGCCGCACATCACCTCGTCGAAGATCAGGACGGCGCCGTGCTCGGTGCAGAGTTCGCGCATGCGGTTCAGGAATTCCGGCGTCGCGCGGATCAGGTTCATATTGCCGGCCACCGGCTCCACGATCACGCAGGCGATGGTGTCGCCCATCGAAGCAAAGGCGTCTTCCAGCTGCGGGACGTTGTTGTAGTCCAGGACCAGGGTGTGCTTCACGAAGTCTTCCGGCACGCCGGCGGAGGTCGGGTTGCCGAAGGTGAGCAGGCCGCTGCCGGCCTTCACCAGCAGGGAGTCGGCGTGGCCGTGGTAGCAGCCTTCGAACTTGACGATCTTGTCGCGGCCAGTGGCGCCGCGCGCCAGGCGCAGGGCGCTCATGGTCGCTTCGGTGCCCGAGGAGACCAGGCGCACCTGCTCGATCGACGGCACCAGGCGGCAGATCTCTTCGGCGATCTCGATCTCGCCCTCGGTCGGGGCGCCGAAGGACAGGCCGTTCGCTGCCGCCTCCTGCACCGCCTTGATCACCTGCGGGTGGGCATGGCCGACGATGGCCGGGCCCCAGGAACCGATGTAGTCGATGTAGCGCTTGCCGTCCGCATCCCAGAAGTAAGGACCTTCGGCGCGGGTGATGAAGCGCGGGGTGCCGCCCACCGAGCGGAAGGCGCGCACCGGCGAATTCACGCCACCCGGCGTGGTCTGCTGGGCGCGGGCGAACAGCTGGTCGTTCTTCGAGGTGTGTTCAGTCATGGTCTTGAGGAGCTATCAGCCCCGGTAGAATTTATTGGGAATGAACTTGCCCATGCCGAAGCGCTGGGCGTGTTCGAGGGCGCCGTTGGTGTAGTCCTGGGCCGAGAACAGCGCCTGGGGCGCTTCCATGCCGCAGGCCATCAGGGCCGTGAAGGCGGCCGAATAGGTATTGCCGGCGCCGACGAACGGCCCCGGCAAATGCTTCCATTCGACCTTCGCGACCACGCCGTCGGCGTCGAACAGGGTATTCGAACAGCCGCCTTGTTCGTCGCGGGTGCCGGTGACGAGCACGTACTGGCAGCCGGCGTTGGTCAGTTCGGCCACGTCTTCCAGCAGCGAGCCTTCGGTCCCGGGCTCGCGCCAGGTCTCGGCCATGCGGCCCAGTTCCGACTGTGAGAGCATCAGGACCGTGGTCTGGGGCGCGAGGATGGAGCGGATCGCCGACAGCATCTCCTCGTCGGCCAGGCCCGAGTCGGGCAGGGCGGTCAGGAAAGGGTCGAGGATGAGCGGCGCGTCCGGGTAGTCGGAGACGATCTCGGCGATCGCGGCCAGCTGCAGCACATTGGCGACGGCGCCGACCTTGAAGGCGGCCACCGGCATGTCCTCGAGCAGGACTCTGGCCTGGTCGGCCATCCAGTCGCTGTCGACTTCGTGCAGGTTTTCGACCTTGGCGCTGTCGGCCACGAGGATGCCGGCAACCACCGACAGGCCGTGGCACCCGTGCGCGGCGAAGGCCGCCAGGTCGGCCTGCACGCCGAGCGCGCCGACCGGGTCGGACACGCCAAATGTCAGGATGAGGGGTAACGGTTGGTTTTGCACGGCTGCTGCATTAAGATACGCGACTCTCCATTCTACTAGACCGAACCTCGAATAACCTACTGCGCGTTGCACTGCAGCCCTGCGATGCTCGCTGTACTCTCGTACAGCTGCGCTTCTCGGACCGCATTGCCGCCGCTCGCTACGGTTCTTCGAGGTTCTTAAAATACAAGGAAGCATATTGTGAGTACCGATACCTCAGCCCCATTCCAGACCTGGATGTGCCTGATCTGCGGCTGGGTCTACGACGAGGCCGCCGGCGCGCCGGACGACGGCATCGCCCCCGGCACCCGCTGGGCTGACGTCCCGATGAACTGGACCTGCCCGGAATGCGGCGCCCGCAAGGACGATTTCGAGATGACTGCTATCTGAAAAGATAACAAAATCAGACAACTAAGTTGTCATTGCGGCATGTCTGTTTGCAGTATGTTACGCAAAAGTTGACGTGCTGCAACACTTTCCGCACAAGGCAAACCCCCTGTGCTATCGTGGCGCTTCATGCTGAAGTGAAACGAAAATGACGATATCGCCGCAACCGACGGGCCTGACCATCATGGTGATCGACGACAGCAGCACGATCCGCCGTTCCGCCGAAATCTTCCTGACGCAAGCAGGTTACCAGGTGGTGCTGGCCGACGACGGCTTCGACGCGCTCGCCAAGATCAACGACCACCATCCCGCGCTGGTGTTCTGCGACATCCTGATGCCGCGCCTGGACGGTTACCAGACCTGTGCCCTGATCAAGAAGAGCGCGCGCTTCCACGCGACGCCGGTGCTGATGCTGTCGTCCAAGGACGGCCTGTTCGACCGTGCGCGCGGCGCCATGGTCGGCGCCTCGGCCTATCTCACCAAACCGTTTTCCAAGGACAGCCTGCTGGCCGCGGTGCGCGAGCACACCGCCGGCAAGGCCTGACCCTGCATATTTAATATCGAATACCGGAGCCCAACGTGGCCATACACAAGATCCTGATCGTCGACGATTCCCCGACCGAGCGCTTTTATCTCACCGACATCCTGGCGCGCGCAGGCTTCGCCGTCAGCACCGCCGTCAACGGCGAAGAGGCGATCGACAAGATCCGCGCCGAGCGCCCCCAACTGATCCTGATGGACGTGGTCATGCCCGGCGCGAACGGCTTCCAGGTGACCCGCGCGATCGCGCGCGATCCGGAACTCTCCGGCATTCCGGTCATCATCTGCAGCAGCAAGAACCAGGAAACGGACCGCATCTGGGGCATGCGCCAGGGCGCGCGCGACTACCTGATCAAGCCGGTCGACCCGGCGCTGCTGCTGGGCGCCATCGCCACGCTCGACGCGCAAGCGGCGGCCGCGGCGGCATGAGCGACGTCCAGGCACGGCCGGATGGCGCTGCGCGCCGCGCCCGCCTGCGCGAATACCAGGAACAGCTCCTCGAACGCATGCAGGCCGCGAAGAGCGGCAGCGGCGCGCCGATCCAGCAGCTCGGCCTGCAGGTAGGCGGGACCCGCTACCTGCTCGACCTGCTGGAAGCAGGCGAGATCGTCTCCCCCGTGCCGCCAGTGCGCGTGCCCCTGACCGTGCCCTGGTACCTGGGCCTGGCCAATGTGCGCGGCACGCTGGTCGGCGTGATCGACCTGGCGCGCTACCTCGGCGAAGAGGGCACGCCTCCCGCCGGGCCGTCCGTGCGCATGATCACCTTCGCCCCCGCCCTGGGCTTCAATTGCGCGCTGCTGGCCGACCGCGTCTACGGCCTGCGCCAGGCCGGCGCCATGACGCGTGACGACGACGTCCTGATCGATGCCGACGGCCAGCGCTGGACGCCACTATCGCTCGCTGCCCTGGTGCGCGAGCCGCGTTTCCTCGACGTGACACAAACACCAGAACACCAATAACGACAGCAGGACTAGGGAGCCGGTATGGGATTCGCCTCGAAACTCAGCATGAACGTATTCTCGAAGGAAGACGCGGACGAGGACACCATCCTGTCCGCGCCCGACACGCAGTTCGGCCCGGGCCTGTCCGCCGACGGCCAGGCGCACGGTTCGGCTGAAGCCGCCGCGCGCCGGCTCGGCAATATGCGCCCCCGCAAACCGCAGATCGTGGCCGACGAGGACGAGAACCTGCGCCTGCCCCTCATCGGACACATGCCGCTGGCGCGCCAGTTGCGCCTGGTGCTGGCGGCCTTCGTGGCCGGCATCCTGCTGACCGTGACGTCGATGTGGCAGAACGCGGCGCGCACCGACGTGGTGTCGAACCAGGGCCAGCTGGCTGCGGATGCGCTGACGCACTCGCAGCGCGTGGCCAAGGCCGCGCCGATCGCCCTGAGCGGCGACGTATCCGCCTTCGCCGAACTGGACGACAGCCGCGCCGAACTCGGACGCCTGCTCACCCTGCTGGCGCGCGGCGGCCAGTCGAACAACCTGACCATTCCGCCCGCATCCGAGCAGCTGGCCAGCCTGCTCGCCAAGGCGCGCTCGGGCTGGTCGGCCTCGAACGCGGCCGCCACCACCATCGTCGGCAACAAGCGCCACCTGGTGGGCTTCGGCGCCAGCGTCGACCGCCTGGACGCGCTCGCGCCCGAGCTGCAGAACCTGGCCGACCGCCTGCGCGCCGGCACGCCGCGCGACGCCGCGCTGGGAGACCGCCTGGCGGCCATCGCCGAGCGTCTGCCGGCATCGGCCCACGCCTTCTCCGCGCCCGGCGCCGCCCACCGCGAAACCGCCAAGGCCGTCGCGCGCGACAGCGCCGAGCTGGGCGCGCTGCTCGACAGCGCCGCCGCCCAGGTGGCCGACATCGACCTGCGCGAGCGCCTGGGCGCCGCGCGCACCCTGTGGAAGGCCTGGCACGAAGGCCTGGCGCCGCTCTCGACCAATCTCACCAACTTCGCCGCCGCCCGCACCGCCGAGCAGGTGATTTCGCGCGACAACGAAGGCCTGCGTTCGACCCTGGCCCAGGTCCAGTCCGAATACCGCAACGAACTGAATACCCGCAGCAGCTGGTTCTGGGTGCTGGTGGGCGCTTCGGTGTTCACCCTGCTCATGGGCGGGTCGCTCAGCCGCGTGATGCTGCAGGACTCGCGCAACCGTACCCGCGGCGCCGAAGCCCGCCGCCGCGAAGCCGAGGCGATGCGCCAGCTGGCCCAGGCCAAGGAAGAAGAGGCGAAGGCCACCAACGACCAGAACCAGGCCGCGATCCTGCGCCTGATGAATGAACTGCAGGAAGTGGCGGACGGCGACCTGACCGTGCACGCCACCGTTTCGGAAGACATCACCGGCGCGATCGCCGACTCGGTCAACTACACGGTCGAGGAACTGCGCGCGCTGGTGCAGCGCGTGATCAGGACCACCGAGCAGGTGACCTTGGCCTCGGGCGGCGCCCAGGCCGTGTCGACCGAGCTGCTGGGCGCGGCCGATGCGCAGTCGCGCGAGATCCAGGACGCATCCAGCACCATCCTGCAGATGGCGGCCCAGATTTCCGATGTGTCGCGTTCGGCGACCGAATCGGCCGACGTGGCGCGCCAGTCGGTGGCGGCGGCGGAGCAGGGCGCCCAGGCCGTGCAGAACGCCATCCTCGGCATGAACGAGATCCGCGAACAGATCCAGGAAACCTCGAAGCGCATCAAGCGCCTGGGCGAATCCTCGCAGGAGATCGGCGAGATCACCGACCTGATCTCGGACATCACCGAACAGACCAATGTGCTGGCGCTGAACGCCGCGATCCAGGCCGCATCGGCCGGCGAGGCCGGGCGCGGCTTCTCGGTGGTGGCGGAAGAGGTCCAGCGCCTGGCGGAACGCTCGGCCGAAGCGACCAAGGGGATCGGCGCGCTGGTGCGCACCATCCAGGCCGACACCCACGATGCGGTGGCGGCAATGGAGAAGTCGACCCAGGGCGTGGTCGAGGGCGCACGCCTGTCGGATGCGGCCGGCGCGGCCCTGGCGGACATCTCGCGCGTGTCGAACCGCCTGGCGGAGCTGATCCAGGGCATTTCGCTGGCGGCCGAGCAGCAGGCGACGTCCGCCAACGGCGTGGCCCATAATATGCAGCATATCCTGTCGGTGACCGAGCAGACCCAGGGCGGCACGCGCCAGACGGCGCAGTCGATCCGCGAACTGGCGCTCTTGGCGCAGGAGCTGAAAGATTCCGTGTCGCGCTTCCGCGTCGCGGCCTGAACAAACGAATACGAGCCCCATGACCAAGCCATCCTCCCGCCTGCCCGCTTTCGATACCGGACCGCTGTCGTGGGTGATCGGCGAGATCCGCGACGCTCTCGGGCGCTCGGGCACGGCGCTGCGCGACGCGGCCGGCCGCAGCCAGGAGGCCCAGCCGACCCTGCTGCTGCACGCCAAGACCCACCTGCACCAGGCCCACGGCGCCCTGCAGATGGTCGACGTCGAAGGCGTGAACGTGCTGGGCGGGGCGGCCGAGAAGCTGATCGACCGCTTCAAGGATGGCCAGCTGCCCTGCACCCCGGACAATGTGAAGGTGGTGCAGGACGCCTACCAGGCCCTGGTCGAATACCTCGACGAACTGCTGGCGGGGGCGCCCCAGCAGCCGGCGCGCCTGTTCCCGTATTACCGGGACGTGCAGGACAAGCTCGGCGTCGAACGCATCCATCCCTCCGACCTGCTGCCGGCGAGCCTCGGCCAGGGCGTCGAATTCCACGTGCCCGCCAGCGGCTCGCAGCCCGACATCGCGGCCTGCCGCGTGCGCTTCGAGAAGGCGCTGCTGCCCTACCTGAAGAGTGGTGAGGCCCAGCACGCGGCCGGCATGCGCGATGCGATCGAACCGATTGCCGCAAGCCAGACGGAACCAAGATCCCGCCTGTTCTGGAGCGCGATCCACGCCTTCGCCGGCGTGGTCGCCGATGGCCAGGTCGAGAGCGACCTGTATGTGAAACAGCTGCTCGGCCAGGTCAACCTGCAGCTGCGCCGCCTGTCGCAGGGCCAGGGCGGCACGCCCGACGCCATGCTGCGCGACGCGCTGTTCTTCGTCGCGGCAGCCGCCCAGCCGAACGAGGACGCCCAGCGCCTGCGCGCGGCCTGCGGCCTCGACGGCCTGGTGCCGCATGACTACGCGGCGCGCCGCTACGGCCGCATCGACCAGGAAGCGCTGCAGGAGGCGCGCGAAGCGCTGGCGCGCACCAAGTCGGATTGGGACCGCATCGCCACCGAAGGGGCGAGCGAAGGCGAGGTCAAGGAAGATTTCAACGAGCAGCTTTCACGCCTGGCCGGCGCCAGCGAAAAGCTGGGCGCCCCGGCCCTGGCGCAGCTGTTGCGCGAACTGGGCCGCGCCGCCCAGGATGCGATTGCGGCCGGCCGCAGCGACGATTTCGGCCTGGAGATGGCCACCGCCATGCTGTTCGTCGAGAACGGCCTGGACCAGCTGCGCCAGCTGCCCGAGGATTTCTCCGAAAACGCGGAAGCGGTCGGTGCGCGCCTGCTGGCCCTGGCCGCGGGCGAAACCCCGCCGGACGCACCGCAGTGGCAGGGCGAGCTGGCGCGCCAGATCCAGCAGGGGCAGACGGTCGCCGTGCTGGCCGGCGAGATCAAGGCCGGCCTGCGCCAGGTCGAGAAGCTCCTCGACGACTATTACGACAACCCGGACAAGCGCGAAGCGCTGGTCCAGGCCGAACCGGTGCTGCACCAGCTGCAGGGAGCGCTGGCCATCCTCGACCAGGACCAGGCGGTGCTGGCGGCGCGCCACGTGGCGGGCGAAGTGCGCACGCTTGCCCAGAGCGACGGCGTGGTAGACACCCAATCGGCCGCGCTGCACAACATCGCCCAGAACATCGGGGCGCTCGGTTTCTTCACCGACCTGCTGGCCCAGAACAGCGAGTCGGCCAAGGGGCGCTTCACCTTCGACATTGACAAGCGCCTGCTGCGCGAGCTGCCCTTCGAATTCGTCGCGACGGCGTCTGACCTTGCGCCCGAATCCGCTCCTGTCCAGGAACAGCCGCCGGAAGCTGCGGCCGAGGAAGCGACGATCGAATCCGAGCTGCTCGAGATCTTCATCCTCGAAGCGCAGGAAGTGCTGGGCTTCGTGGCCGAGACCCTGCCGCAGGCGGAGAACAATCCGGACAACCAGGAAACCTTGACCCTGCTGCGCCGCTCCTTCCACACCCTGAAAGGCAGCAGCCGCATGGTGAACCTGGAGCGCTTCGCCGAAGGCGCGGCCGCGGTCGAGAAGGCCATGAACCTGTGGCTGTCGGAGGCGCGCAGCGCCACCCCGGCCTTGCTTGCCCTGCTGCGCGAGGCGCATGCCCAGCTCGCGAGCTGGGTCGACGAGCTGGCCGCGCAGGGCGGCTCGCAGCGCGACAGCGAGGCCCTGGTCGCGGCGGCCAAGCGCGTAATGGACGGCGGTGAAGCCGAAGCTGCACCACCCGTCGTAGAGGAAGCCCCTGCAACCAGGCGCGTGGGCGAGCTCGAAATTCCGCTTGCCCTGTACACGATCTATCTCGACGAGACCGAGGCGCTGGTGGCGCTGCTGGAGCAGGATTTCGAGGCCTGGCGCGCCGAGCCGGAACGCCGCGCCACGGAGGATGCGGTCAAGGCCGCGCACACGCTGGCCGGGACCTCGTCCACGGTCGGCTTCACGGCCCTGCGCGACGTCGCCCACGCTCTGGAGGCGGTGCTGGAAAAGCTGGCGGTGCCGGGCCCCGAGCTGGAAGAGTCTGGCCGCGAGCTGCTCGACGCCACCCTGGCGCGCGCGCGCACCATGCTGCAGGTGTTCTCGCTGGGCGAACTGGCGCCAAGCCAGCCGGACCTCGTCAAGCAGCTCGAGACCCTGCTCGAACGCCTGGCCAGCCAGCAGGCGGCCAGCGTCTACGGCGAGGCCGACCCGGCGCTGGCGGCGAAGCTCGACGCGCTGTTTGCCACCGCCTACGACGAACTAATGGCCGCGCCGCCGCCGGCGCCCGTGCCGGCCGCCGCGCGCGAAGAGGAAGAAAAGGCCGAAGCGGTCAGCGAGATCGACGACCTGTTCGACACCTTCCTCGAAGACCCCTTCGCCGCGCCGCCGCTGCTGCAGGCTGGGCCGGCCGAGGCGGAAGCCGCCTTTGTCGCGGTCACGCCGGATGAGGCGGTGCTGGGCGAAGCGGTGCTCGACGAGGCCGTGCCCGATGCCGTCGCGCCCCAGCCCGAGCCTCAAGCCGGGATCGAACCGGCGCCGCTGCCTGAGGCCGAGCCGGAGATCGAGTTGCAGCCGCTGCCGGAACCGGTCGCGCCGCCTGCGCCGGTCCAGGACGACGGCGCGCTGCCCCTCACCCCGGTGTTTGCGGACGAACTCGACCCCGACCTGCTGCCGGTCTTCCTGGAAGAGGGCGCCGACCTGTTCCCGCAGATTGGCAACGGCCTGCGCCAGTGGCAGCAGAACCCGCAGGACCACGCTGTCGCCCAGGGCCTGCAGCGCGCCCTGCACACGGTCAAGGGCAGCGCCCGCATGGCCGGCGCGATGCGCCTCGGCCAGCACACCCACGAGCTGGAGACCCAGATCGAGAACATGGTGCATGCGGGGACGACCACCCCGGCGGCTTTTGATGAACTGCTGGCCAACTACGACCAGGCCCTGCTGCTCTTCGAACAGCTGCAGCAGCCGGCCACGCAGGCGCCCATCGCTGCCGAACCTGCGTCGGCCCCTGTTGAACAGCCGGGCGCGCGTGCGCCGCTGGTGCGCGTGCGCGCCGACATCCTCGACCGCGTGGTGAACCAGGCGGGCGAAGTGTCGATCACCCGTTCGCGCCTGGAGAACCAGGTCGGCTCGCTCAAGGCCGCGCTGTCCGACTTCACGGACAACCTCGACCGCCTGCGCCGCCAGATGCGCGAGATCGAGATGCAGGCCGAATCGCAGATCGCATCCACCCTGTCGATCGCCGGCGAGGCGAAATTCGACCCGCTCGAATTCGACCGCTTCACCCGCCTGCAGGAACTGACGCGCATGATGGCCGAGAGCGTCAACGACGTGGAAGCCTTCCACGAGGGCCTGTCGCGCACGGTGGATAGCGCGGCCGAAGACCTGGCGGCCCAGCAGCGCATGACGCGCGACCTGCAGCGCGACCTGATGCGCGTGCGCATGGTCCCGTTCGCGAGCCTGTCGGAACGCCTGTTCCGCGTGGCGCGCCAGACCGCCAAGGAAACCGACAAACGCGTCAACCTCGACATCCGCGGCGGCTCCGTGGAAATCGACCGCAGCGTGCTGGAGCAGATGGCTGCGCCTTTCGAACACCTGCTGCGCAACGCCATCGTGCACGGCATCGAGGCGCGGGCCAGCCGCGGCGGCGCCGGCAAGCCGGAGACGGGCGAGGTGCTGGTGCAGGTCGCCCAGCACGGCAATGAAGTCGCGATCGGGTTCAGCGACGACGGCGCCGGCCTGGACCTGGACCGCATCCGCGCCAAGGCGCGTGCGCTGGGCCTGGTGGCGCAGGATGCCGTGGTCTCCGACCATGAAGCGGCCGAACTGATTTTCGAACCGGGCTTCTCGACCGCCGACACGCTGACCGAACTGGCCGGCCGCGGCGTCGGCATGGACGTGGTGCGTTCCGAAGCCCATGCGCTGGGCGGCCGCGTGGCGGTCGAGACGGAGCCAGGCAAGGGCACGCGCTTCTCGATCCACCTGCCCCTGACCCTGGCGGTCGCGCAGGTGGTGCTGGTGGCCGCTGGTGGCCGCACCCATGCGCTGCCTTCGACCCTGGTCGAGCAGGTGCTGCAGGTGCGCGATACCGATCTGCTTGCCGCCCAGGCGGCCGGCACGATTGCGGTGTCGGGACAGCCGCATGCCCTACACGCGCTCGACGCGCTGCTGGGCGAGCCTGCCTCCAACAGCGGCGCCTTGCAGAAACTGAGTCCGGTGCTGGTGGTGCACGGCGCGAGCGGCCGCATCGCCCTGCGCGTGGACGAGGTGCTGGGCAACCGCGAAGTCGTGGTCAAGAACATCGGCCCGCAGCTGGCCCGCGTGCCGGGTATCGCCGGCGCGACCGTGCTCGGTACCGGCGAGATCGTGCTGATCCTCGATCCGGTGGTGCTGGCCGAGCGGCCGGCGGCGCCAGGTGCGCCTGTGCTTGACACCAGCGAGGAAACCAGGCGCGCGACCATCATGGTGGTCGACGATTCGATCACCGTGCGCCGCGTGACCCAGCGCCTGCTGGAGCGTGAAGGCTATGGCGTGATGCTGGCCAAGGACGGCATCGACGCCCTCGAGCAGATCGAGCAGGCCCAACCCGACCTGATGCTGGTCGATATCGAGATGCCGCGCATGGACGGCTTCGACCTGACCCGCGAGGTGCGCGAGAACGAAGCCACGAAGGCGATCCCGATCATCATGATCACCTCGCGTACGGCGGACAAGCACCGCAACTACGCGCTGGGGCTGGGGGTGAATGCCTACTTCGGCAAGCCTTACCAGGAGCCTGTTCTGTTGGCGGCGATCGAGAGCCTGCTGAACCGGGGTTGAACTTGTAGATACCGTCTTCCCCGTCAAGCCCTACATCGCAAATTTGGGATCGTAGGGCTTGCCTGTGTGGACGACACCAAAGCACAGGTGTGCCAGCTTGCGCATGGCAGCGCCGATAGCTGCCATCTTCG
>JBFLVV010000058.1:0-34588 GCA_040758275.1 Pseudomonadota bacterium
CCAGACAACGAGAAAACGGGCGCGATAGGCTGAGACGCACGGGTCGGGAAGAGTTGCGTCGCGATTTTATCGCGACGCTTGCAGACCTATTTTGTCATTGACACGGGCTGGCTAATGGATGACACCGGTTTGTCGTGGTGTCCACCAGCCGCTTCGAGGTACGCGGGAACTAGCTGGTCCTCACTTCGCCGGAAAACCTCGGTGTCAGGTCTGACATTTGGACACGAGCTCAGCCGTTGTCTGGCGTTACAGTCGAGTCCGTGTCCGTTTGTCAGACCTGACACCGGTTTGCAGTCGAGCCCGTGTCCGTTTGTCAGACCTGACACCGGTTTGTCGTGGACACCGGTTTGTCGTGGCACCGGTTTGTCGCTCACTTCGCCTGCGGCGGCTCCTCGACCGGGATCTCGCGGTCGCCCAGCAGCACCTTGTCCGGCGTAATCGGCGTGCTGCGCAGGCGTTTACCGGTGGCGTGGAAGATCGCGTTGCTGATCGCGGCCGACACGCCGACGATGCCGATCTCGCCCACACCCTTGGCGCCGAGCTGCTTGCTGACGATGCGGTCGTCCTCCTGGGCGAAGATCACGTCGATGTCGTGGATGTCGGCATTCACGGCCACGTGGTACTCGGCGTAGTTGTGGTTCATGAAGCGCCCAAGCCTGTGGTCGGTGAAGCTCTCCTCGTGCAGGGCCTGGCTGATGCCCCAGACGACGGCGCCGCTGACCTGGCTGGCCGCCGTCTTGCCGCTGATGATGCGGCCGGCCGCCACCGCGCTGACCACGCGCGTCACCCGCACCATGCCGAGCTTCTCGTTCACGCGCACCTCGCAGAACACCGCCGAGTGGACCGCCCGGGTGAACTTGCGCTGCTTGGCCATCTGCGGGGTCATGAAGAACTTCTCTTCGAGTCGGCCGACCCCTTTCGCCGCCAGTACCTCGGACAGGCGCAAGGACACGTCCGGGCGGTTGCGCAGTTGCATGGCGCCGTCCACGAACTCGATGTCCTTCGGGCGCGCCTTCGCCAGCGGCGAGCCGGGCATCGCCTTGGCGATCTTGATGAGGGTCTTCTGCAGCTTTTCGCAGGCGCCGTGCACGCCGCTGCCAACCGTGGTCACATGCGAGGACCCGCCCTCGATCGGCGCCATCGGCAGGGTCGAGTCGCCCAGCTGGAACGTCACTTTCTCCAGGGGCAGGCCCATGCACTCGGCCGCGATCATCGACATGACTGTATAGGTGCCGGTGCCGATGTCCGAAGCCGCGCTGCTGACCACCAGGCGGCCATCCGCATGCAGCTCCGCGCTGACGCGCGCCACCATGACCAGAGAATCCCAGATGCCGGTGGCCATGCCCCAGCCGACCAGCTCCTCCCCATCGACCATCGAGCGCGGCTCGAGCGGGCGCTTGTCCCATCCGAAACGGGCGGCGCCCTTGTCGTAGCACTGGTGCAGCTCCTTGGTCGAATAGGGCTTGTCGTCGAGCGGGTTCACGCTCGCGTAGTTCAGGCGGCGGAAATGCAGCGGATCGATCTTCAGCTTGTAGGCCAGTTCGTCCATCGCCACCTCCAAGGCGTGCACGCCGTGGGCGGCGCCCGGGGCGCGCATATCGATCGGAGAGTGGCGGTCATGGGCCACCAGCTTGTAGCCCAGCTTGATGTTGTCGCAGGCGTAGAGCTGCCCGGACCAGTTCACGACCACCTCGACGTAGTCCTCCAGGCGCGAGGTCTCATGGATGGCTTCGTGCTTGATCGCCTGCAGCTTGCCGTCCTTGTCGGCGGCGAGGGACACCTTCTGCCAGGTCTCGGGCCGGTGGCCGAAGCTGAACATCTGCTGGCGCGTGAGCACCACGCGCACCGAGCTTTTCAGCTGCAGGGCCGCCATCACGGCCAGGGTCAATTGGTACTGGGGACGCAGGCCGGAACCGAAGGCGCCGCCCACGAAGGGATTGCGAACGGTGACCTTGTCCTTGGACAGGCCGAAGGCGCGTGACACATACCAGCGGTTGTTCTGCGAGCTCTGGGTCTTGTCGTAGATGGTCAGGTGGCCGTCCTCGCCGCGGATCACGGTGGTGGCGAACATCTCCATCGGGTTATGGTGCTCGACCCCGTGATAGAACTGCGATTCGATCTTGATGGGCGCCTCATCGAACGCCTTGTCGGCGTCGCCCTTGGAACTGGGCGGCGTGAAACCGGCCTTCATCGGGCGCGGCTTGTAGGCCTGGTCGAGGGTGGCCAGCAGGTCGGTCTCGTGCTGCTCTTCCTCGTAGCTGACCTTCACCAGCTGGGCAGCGTAGCGCGCCGCCTCGAAGGTCTCGGCGACCACCAGGGCGACCGGCTGGCCGCTGTAGAAGATCCGGTCGCTGAACAGGGGCCGGAAGGGCGAGCCGCCAGGGGCCGTCATGTCCTTGTAGGCCAGGTCCCAGGAGCGGATCTTCGGCCGGTTCAGGTGGGTCAGGACCTCGATCACGCCCGGCGCGTTCAAGGCTTCACCGGTATCGATCGCGGTGATGCGGCCCCTCGCGATGGTGCCGCTCACCACCACGCCATAGCGCAGGTCGGGCGCCTGCTCCTCGGCGGCGTAGCGGGCGGTGCCGGTGACCTTGGCGCGGCCGTCCACGCGCGAGACCGGCATGCCGCCCTTGACGCGGCCGGTGCCCTCGGGCGCGGTCGGCGTGCGCAGTTCTGGAATCAGGTCGGTCATCGTTGTTCTCCCTTTGCGTAGTCGGTGCCGCATACCGCGGTGGTCAAGGCCTGGACGATGGCGTTGCGCGCCAGCGTGAGCTTGAAGTCGTTCTGGCCATAACCCCGGGCCCCGCGCAGGAGGACGTCGGCGGCGGCGCCGAAGGCATCCTCGCCAGCCGGTTTCCCGGCAAGCGCGCTTTCCGCCTCGTCGACGCGCCAGGGTTTGTGGGCCACGCCGCCCAGCGCGATGCGGGCGGCGCGGATGGTCTTGCCGTCCATGTCGAGGGCGGCCGCGACCGACACCAGCGCAAACGCATAGGACAGGCGGTCGCGCACCTTGATGTAGGCGGAGTGCGCCTTGAAACGGTCGGCGTCCGGCAGGTCAATGTGGGTGACCAGTTCACCCGGCTCGAGGGTGGTGTCGAGGTCCGGCCGGTCGCCCGGCAGGCGGTGGAAATCGGCGAAGGGGATGTCGCGCTCGCCCCTGGTCGAGCGCACGTGCACGACGGCGTCGAGGGCGCGCAGGGCCACGCACATGTCGGACGGGTGGGTGGCGATGCAGTGTTCGCTGGTACCGAGGATGGCGAGCTGGCGGTTCAGGCCTTCCTTCGCAGGGCAGCCCGTACCCGGTTCGCGCTTGTTGCAGGGCGTGCCCAAGTCGTAGAAGTAATAGCAGCGGGTACGCTGCAGCAGGTTGCCTCCATTGGTGGCCATATTGCGCAGCTGGGGCGAGGCGGCGGCCAGCATGGCGGCGCTCAGCAGCGGATAGCGGCTGCGCACGGTCTCGTGGTAGGCGGTATCGGCATTGCGGGCCAGGGCGCCCAGGCGCAGGCCGCCGTTCGGGCCGTCCTCGATGCGGTCGAGACCAAGGCCGTTGATGTCGACCAGCCGGCCGGGGCGCATCACGCCTTCCTTCATCAGGTCGATCAGGTTGGTGCCGCCGGCAATCGGACGGGCTTCGCCGGAAGCCAGCTGGCTGAGTGCGGCGTCGATGTCGCGCGCCTGGGTAAAGGTGAATGGGTTCATGCGAGCACCGGTCCCGTGGTGAAGGGTTTTTCTCCCTCGCCGGCGCGCCTGCTGCCGTCGAGCCCCATCACCTGCACCACGGCCTGGGTGATCTGCGGATAGGCGCCGCAGCGGCAGACGTTGCCACTCATGAGTTCGCGCACGTCGTCGATGCTCTTCGCTTCGGCTTCGGCGATCAGGCCGGCGGCCGAACACAGCTGGCCGGGGGTACAGTAGCCGCACTGGAAGGCGTCGCAGTCGATGAAGGCCTGCTGCAGCGGATGCAGCTGCTCGCCATCGGCCAGGCCCTCGACGGTGGTGACCTCGCGGCCGTCGTGCATGACGGCCAGGGTCAGGCAGGAGTTGACGCGCTTGCCGTCGAGCAGGACGGTGCAGGCGCCGCACTGGCCGTGGTCGCAGCCTTTCTTGGTGCCAGTCAGTTCCGCGCGCTCGCGCAGGAGGTCGAGCAGCGTCACCCAGGACTGGACGGAGAATTCCCGGTCCTGTCCGTTGATGCGCAGCCGGAGGGGGTGTTCCTGGTGCAGGTCCATGGCTGTCCTTTCAGTAGGGAAGCTGCCAGCTTAACCGGATGACAAGTCGCCTTCGGTTAGTTCACACACGTACGAACCGATCCGATACGGGGGATTTCGGCCGGTCCCTATCCATGGACTAGTGGCGGCGTCGTCAGAAGAAATTAATCTGGTGCGACATCAACATTGAAGGAGGAATGCATATGTCCGTCACAGGAAAGAAAGTCGCGAACTTCGGCGTTGCCTGGGAGGGGCTGTACGGCTATGTCCAGGCCATCCAGGTCAAGGACACGGTCTACCTGTCCGGACAGCTCAGCCACGAACGCGATGGAAACCTGATCGCGCCGGCGCCATTGGACGCGGCCGGAAAACCGGCTGACTTCGGACAGATGGAAGCGCAGATGCGCCAGACCTACCGCAATGCCGCGGCCCTGCTCGCCGAGTTCGGCGCCACCCTGGACGATGTGGTCGAGGAGACGCTGTACGTACTCGACGTCGACGCCGCCTTCGCCGTTGCCGGCAAGGTCAGGAAGGAAGCCTACGGCGCCGAACAGCCGCAGGTCGCCAGCAATCTGATCGGCGTGACGCGGCTGGCGTTCCCCGCGCAGCTGGTCGAGATCGCCCTGCGCGCGGTGCTGGACGACAAGGCTGCCGCCTAGGGACGTTGTAGCAATCAGGAAATTGCAATAACATCCAGAACCTTGGGGCGCGCCGCGCCTACCTTCGTTCCCTTGTAAGGACCTGATTGCATGAAGACTCTTCCTCCGGCCGTCCTGCTGGCCGCCTGCCTCGCGTCGACCATTCCCACCGCGGCCCATGCCGCCAGGCCTGCCGAGACGGCAGCCAGGGCCGAGCTCAAGGTGGAGTACCAGAAGTTCACCCTGCCCAACGGCCTGGACGTGATCTTCCACATCGACCGCTCCGACCCCGTGGTCGCCGTCAACCTGACCGCCCACGTCGGTTCCGCGCGTGAAAAGGTCGGCCGCACCGGCTTCGCCCACCTGTTCGAACACCTGCTGTTCCTGGAATCCGAGAACCTGGGCAAGGGCGGCCTCGACAAGATGACCGCGCGCATCGGCGGCTCGGGCGCCAACGGCTCGACCTCGCAGGACCGCACCAACTACCTGCAGACGGTGCCGAAGGACGCGCTGGAGAAGATGATCTGGGCCGAGGCGGACAAGCTGGGCTGGTTCATCAACACGGTCACCGACCCGGTGCTGGCCAAGGAGAAGCAGGTCGTCAAGAACGAAAAGCGCCAGGGCGTCGACAACGCGCCCTATGGCCACACCCGCTACGTCATCAACAAGGCCCTGTACCCGACGGACCATCCGTACAACTGGCAGGTGATCGGTTCGCTCGAGGACCTGCAGAACGCGACCCTCGACGACGTCAAGGAATTCTTCCGCCTGTGGTACGTGCCGAACAACGTGACACTCGTGATCGCGGGCGACTTCGACCCGGTCCAGGCCCGCAAGTGGGTCGAGAAATACTTCGCCGAGATCAAGCGCGGCCAGGCGATCGTCCCGCTGGCCAAGCGCCCCGGCAAGCTGGCCCAGACCGTCAAGCTCGCCCACGAGGACAACTTCGCCAAGCTGCCCGAGCTGACCATGACCTGGCCGACGGTCGAGGACCTGCATCCGGATTCCTATGCCCTGGAGGTGCTGGCCGAATACCTCTCCGAGACCAAGCGCGCGCCGTTCTACCAGGTGCTGGTCGAAGACGCCAAGCTGGCGCCCAGCGTCCAGATGGGCAACCAGACCGCCGAACTGGCCGGCCAGTTCATGCTGCGCGTACGCGCCTTCGAGGGGAAGCCGCTGGACGACGTTGCCGGCGCGGTCGACAAGGCATTCGCCAAGTTCGAGCGCGAAGGCATCTCGGAGCGCGACCTGAACCGCATCAAGGCCGGCCTCGAGACGCGCTTCTACAACGCGGTGTCGAGCGTGCTCGGCAAATCGGCGCTGCTGGCCGAATACAACTACCTGACCGGCAATCCGGGCCGCATCGAGGAGGGGGTGCGCAAGACCCTGGCCGTCACGCCAGGCGACGTGCGCCGCGTCTACGACACCTACATCAAGGGCAAGCCCTTTGTGGCGACCAGCTTCGTCCCGAAAGGCAAGCTCGCCCTGGCCCTGAGCGGTTCGAGCAAGGCCGACGTCGTCGAAGAGAAGGTGGTGCAGGGCGCCGAGAACGCGGTGGATCCGAGCCAGAACGCCGACTACACCCGCACCCCGTCGAAGATCGACCGCAGCAAGGAACCGCCTTACGGCGCCACACCGGCGGTGAAGGTGCCGGCGGTCTGGGACGCGAAGCTGGCCAATGGCCTGCGCGTGGTCGGCATCGAGAACAGGGAAGTGCCGCTGGTGCAGTTCGACATCGCGATCGACGGCGGCCTGCTGCTCGACAATCCGGACAAGGTGGGCGTGGCCAACCTGATGGCGCGCATGCTGACCCAGGGTACGGCGAAGAAGACGCCGGAAGAGCTGGAAGAAGCGATCCAGCAGCTGGGCGCGGCGATCAACGTGTCGGCGCGCACCGAGGACGTGCGCATCAGCGTCACGACCCTGGCCCGCAACTTCGACGCAACCCTGGACCTGGTCGAAGAGATGCTCCTGCAGCCGCGCTGGGACGAGAAGGAATTCGCCCTCATCAAGCAGAGCGTGCTGAGCCAGATCCGCCAGCAGGACGCCGATCCGAACGCGCTGGCCGCGATCAATTTCAACAAGCTGATCTACGCGAAAGACGATCTCCGCTCGCGCAATATCCTCGGCACGGCCGCGACGGTGAACGCGATCACGATCGAGGACCTGAAAGCCTACTACCGCGCGCACCTGTCACCGTCCGTCGCGCGCATGCACGTGGTCGGCGCCCTGCCGAAAGCCTCGGTCACGCGCGCGCTGGTCGACCTGGGACGCGACTGGAAGGCCAAGCCGGTCAGCCTGCCGGCGGCCACGCCCGCCAGCAACGGTGCGGCCGGCAAAGTCTACTTCGTGGACGTGCCCGACGCGAAACAGTCGGTGCTGCGCATCGGCTACCGCGCACTCGCCGCGCTTGATGCGGATTACTACCCGGCGACGGTGGCCAACTACATCCTGGGCGGCGGCGGCTTCGCTTCGCGCCTGACCCAGCAGCTGCGTGAAGGCAAGGGCTACACCTACGGCATCAACTCGAGCTTCTCGGGCAGCCAGAGCGCCGGCCCGTTCACGATCGCCAGCGGCGTGCGCAGCAACGTCACCCTGGAGTCGACCCAGCTGGTCAAGCAGGTCCTGCAGGACTACGGACCGACCTTCTCGGCGGCCGACCTGGAGACGACGAAGAACTTCCTGGTCAAGAGCAATGCCCGCGCCTTCGAGACGGCCACGGCGAAGCTGGGCATGCTCGACAACATCAGCAAGTACGGCTGGAGCCCGAGCTACGTCAAGCACCGCGAGGCGATCGTCAAGGCCATGACGCTGCCGCAGGTGCAGGCGCTGTCGCAGAAGTACCTCGATCCGTCGAAGATGGTGTGGCTGGTCGTGGGCGATGCGAAGACCCAGCTGCCGCGCATGAAGGAACTGGGCTTCGGCGAGCCGGTGGTGATCGGCAAGTAGAGCGAAGGAAGTGCATCACCCGCAGCGTCCGGCGCCTGCGGGTGATGGATATGGACCAGGGGCCAGACCGTCAATCGACGATCTGCGTCCTCACCTCCGGATCGACCATGCGCACCAGGCGCAGCACCGCATCCGTCGTGACGGTATCGATTCTCCCCGCCATGCGCCGGTCGAAAGGATGGTCGTCGAAGGCCACGCTGGCGCGGAACATGCGGGCGCCCAGGCGCACGGCGGCCGGAATGTCGACCGTCGGCGGCTGGAAGCCGCGCGAGCGCAGCCAGGACTGGGCCTCGGCACGGGTCTCGACCTGGCCGTTCGGGGCCAGCGCCGCGGCGATGGTCTCCAGCACCCACTGGTTGGAGTTCTGGTACTGCGTCGAATACACGTAGGACAGCATGTTGTAGCGTGGCTCGTGCAGGCGCAGCGGGGTGCGGGTGGCGACCAGCTTGGCCAGCTTCGCCTGCGTCTCGGGGCCGGGGATTACGAGCTGGGCCTCGAGCCGGTACAGGTCGGTCAGGAAGAAGTTCCCCATGCCCTCGTTGTAGAGCCCTGACACGGCGGTGCCACAATCGTTGAGCGCATGCACGACGGTCCAGCGACCGGCCGGATGGTCGCGCACGACGATGCCCATGTGGGAATAGCGCAGGCCGTACTTGCTCAGGTCCTGGCCGGCGCGCGCGACCAGGGCGACCTGGGCGCCGCTGGCGTCCAGCGCGGCCACCGTGCGCTGGGCCAGGTCCATGGACAGCACGATCTCGTGCGGGGCGAGGGGCTTGTCCTCGCAGGGCTGGCCGGCACGCGCGGTCAAGGGCGCGGCCAGCACGATGCCCACCAGGCCGAGGGCGAGTGCGCGCATCAGATTGCCTTCGACGAGTGCAGCAGGGCCTTGCCGGCTTCGTTCGGCAGGAAGGCGATCGCCTTGCCCGACAGGACCAGCACGTGGCCGGTGGACGCCGTCACGACTTCCAGCGTGGTGCCGGCAGCCAGCGACAGGCCGCCCGCCGCCTTGCCCGACAGGCGCACCGTCGCGCGGCTGCCGTCCACGATGTTCTCCAACACGACTTCCACGCCGTCGGCGACGGTCTTCGCGCTGGCCACGACCACGCTGCCGGTGGCGGCGACGCTCAGGACCGAGCCCACTACGACCACGCCGGACAGGTTGGCGCTGGCCTGGGACGGATTCGACTGGCCCGCGGCGTGAGAGCCCATGCAGGCGAGACCGAGAAGGGTGGCGAGGACGATGCGTTTCATGGTGTTCTCCTTGTTGAAAGTGCTGGCATCATCGCCATGGGCCGGCGTGGAAGCAAGCATTGGTGGCGCGGTATCGCATCCTTGACGGCCCGGTATCGGCGGGCGATACCAGGGCGCAGCCGGCCGGGTTCAGGCGGCCTTCGGCAGGGGCGCGGCCAGCAGCAGCGACTCGACGCGGTCGCGGCCGTTGCGCTTGGCCGTGTACATCAGCTTGTCGGCCGCATCGATCAGTTCCAACAGCGGCGTGTCGCCATCCGCGCAGCTCGCCACCCCGAAGCTGGCCGTGCTGTAGATCGCGTCGCCACCGGCCGCGTCCCGCGCCGGCATGGCGGCGCAGCGCAGCCGCAGCCATTCGGCGAGTTGCACGCCCGCGGCCAGGCTCGTTCCGGGCAGGACCAGCAGGAATTCCTCGCCGCCATAGCGGATCACGCTGTCGACGCCATCGCGCGCCACTGCCCGCAGGAGCTTCGAAAAGTCGATCAGGACGGCGTCGCCCGCGCCATGGCCGTGGCTGTCGTTGATCCGCTTGAAGTGATCGATGTCGCACAGGATCACGCTCAAGGGCTGGCCGGCATGGCCACGGGCCTGCGCCGTGTCGAGCAGCACGTCATGCAGGTAGCGGCGGTTGTGGCAGCCGGTGAGCCAGTCGCGTTCGGCCGCGTCTTCCAGCACCAGGCGCGCGCGGTACTCCTCGCGGGTGGCCAGCTGGTAGCGCCGCGCCGCCAGGGCGCCGAAGGTATTCACCAGCGCGAGCAGCATGCACATGGTGAGCAGGTCGGCGAAGTCCATGCCGGCGTAGGCCAGGGTCAGGCCGAGGAAGACGGCGGTGGCGCTGGCCGCGATCGCCAGGGCCGTGGCCAGGCGATTGGGGATGAACAGGTAGATCACCAGCAGCATGATGGCCAGCGACATCGCGTGCCAGTGGAATTCGCCTGGCCGGTGCAGCGCGATCACCATGAAGCAGCCCAGCGCGACGGCCTCGGACACGGTCGCGGCCAGTCGGCTCGCCTTGACTCCCAGCCGGCGGCGCCACACGAGCCAGGCGCAGGTCCCCGCGCATGCCCCGACCAGCAGGCGCGCGCCGAGCAGCAGGGCGGTGTCGGGGACGATGCCGAGCGCCGCCACGTCGGTGGCGAAGAAGCACAGGAAATACAGGCTGCAGAACAGCAGGGTGAAAGCGAGCTGCCTGCGGGTGCGCGGCAGCTGGGCGTCGAGGTGGGTGGCTTCGAGGCGGCGGTCGGTGAATTCGGCGCGCAGGAGATCGATGGCGAGGTGGCCGGAAACAGGAGGGTGGGGCACGGGTCGGTGGCAAGTATGGGAAGCGGCCCTATTGTTCCATCGATGGCCATGTCAAAGGCTCACGGAATGTAACTTTACGGAAACTTCTGCGACGCTTGGCGGCGTGTTGCGTCGCTCATCTATTTTTTGCGGAATTAACATTTCTCCATCGAGATCCGACTTCGGCGGCCGTAACCTCCTTGAAGTAAGCAAATTGCCGCATGGCAAAGTCATGCCTCAGTGCTCCCGGAAACGCATTCACCGAAACATTCTTACAAAAAATGAAACTTGCAAACTTGAAGATCGCCAAGCGTCTTGCCATCGGCTTCGGCATTGTCGGCGTGCTGCTGGTCGGCAGCCAGGCTATCGGCATCCAGATGCTGTCGAAGGTGAGCGCGGGCAGCGTCGATGTTGCACAGCGCCGCGTGCCGAACATCATCGCTACCACTGCGGTGCTGGCCGAAGTCAACGATCAAGCCATTGCCGTCCGCAATATGATGCTCAACGCCGATCCCGCCGACCGCGAGAAGCAGCGGGCCGAGCTGGCGTCCTCGCGCAAGGAGATCCTCGAAGAATTCGCGCATCTGCGCGAGACCCTGCTGTTCCCGAATGCCCTGGCCCTGCTGGACCGCATGGTGGCCGCCAACGACAAGTACGTAGCGGGCGGCGACCAGCTCGTGAAGCTGATCGAGGCGGGAGACCAGGAGCAGTCCCACGCCTTCCTGATGACCGTGCTGCGACCGGCCCTCGCCGAGTTGAAGGACGCGGTGAACGATCAGCTCGCCATGCAGAAGGAGTTCAGCATCAAGACGGCCGCCGAGGCCGTGGCCCTGGACCAATCGATGCGCGTCTGGATGACAGTGCTTGCCCTGGCCTCGTTGGCCGCAGCCGCCGCGATCGGCTACTGGATTACCCGTTCGATCACCCGCCCGGTGGCGCGCGCCCTCGAGGTGGCCAACACCGTCGCGTCCGGTGACCTCACCAGCCGCATCGAGGTGACGACGACCGACGAAACGGGGCAGCTGCTGCAGGCCCTGAAAACCATGAACGAATCCCTGGTGCGCACCGTGACGGTGGTTCGGACCGGCACCGACACGATCGCCACCGCCTCACGCGAAGTCGCATCCGGCAGTCTCGACCTGTCGTCCCGCACCGAGGAACAGGCCAGCTCGCTGGAAGAGACGGCCTCGTCGATGGAAGAACTGACGTCGACCGTGCAGCAGAACGCCGACAATGCGCGCCAGGCAAATACCCTGGCCGCGGCGGCGTCGATGGTCGCCGAGCGTGGCGGCCAGGTGATCGGCGAAGTGGTCGGCACCATGGGCCGCATCGATGCGTCGGCCGGCAAGATCGCCGACATCATCGGCGTGATCGACGGGATCGCCTTCCAGACCAATATCCTGGCTCTGAATGCCGCCGTGGAAGCGGCGCGCGCAGGCGAGCAGGGCCGCGGCTTTGCCGTCGTGGCCAGCGAAGTGCGCAACCTGGCCCAGCGTTCGGCTGCCGCGGCGAAGGAAATCAAGGGGCTGATCGTCGAATCGACCGAGGCTGCCGGCGCCGGCAGCAGGCTCGTGGCCGAGGCGGGCAGCACGATGCAGGAGATCGTCGAGAGCGTGCGTCGCGTGACCGACATCATGAGCGAGATCAGCGCCGCCAGCGCCGAGCAGACCAACGGCATCGAGCAGATCAATTCGGCAGTCGTGCAGATGGACCAGGTGACGCAGCAGAACGCCGCCCTGGTCGAGGAAGCGGCGGCAGCGGCCGAGTCGATGCAGGAACAGGCGGCGCGCCTGGCCGAGGCGGTGTCGGTATTCCGCATCGGCGCCGACGCCGCGGCCCCGGTGCTCGCCAGCCCGGCTCCGGCGCCGCGCCCGGCACTGCCGGCGCGCACCGCCACGGCGAAGCCGGCGCCCGTACGCAAGCCGGCCGCCAGCGCAAAAGCAGCCGAGCCGGAGTGGGAAGAGTTCTGACGCCGTCCTGAAGACGGGGCGCGGGCGTTGCGAACGCCGCGCCCTGCTTGGCGGTCCAAGCCTTATTCTCTTGCGGGAAACAGGCGATGGCGGGCGCACACGACAGCGGGGCGGACAGGCGCATCAGCGCCGAGTTGTGGCAGGTGATCAAACGCTACCGCTGGCGCATCTGTGCCGCGGTCGCGCTGCTGCTGGTGGCCAAGCTGGCCACGGTGGCGGTGCCGCTGCTGCTCAAGCGGATCATCGACGCGCTGTCCGGCGCCGAGCTGCCGGCCAGGCTGCCGCTCTACCTGCTGGTCGGCTACGCGCTGCTGCGCTTTTCCTCGACCCTGTTCAACGAATGGCGCGACCTGCTGTTCGTGCGCGTGACCCTGGAAGCCGTCTCGGCCTACGCGCGCAAGACCTTCGTCCACCTGCATGCCCTCGGCCCGCGCTTCCACGCGCGCCGCAAGCTCGGCAGCCTGCTGCCGGACATCGACCGCGGCACCGGCGGCATCGCCTTCCTGCTGGGCGTGGGCCTGTTCACCATCGTGCCGACCCTGGTCGAGATCGCGCTCGTGCTGGGCATCATGCTGAACCGCTACCCGGCCGGTTTCGCCGCCGTCATCCTGCTCACCTTCCTGCTGTACGCAGGCTTCACCCTGGTGTTCACGGCGCGCCGCGTGGTCTACCAGCGCCGCGTGAACAAGCTCGACTCCAGCGCCAAGGGCCGGCTGGCCGATAGCCTGATCAACTACGACACGGTCAAGTTCTTCAACAACGAGGCGCTCGAGGCCGAACGCTTCGGCGCCATCCTGAAGGACTGGCGCGCGGCCGGCGCGGCCAACCAGCGCGCGCTGTTCACCCTGCACGTGGGGCAGAGCGCGGTCATCGCCCTCGGCGTGGCGGCCATCATGCTGCTGGCCGGCCAGGCCGTCATGCAACGCCAGATGAGCGTGGGCGACCTCGTCCTCATCAATGCCTTTGCCCTGCAGGTCTGCCTGCCCCTGAATGCCCTGGGTTTCGTCTACCGCGAGGCGCGTGACGCCTGGGTGAACACGGAGCGCCTGTTCGAGCTGCTGCGCGAGCAGCCCGAGATCGTCGATGCGCCAGGTGCGCCGCTATTGCGCGACGGTCCCGGCGAGGTCGTCTTCGAGCACGTGAATTTCCATTACGAGGCGGCGCGTCCCGTGCTGGTGGACGTCAGCCTGCGCATCGCGCCCGGCACCACGCTCGCCGTGGTCGGGCGCAGCGGCTCAGGCAAGTCGACCCTGGCGCGCCTGCTGCTGCGCTACTACGACCCCGCGAGCGGGCGCATCCTCGTCGACGACCAGGACATTCGCGCAGTGGCGGCCGGCAGCGTGCGCCAGGCCATCGGCGTGGTGCCGCAGGAGACGGCGCTGTTCAACGACACGATCGGGAACAATATCGCCTATGGCCGCGTCGGCAGCACCCGCGAGGACGTGATCCAGGCCTGCCGCGCCGCCCACCTGCATGAGCTGATCGAATCGCTGCCCGAGGGCTACGACACCCAGGTCGGCGAGCGCGGCGTGAACCTGTCGGGCGGCGAAAAGCAGCGCATCGCGATCGCCCGCGCCGTGTTGAAAAACCCGGCTATCCTGATCTTCGACGAGGCCACGTCGGCGCTCGACGCCGTCTCCGAACACGCCATCACGCAGGAACTGGAACGGCTGGCGCAGGGCCGCACCACCCTGATCATCGCGCACCGGCTGTCCACCATCGTGGCCGCGGACAGCATCGTGGTGATGGACCGCGGACGCATCGTGGAGCAGGGCAGGCACGAGGAGCTGCTGCGGCGCAAGGGGCAGTACGCCCGGCTCTGGTTGCTGCAGCAGCGGATGGAAAGGGTGGCCGAGCGCTGAGTCTCAGCTGCCGCGGAACACGATGGTCTTGTTCCCGTGGACGAAGACGCGGCGCTCGATGTGGAACTTCACCGCCGCGGCCAGCGCCATGCACTCGTTGTCGCGGCCCACGCGCACCAGCTGCTCGGGCTTGAAGTTGTGGTCGACGCGGGTGACCATCTGTTCGATGATCGGGCCTTCGTCCAGGTCAGGGGTCACATAGTGGGCGGTGGCGCCGATCAGCTTCACGCCGCGCTCGAAAGCCTGGTGATAGGGCTTGGCGCCCTTGAAGCCGGGCAGGAAGGAGTGGTGGATGTTGATGCAGCGCCCGGCCAGGCGGCGCGCCAGCTCGTCCGAGAGGATCTGCATGTAGCGCGCGAGGATCACCAGCTCGGCGCGGGTTTCCTCGACCACCTCGAGCAGGCGCGCTTCCTGCTGGGCCTTGTTCTCTTTCGTCACCGGCAGGAAGATGAAGCGGATGCCCTCGCGCTCGACCATGGGGCGCAGGTCGAGGTGGTTCGACACGACGGCCGTGATCGACATGTTCAGTTCGCCGTTGCGGCGGCGGTAGAGCAGGTCGTCGAGGCAGTGGTCGTCCCTCGAGACCATGAGGACGGTCTTGACCGGCTCGGCCGCGTCGTGGATCTTCCACTGCATGTCCAGGCGGGTGGCGACGCCGCTGCCGAACTGTGCGTGGATGTCTTCGATGGATGGGGAGCCAGCCTGGCGGCGGAACACGGCGCGCATGAAGAAGCGCTCGGTGGAGTCGTCGTCGAACTGTTCCAGCGCGCAGATATAGCAGTCGCGCTCGGCGAGGAAGGTGGCCACGGCGGCGACGATGCCGATGCCGGCGCGGCAGGCGGCGTTGAGGATGTATTCGGGGGCGTGCGGGGGCCTGGCGGATTCAATCGGGGTCATGCGGTCGTCCTGTCTGTAAGTGGGACGCCTGCGCATTCGCGCGGGGAGCCGGGGCTAAAACGGCGGATGGCCGGATGCCGCTGGCGCCGCCGTGCAAGCCTTGTGGACAAAGCAGACGTTGTCATTCAGTTATCTTGGCGGATGCGGCCGGCGCCGTCAAGCCGCACACGACAGGCAGGCCGTGTTCAGCCGAGCTGCGCCAGGAGGATCACGCAGATGGCGATCGCCCCGCCGCTCAAGGTGCCGGCGAAGGCGGCGAGGAAGGCCTGGACCTCGGGTTTGCGGATGCGCGCCATGGCCGTCAATCCCGGAACAGGTACGTAAACGTGCGGCTGACCGGCAGCTTTTCCTCGGAACCGCGCAGCAAGACCTGCATGCGCTCGGCATCGATGCGCTCGACCGCGGCGATCGCGCCGACGTTCACCAGGGTGCCACGGTGGATCTGCCAGAAGCGGTCGCGGTCGAGGCCTCCCAGCAGGTCTTTCAGCGGAGTGCGCACCAGCGCTTCCGAATCCGGCAGCACCACGCGGGTGTACTTGGTGTCGGACTGGAAGAACAGCACCTCGTCCACGTCGATCAGCCGGATCTGGCGGCCGACCGTCGCTTTCAGCCACTTGAGCTTTTCGCTGCGCGCGCCGGGCAGGCCCGTCTTCAGGTGCCGCAGCAGGTCGCCCAGGTCGGCGGGCGGCTGGCTCAGCTTGCCGCGGATGCGAGCCACGGCCCGCACCAATCGGTCGGCCTGCACAGGCTTGAGCAGGTAGTCGACGGCGCCGGCATCGAAAGCGTCGACGGCGTACTGGTCGTAGGCGGTGACGAAGACCACGTGGGCGCCGTCGCCGATGCGCTCGGCCACTTCCAGCCCGGACAGGCCTGGCATGCGGATGTCGAGGAAAACCACCTCGGGCTCGTGTTCCAGGTAGCCGTCCCAGGCGTCGTTGCCGTTCTCGGCTTCCAGCACGACGCGCGCTTCCGGCCAGCTTTCAGCCAGCATGCCGAGCAGGCGCTCGCGCATCAGCGGTTCGTCTTCGGCGATCAGGACGGTCGTCATGCCGCCTCCTGCACGGCTGCTGCTACCCGCGGCAGCACGACTTCCGCGGCCACGCCGGGATCGGCATCGTGCAGCGCCAGCGCTGCGTCGTCACCGTAGGCCAGGGCGAGGCGCCGGCGGACGTTGTCGAGGCCGGCCCCATCGCCGGGTGTGGCGCTCATGCCCACGCCGGTGTCGCGCACGCGGACCACGGTCCTGCGATCTTCTTCGAGCGCGCTGACCAGGATGGCGCCGCCGCGCAGCGAGGGCTCGATGCCGTGCTTGATCGCGTTCTCCACCAGGGTCAGCACCAGCATGCTCGGCACCTGCAGCGGCGCCAGGGCGTCGGGCAGGTCGATCGAGAAGTCCAGGCGCTTGCCCATCCGCGCCTGCATCACGCGCAGATAGGCGGCAATGGTGGCGAATTCGTTGGCGAGGGTGACCTGCTCGCGCCGCATATCGCTGAAGCTGGCGCGCAGGAAGTCGATCAGGTCGGCGGTGAGCGCCGCAGCCCGCGGCGCCCCATCGGCCGCCAGCTGTTGTACCGCGCCGAGCGTATTGAAGAGGAAGTGCGGCTCGATCTGGGCGCGCAGCATGCGCAGCTTCGATTCGCTCAACTCGCGCGCCAGGCGTTCGGCCTCGGCATCGCGTTGGAGCTTGCGTGTCAGGGCTTCCTGCTTGCGGCGCCGGATACGGCCGACGATCAGGACCGGCGCGAGGCCTATGGCGCACCCGACACCCGCCGCGAGAATCATGCGCGGGAGGCGCTCCAGCACGCGCTGCAGCACTTCGGACATTGGCGCGGAGTAGAGGAATACGCTCATCAGGGCGGTGGCGAATCCGCCGGCGAGGACCCCCGCCAAGGCGTACAGGGCCGCGCGGCGCGTGGTGGCGGCGACGTAGCTCATGTTGAACCAGGCCGTGATGACGGCCAGGAGCATCGAGAATCCGATCAAGTTGGCGACCAGGATATCGGCGAGCCACGAGAACTTGTCGACTGCCAGATGCAGGATCACGCCCGCCACGGAGAAGGCAGCCGCGAACTTGGTCAGGGCCAGCCAGAGCCGTCGTCCCTGGTAGACGCCGCAGAACGCGCGCAGTTCCATGCGCTCGACGGGCGTCATCGACATCAGCTTGCACAGCAGGTAGCGCCGCAGGCTCAACCTGGAGCGCGCCTTCAGCAGCGCGGGATTATCCTGCACGGCAAGTCGCTCACGCTCCAGGTCGTCGTACCAATCGATTAGTCTGCGCCACATACATCCTCCAGCTCATTAATATAAAGCAATAGATGCAGTGTAGGGAAGGCGCCGGCGACCGCAAACCTTCAGGCGACGAACGACGAAAGTGCGCGACGAATGACGGTGGCAGGCGGCCCCATGCTACGATGGCGGACTTTTGCCCGTCGTTTCATGCAGCACGAATCAAATTGCGAACTTCGCCCCATGCGGCCGGGCGATCTCGAGGCGGTATTGCGTGTGCAGGCCGCCTGTTACCCCGTGTCGATGCAGGAACCGCGCGAGGTGGTCCTGGCGCGGATGCGTGCTGCGTCCGGCAGTTGTGCCGTCGCAGTGGATGCCGAGGGGGTGTGCGGCTACCTGTTTGCCTATCCGAGCCGGCTGGGTGCGGTGACGCCGCTGGATGCGCCGTTCGAGCCGGCGCCCGATGCCGATACGCTCTATCTGCACGACCTGGCGGTCGCGCCGCGTGCCCACGGTCGTGGCCTCGCGCGCGCGCTGGTAGCGCATCTCCTGGAGCATGGCCGTTCGCTCGGCCTTGCGGCGTCGAGCCTCGTGTCGGTGCAGGACACGGCGGCCTTCTGGTCGTCGCTCGGTTTTCAAGAGACCGAGATCGATTGTGCGCAGGCGCGTGCGGCGCTGGCCGGGTATCCAGGAACGGCCCGCTACATGCGCCGCTCCCTGGACTGAAATCGCTTACTTGACCCGGCTGACCCGGGCCGTATTGTTGCTGCCTTCTACCTGCAGGTAGAAGGCGCCGAGCATGCCGCGCTCGATGCTGACCTTCGGGTTCCGGGCAGCCGGCAGCGCCACCTCGCTGCCGTCGACCACGCGCCAGACCTGGCCATTGGCGAGTGTGATCTGGGCGCCCGGACCCCAGCCGTCGAAGCGGCCTTCGATGGTGCTGGTGACGGACTTCGCTTCGTCCTTGCGTATTGCCGGGGCCGTCACCGCCGGGCCCAGGCCGAATCCCTCTTCCTTGCTGCGCGCCGCCGGCGCCGGCTGCGCCTTCACGTCGATCGCGTCATAGCAGGCCAGCCGGGCAGGGCCGTCGGCCAGGGCGCGGCATTTCAGGATCGCATCGCTGGCATGCGCGGAGGCGGCCATCATGGCGCCGGACAGGAGCACGGTAAGAGGCAAAGCTTTCATGGTGTCTCGCCAAAGTTGCACAAGCGTTAATTATATTTTTGCTTGCGCATGCGCACGATTCAAGGAAGCAAAAAAAGCGGGACCGAAGTCCCGCCAAGAGAGGTACATGGAAACGTGAAGCCGCGTGTCGAAACGAAACGCGTCAGAAGCGGTAGGTCAGCGAAGCCTCCACCGCGCGCCCGAACAGGGGGCGCGCATTGATCGGACCGGTGCCGTTGCCGCTCGTAAGGCGCGAATTGCCCTCGGTCAGGCCCAGCTCGTCCGTGACGTTGGTCGCGCTGATGCGCAGCTCGAGGTTGTTGCCCAGTTCCGCCAGCACACCCAGGTCCAGGGTCTCGTAGGCCGGCAGGTACTGCTGGTTGGCCTGGTCGGCCCAGCGGCTGCCGATGCGCGAGTAGGTGCCGTAGAGACGCAGCGCATGGTCGCCCACCGGGATGCGGTAGCTCGGCGAGAAGCGGTACTGGAACTTCGGCTGGCGCTGCACGGTATTGCCGTCGATCGCAGGATTGTCCTTGTATTCGGAATCCTGCCAGTTGCCCGAGAGCTGCAGCTGCAGGCCGGCCAGCGGACGCAGCGCCAGCTCGAATTCCACGCCCTTGCCCTTGGAGCCGCTCACCGAGTACAGCACGCCGGTGGTGGTGATCTGCTGGAAGGAGATGCCGGTGAAGTCGGTGAAGAAGGCGTTCACGTAGGCGCTGTAGAGCGGATTGGCCGTCTTGTAGCCGACCTCGAACTGCTTGACCTTGGGCGTCGGCACGCGCGAGCGGTCGTTCAGCACTTCCTGGGTGCCGGCGTTGCGCATGTCGTCGAAGTAGATGAAGGTGTGGCCCTGGTTGGCGCGCACGAAGACGCTGCTGTCCTTGGTGAGCTTCATCAGGCCGCCGACGGTGAAGGAATTGACGGAGTCGTCGCGCTCCAGGCCCGTGTAGCTGCCGGTCGGCACCGAGGTGCCGTTGTTGTACACGGTCAGCGGATTGCCGTCCGGGTCGACCGTGCCGAGGTTCGAGATCGACGCGTTCAGGCGCTGCTTCTCGCGGCGCACGCCGGCGTCGAGCTTGATGCGATCGTTGATGCGCCATTCGTCGGCGATGTACAGCGCCGTGTTGTCGCCGTCATAGGAGGCGACCGGCGCATAGAAGACATTGCCGTCCTTGCCGTTGTTGGCCACGACCACGCCATTGTCCAGGCGTACGTTGATCAGGCTGGCCTGCGGCGTCGCGCTCATCAGGTGGCTGTTGCCGAGGAACCAGCGGTCGCGCGAGGAATAGTTGGCGAGGTAGGCGCCGGCGGTGACGGTGTGGGCGCCGAGATCGCGGCTGACGCGGAACTCGTTGGTAGAGGAGCGCAGCTTCTTCTCGACCGCCCAGAGGCCGGCCTGCACGACCTGCTGGTTCGGGGCGACGGCGCCGCCTTTCACCCAGCTCATGGTGCCGGTCGTTGCGCGCACGCCGCCGGCGGCAGCCAGGGCTTCCGGATCGGCATTGGCCGAGGCGATGGCCGCCTGCAGGTAGTCGGCCGCGCTCAGCGGGTTGTTACCGGTGAACATGGCGATCGTGTTGAGGTCGCCATTGAAATGGTTGAACTTGTTCGACACCTGCCAGCCGTTCAGGTTTTGCTGGAAGTCGACGCCGAACAGGGTCGATTTCAGGCCGCGGCCGTCGCCGAGGTCGTAGTCCAGGGTGCGCCCCGGGGCCGCCTCGACGGTGAAGTGGCGCATCTCGTTGCTCATCAATGTGCCGGTGAGCGGGTCGAAGCCGGGGAAGGCGCTGATCGAGCGGCCTTCATTCGCCGAGATCAGGGGTACGCCGGTATAGAAGGCGTTCTTGTCGTCGGTGCCGCGGGCATAGATCGTCAGTTCGCCGCCCTCCAGCTTGCGGGTGATCGAGGCCGACAATTGGCCACCGTCGTCCGCCGGGAAGCCGGACTTGCGCACGCCGTCGGTCACGCGGTAGAAGCCGCCGACCATGCCGTACCAGTTCTCGGCGATCTTGCCGCTGTAGACGCCGTCGAAGCGGCGCAGGTTGCCGGTGCCGACCGTGAAGCGCAGGCTGCCTTCCGGCGTGTCGGTGCCTTTCTTCATGATGAAGTTCATGGTCGCGCCCGGCTGGCCGACGGAATAGATGGTGCTCGGACCGCCACGCAGCACTTCCACGCGCTCGATGGTGTCATCCAGGCGGAAGGAGGAAGAACCCTCGAAGAAGGACAGCACCGGCACCGGATAGATCGGATTGCCGTTCATCTGTACCGAGACGAAGGGCGAATCGCTGCCCGAGGGGAAGCCACGCACCTGGATGTTGGCGCCGGACTGGCCGCCGGTCGGCTCGGCATAGGCGCCCGGCACCAGCTTCATGATGTCGGCGGTGCTGCTCGGCGCCGCCATCTTGAGCTGCTCTTCGGTGGCGGTGGTGATGCTGAAAGCGGTGTCGATCTTGCGGGTGCCGCTGCTCGAGGCCGTGCCGGTGACGACGACTTGCTGGATCTCTTGTTGCACGGAAGCCGGGCTGGAAGGTTCGGCCTGAACGGCGGCCGCCTGGGTGGCCCCGGTTTCCTGGGCGCTCGCCTGGCAATGGATGGACAGGGCGAGGACGGCCAGGGCGATGGCGGACAGTTGCGGCGAGGCGCTGCGCGATGGTGCGGACTGGTTCATGAGTAGGCTCTCTGTTGTTGTGGAATGCAGCTACTGGCGGGGCGTCTCCTCCCCGCACGAACCCTGTCGACGTAGTGTCCAACAAGGAAAGTGTGGCCATTGAATCATCGAATGTTATCGATGTCAACGACATTGTTATCGATGTCATTTGGTCTCGACAGCGCGGAAAAACCTGTCATAATGCTTACCGTTCTGAAGCAGTCTCATTAACGCAACACTTTTACGACACAGCCCTGATGGCACAAGCGAAGCACGGCAAAGCGCCCGGCGACCCGGGACCGACGATGGAAGACCTGGCGAAGCTCGCCGGCGTTTCCACCATCACGGTTTCGCGCGCGCTGCGCGACAGCCCGCTCGTGACCGAAAAGACCCGCGAAAAGATCCGCCAGCTCGCCAGCGAGCAGGGCTACCGTTTCAACATCAGCGCCCGTAACCTGCGCATGCGCCGTTCCTACTCGGTGGCGGTGGTGGTCGAGATGACCCCGGTGAAGGGCCGGCCCATGTCCGACCCGTATCCGCTCGAACTGCTGGGCGGCATCACCCAGGAACTCACGACCTCGGGCTACAGCGTGGTGCTGACCTCCAAGCAGCTGCTCGACACGGCGCCGGTGCAGGGCGCCGATGGCCTGATCCTGCTGGGCCAGGGCTCGCATGGCGAAGCGGTGAAGGCGCTGCAACAGACCAATCTGCCGCTGGTCGTGTGGGGCGCGCCGCAGGATGGAGCCGACTACGTCGTGGTCGGCAGCCACAACCGCAAGGGCGGCGCCAGCGCGGCCGAACGCTTCCTGGACCAGGGCCGGCGCAAGCTGATCTTCCTGGGCGACGTCGACCACGCCGAGGTGCAGGAGCGTTGCGCCGGCTTCATCGACGCGCTTTCGGGACGCGCCACGGTACACATCCTCCGCCCCAAGGCCTTCACCTTCGAGGCGGGCTTCGAGTGCGTGTCGACCCTCCTCAAGAAGAAACCCGGCCTGGCCTGCGACGGCCTGTTCGCCGTCAGTGACCTGCTGGCCATGGGTGCGATCCGCGCTCTGACGGAGGCCAGCCTGCGCGTGCCGGACGACATCTCCGTCATCGGCTATGACGACACGCCGGGCGCCGCGAGCTTCGTGCCGCCACTCACGAGCGTCCACCAGTACCTGCGCGATGGCGGTGTGCTGCTGGCGAAGAAAATGCTGGCCATGCTCGAAGGCCAGTCCGTGCAATCCGAAATGCTGCCGACGACGCTGATCGTCCGGCATACCTGACCACCCCTAACCGCAGCCAGCCGCACTTGCGCCAGCAAGGCGGCCGTGACGAGGAAACAGAACGCATGAATGACATCGATAACATGACCTTGCCGACCGATCCCTGGCGTATTCACGAGCGTGGCCTGGACCCGGCCCGCAGCTTCCTGCACGAGACCCTGTTCGCCCTCGGCAACGGCTACATCGGCATGCGCGGCACCCACGAGGACATGCCTGGCCAGCCGGGCAGTACGCTGGAGGGCACTTACCTGAACGGCTTCCACGATACCGAGGCGATCCACTATCCCGAGAACGCCTATGGTCTCGCGCGCACCAATGAGTTCATGCTGAACGTGCCGAACGCGAAGAAGATCGCGCTCTTCGTCGACGGCCGGCGCGTGAACACCGGCAGCGGGCGCATCGTGTCCTACGAGCGCAGCCTGGACTTTCGCGCGGGGGTGCTGGAGCGCCGGGTCGAATGGGAGCTGGACGAGGGCAAGCGCCTGCGCATCGACAGCCGCCGCCTCGTGTGCTTCGGGCGCAAGCACCTGGCGGCCATCGAGTATCGGGTAACGGCGCTGAACTTCGATGGGCTTGTGCGCCTCGAGGCCCTGCTCGACGGGGAGGTCAGCAATATCCAGGCCGGCGACGACCCGCGCGTGGGCTCGGCGATCAGCGGCCCCTCGCTGCTGCCGGTCGGGCTTGAAGCCTTTGAACACGGCCTGGTCTTGAGCCAGCGCACCCGCAACAGCGGCTTCCTGCTCGCGAGCGGGATCGCGTGCGCCGCATCGGGCGTCGACGGCATCGATGCATCGCGCCTCGGTGCGGGCATGGCCTTCGAAGCGCCGCTGACGGCGGGCAGCGGACTCACCCTGCACAAATACATCGCTTATGTCAGCTCGCGCGATGTCGCCGCCGAACTGGTGGCGGCGCAGGCGCGCGCCGAGCTGGAAGCCGGCCTGGCGGAAGGTTTTACAGCGCTGGCGGCGGCCCAGTCGGCCTACCTTGGCGACTTCTGGGCCCAGGCCGACGTGGAGATTGCGGGCGACGACGCCCTGCAGCAGGGCGTGCGCTTCAACCAGTTCCACTTGCTGCAGTCCGTGGGGCGCGACGGGCGCACGAATATCGCGGCCAAGGGCGTCACCGGCGAAGGCTATGAAGGCCACTATTTCTGGGACACGGAAATCTACGTCTTCCCCTTCTTCCTGTTCTCGAAACCCGAGATCGCGCGCGCACTGCTGCAATACCGCTACGGCGGCTTGAGCAAGGCGCGCGAGCGGGCGCGCCAGATGTCGCACGAGCGCGGCGCGCTCTACCCCTGGCGCACCATCGCGGGCGAGGAGTGCTCCGCCTACTACCCGGCCGGCACCGCCCAGTACCACATCAACGCCGACGTCGCCTATTCGATCCGCCTCTACCTGCTGGCGACCAGGGACTTCGACTTCATCGCCCGGTACGGCGCCGAGATCGTGTTGGAGACGGCGCGCATCTGGACCGGCATCGGCAGCTACGACCGGGAAGGGCGCTTCTGCATCAATGCCGTGACCGGCCCGGACGAATACACGGCGGTGGTCAACAACAACTATTACACGAACGCGATGGCGCGCATGCACATGGCCTTCGCCTGCGAGATCGCCGACCGCCTGCAGGCCGAGCGCCTTGAAGACTGGCGGCGCGTGGCGGGGGCGATCGGCCTGGAGGAGAGCGAAATCGCCGCCTGGCGCGCGGCCTGCGCAGCCATGCATTTGCCATACGATGCGGAACTGGGCATCCACGCCCAGGACGACAGCTTCCTGTCCAAGAAGCCCTGGGATTTCGCGAACACACCGGCCGACAAGTACCCGTTGCTGCTGCACTACCACCCGCTGGTGATCTACCGCCACCAGGTCTGCAAGCAGGCCGACGTGGTGCTGGCCCTGCTGCTGCTGTCCGACGAATTCGCACTCGATGACAAGCGCCGCGATTTCGATTTCTACGAGAAGGTGACCACCCACGACTCCTCGCTCTCGTCCTGCATCTTCAGCATCGTCGCCGCCGAACTCGGTCATGCCGACAAGGCCTATGCCTACTTCATGGAGACCGCGCGCCTGGACCTGGACAACACCCACGCGAATACCGAGTACGGCGTGCACACCGCCGCCATGGCCGGCACCTGGCTGGGCGTGGCCTACGGCTTCGCCGGCATGCGCCTGACTAGCAGCGGCCTGCGCTTCGCCCCGACCATTCCGGGCAAGTGGAGCCGCTACGCCTTCCGCGTGCACGTGCACGGCGCCCTGCTCGAAGTGACGGTCGAAGCCGGCGGCACGCGCTACCGCCTGGTGGAGGGCGAGGGAATCGCCTTCCTCCACCACGGCGAGACCATCGAACTGACGCAGGCCGCGCCGATCGCGCAGGCCGCCAACCCCGGAGCGACGCAATGAACTACAAGGCTGTGATCTTCGACCTCGACGGCGTCATCACCGACACCGCCCACTACCACTACCTGGCCTGGAAGCGCCTGGCGGAATCGCAGGGCATCCCTTTCGATGAAGCCTTCAACGAGGAGCTCAAGGGCGTCGACCGCATGGGATCCCTCGCACTGATCCTGGCGCGTGGCAGCCGCAGCTACACCCAGGAGGAAAAGCTGGCGCTGGCCGACGCCAAGAACCGCCACTACCAGGAACTGATCGCCACCATGACGCCGCAGGACCTGCTGCCCGGCGCCCTCGAGGCGCTGCAGGCGGTGCGCGCCGCGGGCCTGAAGACCGGTCTCGCCTCGGTCAGCAAGAACGCCTTCACGGTGCTCGACCGCCTCGGCATCCGGGACCGCTTCGACACCGTGGTCGACGCCGCGCGCATCGCCAACAGCAAGCCGCATCCGGAGATCTTCCTGGCCGCGGCCGCCCAGCTTGGCCTGGCGCCGCAGGATTGCCTCGGTGTCGAGGACGCGGTGGCCGGGGTAGCGTCCATCAAGGATGCGGGCATGGTCGCGGTGGGCGTCGGCAGCCCCGCGGTCCTGAACCGGGCCGACTACGTGATTCCCTCGATGCGCGAGTTCAGGCTCGGGGATTACTGACGCCTTGCCCTAAACAGCAAATACACGCATAAATACACCAATACAGGAGACAGCGTGAATATTCCTAACAGCCAGACCTCGGGCAAGCGCCGCATCTTGCTGGCGCTCTTCCTCATCTACTTCATGTTTGCCATCCTGCTCAACAGCGTCGGGACGGTGATCATGCAGGTCATCAACAACTACGGCGTCGACAAGTCCTCGGCCAGCCTGCTCGAAGGCTTCAAGGACCTGCCGATCGCCATCGTGTCCTTCCTGCTCGCATCGAGCATGCCACGCATCGGCTACAAGCGGGCCATGCTGGTGGCGCTCGGCATCGTCGCCGTCGCCACGCTGGCCATGCCCCTGTTGCCGGGCTTCGCCACCGCCAAGCTGCTCTTCCTGTGCGTGGGCGTGTCCTTCGCGCTGGTGAAGGTATCGGTGTACTCGACCGTGGGCCTGGTCGCGAACGACCGCAAGCAGCACGCCGGCTACATGAACCTGCTGGAAGGCTTCTTCATGGTCGGGGTGCTGAGCGCCTACTGGATCTTCGGCGCCTTCATCGATTCGGCAAACCCGGCGTCGACCAGCTGGCTCAATGTGTACTGGCTGCTGTCCGCGATGTGCGTGCTGACCTTCGTGCTCGTCCTCTTTACCCGCTTCGACGAAAGCGGCGCGGCGCCCGTGGCCAGCCAGGGGCCGGTGCAGGACTTCTTCGAGATGCTGCGCCTCTTCCTGCGCCCGCTGGTCTGCGTGTTCGTGCTGACTGCTTTCCTCTACGTGCTGGTCGAGCAGAGCGTCGGCACCTGGCTGCCGACCTTCAACAACGAAATCCTGAAGCTGCCGGCCGCGATGAGCGTGCAGGTCACCAGCATCTACGCCTTCTGCCTGGCCGTCGGCCGCCTGTCGGCCGGGGTGATCATGCGGCGCCTGAACTGGTTCCCGGTGATGGTCGCCTGCGTGCTCGGCATGGGTGCGACCATCCTGATGGCGCTCCCGCTCAGCCACGGCATCGCCCACGACCCGAACGTGGGCTGGAGCACTGCGCCGCTGGCCGCCTTCGTCTTCCCGTTGATCGGCCTCTTCATGGCGCCGATCTACCCAGGCATCAATTCGGTGATGCTCAGTTCCCTGCCGCGCCACCAGCATGCGCCGATGACGGGCCTGCTGGTAATCTTCTCGGCCCTGGGCGGCACCACGGGTTCGATGGTGACGGGCTATGTGTTCGGCCGCTTCGACGGCCAGTTCGCCTTCTACCTCACCCTGGTGCCGATCGGCCTCATGCTGGTTGGCCTCACGGTGTTCCGGCGCCAGGTCGAGAGGAGCAGCGCGGGCCTGGCGCCTCAGGCGGCGGGCGCCTGAGCGTTGGCGAGGATGAAGTCCGTGCAGGCCGCGGCAGACAGCGGTTTGGAGTAGTAGTAGCCCTGCAGCTGGTCGCACTCGGCCTTGCGCAGGGCCGCGACCTGTTCCGCGGTCTCGCCGCCCTCGGCGATCACGGCCAGCCGCAGGCGGTGCGCCATGGCCACGATGGCCTGGACGATGGCGAGCGACTCGGCGCTGTGGCCCATGTCCTGGACAAAAGACTTGTCGATCTTGAGCTTGTCGAGTGGCAGGCGCTTGAGGTAGCCGAAGCTCGAATAGCCGGTCCCGAAGTCGTCGATGCTCAGGGTCACGCCAAGGTCGCCCAGGCCGCGCATCACGACCACGCTGCGTTCCGGGTCAGCCATCGACACGCTTTCGGTCAGCTCCAGTTCCAGCAGTTCCGGCGGCACGCTAGATGCCTTCAGCAGCGCCGTCACCGAGGCGATCACGTCCGATTGCAGGAACTGGCGCGCCGACAGGTTGACGGCCACCGGCACCACGTCGAGGCCCGCCGCCTGCCACTCGCCCAGCTGGACGACCGCCGTGCGCAGCACCCAGTCGCTGATCGGGACGATCAGGCCGGTCTCCTCGGCGATGGGGATGAACTCGTCGGGCCGGATCACGCCGAATTCGGGATGGCGCCAGCGCACCAGGGCCTCGAAGCCGGCCAGTCTGCCGCTCCTGAGGTCGACCTTGGGCTGGTACTCGACGAACAGCTCGTCCTGGGCCAGCGCCCGCCGTAGATGGCTCTCCAGGGTCAGGCGGCGGCTGGTCTCGGTGCGCAGGGTGGAGGAATAGGGCTGGATCTCGCCGCGCCCCTGTTTCTTGGCGTAGCGCATGGCCGTGACCGCGTTGTTGAGCAGGGCGTCGGCGTCGTCGCCGTCCTTCGGCATGAGCGCGGTGCCGATGCTGAAGGTGAGGGCGATCTCGCCGCCCGGCGCGGGGATGGCGCGATTGGCCACCGCCATGATGCGCTCCAGGGCCCGTTCCGGCTCCGGATGGTCGCCGCGGGCGTGCAGCAGGATCAGGAACTCGTCGCTGCCCGAGCGCGCCAGCAGGTCGCCCTCGCGCAGCAGGGCCTGGACGCTCCTGGCGATGTTCACCAGGATCTCGTCGGCGACCCGGTGGCCCAGCAGCTCGTTGAAACGCTTGAAGCGGTCGATGTTCAGGCATGCCACCAGGGCCGGCCGCCCATGCTCGCGGCAGCGTACGATGCTGGCCTGGATGGCGCGCACCATCTCCTGGCGGTTCGGCAGTCCGGTCAGCACGTCGTGCGCCACCAGCCATTCCAGCTGGCCGGCCGTGCCCGCGGATGCACCGTCCGCGCCATGGCTTGCGCGCTCGGCGCGCAGCTCTTCGCTGAGCGACTGGGCCGCCATGGCCAGCTGGCGCGAATAGATCAGCTGCTCGACCGTGCGCGCCAGGTCGCGCAGGGCGTCCAGCTCGCCAGGGCCGATCTCGCGCGGGCGGCGGTCGATCACGCACAGGGTACCGATCTTCTTGCGGTCGATCGAGTACAGCTGCACTCCCGCGTAGAAGCGAAGGTGGGGATCGCCGGTTACCAGGGGATTGTCCTCGAAGCGGGCGTCGCGGGTCGCGTCCGGCACCACCAGCGGTTCGTCGACCAGGATCGCGTGGCCGCAGAAGGATATGTCGCGCGGCGTTTCGGAGGCGTCCAGCCCGGCGCGCGACTTGAACCACTGGCGGTCGCGGTCGATCAGGGAGACCAGGGCGATCGGCACGTCGAGCAGCCGCGCCGCGGTGCGGGTGATGCGGTCGAATGATTCTTCGGAGCCGGAGCCCAGCAGGTTTGTGGCATGCAGCGCCGCGAGGCGCTGCGCTTCGTCCAGCGGAATGCGTGGTCGTTCCATGCTTGCCTTCCATGATGGAACGCCTTGCGTTCCGTGCATGTATTACGCCAGAACCAGAGATAGTTTGCAATGTTGCATCAGGCAAACGTACGGCTGGCTTAACGCTCGCTTCACGACGGCACCTTCGACAACAGGGCGGCGGTGTCGGCGGCGCCCATGCGCATGGCGGCGGAGAGCGGACTGAGGCCGTCGGCGTCGCGCAGTTCCGGGTCGGCGCCGCGCTCGAGCAGGAGCCTGGCAATGTCTTCGCGGTTGAACATGGCGGCGAACATGAGGGCCGTCTTGCCGTTCGGTCCGGCGCTGTCGGGCAGCGCGCCGCCGTCCAGCAGCACCGTCGCCACCGCGACGTCGCCCTTGAAGGCGGCGCCGAGCAGGGGTGTCTGGCCGGCGTCGTTCATGAGTTCCGGGTCGGCCCCGTGCGCCAGCAGGATGCGCGCCGTGTCGGCATGGCCGTGGTAGCTGGCCAGCATCAGCAGGCTGTCGCCGCGCTCGTTGCGCAGGTTCGGCGGCAGGCCCTGGCCCAGCAGTTCGGCGATATGGGGTGTGTCGCCGCTGCGGGCGCTCTGGAATACGCGGCGGACGAAGGCCAGGGTGGCTTCGTCGAGCTGGCTGGCGTCGCTCGCTTGCTGCATCGTTGGCTCCATTGGATTCGGGTTGGACGATTAGACCACGCCCGCCGCGATGGGCGGCGCACGCGGGACGCCGGAGCGGGTGTTCGAAAATTTCGATGATAGGGCGGAAAACTATCCGTTTTTCAATCGTCGCAGCGGCGCGCATAATGGCTTCATCGCATCGGAGAACGGCAAGGCGCGAGACGCCGGCGGTAATCGAGCGCTTCGATGATCCATCATAGATAAGGAGAACACCATGTTGAACGTACGTAAAGCAAACGAACGCGGCGCCGCAAGCTTCGGCTGGCTCAAATCCCAGCACAGCTTCTCTTTCGGCCACTATCACGACCCGAAGCACATGGGTTTCGGCCCGCTGCGCGTGATCAATGAAGACCGGGTCTCCCCGGGCCGCGGCTTCGACTCGCACGGCCACCGGAATATGGAAATCATCTCCTATGTGCTGGAAGGCGCGCTGGAACACAAGGACAGCATGGGCAACGGTTCGGTGCTGCGCTACGGCGACGTGCAGCGCATGAGCGCGGGCAGCGGCGTGGTCCACAGCGAGTACAACCACTCGAAGGAAGAGGGTGTGCACTTCCTGCAGATCTGGATCGAGCCGAACACCGTGAACGAAACGCCCGGCTACGAAGAAAAGCACTTCGACGCCGCGTCGAAACAGGGCCGGCTGCGCTTGATCGCGTCGAACGACGGCCGCGAAGGTTCGGTCTCGATGCGCCAGGATGCCTCGATCTACGCCACGATCATGACCGGCGACGACGCGCTGACCCATCCGCTGGCGGATGGCCGCCTGGCCTACGTTCACGTGATCCGCGGCAGCGCGCTGGTGAACGGCGTGCAGCTGGCCGGTGGCGATGCCCTGAAGGTGAGCGGCGAAGAAGCCGTGCGCCTGGAAAAGGCGGAAGCGGCCGAGATCCTGGTCTTCGACCTGCCGCAGTAAGATCGAGTCAACTGACAGAACCGGCGCGGGGTGGCCCGCGCCCCCAACAGGGAGAAGAATATGGAAGTGACCGTCCACAAGGGCAATGGCCCGCTGCAGCAGGTCCTGAACATCGGCAAGCACCAGCTGTTGAGCGACGCCCCGGCAAGTTTCGGCGGCGAGGATACGGGGCCCGAACCGCACGACCTGCTGGCTGCCGCGCTGGCGGCTTGCACCGCACTGACGGTGACCATGTATGCGCGCCGCAAGGGCATGCAGCTGGACGACGTGCGGGCGCGTATCGAGCACGGCCAGAAGGATGGCGGCTACTTCTTCCAGCGCCATATCGAGTTCGTCGGACAGCTCGATCCTGATGAGCGTGCGCGCCTGCTCGACATCGCCAACAAGTGCCCGGTGCACAAGACGCTGTCCGGCACGATCCGGATCGAGACCACGGCGGACTGACCCGCGCACGGTTGCCCACGGACGAGCGCGCGGAGCGCGTTTGGCATACCATCTGCCTCGCAAGAAAGATGAATGTCAACGACTCCGACGCCCGGGAGGCCGGTATGCTTGAATCGTCCGCTTCGACTGCACCCCTACCAGCTCCGGTGCTGCGCCGCCGCGAGCACTGCCCCGGCTGCCATCGGAGCAGCGCCCGTACCCTGCACAGGGAGCCGCTCGACAGCCCCGGCATCAGCCGCTACATGCGCGCGCATTACGAACACCGGGTCGAGCGCGATTTCTCCGGCTACGACTACGAGCTGGCCCAGTGCGAGCACTGCGGCCTCGCTTACCAGGCCCAGGTGCCGACCGAGGAACTGCTCCAGGAAATCTACGACCGCTGGCTGCCCGCCACCGAGCGCGAGGCGGTGGTCTCGCGCTGGGGACTGGACGACTACCGCTACCTGGCCGGGCAGGTCGAGTTCATGCTCGACCATTTCCGCATGCAGCCAAGCAGCATCTGGGCCCTGGACTTCGGCTTCGGCTGGGCCGAATGGGCGAAGATGGCTTGCGCCTTCGGCGTGAACGTCTGCGGGGCCGAGCTGTCGCAGGTGCGGATCGATTACGCGAAGTCGGTCGGGATCCCGGTCGTCGATGCCAGCCGGCTGCCGGACGGTGAATTTCACTTCATCAATACCGAACAGGTCTTCGAGCACCTGCTCGAGCCGGGCGAGATGCTGCAGCGCCTGGGGCGTGCCCTGAAGCCCGGCGGCCTGATCAAGGTGAGCGTGCCGAACTCCGAAAAATCGATCCGCAAGCTGGTCGGCAGCGGGGATTTCTCGCGCCTGGACGACGGCGACATCATGGCCATCGCGCCATTCGAGCACATCAACGCCTTCACCTACGCGTCCCTGAGTGCGCTCGGACGCGAGGCCGGGCTGGTGCCGCTGCGGCCGTCGCTGCGCAAGCTCTACAACAGCAGCTCGGGCTGGATGGAGCCGAAGTCGGCGCTCAAGACGCTGGCGCGCCCGATCTACCGCCACCTCTATCCGAAGAGCACCTTCGTCTACTTCGCACGGCCCGGCTGAACGCCTTCGGCCTCGTGGCAGTGGCGCGCCATCATGCGCTCGAAGGGTGCGTGCTCGCGCACGCGCTTGAGCCACCAGGCCAGCGCCGCGCCTTCCTCGCCGCTGCGCCAGGCGAGGTAGAAGGTCTCGTCCGGCTTCGGTTCGACCACTTCCTTTTCGACCAGCAGGCCGGCCTCGATGGCGGGACGCGCCCAGGCGTCCGGCAGGAAGCCGAAGCCGATGCCGCGCAGCTGGAAGGTGTACTTGGTCTCCATGTCCGGCACTGCCAGCATGTCCTGGCCGAACAGCAGGCCCACGGTGCGCGGGCCCAGCTGGCGCGCCGAATCCGACACGGCCACGGCGCGGTAGGGCAGCAGGTCGGCCTTGTCGAGGGGGCGGTCGATGGCCGCCAGCGGGTGCGTGGGCGCCACCGCGAACACGAAGCGGCTGCTGCCGATCGCCTCGGCGGTGTAGCCGCCGCCCGAGGGGCCTTCGCCGGCTGCGCCGATGAGCAGGTCGACGCGGCGGTCGAGCAGGGCGTCCCAGGTGCCCGACAGGACTTCACGCACCAGGCGCAGCCGGGTCTGGTCGGCCACGGCGTAGAAGGCGGCGATGTCTTCCTGCAGGCCGCCCGGGGCCAGCATCGAATCCATGCCGATGGCGATCTCGGTCTCCCAGCCGGAGGCGACGCGCCGCACCCGCGACTCGAGGTCGCCGGCCGCCTTCAGCAGGTAGCGGCCTTCCTTCAGCAATTCCTTGCCGGCCTCGGTAAGCGCCACGCGCGGGCCGAAGCGGTCGAACAGGCGCACGCCCAGGTCTTCCTCGAGCTTGGACACGGTGTAGGAGATCGTGGAGGGGACGCGGAACAGTTCCTTGGCGGCGCCCGCGAAGGAACCCTTGCGGGCGATGGTGTCGACGATCTCGAGTGCGTCCAGGCTCAGTTTCAGCAATTGCTTTCCTCCATGACAATCCCGCATGGTAGCGAAAACGCGCTGCGCCCGCCATCCCTGCGGCGGCTTCAGGCGGGCGCGGCCGATGTTAACAAGATGGTATCGTCATTCCGACTTCCGACAGCGAGCGCATTGCCATGTTCAAGTTCATCACCGACTTCCTCGAATCCAGCGGCTACCTGGGCGTATTCGTCCTGATGGCCGTCGAAAACATCTTCCCGCCCATCCCGTCCGAGCTGATCATGCCTTTCGCCGGCTTCGTCGTCGCACGCGGCGACCTGAACCTGGCCGGCGTCCTGATCGCCGGCACCGCCGGCTCGATCGCGGGCGCCTTGCCCTGGTACTACGGCGCAAAAATCTACGGCAAGGATCGGCTGAAGAAGTTCGCCGACCGCCACGCGCGCTGGATGACCGTCACCGCCGAAGACATCGACAAGGCGATCTCGGCCTTCGACCGCCACGGCCGCTCTGTGGTGCTGTTCGGGCGCCTGATACCGGCGATCCGCACCCTGATCTCGGTCCCGGCCGGCCTGGCCTGCATGTCCTTGGGTCAGTTCCTGCTGTACTCGACGATCGGTTCCCTGGCCTGGACCGGCGCGCTGACCGGCGCCGGCTTCGTGCTTGAGAGTAATTTTGAGCAGGTGGGCAAGTATGTCGACCCGGTCTCGAAGGGCATCTTCGGCATTCTGCTTGCCTGGTATATCTACCGCGTGATCACGCACCGTCCGGCCAAGGCGCAGTAACGGGCAGGCATGGCGTGTGGCGCTCCTGCCGCACCGCAGCACACACAAGCGCTGCGTTTGGGCTACACTCGGCCTGTTAGAAAGCAGGCCCTAGCCCATGAAGAAGCAGTTGTTGGAAGACTTCGGCGACAGCCAGTCCAGCATGTCGCCGCAACCAGTTCGCCGTCGCGCGGCCGCTGCCTCACCCGCAGCGGTGCCGCCCGCGGACCGCGAGACCCGCGCCCGCGCAGGGGTGTGGCGCAGCCGTGCGCCGGCAGCGCCGCCCGTGTTTGCCGAACCGCCGCAGCCGCGCGTGTCGGCGGCGCCACCCCCGAACTCCGAGCCGCCGCCAGGCAGGCCCGAGCCATCGCTCGGCATCCCGCCGGAGATCGCCTCGTTCTCGAGCCGCCAGCCGGACTGGACCGTTCCCCTGGAAGCCGACACCATGCCCTGGACCGAGCGCTGGGGCCGCAAGGCGCTGGGATGGAGTCTCGCCCTGGCCGGCATTGTCGCGGTGGCCGGGACCGCCGCGTGGATGGTGCGCGAGACGAAGGTGGAATCGACCCTGGCGATCGTCGCAGACCACACGCCCGCGCCTGTCGCCGCTCCCGCGACAGCAGTTCCCGTCGCCCAGGCCGAGTCGTACGAGCCGCCACCGCTCAAGTTGCTGCCGCCCGAGGCGCCCGCTTCCGTCGCCGCTCCCGAGAAGCCGGCCTCCGAACCGCCGGTAGAGGCAGCCCTCGCCGCGACAGAGGCGGCGGCAGCCGCAGCCCCTGCCGTTGCCGCGCTCCCCGAAAAGCAAGAAGCCGCTTCACCGCCCCCTGTGAAGAAGAAGCCTGCGGCGAAACCCGCGCCGCAGCGCCGGGTTGCGGCCGCCCCCGCGAAACGCGACAAGCCCGTCGTCAAGAAAACGGCAAAGCCGAAGGCGCCCTCGGAGCGGGTGCTGGCGCGGGCCCTGGCCGACGCCCAGCGCAGCCGCCAGGAAAGCCTGGCGCGCCCGGCGACGCCACAGGATCCGGCTCCCTCACAGCCGGCCGCCACCGGCGCCCTGGCCGAAACCCTGCGCCTGTGCCGTGCCGCCGGCTACCACGCGACGGCCTGCATCAAGCGCGGCTGCGAGGCCACGCGCTTCGGCTTGGTCTGCCGCGGCTAATCCTACGCCCGCAGACCTTTCAAAGCCGCACCGTCGGGGTCACGCACCGTCGGGGTCAGGTCTGACATTTGGACACGAGCTCAGCGTTGAGTGTTCGTCTATT
>JBFLVV010000059.1:0-34416 GCA_040758275.1 Pseudomonadota bacterium
GTGAAGGGCTTGATCTACCTTCCAAGGTCGAGCCTTCAGGGTGGGCACAAGCTGGTCTTCACCTCAATTGGCAGTAGCTAACCACCAATGAGAACAAGATACAAGGGTGGGCCTGGGCGGCCCCGCGAGTCCTCCGCCCACGCGTTCAACTCACGGATGCAAGCGGGCGACGCCGCTGCCGCTTGAACGCGTGGGCCAAGGATTGCCCACCCTACGGCACGGCCGAAGGCGCCATGATCGACGCAAGGGTCAACGCAAGAACGGACCAACCTTTGCTTCCAAGCCTGACCAGTTCGGGCTGCATGTACGCGTAGTCGTCCGGGATGTCGAGGCAGACTACCCGCTTGCCGTTCAGGTGCTGGCGAAAGCGCCTGGACAGGCGGTTGCGGTGCGCCTTCTCCATCACGAAGATGATCGTGGCCCAGTCGATCTGCTCGGTCGACAGCGCCACGTCGGCGTCGTTGCCCAGGCCCGCGGAGTCGGTATCGACACCGGGCCAGGTGGAGAAGACCTGTTCCGCGGTCGGGCTGCGCAGCCGGTTTTGGGTGCAGATGAAGAGGGCGCGTTTGAATGTGCTCATGATGTTCCACCCGGCGCGCGCAGAGTCAGCTTGATGATCTCGCCCGGCTTCCACAGGCGCATGCGCGGGCCCCAGCTGCCGGCGCCGCGCGTCACGTACAGCATCATGCCCCCGACGTCGTAGGCCCCCGCGTACTTCGGGAAGCGCCGCTCGACGGCATAGCTGAAGGGCCAGATCTGGCCGCCGTGGGTGTGCCCGGACAGCATCAGGTCCACGCCGCGCCGGCTCGCTTCATCGACGACGGCGGTGGCGGGGATGTGCGACATCAGGATGGTCGCCTTGCCCTCTTGCGTGGGCAAGGTGCCGGCCAGGCCGGTGGTGAGGGTGCCGCCGCGGCGCATGGTGGCGCCGATGTCCTCGATCCCGGCCAGCACCAGGCCCGGGGCGATTTCCACCTGGCGGTCGCGCAGCCAGCGCACGCCGCCCTCGGCGAATTCGGACACCGTGGCCTCGGCGTCGCCGTAGAACTCGTGGTTGCCCGTCACCGCCCACACGCCCAGCGGCGCGCGCAGGCCGCGCAGCACGCCGGCCAGTTGCGGCTCGCCGATCGGTTCGTCTTCCACCAGGTCGCCCACCAGCAGCACGGCCGCCGGCTGCAAGGCGTTGATCTGTTCGACGCGCGCGGCCATCCATGCCGAGCGGCGCTGGGCGCCCAGGTGAATGTCGCTGACGGCGGCGATGACGGTGCCGTCCAGTGCCGGCGGCAGGTCGCGCATCACGACTTCCTGTTCGACGATGGCGGGTGCGCGCATGCCCTGGAACAGCGCGAAAGCGGCGAGCAGCACGCCGGCGATGGCGCCCCCCAGACGGATGGCCTGCGTATGGGCGCGCCACCAGAAACCGAAGCCGCTCAGCAGGTCGGCCGCCAGCAGGCACATCGACATCAGGAAGGTGATGCCGAGCCAGGTGACGGCGAACTGCCCCGGCCACCAGCGCCAGTCGAGCGCCGCGTCGCCCACGTGCACGCCGGCGATGTAGACGAACCAGAGCAGGAGGGCGCCGATCCACCAGGCGCGCGCCGGAATGCGGCTCTTGACTGGGGCGAGGGCGTACAGGCGGGCGGCGACGTAAAGATGGAACAGCGAACCGACGATATTCAGGACGATCGAAAACATGCGGGGACGGTCAAGGTGCAGGGACCGTCACATTAAAGCAAATTCGGCCGCCTTGCGCGCGTGCAGTGCGGTGGTGTCGAAGACCGGCACCGGGCTGTCGGCCTGCTGGACCAGCAGGCCGATCTCGGTGCAGCCGAAGATGATCGCTTCGGCGCCGGCATCGACCAGCTGCCTGATGACGGCGCGGTAGCCGTCTCGCGAGGCATCCACGACCTGCCCCTGGCACAGCTCCTCGTAGATCACGCGGTGTATCAGCTCGCGGCCCGCTTCCGCCGGCACCACGACCCGCAGGCCATGCTGCTGCTCCAGGCGCGCGCGGTAGAAATCCTGCTCCATCGTGAAGCGCGTGCCCAGCAGGCCCACGGTCCGCAAGCCGGCGGCATGGACTTCCTGCGCCGTCGGGTCGGCGATGTGCAGGAGCGGGATGCCAGCCAGCGCCTCGATCGCGGGCGCCACCTTGTGCATGGTGTTCGTGCACAGCACCAGGAAGTCGGCGCCCGCCAGCGCCAGCCTGCGGCCGCAGTCGCCCAGCAGGCTGCCTGCCGTGTCCCAGTCGCCCAGGCGCTGCAGGCGCTCGATCTCGTCGAAGTCCACGCTGACCATCACGATCTTCGCCGAGTGCAGGCCGCCGCGCAGGGCGCGGACGGTTTCGTTGATGGTGCGGTAGTAGGGAATGGTCGATTCCCAGCTCATGCCGCCGATCAGGCCGATGGTCTTCATGGTGTGCTTTCGATTCAAAACGGGGCTGGAGAGCCTAGCAGGTACTCACGAGGCTACAAATCGGACTTAAGCATGAATGCAAACAAAATTTGCAAAGCGGCCTGAAAATCCATATTTCGTATGCCTTGAAAATCCATTGACCGGGTATTAGATTGGACTCACCGGATGCTCACGATGAGGTCCGGCAACATATCGCTTAACTTTTACGAGGATATATACCATGCGTACTTTTGACCTGACTCCCCTGTACCGTTCCGCCATCGGTTTCGATCGCCTGGCCAGCCTGCTCGAGCAGCGTGGCGAGCCGAGCTACCCGCCGTACAACATCGAACTGGTGAGCGAAGACAATTACCGCATCGTGATGGCCCTCGCCGGCTTCACCCGCGATGAGGTGGAAATCGTGACCGAGCGCGACACCCTGCACGTCACCGGCCGCAAGCAGAAGGACGAAACCCAGCGCACCTTCCTGCACCGTGGCATCGCAGCCCGCGACTTCGAACAGCGCTTCCAGCTGGCCAACCACGTGAAGGTCACCAGCGCTTCCTTCGATAACGGCATGCTGACCATCGAACTGGTGCGCGAAGTGCCCGAAGCCTTCAAGCCGCGCAAGATCGCCATCGGCGACGCGAACGGCAATACCGGCAACGTGCAGACGCTGGAACAGCGCGCCGCATAAGGTAGCAGTAGCAGCTTGAAAGAGGGCGCCCTGGTGGCGCCCTTTTTGACGATCGGACAGCGTTTTCTATACGTAGGGTGGGCGGGGTAATTTCGGGCAATGCCCGGAATTACGAACGCCCACGCGGTCAACTACCGCTGGAACCGTCGCGGCGTATCACAAGTCACGTATCACCGCGTGGGCGGCATAGCCGCCCACCCTACGAAAGGCAGGTGAGTTTAAGAGCAGCCTAAGCCACCGAAGTTGCCAGCTTAAGCATGTTCTAAGCCAGCTTTGGGAAACTACTTCCATCGATAGACACCATCATCGGTCAACCATTTTCATCAGGAGCACAATATGCCTAACCAAGGTGCCGTCACTGCCATCACTGCCAAACGCCTCACGCTGGCCTTGTGTGCCGCGGGCGTCGTCGGCGGAGCGGTGGGTGCGCTTGCAGTCAACCACAACAACGTCGCGGCCGAAACCGCAGCCGCGGCAGCCGCAGCTCCTGCGCCCGCAGCCAGCGCGGCGCCCGCCCCCAGCGTTGCGCCCGCCCCGGCGGCCACGGTGACCCTTCCTGATTTCACCCGCATCGCCGCCACCAACGGCAAGGCGGTGGTGAACATTCGCGTCGTCGGCGGCTTGAAGACCGCCAACCGCGGCAACGTGCCGCGCTTGCCCCCAGGCCATCCCCTTTATGAGTTCTTCCGACAGTTCCAGGATCCGCGCTACGGCGGCGGTGGTCGGGAAGCTCCCGTTTCCGGCGCCGGATCGGGCTTCATCGTAAGCCCGGACGGCGTCATCCTGACCAACGCCCACGTCGTGCAAGGCGCCGACGAAGTCACCGTCAAGCTGCAGGACCGCCGCGAATTCCGCGCCAAGGTCCTGGGCTCCGACACGCGCACCGACGTGGCCGTGCTGAAGATCGATGCGAAAAACCTGCCGGTCGCGCCACTGGGTAAATCGCGCAACCTGTCGCCGGGCGAGTGGGTGCTGGCCATCGGCTCGCCCTATGGCCTCGAGAGCACCGTCACCGCCGGCGTGGTGAGCGCCACCGGCCGCGACCTGTCGGACGGCCAGGTGCCCTTCATCCAGACCGACGTGGCGATCAACCCGGGTAACTCGGGCGGCCCGCTGTTCAATACCCGCGGCGAAGTGGTGGGCATCAACTCGCAGATCTACAGCCAGACCGGCGGCTACCAGGGCCTGGCCTTCTCGATCCCGATCGACGTCGCGGTCAAGGTCAAGGACCAGATCGTGGCCACCGGCAAGGTGCAGCATGCCAAGCTGGGTGTGAGCGTGCAGCCGATCGACCAGGACTTTGTCGACTCCTTCGGCCTCGATTCGCTGGACGGCGCCCTGGTCGCGAATGTCGAGCGCGGTGGCCCGGCCGAGCGCGCCGGCCTGAGGACGGGTGACATCATCCGCCGCATCAATGGCCAGCCCATCGTGTCCTCGGTCGACCTGTCGAGCAATATCGCGCTGTCCAGGCCGGGCGAAAAGGTCGCGCTCGACGTTCTGCGCGACGGCAAGCTGGTGCGCATCGATGCAACGCTGGGCGACGCCAACGAGAAGGGCAGGCGCGCGCCGCAGGAAGAGCTGGCCTCGACCCAGGACAACAGCGCCAGGCTGGGCCTGGCCCTGCGTCCGCTCGAGCCCATCGAGCGCCGCCAGAGCGGCATCGCCAGCGGCCTCGTGATCGAGGATGCCTCGGGCGCGGCAGCGATCGCCGGTATCGAGCCGGGCGATGTACTTATTTCGGTTAACGGCCGTCCGGTGAACACGGTCGGCCAGGTCCGCGACGTGGTGGCGAAGGCCAGCAAGTCGGTGGCCTTGCTGATTCAGCGCGGGAGTGACAAAATCTTCATTCCTGTGCGGATCGGTTGAGGAAGCGTAGCGTCCGCCGCTAGTACGGTTTCAAGAACGGGGAATTCATGCGGCTACTGCTGGTGGAAGACGATACGATGATCGGCGAAGTAGTGCTCGACCTGCTAAGGGCCGAGCACTACGCCGTCGACTGGGTCAAGGACGGCGAAATGGCCGACACGGCCCTGATGCAGAACCAGAACTACGACCTGGTCCTGCTCGACCTTGGGCTGCCGCGCAAGGACGGGCTCGACGTGCTGCGCTCGATGCGCTCGCGCAAGGACCGCACGCCGGTGCTGGTCGCCACCGCGCGCGACTCGGTGGCCCAGCGCATCGCCGGGCTGGATGCCGGCGCCGACGACTACGTCCTCAAACCCTACGACCTCGACGAACTGCTGGCGCGCATCCGCGCGCTGCTGCGCCGCGCCGCCGGGCGCGCCGAACCCGTCTTCGAGTACAAGAACATCTCCATCAATCCTGCCACCCGCGAGACCCTGGTCGACGGCGCACCTGTCGCCCTGTCGGCACGCGAATGGGCCGTGCTGGAAGCACTGGTGGCGCGTCCCGGCGCGGTGCTCTCGCGCGCCCAGCTGGAAGAAAAGCTGTACAGCTGGCGCGACGAAGTCTCGAGCAACGCGGTCGAAGTCTACATCCACGGCCTGCGCAAGAAGCTGGGCAGTGACCTGATCCAGAACGTGCGCGGCGTCGGCTACATGGTGCCGAAGGCATGAAACTGAAGTCCAGGGTCACGCACTCGCTGCGCGGCCGGCTGTTGTGGTATTTGCTGGCGGCGATCACCATCGCCGCGCTGGCGCAGGCCTCGATCGCCTATCGCACGGCGCTGCACGACGCCGACCAGATCTTCGACTACCACATGCAGCAGATGGCGCTCTCGCTGCGCTCGGGCACGCCGCTGTCGAACACCGAGGCGCAGCAGCGCATCGCCGCCCAGGCCGCCGAGAGCGGGGCCCAGGCAGCGGGTGGCGACAACGACGACATGGTGGTGCAGATGTGGTCCCCCGACGGGGTGCAGGTCTTCCACAGCGTCTCGCGCGCCAAGCTGCCGCAGCGCGCCGTGCTGGGCTTTTCCAACGTGAAGTCGAACGGCACCACCTACCGCGTGTTCTCGATCCAGACCGCGAACCAGACCGTGCAGGTGGCCCAGGACCTGGCCGTGCGCCGTAACATGGCAGGCAATCTGGCCCTGCGCACGCTCGGTCCCATCGCCGTCATGATGCCGATCCTGATGCTGGTCGTGTGGTGGGTCGTGAGCGGCTCGCTGGAGCCGGTCGCGCGGGTGCGCTCGCAGGTCGCCTCGCGCCAGGCGGACGACCTGTCTCCCGTATCCGACAACGGCCTGCCCGACGAGGTGCGTCCGCTGGTGCAGGAACTGAACCTGCTGTTCGGGCGCGTGAAGACCGCCTTCGACGCCCAGCAGACCTTCGTCGCCGATGCGGCGCACGAGTTGCGCACGCCGCTGGCCGCCCTGCGCCTGCAGGCCCAGAGCCTGGACCGCGCCGAATCGCCTGAGGCGCGCAAGCTGGCCGTCTCGCGCCTGACCGCCGGCATCGACCGCGCCACCCGCCTGGTCGAGCAGCTCCTGGTGCTGGCGCGCCAGGAAGCGACGGCCGCGGGCGGCGCGGCCACCCGTCCGGTGGAGCTGGCGGAACTGGCGCGCCGCACCGTCGCCGACCTCGCCGGCGTGGCGGCCGCCAAAGGCGTCGACGTGGGCGTCCAGCAGGCCGATGCGGCCCAGGTGGAAGGGCAGCCGGACGCGCTGCAGATCCTGCTGCGCAACCTGGTGGACAACGCGATCAAGTACACGCCGAGCGGCGGCACCGCCGACATCTCGGTGAGGAACGAAGTGGTGGATGGCGCGGCGCAGGTCACGGTCACGGTCGAGGACAGCGGCCCCGGCATCCCGGCGGAAGAACGCGAGCGCGTGTTCGACCGCTTCTACCGCGTGGCCGGCAGCGAGGCCGCCGGCAGCGGGCTGGGGCTGGCCATCATCAAGGCCATCGCGGAGCGGCACGGCGCCAGCCTGGCCCTGGGCCAGTCGGCGCGCCTGGGCGGCCTGGCCGCCACCGTCACCTTCCGGCTTCCCGCTTCCGCCGTCTAGCAGCCCAGCTTGCGGAAACGCTTGCGCAGGATGAAGAGGTCCTGCTGGATCGATTCCATCATCGCCGCGCGGGCGCGGCGTTCCGCCTGTTCCGATTCGAGGATGGCCGACCCCAGCATGCGGCATTCGCGCTGGGTGGCGAGGTCCGGCTTGCGGCGCCGGACCGCGGCGACTTCCAGGCGCTGCGCATTCGCGCAAGCCTGTTTCGGCGAGCCTGACTTGCCCCCTGTCTGGCAAATGGGGGCGGCGTAGCGGGGCGACTGGGGCTGGGCCTGGACTGCGGCGGCCGCGCCTGCGAGGACAATGGCGGCCAGCGACGCGCCCTGGGCGCGTCGGATCGACGGGGTTCTGATGGTGGTCTCCGGATATTGGAGGGCTACCCGGCGGCGCCGGCCCTCTCTCTTTTTGGTCAGCCGGCGAGCATACAAGAGTTCGCGGCGCCGAATTCTATCCAATTGTCACGCGGGCTGTCCAGCCTATAGCGCCAGCTTCAGGGCGGCCACGTAGCGCTCGCTGACCGCCACCGTGCCGCCGCCGCGCAGCGTCAAGGCATAACTGCCGTCGCCGCCACTTTCCAGGCTGGCGATCTGCGCGCGCCGCACGATGGTTCCCCGATGCACGCGCAGGAATTCGCCCGGCGGCAGCAGGCCTTCCAGGCGGCTGATCGTCATCCGGTGCAGCACCGTGCGCCCGGCCAGGTGCAGCTCGACGTAATTCCCCGCCGATTCGATGCGCAGGATGTCGCTCACCTTGACCTGCTCGATGCGGCCGACCGAGCGCACGCTGATGGTGTCGAGCGGCCGGCCAGCTTCGCCCGCCTCCACGTAGCGGCGCAGCGCCGCGCCATAGGCTTCGCGCTGGCCCAGCATCGCGGCCGCGCGCTCGACGGCCTGGGCCAGGCGTGCGTCATCGATGGGCTTGAGCAGGTAGTCGAGGGCGTGTACATCGAAGGCCTCGATGGCGTGCTCGCTGTAGGCGGTCACGAAAATGACCAGGGGCGGCTCCGGCAGGCGGCTGATGTCGCGCGCCAGTTCGAGGCCCGACTGTCCCGGCATGCGGATGTCGAGGAAGACCACGTCCACCGGCTGCTGCTCCAGGGCGGCGCGGGCGGAGGCGGCCCCGCCGCATTCCGCGGCGAGCTGCCAGGGCGCATGGGCCGCCATCGCCAGGCGCAGGTTGACCCGGCCCGGCATCTCGTCGTCGACGATCAGGTAGCGGATGGTATGGATGGTATTCATTCGGCCAGCGGCAGGCGGATCTCGGCCACGAAGCGCTCTCCCTCCAGCTGCGTGCGCAGCCGCGCTTCGGCGTGCATGAGCCGCAGGCGGTCCCGGGTGTTGGGAATGCCCAGCCCGGCGCCCGGATTGGCCTTGACCCCGCGCCGCGCCGGATTGGAGACGCGCACCAGCATGGCGCCATCTTCGCGGACGAAGGAGAGGCGGATGTCGCTAGAGTCCTCGCAGCATTCGAGGTCGTGGCGCAGCGCGTTCTCGACCAGGGGCTGCAGCAGCAGCGGCGGGCAGGCGACGCCGGCCAGGTCTTCCGCATCATCCACATGCACCTGCAGGCGCTCGCCGTAGCGCAGGCGCTGCAGGTCCAGGTAGTCCTGCACGAAGCGCAGTTCCTCGGCCAGGGTGGCCGTGTTGCGCACGCTGGCGGAGAGCACATAGCGCAGCAGCTCGCTCAGGAGCGTGATGCCGTGCAGCGCCAGCTGCTTGTCGTCGCTGCGCACCAGGGCGCTGATCGCGTTCAGGGCATTGAAGAGGAAGTGCGGCTCGAGCTGGCCGCGCAGGGCCAGCATGCGCTGTTCCTCGAGCGCCAGTCGCAGGTTGAGCATATCGGTCTGCGAGCGCTGCCAGGCCAGTTCGCGTTCCTTCGCCCGGCGCGAATAGAACCAGGCGAGGACGGCCGCGAAGGTGCCCGTGGTCGAGAACCAGCCCACCAGCAGCATCTTCATCAGGAGCCGGCGCGCGTCTTCGAGGCTGGCGATGTCGAGGTAGTCGCGCTGCCAGGCCATCCAGGTCCATTGCAAGGGCTGGAACACCAGCACCAGCGCGGCGAACAGGAACACCACGTTGCGCGGCCGGTCGAGCAGGGCAGGCCAGCGCGTCAGCGTCATGCTCAGGGACCAGCTCAGGACGATCAGGGGCACCGCGTATTCGACGAACCAGGTCTGCAATAGCGCCGGATAGTGGCTGTCGGCGCCGGCGCGCAGGTTGTCGCTGTAGGTCTGGAGCGCCCCCAGCACGCTGATCGCCGTCCACAGGCAAAGCACGGTGACGGCGATCCTGAGGGAGGGCGGTATGCGGTGGGCGAAGGACGTCATCGGAAAAGTATAGCAGTGCGGTCGTGCCCCCAGCCCTGGCGGCAGGAAGCGTCATCCCACGGAAACGCCGATTCGTCACACAGCCGGTGGCGCAGCGTCTCCCTGTACGCACAATGGGCTCAACCATTGAGAATAGGGCGTCATCACACATGCGAATCACCCGAACCGCCTCTGCCTGCGCGCTGCTGCTCGTTGCCCACTCCAGCGCCTGCGCCCAGACCGCCGTCGAACCCATGCAGCAGGTCGTCGTCAGCGCGGCGACGACCAACGAACAGCAGCAGCGTGCGCAATCCACCACCACCGCCATCGTCGTCGGACGCGAGGAACTCCTGCGCCAGGGCGACGCCAGCCTTGCCGACGTGTTGAAACGCCAGCCCGGCGTCACCGTCGACGCCAGTCCCGGCAAGGACGCCCAGGTCCGCATGCGCGGCCTCGGCAACGGCTACGTCGCCATCCTGCTCAATGGCCTGCCGGCGCCCAGCGGCTTTTCGCTGGAGTCGATCAGCCCCGATCTCATCGAGCGCATCGAGATCCAGCGCGCCGCCACGGCGGAGACCAGCAGCCAGGCGGTGGCGGGTTCGATCAATGTGATCATGCGCCGCGCGGGGCCGGCCAAAGGCGCACCCGCCAACGAGATCAAGGCCGGCAGCGCCTTCCTGCGCGGGCACGCGGCGCCCCAGCTGCTGGCCCAGCACAGCGGCAAGCGCGGTGCGCTCGCCTATACCCTGGCGGCGACGCTCAAGCGCAACGTGAACCCGATCGCCGCCCGCAGCACCGAGGAGGGAACGGCGCCGGCCTTGCTGCGCCATACGGATTGGACCGATCACCTGGTCGAGGATGTCGCGGAACTGGCGCCGCGTCTTTCCTGGCAGCCCAGCGCCGCCGACAGCATCACTTCGCAAAGCTATGTGCGCCGGCGTCACATCCACAACGTCAAGCGCGAAAGCGAAACGCTCGAGGTGGGCGCGCCGACGGCATTCCCGCATAACTGGCAGCGTTTCGAGACGCGCCCGCTGCACCTCTACGCCGATCTGGCCTGGACCCGCAAGTTCGCGGGCGGCGCGCGCCTGAACACCAAGCTGGCGGGCTTCCACATGCGGCGCGAGGCCGATTTCGTGTTCCACGGCATGGACGGCCAGGACCGGCTGCGCGCATCCCATCTCGTCGCCTCCGGCCCCGTCGAGCGCGAGTGGACCTTCAGCGGCAGCTGGCGCCAGCCGCTGTGGGGCAGTCACTCCCTGGCCGCCGGCTGGGAGTTCGGGCGCAAGGACCGCAGCGAGTACCGGCGCGAACGGCACCTGGATGCCGAAGGCAGCCAGTTCTACACCAGCGACGAGGACTACTTCGCCGAAGTCGACAGGAGCGCCCTCTTCGTCCAGGACGAATGGGACATGGGCGCCGACTGGTCGGCCTACCTCGGCCTGCGCCGCGAAGACCTTCGCACGACGGGCCAGGGCAACGCGGCGGCCCCGGTCGACGTCGATGCGGGCGCCTGGAGCCCGGTCTTCCAGCTGCTCTTCAAGCCGCAGCAAAAGGAGGGTGCGACCGGGCCGCGCGACCAGTTCCGTCTCGCCCTCGGCCGCACGTACAAGGCGCCGAACATCGTCCAGCTCATGCCGCGCCGCTACACGGTCGACAACAACAACAGCGCCACCAACCCGGACCTGCAGGGCAATCCGGACTTGCGGCCCGAACTTGCGACGAGCGTGGACCTGGCCTGGGAGCGCTATTTCGGCAAGGCGGACATGGTCAGCGTCAGCGCCTACCACAAGCGCATCCGCGACATCATCCTGACCCGCATCGCCCTGCAGGGCGGCGCGTGGACCGCCACGCCGGACAACCACGGCGGCGCGACCGCGCGCGGCCTCGAACTCGAAGGCCGCATCACGCGCGGGTCGCTGGCGGCGCGCGTCAACCTGGCGCGCAACTGGTCGCGCCTGGACAGCGTGCCGGGCCCGGACAACCGCATCGAGGACCAGCCGGCATGGAGCGGCAACCTCGGGCTGGACTTCAGCACGCCTTCCAGCCGCCTGGAGGCCGGCGGCACCTTCAGCTACCGCGGCACGGTCGCCAGCCGCGCCGGCAGCCCGGTCTTCAGCCTCGACGCCCCGCGCCGCCAGCTCGACCTGTACGCACTCTGGAAGTTCGACACCCAGGCGCGGCTGCGCCTGGCCCTGTCCAACCTGGGGCAGCGCAGCTACCGGGAACGCCTCGTCCACGAGGGCGCGGCTCCGCTGGCGCGCACCAGCCTGTACCTGGTTCGTCCGACCGTGCGCCTGGTGTGGGAACAGTCGTTGTGACGATTGGGCCGCTTCGTCCTGCAGCGCGGTTGCTCTGAATGTAAAATGGGCCGTTTGGCGCGAGACTGACGTGGAACATTCAGAATTGACGAGGAAGCGATGAAGAAGCAAGCAGCCGTGTTGGCCGCAGTATTGTTAACCTTGGCGGTGGCCGGTGCGGCCACCGCCCAGGAAGTGGTGAAGATCGGCCATGCGGCCGCCGTGACGGGCCCGGTGGCCTACTTCGGCAAGGACACCGAGAACGGCGCCCGCATGGCGATCGAGGCGCTCAATGCGAAGGGCGTGACGATCGGCGGCAAGAAGGTGAGCTTCCAGCTGATGGCGGAAGACGACGGCGGCGACCCGAAGCAGGCGACCACCGTGGCGCAGAAGCTGGCCGACGCGAAGATCCACGGCATGGTGGGCCACGAGACCTCGGGCACCACGATCCCGGCCTCCAAGATCTACCACACGGCCGGCATCCCGCAGATCTCGCCCTCGACCACCGGTCCGAAGTACACCCAGCAGGGCTTCAACACCACCTTCCGCGTGGTGGCCAACGACATCCAGCTCGGCCAGGCGCTGGGCCGCCACGCCGTGGGCGAGATGAAGGCGCGCCGCGTCGCCGTCGTGGACGACCGTACCGCCTACGGCCAGGGCCTGGCGGTCGAGTTCTCGCGCAGCCTGCAGAAGCAGGGCGGGACGGTGGTGGCCAAGGAGTTCACCCACGACAAGGCAACCGATTTTTCCGCCATCATCACGCGCATTCGCGCATCGAAGCCGGACCTGGTCTTTTTTGGGGGCATGAGCGCCACCGCCGGCCCGATGCTGCGCCAGATGAAGCAGCTCGGCATGAACGTGCGCATGATCGGGGGCGACGGCATCTGCTCGGACGAGATCCACAAGCTCTCCGGCGGCACCATGGCGGATGGCCAGGTCGTGTGCGCGGAAGCGGGCGGGGTGCTGGGCGAAGCGCGCGCCGCGCTGGATAAATTCCGCGCCGACTACAGGAAGCGCTTTGGTATCGACGTGCAGATCAATGCGCCTTACGCCTACGACGCCGTGATGACGATGGCCGAGGCGATGGTCAAGGCCGGTTCCTGGCAGCCGGCGAAATACCTGCCGGTGCTGGCGAAGATCCAGCACAAGGGCGTGACCGGCCCGATCGCTTTCGATGCGCGCGGCGACATCAAGGACGGCACCATCACCCTGTACACCTTCAAGGGCGGCAAGCGTTCGCTCCTGATGGTCACCAAGTAAGGAGCGCGCGCCATGGCCGAGGAAGACCGCGTCACGCCTGACGCTTTCGCCGCGCTGCAGGCCAGGTTCGGCCAGCAGTCGAAGAAGGCGCAGGCCTACTACACCGTCATGCACACGGCGCGCGGCGCCTTGAAGAGCGATGAGGCTGCGAGCAGCTGGATGGAAGCGCCGCTGGCGGCGCTGGGCGGCAAGTCGCCGGCGCAGGCCGTGGCCGAAGGCAGGATCGACGAGGTGCTGGTCCATGCGCGCGCGCTGTAAGGCGCTGCTGCCGCTGGCCGCGCTCATGGGGGCGCTGCTGTCCGCTAAGGTAGCTGTGGCGCAGCCGACGCTCATCTACGCGGGACGCGTCTTCGACAGCGAGGGCGGGCGCATGCTGGGTCCGCGACTGATCCTGGTGCAGGACGGCAGGATCGCCGAGATCGGCTCGGCGATCGCCGTTCCCCCGGGTACGCGGCGCATCGACCTGCGGGCCTACACGGTGCTGCCCGGACTGATCGAGTCCCACGCCCACCTGCTGGTGGACGCTTCCGCACCCCCAGCCGCAGTGGGCGAGACGCTGCGCGCCCTGCGCGGCGCGGGGCATGCGCGCAGCTATCTCGAGGCCGGCTACACGAGCGTGCGCAATCTCGGCAAGGCGGGACGCTACGCCGACGTGGCGCTCAAGCGGGCGATCGAGGAGGGCAGCGTGCCCGGTCCGCGGCTGTTCGTTTCCGGTCCCTCGCTGGCGCCAGGTGCTGCGGGCGGCGACGAACGCGTCGTGCGCGGGGCGGATGACGCGCGCGCCGCGGTGCGCGAACATGCCCGGCAGGGCGTCGACCTGATCCGCATCGACGCCAACGGCGTGGATGACGCCACGATGTCGCTCGAGGAAATGCAGGCGGCGGTGGGCGAGGCCCATGCGGCAAAGTTGAAAGTGACGGCCTATGCCACGAGCGACGCGGCGATCGCACGCGCGCTCGAAGCCGGCGTCGACGCCATCGAGCATGGCGAAGCCGCGTCAAGCGAGACACTGCACAGGATGCGCCAGGAGTCGGTGCCCATGGTGCCGCTCCAGCCCTTCGGCGAGCGCCTTCGACAGGCCCAAGCCGCCGGGGTGACGCTCGCCGCAGGTTCCGACGCCAGCGCGCAGCCGCAACGCGGCGACGCCGCCCGGCGCGCCTTGCTGGCCTGGGTTGAGGCGGGGCTGGCGCCACGCGACATCCTGCAGGCCGCCACCATCAACAGCGCGCGCCTGCTCGGCGTGCCCGGCCTGGGCGTGCTCAATGCCGGCGCCCACGCCGACATCATCGCGGTGCAGGGCGACCCGATGGTGGAGCTGGAGGCCCTGAACCGGGTGGTCTTCGTCATGAAAGCCGGCCAGCCGGTGCGCGCCCCCGCTCCCTGAAGCGCCCTAGAACACCCCGAACAGCAGCAGCACCAGCAAGGTCAGCACGACCGACACCAGGATCGAACCCAGGCAGCCCAGCTTATTCGAGAAGAACAGGAACATCAGTCACCCGGTCCTTCGCCCGGCATGGTGTCTGCCATCAGCCGCAATTCGTCCGGCGTCAGCTCTTCCGGTTTCTTGTTCTTCAGGCCGTCCACGTCCGGCGCCTTCGCTTCATTGCCCTGTTGCTGGCCCTGTGCCTGATCCTGCTGCTGGCCCTGTTGCGCCTGCTGGTCCTGGGCCTTCTGTTCATTGCTCATGATTGACTCCTCGTTGCATGCGACTGCTTTGCGACGAGTGTGGCACGAAGTCGATTTCGGCGGCGTCCGCCATCGTCAGTGGCCGCGGTCGAGCGCCCGCTCGACGCTGGCCGCCAGTTCGGCCAGCTGGAAAGGCTTGCGCAGCAGGATGTCGCTGCCGAGCACCTGGTCGATCGCGTGCATGTCGGCATAGCCGGTGGCGATGATCATCGGGATGCCGGGGTAGATCGCACGCGCCTGCCGCATGAGTTCCGCGCCCGTGATGCCGGGCATCAGGTAGTCGGTGATGACCAGGTCGGGCCGCAGCTCGGCCAGCGCGCGCAGGCCGGCCTCGCCGTCCGATGCCTGGGCCACGGTGTGCCCGAAGGCTTCGAGCGAGGAGACCATCGACTCGCGCACGATGGCATCGTCTTCGACCACCAGGATGCTGGCGCGGCCGCGCGGATGGGGAAGGGCGGCCGGCGCATCCTCGGCCTGGGTGTCCGCTGGCCTGCCGTCCCAGGCGCGCAGCCAGATCTCGACGGTGGTGCCAAAACCCGGTTCGCTCAGGATGCGCGCGGCGCCGCCCGACTGGCGCGCCATGCCGTACACCTGGCTCAGGCCGAGGCCGGTGCCCTTGCCGACCGCCTTGGTGGTGAAGAAGGGTTCGAAGACCTTGGCGACCAGCTCCGGTGTCATGCCGGGGCCGCTGTCGGTGACCGCGATGCGGACATAGTCGCCCGCCGGCAGCAGGCCGGGGGGCGCCTGGGCCGGGCCGGCGTGGAAGCTCAGGTCGCCGCCGCCGTCCATGGCGTCGCGCGCATTGATGGCCAGGTTGAGCAGGGCCATCTCCATCTGGTTGGCGTCGGCCAGCACGCTCGGGCAATCCGCCTCGATATCGAAACGCAGGCGGATCGCCGAACCCACCGAGGTGACCACCAGTTCGCGCACGCCGTCGAACAGGGCCGGGAGCCCGGTCTGGCGCAGGTCGAGATTCTGGTTGCGCGCGAAGGCCAGCAGTTGGCCCGTGAGCTTGCCGCCGCGCTGGCAGGCGCGCCGCGCGATCTCGGCTCGCTGGCGCGCCACCTCGTCTTTCGAGAGCAGCAGGATCAGGTCCATGCTGCCCTGGACCACATTGAGGAGATTGTTGAAATCGTGGGCAATGCCGCCGGTGAGGCGGCCGATCGCCTCCATCTTCTGCAACTGGACCATGGCCTGCTGCACCCGCTCGCGCTCGATGACTTCGTTCATCAGGCGGTCGTTGGCCTGGGCCAGCGCCCGGGTGCGTTCCTCGATGCGCGACTCCAGGGTTTCGTTGAGGCTGAGCAGGTCTTGCCGGCTCTGGCGCAGGCTGGCAGCGCTGGCTTCACGTTCGGCCAGCAGGTCGCGCGCCTGGTACTGGCGGCGGCGCGCCCGCAGCGCGGAGCTGGCGGCGCTGCGCAGGGTCTGGGCATTGAGCGGACGCTCCAGCAGGATGATGTTGCCCAGCTGGTCGAGGCGGGCGCGCGCGCCGTCGGCCGGCAGGCCGATCTGGCGGGCCAGCAGGATCACGAAGGGGAAATCGGACCAGGGTTCCTGGCGCGCCAGCCAGGCATGCAGGGGAGCCGCGTCGACCCCGTGCAGCGCCTCTTCGGCGACGATGGCGGTGCCGGCGCCCTCCTCGATGGCGGCGGTGAGGGCGGCGAAATCGGGCACCACCGCACAGGTGGCGACGTCCTTCGCCAGGACCGAGCACATGACTTCGGCGTCGCGCCCGCGCGGCGCGAGGATCAGGACCCGCTCGTCGTGCCGGCTAGCTGGCTGCATCCGGTGCGGTTGCCATCATGGGCGTGGAGCCGCGGTAGCTGGGCAGGCCGCTGAGCACGCCGTCGAAGCCTTCCAGCGCGTCGCCGATGCGGATGCCGTCGCGGCCCAGCTGCAGCTCGTGGATGGTGAGCGCATGCTCGGCCGCGCGGCTCTTGATGACCGTGATGGCGCGGCGCAGGCGTCCGTTCGATTCGAAGAAACGCATCAGGAGCGTGCTGTCGCTCAGGTAGCTCAGGTCGACGTCGGACTTCACTTCGCCCACCATGCCGTGCTGGCCCAGCACCAGCAGGGTCGTGACGCCCTGCTGGTTCAGGTAGGACAGCAGTTCGTGCATCTGCAGGATCAGGTACTGCTCGCCCGGCATCGCCTGCAGGTAGGCGTTCAGGCTGTCGATGACGATGAAGTCCACCTTGTGCACTTCGACGGCGTCGCGCAGCATCTGGGCGAACTCGCCCGGCGCCAGCTCGGCCGGGTCGATGTGGTGGATCGCGAACTGGCCGCTGTCCGCGTAGGGGCGCAGGTCCATGCCGAGCGCCAGGCTGCGCGCGAAGAAGGTGCCGAGGCCCTCGTCGAAGAGGTAGAAGGCGGCTTTCTCGCCGCGTTCCAGGGCAGTCAGGATGCAGCGCGTCGACACCGTGGTCTTGCCGATCCCGGAAGGGCCGACGATCAGGGTGTTGGTGCCGCGCACCAGGCCGCCGCCGAGCAGGGTGTCGATGCCGTCGGCGCCGGTGGCGCGCACCGCGGGAACGAAGTCGCGCAGGTGCTCGGCCGCGACCAGGCGCGGGAACATCGTGATGCCGCCGGTATTCAGGACGTAGTCGTGGTAGCCGCCGCGGAAGCGGATGCCGCGCATCTTGATGATGTTGACGCGGCGGCGCTCCTTGCCGAATTCCTTGGCGATCTGCTCCAGGCTGATGACGCCGTGCGCGATCGAGTGCAGGTGCTGGTCGGACTGGCTGGTCTTGTCGTCGAGGAGCAGCACGGTGCAGGTGCGGGCCGTGAAGAACTGCTTGAGCGCGAGGATCTGGCGCCGGTAGCGCAGCGGACTCTGCGCCAGCAGGCGCATTTCCGACAGGCTGTCGAACACGACGCGCACCGGCTTGACCTCGTCGACCTTGCTCATGACATTGCGGGTGGTCTCGCCCAGCTCGACTTCGGAAGGGTGGAACACCGACTGCTGGGCATCGATGTCGAGCGCGGTCTCGCCGGCCAGTTCGAACACCGACAGTGCCTCGATCGACCAGCCGTGGCTGGCCGCCACCGCGGTCAGTTCATCGGCCGTCTCGGACAGGGTGATGTACAGGCCGGCCTCGCCCCTGGCCGCGCCGTCGAGCAGGAACTGCAGGCCGAGCGTGGTCTTGCCGGCGCCCGGCGAGCCCTCCACGAGGTAGACCCGTTGCGGCGTCAGTCCTCCGCCGAGGATGTCGTCGAGACCGGCGATGCCGGTGGAGATGCGAGTAGTGACAGCGGTCTTCATAAAGCGGCCTATCGATCCCGCACGAAGGCGGACGGAGAAAGCGTTGCGTATCTTCAATGAGCGATGCAAGGCATTATACGCATCCACCAGGTGAATTCCGTGCCTTTCATAACGCAGCTCATCCATGGACAGGAACGCTCGCCGCCAATGAAAAAAGGGCTCCGTCAAGGAGCCCTTCGGGGAGGTGAAGCCGCGCTTCAGAAGCGGTGCGACAGGCGCGCGAACCAGGCCGCGCCGTTCAGGCCGAACTGCACGCTCTCGTACTTGAAGCCGTTGTCGGTCTCGTTCGGATCCTGCGCCGTCGGCTTCACGTTGAAGATATTGGTGCCGCCCAGCGTGAACTTGGTCTTCTCGGTGAAGGCCCAGGTGAAGGACAGGTCGGCCGAGGTCTTGGCCTTGTAGTGCTGGTTCGGCACCGGCGGGCCCGAGAAGGTGCCGAGGGTCTGCGGGCCGAAGTGGACGATGCGCAGCCCGGTCTCCAGCTTGCCGATGGTATGGTCGAAGCCCAGCGTGGCCTTGCGGCGCGGCGCGCCTTCCTCGATGAAGAGGCGCTCGCGCTCGGACAGCAGCACGTCCTCGAAGCCGGACAGGCTGCTGGGCGCATGCACGCCGGTGACTTCGGTCTTGCCGAAGTTCAGGGCCAGGAAGGCGTTCAGCTTGCCGGCGCCCAGGTCCATGCGGTGCGACATGGTGATGTCCAGGCCCTGGGTCTTGGTGTCGACCGAGTTCACGAAGAACTGCGCCTGGCCCACGCCCAGCTGCTGCAGGGTGGCTCCCAGCGCCGGGTAGTTGTCGGCGTCAAAACGCCCCGACAGCACGATGCGGTCGTCGATGTCGATGCGGTAGAGGTCGGCCGTGATCGAGGTCGCCTGCGTCGGGGTGAAGGTGACACCAAAAGTGAAGCTCTTCGATTGTTCGTCCTTCAGCTGCGGGATGCCGGCGGCGTTCGCCACCCGGCCGCCGGTCGGCGCCAGCACCACGTCGAGCGGCTGGCCGTTGACGAAGTCGGTGAAGGTCGAGGAGAAGTAGGCCTGCTGCAGCGAAGGCGCACGGAAGCCCGTGCTCGCGGAACCGCGCAGCAGCACCATTGGATTGATACGATATGCGCCGGCCAGCTTGCCGGTGGTGGTCGAGCCGAAGTCCGAATAGCGCTCGTGGCGCAGCGCGGTCTGCAGCTTGAAGCGGTCCGTCAGGTCGGTCTCGATGTCGAGGTAGGCGGCGCTCGAGTGGCGGTCGGCGTCGGTCTGGTCGCCCGGCTGGAAGCCCGGGAAGCCCTGGCTGCCGGCATTGCCGCCCACGCCCACGCCGTCGGCGTCGATCCAGGAGCCGGTTTCGCCGGCGAAGATCTGGTAGTTCTCGCGGCGGTGCTCGAAGCCGAAGGCCACGTTCATGCCGTTCGCGATGCCGCTGTAGAAGCGCGAGAAGTCGAGGTTGGTGGTGGCCTGGCGGAAGGAGAAGCCGCCCGCATCGAAAGCGTTGGCGCTGCGTCCCGGCCCGCCGTTGGTGAGGTCGAGGTTGGCGATCGAGGCGTTGAGCGTGTTCGCGATAGTGTACATCAGGCGGTTGTAGCCGTAGGTCTGCGACAGGTCGGCATTCCATTCGCCCAGCTGCCAGCGGTAGCCCACCGTGCCCCAGCGGTCGTCGACGTCGCCGTTGATGAAGGGGACGAAGCCGTTCGGGTACATGGCGGCCGAGTTGCGCGAGGGGATGTCCTCGGAACCGACACCTTCGCGCGCCCAGGCGGCCGAGGAAGCGTCGCGGCGCTGCGCGCCCGCGGTGAAATACAGCTTGCCCGGGCCCGCCGGGAATTCGCCGTTCAGGTAGACGGTCTGGTTCTGCGACTTGGTGTCGCCGATGATGCGCGGGCTGTCGGCGTCGGCGCGGTTGGAGCGGCCGCGGTCATAGTATTCGCCGGTGATGCCCAGCACGCCGCCGCCCACGGCCACGCCGCAGTAGGCCGAGGCCAGCCAGTTCTCGCCATCGCCTTCGGTGTACTGGCCGTAGCCCAGCACCGATTCGCAGCCCAGGGTTTTCTTGAGTTCGATGTTGATCACGCCTGCGATGGCGTCCGAGCCGTATTGCGCGGCGGCGCCGTCGCGCAGCACCTGCACGTTACGGATCGCCATCAGCGGGATCGCGTTCATGTCGGTGCCGGTATTGCCGCGGTTGCGCGCGCCGAACAGGTTGACCAGGGCGACCGTGTGGCGGCGCTTGCCGTTCACCAGCACCAGGGTCTGGTCCGAACCGAGGCCGCGCAGCGCGGCCGAGTCGACCAGGTCGGCGCCGTCCGCGCCGGTCTGGCGGGTCGAGTTGAAGGAAGGGGAGACGTTGTTCAGGACCTGGGCCAGGTCGAACTGGCCGCCCTGTTCGGTGGCCTTGGTCATCGGGATGAAGTCGACCGGGACCGCGGTGTCGGTGGACGAGGCATTACCGACACGGCGCGAGCCGACCACGCTCACGCTCGGGATGACCTGGTCCTGGTTCTGGGCCGTCGGGGCGGTGGGCGCGTCCGTGGTCTGTGCCTGGGCGGCGGGAGCGAAGGCGAGGGCGCTGCCATACAGGGCAAGCAGCACGGCGTGCGGTAACAGTCTCAGTTTGAACACGGACATCTCCAAGGACAAAATTGCATATTAATCAAATTTGCATATACCCAAGCTGGTCATGTATTAATAACGCAACATTGTCATGACATAGTCAAAATTCATACGGTCCATCAAACAAAAACCGCGGCGCCGGAGGACCGGGGCCGCGGTTCGCGTGGATCAGAAGGGAATCAAGGCTTCTTGCTTTCTTCCTTCGGCCAGGCCACGCCGGTCCAGGCGGCGTTCATCGATTGCTGGGCGGCGTTCGGCTTGTCCAGGGCCTTGACCTTGGCCTTGCCCTTCGGCTGCTGCACCGGGGTGATGGGCAGCTCGACCAGTTCGTCGCGGCGGAACAGGTGGACCCTGAACGGGCCCGATTTCGACAGCGACATCTTGTCGCCGATGTCCTTGGCGGACACGCGCAGGCCGTTCACCGCCAGCAGGGTGTCGCCCGAGACCACGCCGGCCTTCCATGCCGGGCTGTCGCGCTCGACGACGGTGACGACGGCCGGGTCGCTGCCATCACGCAGGGTCCAGCCGGCCCACCATTCGGTCTTCTGTTCCTGGTCCTTCGGCACGTCGATCAGCTTCTGCAGGCCCACCTGGGCGAGCAGGGTGCCGAAGGGGATCTCGGCGGTGCCGTCCACGTACTGGCTCCACCAGCCGCTCCAGTCCTGGCCGCTCACGCTGCGCAGCGCGGCGAGGACGGCCGGCACGTCGTAGCCGCCCTGAGCGGTCGAGTGCTTCTCGAACAGGATGCGGTGCACGTCTTCCAGGCCCTTTTTGCTGCCGGTCTGGCGGCGCAGTTCGATGTCCATCATCAGGGCCAGCAGCTGGCCTTTCGAATAGATGTTCACCGAGGCGTTGCGGGCGCGCTCGCCGCCGACCGCGATCCACTCGTCGAAGCTGGAATCGGCGGCGCTTTGCTGGAAGCGGCCGGGCTGGTGCTGGTAGTCGTCGATGAGTTTCGCGTATTCCTCGTAGAACTCGTCGCGCTTGACCAGGCCGGCGCGCAGCACGATCAGCTCTTCGAAATAGGAGGTGTGGCCTTCGGCGACCCACAGCAGGCGGTTGTAGTTCTCGTTCTGGTAGTCGTAGGGGACCATCTCCTTCGGACGGTAGGCCTTGACGTTCCAGGTGTGATAGAACTCGTGGGCGGCCACGCGCAGGAAGCCCTGGTATTGCTTGCGCGGCGCGAAGGTCCAGCGCGGCTTCTGGATCACGGTGGAGTTGGCGTGCTCGGTGGCGCCGCCGGCGCCGTCGGTCGCGTGGACGATGAAGAGGTAGCGCTGGAACGGGTACTTGCCGTTGTAGAGCTTCGCGGTCTCGGCGACGATCTTCTTCAGATCTAGCATCATCTGCTTGCCGTCGTAATTGCCGCGGCCCCAGATGGCGAGTTCGATGGTGCGGCCATCGACTTTATCGGTGTAGAACTCGTGCAGGCCGGTCTCGATCGGCGCGTCGATCAGCACGTCGTAGTCGGCGGCGACGAAGCAGTGGTCGCAGTTGCCGGCGTCCATGCCCGAACGCGACTTCCAGCCCTGCGGCACGTCCAGCTTGACGTTGACCTTCTCCTTGCGGAAGGGCGCGGCGTAGACGAACACGCCGCTCGCGTCCAGGTAGGCGTGGGTGTCGTCGATGTGACGGGTACGCTCGCCCAGGGTGTTCGCATACAGCTCGTACTGCACGGTGACCGCGTCGCCCGGTTTCGTCCTGACCTGCCAGGTGCCCTTGTCGGTCTTTTCCACCGGCAGCGCCGCGCCCTTGGCGTCGAAGGCCTTGAACAGGCGCACGCCGTTGGCCAGGTTCAGCATGTTGTAGCGGCCGGTGCGCCAGTTCGGCATCGAAACGTCCAGCGTGGTGCCGGTGGCAGCCGGGAAGGTGGCGCGCACTTCGGCCAGGTGCTGGGCGGCGTTGGTGATCTTCAGTTGGTAGTCGACATCGGCGCGCGCGGTGGCGCTGGCGCCGAGCAGCAGCACGGGGATGGCGTAGGCAAGGAAGGTAGGTTTCATGTCCGCGGTCTGGTATGCGCCCGGGATAGGCGCTTTATTGTGCGCGAAAGTGTATACCAGCTTGTCAGGGGAGAACAGCCAAATTTCCCTTGTAAGTACGGGCGGCGTTGCGGATTCAGCGTCCGGCGAAGGAGGTGACGACGGCCGCCGTTTCGGCGCGTCCGCCCACCAGGATGGCGCCGTCTTCGATGCGCGTGGCGATCAGGCAGGACTGGCCTGCCGCGCGCCCCTGCAGCAGCACGAGTCCGTGTGCGAGCAGGGCCGTGAGCGCACCGGCGGCGACACCGGTGGCCGCGTCTTCGAGCAGCGGGTCGAGGTGGTTGAAGTTGCGGCCTTCGAAGCGTCCGTCGGGAAGGCGGCACCAGGCATAGATGCCGTTGATGCCCGCTTCCTTGCCCCAGGCCGTGATGGCTTCCAGGTCGGGGCGCAGTGCGTGCAAGGTGGCGGCGTCCGGCACTTCGACCAGCAGCTTGGGGCTGCCGATCGAGGCCACGCGCGGCGCCGACGCGGGATGCAGGCCTGGCATGGCGAGCAGGCGTGCGGGCAGGCTTGCTTCGAGCGCAGGTTGGGCCACGTCCTGCGCCTGCAGGCGGATGAAGAAGGACTCGCCATCGCGCACCAGTTCCAGTCGCTGGCCACGCATCGCCGTCGTCACCGCAAGCAGGGGCGCATCGGGCTGGCGCGCGAACAGCACATGGGCCACGGCCAGCGTCGCGTGCAGGCACAAGGGGCTGCGTGTATGGGGATAGTAGAAGTCGACGACGTCGCCATCGAGGAAGACGCAGGTGGTGTTGCGGGAGCGGGCAAAGGCGCGGCGCGCTTCTTCGCCGGACGCGTCGCCTTCGATGACGAGGGCCGGATTGCCGTCGCCCGGGCGCTCTCCGAAACACTTCAATGCATGGACCTGCATGGTTTCTCCTTGTTGTGCGACACGCGTCGGTTATACTGTGTTTTTATACAGTATTGCTGCTTTGATTGCATTGTAGCGCCTTCGTTCCAGCCTTGCCGATGACCGACCCGTTCCAGCCGCCCAACCAGGTTCTGCCACCGTACGCGGAGCTGTTCTGCCTGTCGAACTTCTCCTTCCTCGAAGGGGCGTCGCATGCGGAGGAACTGGTGGCGCGGGCGGTGCAGCTCGATTATTTCGCGCTGGCGCTCACCGACGAATGCTCGCTGGCCGGCGTGGTGCGCGCCCATGCCGAAGCGAAGAAGGCCGGCCTGCCCCTGGTGATCGGCGCGCACTTCCATCTGAAGAACCGCGACGGCAGCCCGGCCCTGTCCCTGATCCTGCTGGCCCAGAACCGCAACGGCTACGGCAACCTCGCCGAGTTCATCACCCTGGGCCGCACCCGCGCCGAGAAGGGGAGCTACTTCCTCACACCGGAAGACCTGGCCGAGCCCGCGCCGGAATACACCCACCTGAAGCACATGCCCGACTGCCTGGCGATCCTGCTGCCGGCCTATCCGGGCCACGAGGCCCAGGACGTGGACCGCCTGCACGCGCAGGCCGCCTGGGTCGCGAATACCTTCCCGGGCCGCGCCTGGCTCGGCCTGACGCTGCTGCACCGCGCTTTTGATGAGGCCCACCGCGCCACGGTGGAAGAGGTGGGATGGCAGCACGGCCTGCCGATCACGGCGCTCGGCCACGTGGTGATGCACGTGCGTTCGCGCAAACCCCTGCAGGACACGCTCACCGCCACGCGCCTGAAAAAGCCGGTGGCCGAATGCGGCTACGGCCTCGCGCAGAACGCCGAGCAGCACCTGCGCGCGCGCCTGCGCCTGGCGAACATCTATTCGCGCGAGGCGCTGGCCGAGACGGTGCGCATCGCGCGCCTGTGCACCTTCTCGCTGGATGAACTGCGTTACGAATACCCGGACGAGGTGGTCCCGCCAGGGCACGATGCGACCAGCTACCTGCGCCTGGAAACGTATATCGGCGCGCACCGGCGCTTCCGCGAGGGCATTCCCGCCAAGGTGCAGGCCCAGATCGAGCACGAGCTGCAGCTCATCGCCGAGATGAAGTACGAGCACTACTTCCTCACCGTCTACGACATCGTGCGCTTCGCGCGCTCCCAGCACATCCTCTGCCAGGGCCGCGGCTCGGCCGCCAACTCGGCGGTGTGCTACTGCCTCGGCATTACCGAGGTCGACCCGGCGCGCGCCAGCCTGCTGTTCGAGCGCTTCATCTCCAGGGAGCGCAACGAGCCGCCCGACATCGACGTCGACTTCGAGCACCAGCGGCGTGAGGAAGTCATCCAGTACATCTATGCGAAATACGGGCGCGAGCGCGCGGCCCTGGCCGCGGTGGTGATCAGTTACCGCCCCAAGAGCGCGCTGCGCGACAGCGGCCGCGCGCTCGGCATCGACCTGGCCATCGTCGAGAAAGTGGCCAAGACCCACCACTGGTTCGACAGCCGCGCGGATTTGCTGGGGCGCCTGGCCGAGGCGGGGCTGGACCCGGAATCGCGCCTGGCGCAGCAGTGGGCGACCCTGGCCGAGAAGCTGCTGAACTTCCCGCGCCACCTGTCCCAGCACCCCGGCGGCTTCGTCATTGCGCGCGGCAAGCTCTCGCGCCTGGTGCCGATCGAGAACGCGACCATGGCGGAGCGCAGCGTCATCCAGTGGGACAAGAACGACCTCGAAGAACTCGGCCTGATGAAGGTCGACGTGCTGGCCCTGGGCATGCTGTCGATGATGCGGCGCGGCCTGGAACTGGTCGGCCAGCGCCACGGCAACCTGTTCGAGATGCAGGACATCCCGCTAGAGGACACCGCCACCTACGACATGATCTGCGCGGCCGATACCGTGGGCGTGTTCCAGATCGAATCGCGCGCGCAGATGAGCATGTTGCCGCGCATGCGGCCGCGCCGCTTCTACGACCTGGTCATCGAGGTGGCGGTGGTGCGCCCGGGGCCGATCCAGGGCGGCATGGTCCACCCCTATCTGCAGCGGCGCCAGGGCTTCGAGCCGGTCGTGTATCCGAGTCCGGAGATGAAGGTCGCCCTGGAGCGCACCCTGGGCGTGCCGATCTTCCAGGAACAGGTGATGCAGGTGGCGATCCTCGGCGCCGGCTTCACGCCGGGCGAGGCCGACCAGTTGCGCCGCGCGATGGCGGCCTGGAAGCGCAAGGGCGGGCTGGAGAAGTACTATGAGCGCATCGTGAAGGGCATGCTGGAGCGCGGCTACACGCTCGAATTCGCCGAGGCCATCTTCAGCCAGATCCAGGGCTTCGGCGAGTACGGCTTCCCCGAATCGCACGCGGCCAGCTTCGCCCTGCTGGCCTATGCCAGCTCCTGGCTCAAGTGCCACGAGCCGGCGGCCTTTCTCTGCGCGCTGCTCAACAGCCAGCCGATGGGCTTCTACAGCCCTTCGCAGCTGGTGCAGGATGCGCGCCGCCACGGCATCGAGGTGCGCCCTTGCGACGTCACCATCAGCGGCTGGGATTCGGCCCTGGAAGAGCTGGACCCGGTCGACCGCTCACGCCAGCCCGCGGTGCGCCTGGGGCTTTCGCTGCAGCGCGGCCTGAAGCAGGAGGCGGCAAGCCGCATCGAGGATGCGCGCGCCATCCGGCCTTTCGAGAGCGTGGCCGATCTCGCGCGCCGCGCCAACCTGGACCGCGCCGACCTCCAGGTGCTGGCGGCGGCGAATGCCCTGCGTTCGCTGGCCGGGCACCGCCGCGAAGCCCTGTGGCAGGCGGTGGGCGCGGTGCCGGACCGCGACCTGCTGCGTCCGACCACGCCGCAGGAGGAGACGCCCATATTGGCGGCGCCGTCCGAGGCCGACGAGATCGTCGGCGACTACCGTTCCCAGGGATTGACGCTCGGCCGCCATCCGCTGGCCCTGCTGCGCGAAGGCCTGCTGGCCAAGCGCTTCATGCCGGCCTCGATCCTGATGGATTACCAGGACGGCCAGCTGGCGCGCGCCTGCGGCCTGGTGACGGTGCGCCAGCGGCCCGGCACCGCCAAGGGCGTGCTCTTCATGACCATCGAGGACGAAACCGGGAACGTCAACGTGATCGTCTGGCCGACCCTGGTGGAGCAGCAGCGGCGCGAGGTGCTGAACGCGCCGCTGCTCGGGGTGTATGGGGTGTGGCAGCGCCAGGGCGAGGTACGCCACCTGGTGGCCAAGCGCCTGGTTGATATGTCGCACCTGCTGGGCAAGCTGCGCACACCGAGCCGCGACTTCTGCTGATCGCAGGCACGGCAGGCTTTGCTTCCTCTCAAGGCATTCGAGGCGGTCCGCCCTTAGATTGGCTGGTCACGACCAGCCGGCAAAGGAGCAGGGACGATGATCAAACGCTACTACATCACGCTCGGCGCCGGCACCACCGCCGGCGGCAAGGTGATCTCGGCCAGCCACCTCGACACCATCGGCGGCATCGGTGTCGCGCTCGAAGGCGACAGGGTGCAGTGTCCGGGCTGCGATTCGGAGGGCGTCATCGCCCTCGACGGACCACGCCTGCGCGAACGCTACGAGGGACGGGAAGTCGCCCTCGGCGACGACCTGTGCCTGTGCGGATGCAGCCCGCCGCCGCGCCTCGTCGCCAGCCAGACCATCGCCTGCCAGGTCTTGTCTGCCGACTGGCACGCGCAACAAACCGAGGTGGCGGCCCAGGCGGCGGCCGGCTTCAATGCGCGTTCCGGCGCCGGCGCCCTGCCGGAACGCGCTCCGCTCGTGCTGCGCGATATCGATACCCAGGAACCGTTCCGCGGCCAGGCCTACCGGCTGCAACTCGCGGACAAGGTCATTTCGGGCACGCTCGACCAGAATGGCGCCACCCGACCATTGACGGCCGCCGAGCGCGCCGCCATCGTCGCCTGGCACGTCGACGGCGCGCGCACCTCCGATTGAAACGCCATGCTGGCCTTCCCGAAGCACAAGTACCACGGCATTCCGGTCTACCGGAACGTCAACCCGGTCAAGGAAGGCAAGGTGCACCACTACGTCGGCCCCGCCGCCACGGTGGAGCAGGGCATCGCGGTCGACCTGCTCACGCCCGAACACCTGTGGGCGACCTTCCAGAAGGAAGCCGAGGACGTCCTGAAGATCGACGGCAAATGGATCGAGGACGACAAGCTGCGCAACCGGCGCATCAACGCGGCCTACGCCAGGCTATGGCTGGCGGACCAGCGCTTCCAGTGGGCCGGATTGGCTGCCTTCGCCTCGAAGCAGGTCGGTTGCGGATTGCTTCACGCCGCCGATATCGTCGGCGCCAATCGCCGCCAGCGCGAACTGGTGGAGCGTTCATTGGGACAGGCGTCCGTGCCGGGAGCACGCTATGGGGCGACACTGAAGCAGGCGGCCATGGAGCTGGGCGGCGGTGAGATGTTGTCCCGGCTTGGACATGGCAACAAACATTTGTTTCTTGATATATATCCGCTGCATCGCTATTACATGGAGCGTGGTTGGGAGGAGTTCGACAGGTACCTGGCAAAGCGCCAGAACGAGCGATATCCGGTGCATTGGGAAGTGGATAGGGAAGTCCTTGCATTCGGAAAACCGTTCCAGGAGATCCGGAGCGGGTTCAAGCATATACATGATCGACAATATACAAAGAGCGTCGAATTGCTCGCCCATCATGAGCAGGTCAACATTCTGCAGGCCATCATGTACAACAGCCCGGTTATGCAGGGATTGCTTGCCTGGAATCAGTTTGCATGGGCGACCGAGTTCCCTAGCGGGTACTACCAGGAGATCAGGCTGACCTTGTCCGCGCAATGCAATGCTGCGTCAGGCTGGACTGCTTGGTTCTCACGAGATAAATGCGCCAAGCTGTGGGCAATTGAGGAGCGCATGCAATTCGTCCTCAACGCGGCGCGTCGTTTCGACATGCTCGCGAATGGCCCGCAGCGTCCCCATGTCGAGGCATCGATGCGAGACATCGCTGCTGCCGGGGACTTCACATGAACTGGATTTATCGGCGGCAGTCCATCGTGGCCGGCCTGATTGTCATAGGGTTTTGGTGGTACAACTACATCCCGGAGCCTACGGTGCTGTCTTTCCGCATCGGGCAGACCTTCGAGGAAGTCGCCACAATGTCGACTTACCCCGTCATGGAGCGTTCAAATCGGCCGGTCGACGATCCCGGTAACAACGGATTCGGAGCGACCTGGGTCACCAAGCCGGCCGTCATTATTCGATTCAACGATCCACGGCATGGCTTCACGCTGCCGCCGACAAAGTTCGCAGCTTTGAGCTACCAGGATAACCGGGCCGCAACGCTCGCAACGTCGCCGATGCTGGACAAGCTGCCCTTCGACGCAGCGATACACGTGCTCGAAAACTTGCAGAACCAGTTCAAGGCCGGGGGCTGGATCCCGTTCGAAGAAGATGGAAGCACCTGGTTCGACTTCACGCCCGAAGGAAAGAGGCGCCTCTTCGCCCATCTGCTGGAACACGACATGCAGACAGTCAGCCTTTATGTGCCCAAGAAGTATGGAATGACCTTCCGTCTGTGGTGTGCAAAGGGTTGTATCAGCGGCAAGCCACCTTACCGATTCATGATCGACATCGGCGTTGGCATGGACACGCATTCGTGGAAGCCGGGAGACCCGGAGCTGTGGGAAGTATCTTCTCCCGACCCTGCGGCGCCGGCGCCCGCCAAACCCTGAGCCAGGATGCGAGACGCTGCCGGCGCCGGCAAGCCACAAATCGCCGACAAATTCAGTAAAGTACGCAAGTAGCAATTCGCTTGAACACAACGATTGAAACGTGGATACCTCCGAATGAGACAAACTGCCTGGGTCGTGATGGGCGTGAGCGGATGCGGCAAGAGCGCGGTGGGCGCCCGCCTGGCGCTGGCCCTGGGTGTGCGCTTCATCGAAGGCGACGCTTTTCACCCGCCGGAGAACGTGGCGAAAATGAGCGCCGGCGTGCCACTGGACGACGCCGACCGGCGCGGCTGGCTGGCTACCTTGCGCAAGGAGATCGCGCGCGCGATGGAGGCGGGAGAATCGGTGGTGCTGTCCTGTTCCGCGCTCAAGCGCGCCTACCGCAACATCCTGCGCGGCAACGGTGGCGACGTGCGCTTCGTCCACCTGATTGGCGACCGCGACCTGATCGCGCAGCGCATGGCCGCCCGGCCCGGACACTTCATGCCGCTGTCCCTGCTCGACAGCCAGCTGCGCGACCTCGAGCCGCTGCAGCCGGACGAAGCGGGCATCACGCTGGACCTGCGCGATCCGCCGGACAGGCTGGTCGAACAGGCGCTGGCGGCCATGCGCGACAAGCGTCCGGACTGATCCCCCCTGCGTGGGGCTGTCGCCGGGCTCCGTGTCCGGATATCTTCCTGCACATCAAAACCATGCGCGGCCGGATGCCGCACCATTGGCATGGACAACGATATCCAGAACGGAGCCCCCATGATCACCACCACCACCACGCGCGCCGCCATGCTGCTGGCGCTGATGCTGCCCGCCGCCGCCTTCGCGGCGCAGGAGAACCAGCCGCTGGCCGGCACTTCGGCGCATGGCAAGTACATCGAACGCGGACGCTATCTCGTCAAGGTCGGCGGCTGCAATGACTGCCACACGCCCGGCTACGGCATGAGCGCCGGCCAGGTGCCGGAAAAGGAATGGCTGACCGGCGACGGTCTCGGCTGGCGCGGCCCCTGGGGCACGACCTACCCGACCAACCTGCGCCTGTCGATGAACGCGGTCAAGGAAGACGACTGGATCCGCATGGCGCAGTCCATGAAGACGCGCCCGCCGATGCCCTGGTTCACCCTGCACGCGATGGAGAAGGAAGACCTGCGCGCGATCTACCGCTATGTGCGCCACCTCGGCAAGGCCGGCAAGCCGGCTCCAAGCTATGTGCCGCCCGAGCGTACCCCGGCCGGCCCCTTCATCCAGTTCCCGGCGCCGCCCAAATAAGCGGTAAGCCTCAGGGCAGCTGCACGCTGACCGGCGCCGCGCCGGCATCCAGCACGGGCGCCGGTGGCGCTTCCAGGCTTGGGGCCTGCTCGGCGAACTCTGCATACACCCAGTCCTCGCCAGAGCGCACCACGCCTTCGGGCACCAGCGGCGCGCGCTCCACCACCTTCGCCAGCGCCACCCGCATGTAGTCGATCCAGGCCGGCATCGCCACCGTCGCGCCGTACTCGTGGCTGCCGAGCGAACGCGGCTCGTCATAGCCCATCCAGGCCACCGCCACCACCTTGCCGCCGTAGCCGGCGAACCAGCCGTCGACGGCATTGCTGGTGGTGCCGGTCTTGCCTGCGATGTCGCCGCGCTTGAGCTGCCTTACCGTCTCCGCACCGGTGCCGTAGCGGGTCACGTCGCGCAGCATGCTGTCGGTGATGAAGGCGTTGCGCGCGTCCAGCACACGGGCCGCTTCGCCAAGTAGCGCAGGGCGCTTGGCCTCGAACACCGGCTTGCCTTCGCGGTCCAGGATGCCCGTCACCAGATTCGGTTCGACCCGGTAGCCGCCGTTGGCGACCACGGCATAGGCGCCGGCCAGCTGCAGCGGCGTCACCGTGCCGGTGCCCAGGGCCAGGCTCAAGGTCTTGGGCTGGCGCGCCGCATCGAAGCCGAAGCGCGTCAGGAAGTCACGGGTGTAATCCATCTCGAGGGTGCGCAGCAGGCGCACGGCCGGCACGTTCTTCGAATGCGCCAGCGCGTAGCGCACCGTGATCGGACCTTCGAAGCCGCCGTGGTCGTTGCGCGGCGACCAGTTGGCATAGGCCGGCTCGGCGGAGAAGTCGATCGGCTCGTCGAGGATCTGCGTACCCGGGAAGAAGCCGCGCTCGAGCGCCGCCGAATACACGAAGGGCTTGATGGCGGAACCCGGCTGGCGCCAGGCCTGGGTCACGTGGTTGAACTTCTGCAGGCCGTAGTCGAAGCCGCCGACCATGGCGCGGTAGGCGCCCGTCTGGGCGTCGAGGGCAACGAAGGCGGCGGCCACCTGCGGCACCTGGCTGATCGCCCACGTTTTACCGGTACTGCTGATGCGCACCACGGCGCCCGCGGACAGGCGCAGGCCAGCCTTCGCGTTTGCCGACAGGGCGGGCGCGGCCAGGGCCAGGCCCGCGCCGGTGATGTCGATGGTGTCGCCGTCGCGCAGCGCCACCTTCACCCGCTTGGGCGAGGCCGCCAGCACCACGGCCGGCGTGAAGCCGTCCACCGCCGGACGCTTCTGCAGCGCCTCCACGATCGCTTCCTCGCGCGCCTGACCGTCCTTCGGCAGGGCAATGCGGTCCTCGGGGCCGCGGTAGCCATGGCGGCGGTCGTAGGCGATGGCGCTCTTGCGCACGCCTTCATAGGCGGCGCGTTGTTCGGCTGCGAGGATGGTCGTGGTGACGCTGTAGCCGCGCTCGTAGGCTGCCTGGCCGAAGCGCGCGTATGCCGCCTGGCGCGCGATCTCGGCGACGTATTCGGCGCCGGGCAGGGGCCCGCCGCCGTCGCGCCGCACGACCAGGGTCTCGGCCAGGGCGCGGCGGTACTGGCTTTCCGTGATGTGCTTCAGCTCGAACATGCGCCGCAGGACGATGCGCTGGCGCTGCTGGGCGCGTTCGGGATTGGCAACCGGATTGTGGCGCGAGGGGTTCTGCGGCAGCCCGGCCAGCATGGCCATCTCGGCCAGCGACAGCTGGTCCAGTCCCTTGCCGAAATAGGTACGCGCCGCGCTGGAAAAACCATAGGCGCGCTGGCCCAGGTAGATCTGGTTCATGTAGACCTCGAGGATCTGGTCCTTGCTCAAGGCCTCTTCGATCTTGTAGGCGAGGGCGACCTCGGTCAGCTTGCGCGGCAGGGTCTTGTCGCGGGTGAGGAAGAAGTTGCGCGCCACCTGCATGGTGATGGTCGAGCCGCCCTGGCGGAAGCTCCCGGACAGGTTCGCCTTGGCGGCGCCCAGGGCCCGGATCCAGTCGATGCCGCCGTGGTCGTAGAAGCGCGCGTCCTCGATGGACAGCACGGCGGCCTTCATCAGGGCCGGGATCTTCGCGATCGGCACGAACTCGCGGCGCTCGGCGCCGAATTCGCCGATCAGGACCTTGTCGGCCGAGTACACCCGCAGCGGGATCTTGGGCTGGTAGTCGGTGACGGCCTTGATGTCCGGGACTTCGTCCAGGATGCCGGCGCCCGCCGGCGCGGCGGCCACGGGAGACAGCAGGGCAAGGATCAGGGCGCCGCGGCGCAGGAAACGGGTGGGGAAAGGCCGGTGGATGGTATGCATGGTTCCGTGTCGCTGGTATGGGGAGCGCATCGCGCCGCCTGAAGCGGCAGCTGCAATGCGGGGCCGATCATAGCGCCACCAGGCGGAACGCGCATCCTGAACCGGCAAGGTAGCGCCGTGCGCCGTGCCGGGGAGCGGGAAATGCTACCGGCCTCAGGCCAGGGCCGGCCGGGTTGGCAGCGCCGGGGCGCATCTTGAACACGCTGACCGTGTCGACCAGTACATCGGACTGCTGCTAGCAAAAACGTGCACAAAAGTGTGCAGCGTTTTCTTCCTGTCCCGAGCCGTCCTGCTGACCGTGCTCGTGCCTGGCAGGCGTGACTTTCCCGCCTCCCGCCGGCCCCTGGCCGGCGGCAGTGCCCGGCGTCGCCGCCGGACTCGCCACGGGTAGCGCCGTTGCCGCCGAGAGCGCGCCGGTGGCGAGCCGCTGCAAATTGATGGCCGCGTTGACGTCGCGGTCGTGGGACGCGCCGCAGCCGGCGCAGGTCCAGGCGCGCTCGCCCAGGGCTAGGGCGGCGTTGCGTGCCCCGCAGTCCGAACAGAGTTTGCTGGACGGGTACCAGCGGTCGGCCAGCACGATCAGGGTGCGGTAGCGCGCAGCCTTGTACAGCAGTTGGCGACGGATCTCGTAAAAGCCCACATCCGAGATCGCGCGGGACAGCCTGGCGTTGGCCAGCATGCCGCCCACGTTCAGGTCCTCGATCGCCACCGCTTGGTTTTCGCGGCAGAGGCGGGTCGTGAGCTTGTGGGTGAAGTCCCGGCGCACCCGGGCGATGCGGGCGTGCAGGCGCGCCAGCGCCTGCGCTGCCTGGACGCGCTTGTTCGACACGGGCAGCCGCGTGGCTTTCGGGATCCGGCCCGCGATCCCGGCCAGCGCCTTCGCGGCATCGAGCTTGCGCGACAGGCGCCGGCTGCGGATGCGCAGGCGGCGCAGCGCGGCCTTCAAGGGACGCGGCGCCGCGATCTTCTCGCCGCTGGCGAGCGTGGCGGCGGCGCTCACGCCGAGGTCGACCCCGGCGACACCGTGGCTGCTACGCGGCAGGCGCGCCGCCGCATCGGGCACCTCGACCTGGACGCACAAGAACCAGTGATCCGCTTCGCGCGAGATGCTCGCGCCCAGGATGCGTCCAGGCCAGCGCAGCGCTTCGTGCAACGCTACCCGGCCGACCTTGGGCAGCACGGCAGTGGTCCCCTCGATCCTGAACTTGTCGTTGGCCAGGTAGAACGCATCGCGGCAGCGCCCCTTTTTCTTGAATGCCGGAGGATACGCCTGCTTTCCCGCGCGGCGCTGCTCGAAGTAGCGGGTCCAGGCCCTGGCGAGGTTCGAAAAGGGCTGGGCATGCGCGTCGCGGTGGATGGTGCGCAGCCAGGGCTGGCCGTTCTCGTCAAGCCAGGCCGGATCCGAGTACTTGATCCTGTTGAACTGCTTCTTTAGCGCCATCGCGTTCGGCTTGCCGCCTGCGGCGGCCTGGCGCTGCCATTCGGCGAGGGCCCAGTTCCATACCCGGCGGGCGGTGCCGGCCGCGCGCGCGAAATAGTCACGCTGCTCAAGCGTCGGCTGAATCTTGATTCGGTGCGCCAGCAGCATGGCAGCGTGTCGAATTCCTAAAGTGCTTTCCATGGTCATTATTCGACACTTGTGCGCACATTAAGTTCTACTAAGTAGTCACCCAAAATTTATCGTGAACCTGCTTCCGAAGCCGCTCATCAAGGAGTGAACTTCGTCGAGCAGATCTGTGCCGTTCTTGGCAACGAAGCGGCGCCAGAAATGCTTGGCATGCTTC
>JBFLVV010000060.1:0-32475 GCA_040758275.1 Pseudomonadota bacterium
TCTATAACCGACAGCGGCGCCATTCCCGCATCGGCTTTGTTCCGCCAGCGTTGTTCGCCGAATCCTTCAGCGAACAGCCGCAGGCGGCTTAAGACAAGCGTGTCCGTTATTGACAGTACACCTCAGTCGGGTACGTGATGCTACTCGGGCGACCCATCGCATCGTATCCAAAGCTCGTCGTAAATCCTGCGGCGTTCGTCATCGACATGATGTAGCCGTTTGTGGTCACGGTTGCGCGTGGAGCGCTATTTGCGGCGGCGTCACTGTTACGGCCAATACACACGAATATTAAAATGCCGGGAAATGCTTCGAGCTTCGAAAGCGCATACCATGCGCGACTAGCGATCAAGCAGCCTTCTCGCGCAGCATCGCCTCAATCCCCTGCGGCGCCACCGGCCTGCTGAAGCAATACCCCTGCATCTGGTCGCAGCCATGCTGCTGCAGGAAGGCCAGTTGCTCCTGGGTCTCCACGCCTTCGGCAATCACGTTCAGCTTCATCGAATGCGCCAGCGCGATCACCGCATTGACGATGGCGGCGTCGTCCGCATCCTGGGTCAGATCCATCACGAAGGAGCGGTCGATCTTGAGGCTGTGGATCGGGAAGCGCTTCAGGCTGGCCAGGCTCGAGTAGCCGGTGCCGAAGTCGTCGATCGCCAGCTGCACGCCCATCGCTGCCAGGCGCCCCATGGTCTCGGTCGCGGCCACCGGGTTTTCCATCAGCACGCTCTCGGTGATCTCCAGGGTCAGGAAGGCCGGATCGCATCCCGTTTCCTTCAGCAGGACGCCCACGCGCTGGGCCACGTCCTGGCCAAGGAACTGGCGCGCCGACAGGTTCACGCTGATGCGCACCGGCGGCAGGTCAGCCTCGCGCCAGGCCACCTGCTGGCGCATGGCGGTTTCCAGCACCCAGTCACCGATCGGGACGATCAGGCCGGTCTCTTCGGCCAGCGGGATGAACTCGGCGGGCGACACCATCTCGCGGTCCAGCGGCTGCCAGCGCAGCAGGGCCTCGACCCCGGTCACGACGCCGCTGCCGATGTCGACCACGGGCTGGTAGTGCAGCAGGAATTCCTGGCGCTGCAGGGCGCGCTGCAGCGCGCCTTCCATGCGCAGGTGCTCGTAGGCCTGTTCGCCCATCTCGGCCGTGTAGAAGGAATAGTGGTTGCCGCCCTGCCCCTTGGAGCCGTACATCGCGCTGTCGGCGCACTTGAGCAGGGTGGTGCTGTCCTCGCCGTCGCGCGGGTACATCGCGATGCCGATCGAGCCGGAGGGGAAGACTTCCTGGCCGCGCAGCATCATTGGCTGGAACAGGTTATCGAGCAGCTTGCGCGCCACCTTGGCGGCATCGTCCTCGCCGGCCAGGTCGGGCAGCACCACCACGAATTCGTCGCCGCCCTGGCGCGACACGGTGTCGCTCTCGCGCAGGCTGCTCGACAGGCGGCGGGCGATCTCGACGATCAGCTGGTCGCCGGCATCGTGTCCCAGGCTGTCGTTGACGTGCTTGAAGCGGTCCAGGTCGATGAACATCACCGCCACCTGGCGCCGCGTACGGTGCGCGTGCATGATGGCCTGGCCGAGGCGGTCCTGCATCAGGACCCGGTTCGGCAGGCCGGTCAGCGCGTCGTGGTTGGCCATGCGCAGCAGGGCTTCCTCGGCCTGCTTCTGGCGCTGGATGTCCTTGACCACGCAGATGAAGCGCTGGTTGCCGTTGGCGTCGCGCATGCTCGACACGGTGACGCTGACCCAGACGCGGGCGCCATCGCGGCGCTGCAGCCGCTTCTCGCGCTGGTACTCGGTGATCTCGCCCGCCCTCAGGCCGCCGATCAGCGCCTGTTCGTCGGCCAGGTCCTCTTCGCACATGAACTGCTGGTAGAAGCGGGCCAGCAGCTCGATCTCGCTGTAGCCGAGGATCTGCGACATCTTGCTGTTGGTGCGCAGCACGCGGCCGTCGGCGCCCAGCAGCACGATGCCGACCGCGGCCTGGTTGAAGGTCAGGCGGAAGAATTCCTCGCTTTCCTGCAGGCGCAGGCGCGCCTTGCGGCGGAAGGTGATGTCCTGGCCGATCAGCAGCAGGATGTGGACGCCGTCCTTGCGGGCGCGCCGGATGTTGAAGTCGACGTAGCGCACGCCGTCGGCGCGGCCATCGAGCGTGACCAGCACATTGTCGTGGGGCGCGCCGGTGCGCAGGGTCTCTGCGGCGCAGGCGGCCAGCTCGGGACAGGGAATCAGCTCGGCGAGCGCCAGCCTTTCCTCGGCCAGCGCCTCGTCGGGAGCGCCCAGCAGGTCGGCCATCATGCGGTTCATCGAACAGGCGCGCAGCTCGCTATCGACCACCACCAGGCCGGCCGGCATGCCGTCGATGACCTGTTCGAGATAGTTCTGGTTCTGCAGGTTGGCGCGCTGGTCGGCGTGGGCGTAGGTGTCGAGCGCCAGGCCCATGTCGAAGCAGACGATCTTGAGGATCGCCTCGACGGCGGCCCGGAAGCGCTCGGGCTGGCCGTGCAGGCGGCGCCACAGGATGTCGTGCAGCTCGGACAGGTATTTGCGGTAGGCGCCGATATACCACTTCGGGTCCAGGCCGATGCGCTGGTGGGTCACGCCGACGCGCAGGCGCTCGCGGATGTAGTCCTGGCCGTAGTCGCCGTTCGTCAGGCTGCTGAAGTAGCTCGCCTGCACGTGGCGCAGGCGCGTCTCGGCGCCCGCACCTAACAGGGTGTTCAGCTGCGGGAAGACCAGCAGATGGGCATAGAAGCGGTCGGAGAAGGCGTCGCGCTGCATGTCCAGCAGCTCGTGGATGTCGCGCAATGCCGCCACATCGGCCTCGCCGAGTTCGAGGAAGGCCTTGCGCGCCTCGACCTCGTCGGAATCGAGCCCGATCTCCCGCGCGATGTCGTCGATGACGTCCTGCGGTGCCCGCAGCGCGTGGGAGGGAGAGGCGGGATGATGTTCCGTGCTGCTTCGATGCGGGGTTGTCATGCGGGGACCTGCAGCTGAATATTTCGTTTGGGATAGTGTCATTGCATGATAGCAATCACTTAATACGGGATCGAGTAAATATTCACAAATACTCACAGCCTGTTGTTAATTAGCCATACTGTTGGTGTGGTTTTATTGCCTACCGTAAATAAACCCTTGGGATGGCGCAACACCCTGGCAGGAAGCCGGCAGCACAGTAGGACGATTCCCAACCCGAGGAGACCGTCATGCAGCGCCTGCCCCTTTCCCTTTCTCCCCTGCTCCTGCTGCTCGCCGCCGCCCTAAGCCCGGCCCAGGACCTCGGCGTCACCGTCACGCCGGTGCGCCAGCAGTTCGGCCGCAGCGACGAGGTGAGGGTAGCCGTCACCTTCACCAACACGGGCGCCGCGCCGCAATACGTGCTCAAGTGGCATACGCCGGTCGAGGGGATGACGTCACCGCTGTTCGAGGTGCAGCGCGACGGCCAGCAGGTGCGCTACCTCGGCATCCACGCCAAGCGCCCCGCGCCCGGGCCAGGCGACTACCTGCTGCTGGCGCCGGGCGCCACGCTCAGCAGCACGGTCGAGCTGTCGGCGCTGTACGAGATGAACGTGACGGGCTCGTACACCCTGCGCTACCGCACCAGTGCATCAGGCCTGTTCGCGACGCCTTCCCTGCGTCCGCTGGCCGGCACCCTGGCCTCCAGCCCGGTCTCGATCTGGATCGAGGGCCGCCTGCCGCGCGGCGCCCGTCCGCCCGCCAAGGTGGCGGCAAGCGGTGCGGGACTGGAATTCAGCAAGTGCTCGAACGCCCAGCAGGAACAGCTGGCGCTGGCGGTCGACGCGGGCCGCGCGATGACGGTCGACGCCCATGCCTACCTGGGCGCGGGGCCGAACTACGGGGCGCGCTATACCGGCTGGTTCGGGGCGCTGGATGCGACGCGCGGGGCCAAGGTGACGGGCAATTTCGCGGCGATCCGCGACGCTTTCGAGAACAAGCCGCTCAAGGTCGATTGCGGTTGCAACGAACCCTACTTCGCCTATGTGTACCCGGCCCAGCCCTATGCGATCTATGTGTGCAAGGCCTTCTGGACCGCCCCGCTCACGGGCACGGATTCGCGCGGCGGCACCCTCCTGCATGAACTCAGCCATTTCGACGTGGTGGCCGGCACCGACGACCATGTCTACGGCCAGCAGGGGGCGGCCGAGCTGGCGCGCACGAGCCCCGAACGCGCCATCAACAATGCCGACTCGCACGAATACTTCGGGGAGAACACGCCGCCGCAACAGTGACACCAGGCTCTTAGCACTTGTACAGACAAATTACCAGCGCACGATTCGACATTTTTGGATTCTGTTGATTTTTCACAAATTTTGTCACACCCGGCGCGAATCGACTTTACACAGGCTCAGCATTCCGTAAATATTGTTTGCGTTGTCTCCCTATCATCGGAGCAACTCATAAGGCCCGACAGGGCCACATAACACTATTTTCATACGGAGAATGAACATGAGCTTCAATCGCTTCATGAAGTCGGCAGTCGGCATCGCTGCGCTCGCGGCAGCATGCAACGCGGCCGCCGCGCCCAAGGGCGTGGCGGTCACCCTCGTTCCCGAAAAAACCGCGCTGGGGCAGACGGACGATGTGGTGGTGCGCGTCACCTTCACCAATACCTCGTCCGTGCCGCAGTACATCCTGAAATTCCGCACGCCCTTCAACGGCATCGAGGAAGCACTGTTCGACATCAAGCGCGACGGCCAGCCGGTGCCCTACCTGGGCGCCCACATCAAGCGCGCGGCGCCGACCAAGTCCGACTACTTCGTGCTGAAACCGGGCGCCTCGCACAGCATGAAGGTCGAGCTGTCCGCGCTGTACGACATGAGCGTGAGCGGCGACTACCAGATCGCCTACAAGACCTCATCGCCGCAGCTCTTCCTGGCCCAGCCGCAGGACAACGCCCGCGCCGGCGCGGCCGCCGCCTTCGACGCCGACAACACCGACAACGCCTCGCTCGCGTCGAGCCCGGTGTCGGTCTGGATCGACGGCCGCGTGGCGCGTGGCCAGAAGTCGCAGCTCATCCTCGACATCGAGGAGATGAAGCGCGCCGCGGTGCAGCCTGCGGCCGCCAGCCTGAGCTTCAGCAAGTGCACCACCTCGCAGCAGACCACCATCGCCCAGGCGATGTCGGCCGGCAGCAACATGGCCAGCAACAGCGACGCCTACATGCAGAACGGCGTGATCGGCACCCGCTACACCAAGTGGTTCGGCGCCAACAACGCCACCCGCGTGGCCACCGTGAAGTCGCACTTCGCCGCCATCAAGGATGCCTTTGCGAACAAGCCGGTGACCGTGGATTGCGGCTGCAAGCAGAACTACTACGCCTACGTCTACCCGACCCAGCCCTACAAGATCTACGTCTGCAAGGCCTTCTGGTCGGCGCCGATGACCGGCACCGATTCGAAGGGCGGCACCCTGGTGCATGAGATGAGCCACTTCAACGTGGTGGCCGGCACCGACGACCACGTCTACGGCCAGTCGGGCGCCGCCAGCCTGGCGATCAGCAACCCGGCCCAGGCGGTCGACAATGCCGACTCGCACGAGTACTTCGCGGAGAACACCCCGGCATTGAATTGAACCGTAGGGTGGGCGGTCCTCCGCCCACGCGTTCAAGCGGCTCCTGAATGGACGATATCTCTGCTCATGTGGGATTTGAACGCGTGGGCGGGGAACCCGCCCACCCTACGAAAACCGAACGCTTCTTATTTGGCGAAGTTGAATGTGACGGGCGCCGCGGGACTGTGCGAGAGCGCATCGAGCTGTTTCACGTCCTTCAGATACGGCCCGTCGTAGCGGATCTCGTAGCTGTTCTTCCCCTTGCGGAAAGCATAGGTCGGCGTGATGTCGATGGTGTTCATGTGCATGGAGTGCGGCTTCACTTCCTGGTAATCCGCGGCCGTGAGCGCGCCGCGCTTGACCATCATGCCGGTGTAGTCGACCGGCGCGCCCTGCGCATCCAGCACCTCGAAGCGGCGGCCGGTCAGCTCGTCCCCTGCGGCCACTTCGCGCGGCACCCAGATCGTGGTGTCGCCGCGGTTCTCGATGCTCAGGCGCACCTGCACCTTGCCATTGCCGGTCTCGACTTCGAGCTGGTGGCGCACCGGCGTGTCCTTCTCTACCGCGCCCACGGCGCTCACCAGGCCACCCAGCGCGAAGGCCAGCACAGGAAGGAATCGTTTGACATGCATGCGTGCTCCTATGAAAGAATATTTCACCCAGACTGCCAAAACGTTATTTTATTTCACTGTACCAGCAGCGGCTCCGGTGTCGTCGCGAGGATCATGACCGCCACGCGGCGGTTCTTCGCCTGGTTCAGCAGCGTGTCGTTGGGCGCCACCGGCCGGGTCGCGCCGTGGCCGATGGCCGACAGGCGCGCGTCCGCAACGCCCTGCTCGATGAACAGGCGCACCACGCTCGCCGCGCGCACCGCCGACAGTTCCCAGTTCGAGGCGAACTGCGCATTCGTGATCGGCAGATTGTCGGTATGTCCTTCGACCTCGATCGCATGCGGATCGTTCTTGAGCAAACCCGCCACCGCGCCCAGCACCTCGCGCGCTTCAAGCTGCAGCACGGCCTGGCCCTGGTCGAAGAGCACGCTGGCATTGAGCTCCACGCTGACGCCGCGCGCATTCTGCGTCACCCGCACCTGGCCCGATTTCACCAGGGGCATCAGGGTCGCCGTCAGGTCTTTGGCCAGCACTTCCATGCGTTCGCGCTCGCGCCGCGCCGCTTCCAGGCGCTTGCGGTTGACGATGTGGGAGAGCGGCAGCACCGGCTCGACATTGGTGTTCACCTGCGGCGCGGCGCCGCGTCCGCCGAAGGCGTCGCCCAGCGCTTCGGACAGCACCGCGTACTTGCCCTCGTTGACGATGGAGATCGCGTACATCACGACGAAGAAGGCGAACAGCAGGGTGATGAAGTCGGCGTAGGAAATCAGCCAGCGCTCATGGTGTTCGCCGGCGCCCACTTCATCGTCGTAGCGTTTGCGCGCCATACGGGCCTTAGTGACGGGCCAGCAGGCTGGCCACGCGCTCGTCGATCACGCGCGTGTGGTCGCCCGTGGCCAGGTCGTGGAAGACTTCGGCGAGGATCTCGTACTGGGCCACCTTGTCGCTGACGATGGCCTTCAGTTTATTCCCGACCGGGTAAAAGAACAGGTTGGCCAGGCCCACGCCGTACACGGTGGAGACGAAGGCGATGGCAATGCCCGAGCCGAGCCGCGAAGGGTCGGACAGGTTTTCCATCACGTGGATCAGGCCCAGCACGGCGCCCAGGATGCCGATGGTCGGCGCATAGCCGGCGGCCGATTCCCAGATGCGCGCCGCCTGGCGCTGCGAGAATTCGTAGGCGTTGATCTCGCCCTCTAACAAGCTGCGGATCTTTTCGGGGTTGATACCGTCCACCACCAGGCGCAGGCCCTTCTGGATGAACTTGTCCTTCGTTCCCATGTACTGCTCGAGCGAGAGCAGGCCGTCGCGGCGCGCGGAGAGGCTCCACAGGGCGATTTCCTGCGACAGTTTCTGGCGTCCGGATTTGGGCGGGAAGAATACCCAGCGCAGCATGCGCATGCCCAGCGCGAAGCTGCGCTTTTCACTCTGCAGCAGCACCGCCCCGAAGGTGCCGACCACCACGATGGCGAAAGCCGCCGGCTGGACCAGCGAGGCGAACTTGCCGCCATCGAGCGTGTGGCCGACCAGGATGCCCGCGATCGCGAGCACCAGTCCGGCTACGCTTGCCCAGTCCACAACTGCTCCTTGAGGGCGGCGCGCAGCCGCGACACCGCCTGGGTGTGCAGCTGCGACACCCGCGATTCGCTGACGCCCATGACGGCGCCGATTTCCTTCAGATTCAGTTCTTCCTCATAGTAGAGGCCCATCAGCATCTTCTCGCGCGGCGGGAGATTGTCGATGGCGTCGATGACCGCCTGGCGGAAGCCCGTGTCCAGCAGGCTGCGCAGCGGATCGCTGTCGTCCACGGCATAGCGGTCGAGGAAGCCGTCGCTGCCGTCCTCGCTGTCGTGGAAGTCTTCGTAGTAGACCAGCTGGTGGCCGCCCGAGTCGCCCAGCATCTCCTGGTAGTCGGCGAGCGACATCTTGAGCGACTTGGCGATCTCGGATTCGCTGGCCGGACGGCCCAGGCGCTGCTGCAGCGCTTCCATCGCGGCCTCGACCTTGCGCATGTTCTGGCGCGTGCTGCGCGGCATCCAGTCGCTGTTGCGCAGCTCATCCAACATGGCGCCGCGGATGCGCAGCACCGCATAGGTCTCGAACTGGGCCCCGTGGTTGTCCTCGTAGCGGTTGATCGCGTCCAGCAGGCCCATCATGCCCGCCTGGACCAGGTCATCGACTTCCACCGAAGGCGGCAGCTTGGCCTTCATGTGGTGGGCAAGGCGCTTCACCAACGGCATGTGCTCCGTCAGCAAATGGTTCTTGTCCGCTTTCCCTTTGACCGTGTACATGCGTTAAATATTCTTTTTCTCTTGGTTCAGCTTGTCGTAGGGTGGGCAATTTCGTAATTCAGGCCACTGGCCTGAATTACTGCCCACGCGTTCAACAAGCACACGTACTGCCACATTGCATCCGTGAGTTGAACGCGTGGGCGGAGGACCGCCCACCCTACCTGAATTCATGCCCGCATTGCGTGCAGCGCGAACTTGCCGGCCAGGCGGCGGAATGCGACCGATGCGCCCGCCAGCGGGAAGGCATCGACCACGGCGCGGCCCAGGCGCGCAGCCCGATGCAGGTACTCGTCGGCCGGCACCGAGCCCATCGAGCTCAGGCTGACCGCCAGGTAACGGCTTGCTGCGGTAGACATATTATCGTATACAACCTTGGCCTCGGCCTCTGTTGCGCCAGTAACGAGGATGCCGAAGGGGCGGCGGCCCAGTTGCTGGGAAAGACGCTTGATCAGGGCATAGGCATTCGTGATCGAAGCGGCCGAGGTTCCCACCTGCACCACGATCTCGGACGAGGCCATCAGCGGCAGCGGAAATTCGCCGTCCGGACCCAGTTCGCCGTCGACCATCACAATGCCGGCCTGCTTGACCAGCACGTCGAAGGTCTTGGCAAGGCGGCGGGTATCGGTATTGCCGGAAGGCAGGCCGAGGGTGGCCACCGAAAAGCCCTGGGGTACGGCGTGCATCACCTGGTTCAGGGCCGCTTCCTGGCGCGCCACGTTGGCGAGCGTCGCCGAACGGTTCAGGCCGAGGCGGCGGGCCACGCCGTAGTCGCGCTCGCAGGCATCGACGATCAGGACGTCATTGCCGGTCTGGGCCAGCGAGGCGCCCAGGTTGACCAGCATGGCGCCCTTGTCGTCTTCAGGGGTGGCGGAGAGAAAAGTCACGATGCGCGGGCGTGGGCCCTGCAGCATCCGGCGCAGGCCTTCGGCCTGGTCGAAGTCGAAACTAGCCAAGGTGCACCTCGCGCATGCTGCGGTCTGCTGCGGCCGCGGACATCATCATCGGCAGGTCGGCGTCGCCGAACTGGGCGCTGGCGTTACGGGTATTGCGGAAGGCGCGGTCGATCAGCATGGCGCGGTCGGCCAGGTGCAGGTCTTCCGGCACGCGCTGGCCGTTCGAGATGTAGTGCAGGTTCAGCTTCTGGCGGATCACGACGTCCAGCACATTGCCGATCGAGGCGGCTTCGTCCAGCTTGGTCATGATGCAGCCGGCCAGGCCGCTGCCCTGGTAGGCGCGCACCACTTCGTTCAGGGTCTCGTTGGTCGAGGTCGCGTTCAGGCACAGCAGGCGCTTCACGTCGGCGCCCGATTCGCTCAGCATGGCGACCTGCTCGGTCACCATCTGGTCGCGCTGCGACATGCCGATGGTGTCAATGAGAACGGTGTGCTTGTTCTTGAGTTCTTTCAGTGCGATGCGCAGGTCGGCCTCGTCCTTCACCGAGTGCACCATCACGCCCAGGATCTTGCCGTAGATGCGCAGCTGCTCGTGGCCGCCGATACGATAGGCGTCGGTGGTGATCAGGGCCAGCTTGTCCGGGCCGTGGCGCATCACGCAGCGGGCGGCCAGCTTGGCGGTGGTGGTGGTCTTGCCGACGCCGGTCGGGCCGACAAGGGCGAACACGCCGCCGCGGTTCAGCAGGTCGTCTTCGTTGGCGATGGTGGTCAGGTTGCGGGCCAGGACGGTCTTGATCCAGCGCAGCGCGTCGGTAGCATCCTTGGTGGCCGGCATTTTTTCGATGAGGTAGCGCGCCAGGGTCGCCGAGAAACCGGCGGCCAGCATCTCGCGCAGCACGGCGGCCTTCTGCGGCTCGCGCTGGGCGGTGGCGTTCCAGGACAGCTCGGCCAGCTGGGTTTCCATCAGGCCGCGCATGGCGCGGATTTCGTTCATCATGCCGCTCATTTCCTGGGCAGCGGATTCCTTGGCCTGGGCGATGGCGGCGCTCATCATCTGGGTCATGGCCGCCATGTCGATGCCCGGCTCCGGGGCCGGGGCGCGGCGGTTGACGTAGGTCGGCGGGATTTCCGGCTCGATGGCGGGAGCGGCGCGGCGCTCGACGTAGGGCTGACCGGCGAACGGGTCCATCATCGACGGTGCGGCGGCGCGCGGGGCCGGCTGCTGGCGCACTTGAGGCTGCGGATCGCGGGCAGCGGCGGCGAAGGCGCTGCGCGAGAAGGTCGGTTCCGGGTCGAAATCGCTGTCAAAAGCGTTGAAGGCGGCCGGCTGCGGCTCCTCAATGGCCGGGGCGGACAGCGAGGCGACGTCGTCGTTGTCCAGCGCCAGGATCTCGACCACGCCGTCGACCGGGCGGTTCGAGAGGATGACCGCGTCAGGACCCAGCGCTTCGCGCACTTTGCGCAATGCATCCCTGGAAGTCGCTGCAGTAAATTTCTTCACGTTCATCTTGTTCTCCGCACTTCAATCATGTTCGCCGCGGGCGATAACGCCCGTCCATAGCCAGCATTATTGGCGATGCCGTGAGGAAACCATCGGGGGAAAAGGAAGGGGAAAAAGCCTTATTTCAAAAGGCGGAGGAAATTCTCGGGGTTCGTAGGGTGGGCGGGGCATTTCAGGCCAGTGGCCTGAAATGCGCCCACGCGGTCAAACCACGGTACTGCGGCCCGCGCGGCTATTGATATTCCACCTATCACCGCGTGGGCGGCATCCAGGTTGCGAGGCATCCATACAGCAGGGTGGAGCCGCCCACCCTACGAAGATCACATCGGCACGCCCACCAGGCTGGTCACCCGGATCGTCTTGGACTCCGGAACCTCATTGTGCGACAGCACCTTCAGCTGCGGCACCGCGCGGCGCAGGAAGCGCGACAGCAGCACGCGCAGCGGGGCCGGCACCAGCAGCACGGGGGTGTGGCCCATCTGCTCCTGCTGCTGGGCGGCATTCGCCGCCTGTTGCGCGATCGTGTCGGCCAGGCCAGGCTCGATGCCGGTGCCGTCGCCGCCCGCCCCCATGGCCTGCATCAGCAGGCGCTCGAGGCGGTTGTCCAGGGTCATGACCGACAGCTCGTTGGTGCCCGGGAACAGCTGCTGGACGATGGCGCGGCCCAGGGCCACGCGCACCATGGCGGTCAGCTCGTTCGGATCCTGGGTCTGGCCCGCGTATTCCGACAGCGCCTCGATGATGGTGCGCATGTCGCGGATGTGCACGCCTTCCGACAGCAGGTTCTGCAGCACTTTCTGCAGGGTCGACAGGGAAACGACCTTCGGCACCAGCTCGTCCACCAGCTTCGGCGTCTCCTTGCCCAGGTGGTCCAGCAGCGCCTGCACTTCCAGGCGGCCCAGCAGTTCCGAGGCGTGCATGGTGATCAGGTGGTTCAGGTGGGTCGCCACCACGGTGCCGGCGTCGACCACGGTGTAGCCCATGCTCTGCGCCTCGTCGCGCAGGCTGGCGTCGATCCAGGTCGCCGGCAGGCCGAAGGCGGGGTCGGTGGTCACCAGGCCCGGCAGCGTGCCGCTGGCCATGCCCGGGTTGATCGCCAGGAACTGGCCGTTCATCGCTTCGCCGGCGCCCACTTCGACGCCCTTCAGGGTGATGCGGTAGGCCGAGGGTTTCAGTTCCAGGTTGTCGCGGATGTGCACCGGCGGCGCCAGGAAGCCGACTTCCTGGGCGAACTTCTTGCGGATGCCCTTGATGCGCTTGAGCAGCTCGCCGCCCTGGTTCTTGTCGACCAGGGGAATCAGGCGGTAACCCACTTCCAGGCCCAGGGTGTCGACCGGCATGACGTCCTGCCAGGTCGCCTCTTCCGACTCGGCCGGGGCAGCTGCGCCACCCGCGGCGCCACCGCCGGCGGCGGCAGCCGCTTCGGCCTCCGCAGCTTCCCGGGCCGGCTGGTCCTTCTTGCGCTTGGCGATCATGTAACCACCGCCGCACAGGGCGCTGCCCAGCAGCAGGAAGACCAGGTTCGGCATGCCCGGGATCATGCCCAGGGCGAAGATGATGCCGCCGGTGATGTACAGGGCTTCCGGACGGGCAAACAGCTGGTTGGTCACCTGGCTGCTGATGTCGTCTTCGTTGGCCACGCGCGAGACCACCATACCGGCCGCGATCGAGATGATCAGCGAGGGGATCTGCGCCACCAGGCCGTCACCGATGGCCAGCAGCGTATAGGTTTCGGCCGCCTGGCCGAAGGCCAGGTCGTGCTGGACCACGCCGACGATCAGGCCGCCGATCACGTTGATCAGGGTGATCATGATGCCGGCGACGGCGTCGCCCTTGACGTATTTCGAGGCACCGTCCATGGCGCCGTAGAACTCTGCCTCCTGCGCCACTTCGTTGCGGCGCTTGCGTGCGTCCGCTTCGCCGATCAGGCCGGCGTTCAGGTCGGCGTCGATCGCCATCTGCTTGCCCGGCATCGCGTCCAGGGCGAAGCGTGCGCCGACTTCCGCGATACGGCCGGCGCCCTTGGTCACGACCGAGAAGTTAATGATGGTCAGGATGACGAAGACGACGATACCGACGGTGTAGTTACCGCCGATCAGGAAGTGGCCGAAGGCTTCGACCACTTTACCGGCAGCGGCGCCGCCCGTGTGGCCTTCGGTCAGCACGATACGGGTCGACGCCACGTTGAGCGCCAGCCGCAGCATGGTCGAGATCAGGAGGATGGCCGGGAAGGCCATGAAGTCGAGCGGCTTGACCGTGTACAGGGCAGTCAGCAGCACGATGACGGACAGCGCGATGTTAAAGCTGAAGAACACGTCCAGCACGAAGGCCGGCAGCGGCAGGATCATCATCGCCAGCAGGACGACGATGAAGATCGGGGCGGCGAGCGCGCTGGCGCCCCGGGCGCCGAGGCCGTTCATCCATGCCGGCAGTTTGATGCTATTCATTAATGCAACGCTCCATTATTCGCACTGCCGGGCCCTTTGTAGGCCGGGTCGTTCGGGTCCATCTCGGCCGGCACCGCCAGTTTCGTCGGACGATCCGGGTAGATGCCTTCGCCTTTCTTGTAGGCGCGCAGCTGGTAGACGTAGGCCAGGACTTCCGCCACCGCCGAGAACAGTTTTTCCGGGATCTCTTCGTCGATGTCGGTGTGCTTGTACAGCGCACGGGCCAGGGCCGGGGCTTCCAGCAGGGTCACTTTATGCTCGGCGCCCAGTTCGCGGATCTTGGCGGCCACGTCGTCCACACCCTTGGCCACCACGCGCGGCGCGCCCTTCTGGCCGTCGGTGTACTTCAGCGCCACCGCATAGTGGGTCGGGTTGGTGACGACCACATCCGCAGTAGGAACATTCTGCATCATGCGGCCGCGCGCCATTTCGCGCTGCATCTGGCGAATCTTGCCCTTAATCTGAGGATTGCCGTCCGATTCCTTCGATTCCTGGATCACTTCCTGGCGCGTCATCTTCATCTTGTCGTGATAGTGATAAAGCTGCCACGGGGCGTCGATCAGGGCGATCGCGCCATAGGCGCCGACGATGAAGAGGAAGGCCTTGGCCATCAGCTCGCCCACGTGGGCGCTGCCGACATTCAGAGGTTCCAGCGCCAGGCCGAGCATTTCCTCTTTCTCACCCATGATGACCACCCAGGCCACGGCGCCGATCACCAGGGTCTTGGCGACGGCCTTCAGGAGTTCGACCAGGGAATTGGTGGAGACCATGTTGCCGATGCCCGTGATTGGGTTCAGCTTCATGAAGTTCGGCATGAACGCCTTGCTGGAGAAATTCCAGCCGCCGATCAGGAGGGGCGATGCGAGCGCGATCAGCATGATGGCGCCGGCCAGGGGCAGGCAGGCAAGCAGCACCGCCACCAGGTCGGTGGTGATGCGTTCGATCAGGATCGAGGGGTTGTAGACCTGTTGGCGGTCGAGCGAGAGGCCGGACTGCAGGGCAATCTCGAGCTTGCCGACGAGCGAGCCGCCGGTCATCCACAGACCGGCGCCGGCGACCATCAGGACAGCAAACGTGGCGAGTTCGCGCGACCTGGGAACGTCGCCTTCTTCGCGGGCTTTATCGAGCCTTTGTTGTGACGCTGGTTCTGTCTTTTCTGCGTCGCTATCGCCTGCCATCCACCGCGCTCCTGTTATTCATGCCTGCCGAAAACAGGATTATCTCAGGTGTTGCCGTACGGCTAGAAGCGAAACAGGGTCGGAAATACCCGCTATTTGCATTTGTTTGCAGGAAAGCGACTCAGCAGTGAACGTCGAGGCGCTGACTTGCTGGCAGATTGCCACGATCAGGGCAAACGTTTCTAGAAATCGTATCGGCTGGCAGAGCTCTTTTCGACCAGAAGCACAATGACGGCGATCCAACCGACGAATGGAATCAGCCACATCAGCAGCCACCAGCCGCTGCGGTTGGTGTCGTGCAAACGACGCACGCCGGCAGCCAGCGAGGGAAGCAGCATGGCAAGATTAAAGAGATACATCAAGCTGTCACTGACGCCCCCCAGGATCCAGGACGTTACGACCAGGAACAGGAAAAACCACCAGTACTCAGAGCGCGAAGCGACACCGCGGAACGTTGCATATTTGCTCAGACAAGTCGAGATCGATTCGGTAAAGGTCATATTGTGTTCCTGCACCAGCAAAAAGTTGAAACACAGCAACATATCACATCGCCTTCCATGCATATCCCGCAGATTGTCACCACGTGCTAAAGCGGACGGTGCGGCCACTAAACTCGGGGGGAGATGTGGGCCTTGCGTAGGCAAACATCCCGAACTTCATTATTGTTGTGCAGGCTGCAACCTTGATGGAGGATGACCACAGTGAAAAAAATAGCCGCCCTGCTCGCACTCGCCCTGTCGGGCGCCCTTGCCGCGTCCGCGCACGCGGGCAACCCGATCGTCCCCGGCTGGTACGCCGACCCCGAGCTCCGCATCTTCGGCAAGACCTACTGGATCTACCCGACCTTCTCCGCCCCCTATGGCACGCCCGGCCCCGCATCCACCTTCACGCCCGAACAGCAGCGCATGCGCGAGCGCAAGGACCTGATCTGGGAGCCCTATCTGCACCAGACCTATATGGACGTCTTCTCGTCGACCGACCTGGTGCACTGGACGAAGCATCCGCGCGCGCTCGACGTCGAGAACGTGAAATGGGCGGCCTATGCCCTGTGGGCGCCGTCGGCCATCGAACACAAGGGCAAGTACTACCTCTTCTTCGGCGCCAACGACATCAAGAGCAACGGCCAGCTGGGCGGCATCGGCGTCGCGGTCAGCGAGCGCCCCGAGGGACCGTTCAAGGATGCGCTGGGACGCCCGCTGATCGATCAAATCGTCAACGGCGCCCAGCCGATCGACCAGATGGTGTTCAAGGACGACGACGGCCAGGTCTATATGTACTACGGCGGCTGGAAGCACGCGAACGTGGTCAAGCTCGCGCCCGACCTGCTCAGCGTCGTGCCTTTCCCGGACGGCAGCACCTATAAAGAGATCACGCCCGATCCGGCCTATGTGGAAGGCTCCTTCATGGCCAAGCGCAAGGGTGTCTACTACCTGATGTGGTCGGAGGGCGGCTGGACGGGGCCGGACTACAAGGTCGCCTATGCGATGAGTTCATCGCCCTTCGGTCCCTTCAAGCGCATCGGCACCATCCTGCAGCAGGACGCCCGCATCGCGCGCGGCGCGGGACACCACTCGGTGGTCAACATTCCCGGCACCGACGACTGGTACATCGCCTACCATCGCCGTCCGCTCGACAAGACCGACGGCAGCCACCGCGAGATGGCGATCGAACGCATGAGCTTCAATGCCGACGGCACCATCAAGCCCGTGGTGCTCACGAAAGAAGGCGTGGCGCCGCGACCGCTCGCTCCCTGATCATCCTACGCCGCTTTGCCGCCGGGGAAACTGACCACCGTGCCGTCGAACTGGAAGGCGCCTGCCTCCATCAGCTCCCACCCACCCTCGCCCGTCAGGCGCAGCACGTGGGTGTGGTGGCGCAGCACGGCGGGCCGGTGGGCGATGCTGACCAGGGTCGTGCCCTTCGCCCGCAGCAGCGCGTACAGCGCCGCCTCGTTGCTGCTGTCGAGGGCACTGGTCGCCTCGTCGAGGAAGACGATGCGCGGCGCGTGCACCAGCACGCGGCCAAACGCCAGGCGCTGCTGCTCGCCGACCGAGAGCAGCTTGTCCCAGTCCTGCACGGCATCCAGGCCGCCCGCGCGTTCGGCCAGGCGCGGCAGCTGGACCTGCTGCAGGATGCGCAGCAGCGCCTCGTCGTCCAGCGGCGATGCGCTGCTGGGGTAGACCAGCTGGCTGCGCAGGGTGCCCGGCTGCAGATAGGGCTGCTGCGGCAGGAAGAAGCAGTCGTGCGCGGGCGGATGGTGGATGGTGCCGCTCCCCCTGCACCACAGGCCGGCGATCGCCCGCAACAATGAGCTCTTGCCGCAACCGCTTTCGCCCGTGATCAGGAGGGCGTCGCCCGGCGTCAAGGCGAGGCTCAAGTCCTTGACCAGCACCCGGCTGGAGTGCGGCGGATGCAGTGTCAGGTTTTCCAGCGCGAGCTGCTGCGCCGGACGCAGCGCGATGCGCGGCTCGTTCGCGGGGTCCTGGGTCTTCGCATCCGGCAGCACCAGCCGCGACAGCGCATGCAGGCGGCCGATGCCCGCGACAAAGCGGCTCAGGCTCTCGAAGTTGTCGACGATGACGCCCACTGCCGACAGCACGGCGGTGAACGCTCCCGCGGCCTGCACCGCCCTGCCCACCTCGAGTTCGCCCGACAGCACGCCCTTCGCCAGGATCACGAAGGGCAGCACCAGGGTCAGCTGGCTGAAGGTGCGCTGGAACAGGTTGAGCGAACGCTGGCGCCTGATCAGGCCTGCGAAGTTGCGGAACACCTTGTCGAAGGCGCCGTCGATGTGCGCGCGCTCCTGCGCTTCGCCGCGGTAGAAGGCGATCGATTCGGCGTTCTCGCGCAGGCGCATCAGGCTGAAACGGAAGTCCGCCTCGCGCCGCAGCTGCCAGAAATTCAGGTGGATCAGCGGCTTGCCGAAGACGTAGAGCGCAACCACGGTGCCGGCCAGCGCATACGTCACCAGCACGCCGACCAGCAGGTGCGAGATCGACCAGAGCACGGCGCTGAAAGCCACCAGCTGCATCAGTGAGCCGAGGAAGATCAGCAGGAAGTGGATCGACCTGCCGGTGAAGGTGTTGATGTCTTCGCCGATGCGCTGGTCGGGATTGTCGATTTCCTTGTCGCCGCCCAGCGCATAGTACTTCCGCCCTCCCAGGTAGCCGTCGAGGAAGCGGCCGGTCAGCCAGCGCCGCCACTGGTTCGCGAACAGGTCGCGCATGTAGTAGTAGAAGGCGTAGGCCGGCACCGCGAAGGCCAGGATGAACAGGCAAGTGCGCACCGAAGTCCAGAAGCGGTCGGCGTTCCTGCCCGCCAGCGCCGAGGTCATCTCACCGGCCTGGTCGTTGAGCATGACGGCCAGCTTGGTCTCGACCAGCATCAGCACGACCAGGAGCAGCAGCAGGGACCAGGCTTTACCCTTCTGGTCTCCGAGCCAGTAGGGTTTCGCCACACTGAGGAACTGCTTCCACGCGGCGAGCGAGAGGGGCGCTGCCCGGGGCGGTGCTGCTGGCGCCGCTGCGCCCTGTGCGTCCGAGGCGTCGGCAGTTGCGGATGATGGCGTACTCATGGCGGTGATGCGGTAACCCGGCAGGGTGTTGGTTCACCTCCAGAATACGGCTGGGCACATGACTGTTCCGTGCGAAAACGGACATAGCGCCCGGCCCTCTACTTGAACACCACCCGCGCGACGACCGGATGGTGGTCGGAGGGATAGCGCCGCTCGAACGAATCGCTCAGCACCGCATACTTGAGCACCGCGGCGTGGCGGTCAACGAAGATATAGTCGATCCGGTCCTGCATGGCCGCATCCAGCCGGAAGGCGTTGAAGGTGCCGACCGGGCCGTAGGGTGGCGATTGGCTAGCCTGGCGTGCATCGCGCATCGTCTTCGCCATCGCCTGGATCTGCACGGTCTCCGGCGTCGAGTTGAAGTCGCCCACGCAGATGGCCGGTTCGCCGCGCGTGATCTCGGCGATCTTGCGCAGCACCAGGTCGGCCGAGGCGCGGCGGGCCTGCTCTCCCTCGTGGTCGAAGTGGACCGAGAATACGTAGAACACGCGGTTGCTCGTGCGGTCGCGCAGGCGCGCCCACGAGGCGAGGCGATGGCAGCATTTGGCGTCCCAGCCGAAGGACGGACGATCGGGCGTTTCGCTGAGCCAGAAGTCGCCCTTGCCCAGCAGCGCGAAGCGGCTCTTGCGGAAGAAGATGGCCGAGTGTTCGCCGGCCCGCTTGCCGTCGTCGCGGCCCACGCCGACGTGCTCGAATTCCTCCATCTGCGCCAGGTCGGCGATCTGGCCGGCCAGCCCTTCCTGGGTGCCGAAGACGTCGAACTCGTGGTAGCGGATCAGGGCCTTGACGGCGTCCTTGCGGGCCGGCCAGGCATTGGGGCCGTCGCCGGGGTTGTTGTAGCGCAGGTTGTAGGTGGCGACGTTGAAGGGCTGCGGTTCGGCGGCCGATGCGGCAGGCATCCAGGCCAGCAGGATCAGCGCGGCGCAGGCGAGAAAACGTGAGAGAGAACGTGTGTTCATGTAAATCGTCCCGGGATGAAATGCATCCGAAGAGTTAACCACATTCGGAGGAATGTGTTGCGCAAATGAACGAGAAGCCGCACCGTTTTAGGACTTTTACTAAAACGGCGGCGACCTTCATTCGCCCTGGCGGGTGCCCTTGCGATAGTCGCTCGGGCTGCTGCCGGTCCAGTGCTTGAACGCGCGGCAGAAGCCGGTGGCGTTCGAGAAGCCCAGGTCGAAGGCCAGCGCTTCCACGCCGGTGTTCGAATTGGCCAGACGGTGGACCGCGATATCCCTGCGCAGATCGTCCTTCACCGACTGGAAATGCGTGTTCTCCTGCGCGAAACGGCGGTTGAGCGTGCGCACGGAGGTGTGCAGGGCCTGTGCGAGATCCTGGATCGTAACCGGCTGCGCGATGTGCTGCTCGAGGTAGTCGCGCGTCTTCGCGGTGAGCGAGGCGCGGTGGAAGGCGCTGAAGGTCCAGTCTTCGGGCGCCCGTTTCAGGAAGGCCCACAGCTCGTGCTTCTCGCGCCTGAACTGCTCGGCGCAATCCTGGTAGTGGAAATCGACGCCCGTCGTCGTCGCATCGAAGCGCAGCTCGCCGGGAAAGAGGAAGGCATAGTCCTCGGCATGCCGCGGCCTGGCGAAGCCGAAACAGACCTGGTGCAGGTTGATCTCCCTGCCCAGCAGCCAGGAGGCGATGCCGTGGACCAGCTTCATCATGAGCTCGTGCGCCAGCGGCGTGATCCGGGCGCCGGGCGCGCGCTCCAGCAGCCTGATGCTCACCAGCCGGTTCTTTGTCGAGATCTGCAGGCGGAAGTCGTCCAGCAGCAGGTTCCAGAAGCGCACGAAGCGGTTCAGGGCTACCAGCACGGTCGGCGCATCCAGCAGGCTGAGCATCAGGTACTTCAGGGTGCCGCTGCGGATGGGCCTGGACCACAGCCCCAGCATCTCGTCGTCGAGCGTTGCCGCCACCGTCCGGTACAGCGCCGCGTACTGCTGGCGCGTGAGACGCGCGTCAGGCTGCACCAGCAGGGACTGGGGAATCGCCGCGCTGCCGAGTGCGAGCAGCGCCGCCTCGTCGCCGTGACGGGTGCGCAGGGCGTCGAGCATCCCGTGCAGGAAGTGCGCCGAGACCGTGAGGGAGTGTTGCCAGGACTGGTCCATGGGTCCGTATTATGGCGCACTTTGCACATTGATTGGCGCGATCAGCCAACTATTCCGGTACCGCCTCCCTATACTGGCGCATGAATTCTACCGCGCCCCATTCTTGCGAGGACCGGGGGCTGGCGTATTTTGCAAATCAGACAGGAGCATGGTGTGAGTACAAAGCGTATTGTCGTGACCGGCATGGGAATGGTCTCGCCCCTGGGCGTGGGCGTCGAGGCCGCCTGGCGGCGCCTGCTGGATGGCCAGTCCGGCCTGGTCGCCCTGCCGATGGACGTGACGGAAGGCATCGCGGCCAAGGTCGGCGGCGTGGTGCCGGTGTTGAGTGCGGAGTGCCCGTGGGGCTTCGATCCCGACCTCGCGGTCGAGCCCAAGGACCAGAAGAAGATGGACCGCTTCACCATGTTCGCCCTGGCCGCAGCCCAGGAAGCCCTGCAGCAGGCCGGCTGGCAGCCGGACAGCGAGGAGTCGCGCGAACGCACGGCCACCATCGTCGGTTCCGGCGTGGGCGGCTTCGGCGCCATCGTCGACGCCGTCAGGACGACGGATGGCCGCGGACCGAAGCGGCTGTCGCCCTTCACGGTGCCGAGCTTCCTGGCGAATATGGCGGCCGGCCACATCTCGATCCGCCACGGCTTTCGCGGCCCGCTGGGCGCGCCCGTGACCGCCTGCGCGGCCAGCGCGCAAGCCATCGGCGACGCGATGCGCCTGATCCGCGCCGGCGAAGCCGACGTCGCCGTGTGCGGCGGCGCCGAGGCCTGCATCGACCGCGTCAGTTTCGGCGCCTTCGCCGCCGCGCGCACCATGTCGACCAGCTTCAACGAAGAGCCGGCCCGCGCCTCGCGTCCCTTCGACCTCGCCCGCGACGGCTTCGTCATGGGCGAAGGCGCCGGCATGCTGGTGATCGAGGAACTGGAACACGCCCTGCGGCGCGGCGCCACGCCGATCATGGAACTGCTCGGCTACGGCACCAGCGCCGACGCCTACCACATGACCTCTCCGCCCGACGACGGCGCCGGCGGCCGGCGCGCGATGGAACTGGCGATCCGCCAGGCGAAACTGGCGCCAGAACAGATCGGGCACCTGAATGCGCATGCGACGTCCACGCCGGTGGGCGACATCAGCGAACTGGCTGCGATCAGGACCATTTTTGGCGCGGGACGCGGGCCGGCCGTGTCGGCCACAAAATCCTCGACGGGGCACCTGCTGGGCGCGGCTGGCGGGGTGGAGGCGATCTTCACGGTGCTGGCGCTGCGCGACCAGATCGCGCCGGCGACCCTGAATGTGGAGCAGCTCGATCCGGCGGCGGAAGGTGTCGACGTCGTCAGCGGCTCGGCGCGCAGGATCGCGACGAACCATGCGATCTCGAACGGCTTCGGCTTTGGCGGCGTGAATGCAAGCCTGGTGTTTGGCCGCATGTAAACGGATTGCCTGAACGGCCGGGCAAGTGAGGGTGTGCCCGGCCTGCTCCCTGCGGCTACCTGGTACTGAGCAGCATCGCTTGCCTCAGCCTCTCTTCTTCGCGATCGCTCAGCGCGAAACGCGTCGTGCAGCCGACATCGGCGCCGCAGTTCAGGTCGATCACGGCGTCCTTCCACTCCCATCGGGCCAGGCGGCGCTGGTCATCGGTATTGAATGAGCGCAGTCGCTTTTCGAGGCGCGCGGTGAGAGCGCCCCGGATCTTGGCGAACTCGTCGGCGCGCGCTGAATGAACGGTGACGGCGACCAGGACACCGGATCTGTCGATCGCTGCGCCATAGGTCCCGGGAGTCGCCCATGTGTGCCCCTGGGCGGAAGCGGGCACCACCAGGGATCCGGACTGGATGCCGCCCGCGAGGGTCGTCGGTTGCTTGAGCCAGCACGGCGATGTCGCGTCCCTGGCTGGCCCCTCGCTCGGGCATAGCGCAATGGGCAATTGCATCCTCTGGCCCAGCGGCATACCCAACTCCTTCATGGGCGTGGCGGCTTGCGCAACGCCTGCCGTGCAGAAAAGCAGAACCGCTAGTCGAGAGATGCTGTTCACAGATTTCCTCCGGAGTGGCAATGTCGTGTCAGCCCATTATAGGGGGCGCGGCTTGCCACAATCTCACCGATTATTACCGGTTCGTGTAGATCTTGTCGGTCGCCTGCTTGAGCCCCGCATGCGGCAGGAAGCCATCCGAGATCGTCATGATCGCGTGCAGATTGTTCCTCAGCTTGTCCAGCTCCATCTCGCCCGGCCTGAGCGCCGTCTGCAGCAGGTGGATCGCCATGTCGGCCAGCAGCAGGCGCTGCTTGTCGAGCCATTCCGGCGAAGGCTCGCCCTCCCCCTTGACTGCCTTGTGACGAAGGACCGCCTCTTCGACCACCGCGTGTATCTGCCAGCCACTCTTGATGATGCCGGCTCTCGTCAGCTCGTCCATATTGTCCTCGTCGTGTCCTCAGGCATACACTTCGGCCTTCGCGAACGGCGTGCCCTGCTGGTCGCGCGTCGACAGGATCGGCGCACCAGTCAGGGGCCAGGCGATCGCCAGTTGCGGATCGTCCCAGGCGATGCAGCGCTCGTGCTCGGGGTGGTAGTAATCGGTCGACTTGTACAGGAATTCCGCGGTGTCCGACAAGGCCAGGAAGCCGTGCGCGAAGCCCGGGGGGATCCACATCTGCTGGCGGTTCTCGCTACTGAGCACATGGCCGACCCACTGGCCGAAGGTCGGCGAGCCGCGGCGCAGGTCCACGGCCACGTCGTAGACGCTGCCGGCGGTCACGCGCACCAGCTTGCCCTGCGGGTGCTGGATCTGGTAGTGCAGGCCACGCAGCACGCCCGCGCTTGAACGCGAATGGCTGTCCTGCACAAATTCGACCGGCCAGCCGAGCGTTTGCGCGAAACGGCGCGCGTTGAAGCTCTCGAAGAAGAAGCCGCGCTCGTCGCCGAAGACTTCGGGTTCGATCAGCAGGACGTCGGGAATCGATTGTGGAGTCGCCTTCATCAGCGCATCACTTTCTCGCTCAGCACGCGCAGCAGGTACTGGCCATAGCCGTTGTTGCGCATCGGTTCCGCAAGCGCGGCCAGCTCGGTGGCGCTGATCCAGCCCATGCGGAAGGCGATCTCCTCGGGGCAGGCCACCTTCAGGCCCTGGCGCCGTTCCAGCGTGGCGATGAACTGGCTGGCGTCCAGCAGCGATTCGTGGGTGCCGGTATCTAACCAGGCGTAGCCGCGGCGCAGGATCTCGACCTGCAGGCGGCCGCGCTGCATGTAGTGCCGGTTCATGTCGGTGATTTCGAGCTCCCCGCGCGCGGAAGGCCGCAGCGCGCGCGCGATCTCGACCGCCTCGCCGTCGTAGAAATACAGGCCGGTCACCGCATAGTTCGAACGCGGAGCGCGCGGCTTTTCTTCCAGCCCGACGATGCGCCCGACATCGTCGAATTCGACCACGCCATAGCGTTCCGGGTCCTGCACGTGGTAGGCGAAGATGGTGGCGTCCTCGCTGGCGCTGGCGCGGCCCAACAGCTGGAACAGGTCGTGGCCATAGAAGATGTTGTCGCCCAGGACCAGCGCCGACGGGCTGCCGTTCAAAAAGTCCGCCCCGATCAGGTAGGCCTGGGCGATGCCGTCCGGCGAAGGCTGCACGGCGTAGGAGATGTCGAGGCCGAAGCGCGCGCCGTCGCCCAGCAGCTGTGCGAAGCGCGGCGTGTCCTGGGGCGTGGAGATGACGAGGATGTCGCGGATCCCGGCCAGCATCAGGGTGCTGAGCGCGTAGTAGATCATCGGCTTGTCGAACACCGGCATGAGCTGCTTCGAGACGGCCAGCGTGGCCGGGTAGAGACGGGTGCCGCTGCCCCCGGCGAGGATGATGCCCTTGCGTGTCATGGTGTAGCTACCTTGCTGTCGGCCGCCTGGGTGGCGACGTAACGGTTGAGGTGATGGCGCCAGTCCGGCAGCACCAGGCCGAAGGCGGCGCGGAACTTGCCGCAGTCGAGCGAGCCGTTGGCCGGCCGCGCGGCGGGCGTGGGCCAGTCGCCGGTCGCGATGGGCAGGATGCCGTCTGGTGTGGCGCGCAGCCGGGCCCCTGCCGCCTGCGCCCCTGCCACGAGGTGGCGTGCGTAAGCGTGCCAACTGGTTCTCCCGCTGGCGGCCAGGTGGTAGGTGCCGGACAAGGCATCCGCTTGGGCGCCCAGGGCCGCAATTCGGTACAGCGCCAGCGCGGTGGCGTCGGCCAGCAGGTCGGCCCCGGTCGGTGCTCCGAACTGGTCGGCGACGACCTTGATCTGCGCGCGTTCGCGCGCCAGCGACAGGATGGTGCGCGCGAAGTTCTGGCCGCGTCCGAAGACCCAGCCGGTACGTAATATCAGGTGGCGCGCGCCGCTGGCGCGGATGCCCTCCTCGCCCGCCGCCTTGCCGCGGCCATAGGCAGACAAAGGGCTCACCGGATCGTCCTCCGTGTAGGCGCCCTCCTTGCGGCCATCGAAAACGTAGTCGGTCGAGTAGTGCACCAGCCAGGCTTTCATGCGCGCGGCTTCCTCGGCCAGCACGGTGGGGGCGCGCGCATTGACCGCATGCGCCGCTGCTTCCTCGCTTTCGGCGCGATCGACCGCCGTCCAGGCGGCCGCGTTGACGATCACGTCGGGCGCCAATGCACGCACGCGGGCGCGCAGCGCATCGGTATCACACAGGTCGGCCTCCACGCGTCCCAGCGCATGCAGTTCGCCGAGCGGCGCCAGGGCGCGCTGCAGTTCCCAGCCGACCTGGCCATCCTTGCCGAGCAGGAGGATCTTCATGGCTGGCCGTACTGGCGTGCGATCCAGTGGCGGTAGGCGCCGCTGGTCACGCGCCCGACCCAGTCGCCGTGATCGAGGTACCAGGCCACGGTCTGGCGGATGCCGGTCGCGAAGGTCTCCTGGGGGCGCCAGCCGAGTTCGCGTTCGAGCTTGCCGGCATCGATCGCATAGCGGCGGTCGTGTCCGGGGCGGTCCGCGACGAACGCGATCAGGCTGGCGTAAGAGACGTGGTCCGCGCGCGGGCGCAAGTCGTCGAGGATGGCGCAGAGCAGCCGGACCACGTCGATGTTCGCCATTTCCTGGTTGCCGCCCACGTTATACGTCTCACCCGGCACGCCAGCCTCCAGCACGCGGCGCAGCGCGGCGCAGTGGTCGAGCACATAAAGCCAGTCGCGCACCTGGCGGCCGTCGCCGTAGACTGGCAGCGGCTCTCCCTGCAAGGCCTTGTGGATCACCAGCGGGATCAGCTTCTCGGGGAACTGCCAGGGGCCGTAGTTGTTGGAGCAGTTGGTGGTCAGCACCGGCAGGCCGTAGGTATGGTGCCAGGCCCGTACCAGGTGGTCGGCTGCCGCCTTGCTGGCCGCGTAGGGGCTGTTCGGCTGGTAGCGATGGCGCTCGGCGAAGGCCGGGGCCCCGGGCGCCAGCGATCCGTAGACCTCGTCGGTGGACACGTGCAGGAAGCGGAAGTCCGCGCGCGCCGCGCCTTCCAGGCTGCTCCAGTAAGCGCGCACCGCTTCCAGCAGCCCGAAGGTCGCCACCACATTGGTGTCGATGAAGGCGGCCGGGCTGTCGATCGAGCGGTCGACGTGGGTCTCGGCCGCGAAGTTCAGGACCGCCCTCACCCGGTGCTCGCGCAGCAGCCGCGCCACCAGCGCCGTGTCGCCGATGTCGCCGTGCACGAAGGTGTGGCGTGCGTCATCGTCCAGCCCGGCCAGGTTGTCCAGGTTGCCGGCATAGCTCAGCTTGTCGAGGTTGACGACCGGCTCCTCGCCCTGCGACAGCCAGTCGCGCACGAAGTTCGCGCCGATGAAGCCGGCGCCGCCGGTAACGAGGATGGTCATACGGTCTCGGGTTGGTTAATGTCAGGCATGCGCCCAACCCGGATTATCGCTCAGAGACCGCGCTGGATGAAGGAGGAGTTGGTCGGCTCGAGCGCGATGTCGGTCAGCGGGCTGCTGCGCTGGGTGCGGCGGCGGCGCGCCCACCAGGCCGAGACCACGAAGGAATACACGGAAAGGTAGAGCAGGAAGCTGGCCAGCACACCCTGCATCAGGGCGTCCGGCGCGTCGGCGAAGCGCACCGCCAGCAGCGCCGGGACGGTGGCGACCGCCCAGGAGAAGGGCGAGACGCAGGCATTGCGCAGCGGCGCCGGCAGCGCGCGGAAGTAGCGCGCCGCGATCGCGGTCTTGACCAGGCTGTGCAGGTGCCAGCTGTCCGGGTGGCCCGGATGGCGGCGGCACCAGAGGCGGCGCACGATGGTGAACACGGTCTCGAAGATCGGATAGCCGCAGGCCAGCAGCGGCGCCCAGGGCGACACGTCCGGGTTGCGGTAGACCAGCATCACGGACAGCCAGGACAGCAGGAAACCGAGCAGGTAGGCGCCGCCGTCGCCGAGGAACAGCTTGCCGAATGGGAAATTGATGACAAAGAAGCCGGCGGTGACGGCGCAGACCACGAAGCACAGCTCGGCCAGCGACGCGTCGCCGGCATCCTGGGCGATCAGGCCGAGCGCGGCCATGCCGATGAGCACGGTGCCGCTGGCCAGGCCGTTGAAACCGTCGATGATGTTGACCGCATTCGCCACGCCGCCCACCGCGAAGGCGGTGAACAGTACCGAGAAAGGCAGCCAGGCGAGCAGCATGTCGAGCGAGGCGATGCCGCTGTGCAGCAGGCTGACGCCGGTCAGGGCCCAGCAGCAGACGCCGCTGGCCATGGTCGCGAGCAGGCGCGCCCGCACCGAAACATTACGGGTGAGATCTTCTGCCAGGCCGAAGACGAAGGCAGGCATGGCCGCCACCAGCACCGGCAACAGCAGCTCCTGCTGGTCGCCCGGCATGACGCCGAGGGCGAGCCAGAGGCCGAGCATGATGGCCGCGCCGCCGATGCGGGGCGTCGGCGTGATGTGGAATTTTTGTACGCCTTGCGTTGCGTCGAGCGAGTAACGCCCATGCCAGCGCGTCGTCATGACGAGCAGCAGCGAACAGGCGAGCGATACGGCAAAACCAAGCTCGAGGCCGGCAAATGGCAAATTAATAATACTCATAGAACCACTTTGTTAACTCGTCAATTCTAGCGCATTTCTTTTTAACCAACGTCTAAACGTGTTACAGGGCGTAACACGCGACGCGCCGCAAGTCTTTGATTGTCAAAGCACAATTTGGCGATTCTGGAACGTTAAGAAATCGCAATCAACCTCCCTGAAACTTCTCCTAATATTCTCGACAATTTATTACACTTTTCTCACGGCAAGTTTTCACCCTGACTCTGCCGTTTCCGGAGGTGCCCGCATGGCCCTGCCCCGTCTCTTTCGCTCTTTCCTGGCCCTGCTTGTCCCGGCCTGCCTGCCGATATATGTATATGCACAGTCTACGGCTGAGTTGGCGGAGCTGCGCGCACGGGAGGCCGAAGCCGAGGCGCGCCAGGCGATCGCGGAGGCGGAACGGGCGGAGCTGATGGCGCGGCTGCCGCCCGCCCAGTCGAAGGCGCTGGCGGGCGCCATCGACACCCGGCAGTTCGGCGCCGCCGGCCTGGTGCGCGCGGTCGACCTGGCGCGCGAGCTCGCGCGGGAAGTGTGCACCCGCATACCAGGCGGACGCAGCGCGGCGCTCTACGACCCGGCGGCCAGCCAGGGCATGGTGGCGGCGCGCACCGTGGACAGCGCCCTCGCCCGCTTGTCCGGCGACATGGCCGACAAGAACAAGGAGCTGCAGCGCTACCTCGACCTGCAGCGCCCGCCCGGCTCCGGCATCGCCGCCCTGCCCCTCGGCGTGCTGGCTGCCATACCAAGCACGGTGCGCGCCGGCGCCGACGTCGCCGCCCTGCTGCGCAGCGACGTGACGCTTTCCAGCAGCAACTTCGGCGAGGGAACGCGGGCGCTGTTCGCCAGCGCCCTGGCCCAGGCCTGCCCGGGGCGCATGCTGGGACTCGGCGCAGGCTATCTCGGCGAGCTCGACTGGGCACGCTACGAGAAGCTGCTCGGCCGGGTGGCCTCCCTGGCCGGCCACCGCGCCGCCTACGTCCAGCGCATCGCCGAGCTGCAAGGCCTGCTGGATGGCGCCAAGGGCGAGCAGAAGAAGGAAATGGCGGCAGTCAGCCAGGCGGCGCTGGCGCAACTGAAGGTGGTCGACGCCTTCGTGGAGTCGCTCAAGGCCGGCGAAGCCAGCGAAAAGAGTCCCTTGTTCAATGCCGCGCGCTACCTCGGCTACAGCGAGCGCACCGCCGGCGCCCTGTTGCTGGACGTCGAGCTGCGCCTGGAGGGCTTGTCGATCGTGAAGGAAAACCTGTTCAGCGGCCAGCAGCTGCGCCTCTCGGGCGTGGCTTTCCTGTGGTACCGGCTGCACGAGCCGGATGGGCGCCTGATACAGGCCGAGGTGCTGCGCCGCATCAGCCGGCCGGTCGAGGTGGACCTGCGGGGTACCGCCGCGGACGACGATTTTTTCAGGTAGGGTGGACGGCTTCGCCGTCCGCGCGTTCAACTACACGTTGAAATGAGACGCACCATCCATCCACACACTATTTGAACGCGCGGACGGGGAACCCGTCCACCCTACTTTTCCAGACGCTTTATCGTCTGGTCGATGGCCCCAAAAATCGACTTGCCCTTCTCGTCCAGCATCTCGATGCGGATCGTGTCGCCAAAGCGCATGAAGGGCGTGCTGGCCTGGCCGTCCGCGATCATTTCCAGGCAGCGCTGCTCGGCGATGCAGGAGTATCCCTTCGAGGAATCCTTGTTCGACACCGTTCCCGAACCGACGATGCTGCCGGCGCGCACATTGCGGCTCTTGGCCAGGTGGGCCACCAGTTGCGGAAAATTGAACACCATGTCGGTACCCGCATGCGGCTGGCCGACCAGGTGGCCGTTCCATACCGAGCGCAGCGGCAGGTGCACCTTGCCGTCGCGCCAGGCCTCGCCCAGCTCGTCCGGCGTCACCGCCACCGGAGCGAAACTGGTGGCCGGCTTCGACTGCAGGAAACCGAAGCCCTTGGCAAGTTCGTCGGGAATCAGGTTACGCAGCGAGACATCGTTGGCCAGCATGAGCAGGCGGATCTGGGTATTAGCTTCATCGGGCGTCGCGCCCATCGGCACATCCCCCGTCACCACCGCCACCTCCGCCTCGAAGTCGACGCCCCACTCCTCGTGGGCCAGCACGATGTCGTCGTGTGGCCCGAGGAAATCGTCGCTGCCGCCCTGGTACATCAGGGGGTCTTCCCAGAAAGAGGCCGGCATCTCGGCCTTGCGCGCGCGGCGCACCAGTTCGACGTGGTTGACGTAGGCGGAGCCGTCGGCCCACTGGTAAGCGCGCGGCAGGGGCGCCATGCATTTGCCCGGGTCGAAATCGAAGGGGCGGCGCGCGCGGCCTTCGTTCAGCATCAGGGACAGGTCCGCCAGCTGGGGAGCGATGAAGGCCCAATCGTCGAGGGCGGCCTGCAGGGTCGGCGCGATGCCGTCGGCGACGTGGGCGGTTTTCAGATCGCGCGCGACGACCAGCAGCTGGCCGTCGCGGGTGCCGTCATTGAGCGTGGCAAGTTTCATCGGTGAGCGGTTTGTTTGGCAAACCGCTATTGTAGAACGCCGCTCAGTATTGAACGACGACGCCGGCGCCGATGGTGCGCTGGAAGTAGTTGTAGTCGATCAGGCTCTGCCCATAACCCGAGAACCAGTGCACATAGCCCTTGAGCGGCCCGGCCAGCGGGAAGGCCCAGCCCAGCTGGGTGGCGCTTTTATTCGTGTGGAAGTTATGTCGCAGCAGGGCCGAGAACTCGTGCCCGTCGACGCGGTAGGTGCCGGCCAGCTCGCCGCGGCCCAGGTAGTCGACGATGTCCGGATTGTTGTCGTCTTCCAGTGACTCGTTGATGCGCTTCCAGACCTTGGCCGTCATGGCGAAGCGGCCGCGTTCCAGGCCGACCTGGGCATAAATGCGGTTCCAGCTGCGCGACAGGGTCGAGGACTGGCCGTTCGACTGGTGGTTGAAGCCCAGGTTCAGGAATTTCAGGTTGGCGCCGAGCACGCTGAAGTTCAGCGGCGTCACCAGCATGACCTCGGGCTGGTAATTGGTTTCGCGGAAAGGGCTGGACGCTTCGCGATTGCCGGCCTGCCAGAAGCTGTTCTGGGTATAGCCGAACCATACGTCGACCGGCAGCTCGAACGCCGTCTCGACCGCCTTCATCTTGAAGCCGAGCTGGAACTGCAACTCCGCATGCGAGAGCTTGCCGGTGAAGTCCGCGGCGCGGAAGGGTTCGTACGGCGCCTCGTTGGGGCGGTAGGTACGGGCGCCGATCAGGTAGTTCGGGTTGTGCGGGCGGAACACGAAGATCCCGCGGCGGTGCCTGTCGTCGAGCTCCCAATGGCTGGCCATCGTGTATTCGCTCGCGACCTCGACCAGCGGGTCGACGGAGGCGGCCGGGTCAGGCTGCGGCTTGCCGGGGAAGGCGCTCGGCTGCTGGCCGGGGGTGATGGTCGCCACCGCTGGCGCGGTCGCCGGAGGGACTGCGGGCGCGGCGGGCGTCACGCCATTGGCCGCGGCCAAGCGGTCGAAGCAGGCCAGGCGCTGGGTGGTGTCATTGAGCTGGGCACACTCGCCGAGTTGCTGGGACAGTTGCGGGGCCTGCTGGGCGGCGGCTGGAAGGGCGAACAGGAGCGGCAGCAGGGCTGCTGGGATTTTCTTCAAATGCATGGGCTTTTCTGCGAAAACGGCTGAGGGGGCGCCAGGACATGGCGGATTGTCAACGCGAGTGTCGCGGAAAAGTCCGAACGGTGTCGCACGCGATGCCTTACGGCATTGTTAAGGTCGCTCGTAGGGTGGTCGGCTCTGCCGACCGCGCGTTCAGCCAGCGTGTAAATGGACGATGCGCCGCATTTCACCGTGTATTTGAACGCGCGGTCGGCGAAGCCGGCTGCGCGCCCCGGACCACCCTACAAAAGCAGTTTAGGGAACCAGCAGCGCCAGCTGCTCGGGCTCCAGGAAACACCACTCTCCCTCTTCGAGACCGAGCGATTCCAGGGTCAGGCCGCCAATCTGCGACCGGTGCAGCGCGCTGCAATGGTTGCCGGCGGCGGCCAGCATGCGCTTGACCTGGTGGTACTTGCCCTGTTCCAGCACGATCTCGAGCAGGTGCTCGCCGCGCTGCACGCAGGAGACCGCCTTCAGGGGCGCCGGTTCGTCGTGCAGCTGCACGCCGGACAGCATCTGGTCGACCAGCGCCTGCGTCACCGGCTCGGCGGTGGTGGCCTGGTAGACCTTGGGCACGTGGCGCTTGGGCGAGGACTGGGCGTGGATGAAGGGGCCGTCATCCGACATCAGGAGCAGGCCGGTGGTATCGTGGTCCAGGCGCCCGACCGGCTGCACGTCGCGCCAGTCGAACTGCTCGGGCAGCAGGGTCAATACGCCGGGGTGGTGGCTGGGCTTGCGCGAGCATTCATGGTCGGCCGGCTTGTACAGGGCGATGTAGACGTGCTCGCGGTAGCGCCACTCCTCGTCGAAGACGGTCAGGACCAGGTCGCTGGTATCGAAGGTGGCCTTGAAGTTGTCGACCACCTCGCCGTTGACGGCAACGTCGCCGTCCTCGATCAGGGCGCGGCAGTATTTGCGGGTGCCGAATCCCTGCGATTGCAGGATGCGGTCCAGTGAAAGTTTGCTCATGGGGCGCCACTGTAACAGAAGCGGCGCGGAAGGGGCAGGCAGGCAAGCGCTCCCCCACTGCTGGGGTAACGTTTCCATGACATTCCTGGATGCGCTCGTTCATTTGACGAGCGTCAAGCTTCGGAAATTTCCTATTGATAGACTTCAACGCGTTAGGAATCCGCCTAACGCCGCGAGGAGTTCTTTACAGCAGAATCCGACTCGCCCTGACCGATAGGACACGACCGTGCACACCGAAGCGCAACCGACCGATGGACTGTTCCCGCCCGCGCCTACCCCCGCGGAGCGCCGCCAATTGGCTAGAACCCACGCAGCCCTGTTTCCCACACGGCTCGCGATCGCGCGCTGGCAGCACGGCGGCCACCTGCCCCATTTGCATGGCGGCGAGCCCGCCCTGCGCGCCGCCTGGTTCGCTGCCGCGCGGCGCGATTTCCAGGCCTGGCTCGACCGCGGCGGCTTCACCCAGCACGAGGACGCGACTGTGCCGGCGCCCTGCCCCGATGACTCACCCGTTCCCGACGGTGATACCCAACATCTCGGCACCTGCTGAGACTGCTACTCAGGAATCGGGATAGGGGCAGCCAGCATGCTGGCTGGCCCCTCCCACACCACCCGGCATGCGGGTCCGCACCGGGCGGTTCGAGTAGTTGAGGTTAGGTGAGTCGAGGCATGCCAAGACGATCGAAGTA
>JBFLVV010000061.1:0-31918 GCA_040758275.1 Pseudomonadota bacterium
ACGAGAAAACGGGCGTGATAGGCTGAGACGCACGGGTCGGGAAGAGTTGCGTCGCGATTTTATCGCGACGCTTGCAGACCTATTTTGTCATTGACACGGGCTGGCTAATGGATGACCCCGACGTTTGTTTACATCATGGCTGCGGACTCCACCCCGCACCATTGCCGTAGGCCGCGAACACTTTTTCGCGCGAAGCGAAGCGAGCCGCCACATCGTTCTCGCTCAGGATGTAGCCGCCGACGCGCGCGCCGAGGTTGAGCGGATTGCCTGTCATGTCGGTGCTGCCGTACTCGCGCCATCCGGCGTCCGCCCGGGCGACGGTGGGGTTCGGCGCCGGCTGGCCGTTCACGCCCAGGCCCGCCCAGCCGACCGGCGCAATGTGCGTGTCCATCTTGCAGTTGATGAAGGCGATGTTGTCCCAGGTCGCGGTGCCGCCCGGGCTGCGTGCCAGGTAGGTGGCGCCAGTCGGCACGTCGCCGCGCAGAGGGCCTGGGCCGGGGCCGTGGGTGAGCATGCTGTTCAGGAACACATAGCCGATGTCGCCGGCCGTCGGCACCCGCGCCTGCAGCACGTAGCCGCCGCTGTTCGCGTTGGCGCTGTCGCCCACCGAGCGGATCTCGCTTTCCTCGAACAGGGCGGCGCGGCTGCTGCCCCAGATGAAGTCGACGTTGCCCTCCACCAGCGTGCGGTAGAACCAGGACCAGCCCTTCAGGTTGAGGGTGTCCTGCTCACTGTGGAAGCTGGCGTTCTTCGCGATCAGGCGGCCTTCGCTGTTGAAGTAGATGGTCTCGGCCTGGCCCGAGATGCTGCTCGAGCGGATGGTGTTGTTCTTCAGGCTGAGGGTGTCGAGCACCAGCATGTCGGAGGCCTCCACCAGCATCACCGCACGGCCGCCCGATGGCGTGCCGGACGCCGTGCTCGGCTGGCTGCTGCCCGTGCCCGGGTTCATGGTCTCGTGGTTCAGGGACGAGATCATCACGCCGTCGCGGCTTTCGCCCTTGATCGTCACGTTGTCCTTGCCGTTCAGGTACAGCAGTTCCTCATAGCTGCCGTTCCTGACCGTGATCGTGACTGGGTCGGGCTTCGCGAAGCGCCCCATCGCGTAGTTCAGGGCGCCCTGCACGGTGCGGAAGTCGGCGTCGCCGTCGTCGTCCACGGTCACGCTGCTACCCGACGGGAGGCTGTCGCGGGTGCCGAAGGTCCAGCCGGCCGCGCGGCCCAGGCCAACGAAGGGCGTGCCGCCCAGGCTGGTGTTGGTGAAGACGCCGTCGGCGATCGCCACGTAGTACTCGGTGCCGTAGGCCAGCTTGTTACTGTGTGGCTTGATCGTCACCGTGTTGCCGACGATCTTGATCGGCGTGGTGTTGACCTTGCGGACCAGCGCCTGTCCCTCGTAGCCCAGCGCATCGGTTTCGCCGCTCAGGCGGATGACGTCGACGAGGGCGTCGTCCACTTTGCGGAAGATGCGGATGCTGCCGCTGCTCCCGAGGGTCGGCGGCTTGTCGAAGACCAGTTTCAAGGTGGTGTCGACGTGTACACTCCCTTCGAGCGGCGCCGGGAAGCTGGCGCCTTCCATCGCGTACACCTGGGTCGGCTGTACGAACTGCGGCGCGATGGTGGCGGCGATCGAGCGGGTGAGCGAGGGTTCGGAACCGCTTCGGAATACGATGTTCGCATGGCCCGCGCCGACCGCGCGGAGCAGGACGGTATTGCCGCTGGTGCTCACCGCGACCACGGCCGGGTTGCTCGACTCGACACTGAAGCTGTCCGGCTGGTTGTCGCTGCCGATCGCCGTCACCGATACCTGGTAGGGCGCGTCGCCGACTTCGGCGGACCAGCTCAGCTTGGCCGGGTCGACGTTCAGCTGCACCGGCTTCTGGCGCGGGTCGCCCACGCGCACGTCGTCGATCATGAAGGATTTGTTGGCCGTGTACAGGCCGATCAGCCCGCGCGCGGCAAAGGCCGTATCCGTCACCGAGCCCATATTCCTGCCGTCGAGGTAGACCGTCAGCGTGCTGCCGATCATCTCGAAGCGTACCGTGTAGAACTGCGCATCCATGTTGACCGGCGTGCGCACCTGGCGCGGGCGGCTCAGCGAGTTGTTCAGCATTTTCGCGATTTCCACCTGGGTGCTGGTGGTGCTGTTCTGGACGTTCAGGCCGGCGCCGTACCAGTTGGCGGCGTCCACGTAGCGCGTGACGAGGTAGAGCAGCTTGTTGCCGGTGGTGCCGTTGGTCATCGGGCGGATACGCGCCTCGACGTAGTAGTCGCCCGTGGGAACGCCGCCGAAGGCCTCCGGCTTGACCAGGGCCAGCACGCCGCCCGTGCTCGCGGCCGCGTACTGCAGCACCTTGTTGGCGCCGCCCGCGACTTCGGCAACCACGCTGAAGCGGCCGTTCGGTCCGCCGACAGGCAACAGGTTCCATTTATTGCTCGTGCCGTCCTGGAAGTCGTCGCAGAAGTACAGGCCGGTGGCAGGACAGGCGAGGGTGGGGTTCTCATCAAACGTGACCTTGCCGCTGCCGCTGATCGTCGTGCTGATCTTGCCGACGCCGGACTGGGCCAGGGCATTGGCTTTCACCAGCGCCGCCGGGCGCGGCGTGAAGGCGTAGGGCACGGTCCAGCCCACCGCATTCGACACGGAGCAGGCGCCAAGGGCCGCGCCGTTCAGCAGCGAACCGCTGTCCTTGAAGTAGCCCGGGTTCGTGCTGCTCATATTGCTGACGACCCTGTCGCAGCCCTGGGCGCCGGCGATCTCGAACACATTGTTGTTCGAGAGGATCCTGGCGTTCTTGCCCGCGCCGACGCTGTAGCTGTGCGCGTACAGGGAGGCCGACTTGCTGCCGACGTAGTAGTTGTTAAACAGGTGCACCTGGCCGAAGCGCACGCGCGGGGCGCGCTGGACCACGTCGCGGTAGACGTTGTTGCTGAAGGTGACGCGCAGCTTGCCTTCGTCGGCGGTCGCCGAGTCGCTGCCGCCGACCAGTCCCGTCTTGTCGTGCTGGCCGAAGACGTTGTACGAGACCGTCACGTAGTCCGAGGCATTGGTGATGTCGAGCGAACCGTCGTGGCACTGCTTCTTGTGGCCGTTCTCGACCGGCAGGAAGTTGTCCGTCATCGGCACGTCGGTGAAGGTGACGTGGTCGACCCAGACGTGGTGCGAGCCCGAGATGCCGATCGCGTCATAGGCCGAGTTCCAGTTGCCGGTGGATCCGTCGGTCGGGTCCCAGACGGGTTCGACATCGCATGGGTTGACGATCTTGAGGTTGCGGATGATGACCTGGGACACGTTCGACACCAGCACGTGGCCGTTGACGATGCCGGCATTGGCGTCGGCGCCGATCAGGGTGGTATTGCTCTTCAGGCGGATCGCGCCGCGCGCGGCCTGGTCGGCCGTGGAAGTGTAGGGCTGGCCCTCGCTCATGTCGATGGTAGCGGCCAGCTTGATGATCTTCGGGTTGTCGCCGCCATTGGCCAGCGCGGCGAGCAGTTCCGAACGTTTGGTGACGGTGTAGATGTGGTTGCCGGCAGCGGTCGAGCCGCCGACCGTGCCGCCGGCCTGGCCGGCCCAGCCGTCGAGCGGGGCGCTTTGCCGCGCCGGGTCGGTCGCCGCCAATGCGGGAACACCGAGCAGCCCCGCGAGCAGGAAGGCGGCGCATAGCGAGGCCTTGAAACGTGCTTGTTTCATGAGAGTCTCCTGGAACAGGATGGAAGGAGTGTCAGGCTTGTGCGCGTGCCTTGCGCCGGCGCGCCAATGCGAGTCCGGCCGTGCCGGCAAGGAGCAGGGCGATGCCGCCCGGCTCGGGCACCTGCGCCGTGCCGATCTGCGCGGAGAAGGTGCCGTATGCGCCGTTCCAGGTGACGTTGGAGAGGTCGAGGGCGATGGTGTGGTCGTTTAACACCGAGAGGGCAGGCAGGGCGCCGATACCGCTCGTGTCCAGCAGGGTGAAGCTGCCGATCTTCTGGCCGAGGGTCGACCCGAAATCGAAGACCAGGCGGTAGTCGCCGGGCGCCACGGCCAGCTCGTTGAGCATCACGGTCAGCTGGCCGCTGGTCGTGAAATCGAAGCCGAACAGGTAGTCGCCGGTGAGGAATTCGACGCCGCCCAGGTCGCTGGGGTCGATGGCGGTGGTGTTGCTGCCCGGTTCCGCGGCGAAGCCGTGGTCCAGGCCCAGCATGCCGGCGGCCGAGCCGTTGTAGCTGCCGGTGATGGTGCTGCCTTGCAGGGAAATCGGCGCGGCGCCTGCCTGGCTTGCCGTGAGTGCCGCCGCCAATACCAGTGTCTCCAATATGATTGTAGTTTTCATTTCTTGGTCCTGTTCAAGCGAGTGATGAAACAGGCGAGTGCCGGCGCGCCGGGCTGGGGCCATGGCTGGCCCGGCATCCGGCGTGCGGACTTGCTTGTCTTGGGAGGAAACCAGCTTTCAGCCCAGCTGCCGGACTCGGCAGTGGTGCTCAAAGCTTAGCATAAATGCATTTGATTTGGTCGGACCATTAATAAATTTGGTCTGACCGATTGTGGATGTGGCGCGACAGCTCAGGGAGAAGGGGCGTGCGGCAGCCAGGATGGCCGCGTATCGGTATGCAGCTCGATCTCGACCGGATCGGTGAAGGGGGTGTCCAGGGTGCCGAGGGTCACGGCAATGCGGTCCGGCGTTTCCTCGCTGCGCCAGAACAGGGTCGAGCCGCAGCGCCGGCAGAAGGCGCGCCGGCCTTGTTCCGAGGAAGCGAATTCGGTGACGTATTCCTCGCCGCGCTCGATGCGCAGGTCGGCGCGGGCGACGTTCGCGTAGGTGCCGGCGCCGGCGCCATGCTGTTTCTGGCACATGGTGCAGAAGCAGTGGCTGGCGCTCTCGACCGGACCGGCGATGGTGTAGGCGACCTCAGCGCAAAGACAACTTCCTTTAAGCATGGCTGGCTCCTCGGGATCAGTATGCACACATTGTAGGGGAGGACGATCACACCACGCGTGGGGCTCTCCTCAAGAGGGATGGCGCCTTACACTCGGCGCCTGTCGAGAACACAAGGACCCACCATGAAGATCATGAACAGGCTGTTCGCCACCGCCTTCGTCGCGCTGCTCCTCTGCGCATCCTACAGCCGCGCGGAACACGAAGGAGGTAGCAATGCCGCACCCGTTTGCGAACCTGGCGACGCCGAGACTACCTGCCCATAAAATCCGGTATACAGGAATTTATTTTCCTATATACTGGATTTCATGGACATCAACCAACTCATCGCCAGCCGCCTGCGCGAATTGCGCGAGGCCCAGGGCCTGACCCTGGCGGCCCTGGCCGAACGCAGCGGCGTCAGCCGCTCCAACATCTCCTCGATCGAACGCGGCGAAAGCAGCGCCACCGCCACCGTGCTGGACCGGCTCAGCGCCGCCCTCGGCGTCACGTTGGCCTCGCTGTTCGACAAGCCGACGGACGCCCCATCGCCCGTCTCGCGACCCGACACCCAGCCGGTGTGGACCGACCCGGTGTCCGGCTATGTACGCCGCAACCTGTCGCCGCCGGGCTATTCGCCGATCCAGATGGTGGAAGTCAGTTTCCCTGCCCATCAGCGCGTAGCCTACGAAACAGCGACGCGCAACGCCGACGTCTACCAGCAAATATGGATCATCGACGGCACGCTCGAGCTGACGCTCGGCGACACCCTGTGGACGCTTGGCCCCGGCGACTGCATCGCCATGAAGGTGGACCGGCCCGTCAGCTTCCACAACCCTGGCGACACGCCGGTGCGCTACGTCGTCGCCCTGGTCACGCAGCCACACAAGTCGCGCAAGGAGGAAACATGAATACCGACGTCTTCGTACGCCAGGTCGATGCGCGAGAAGCAGCCGCGCTGAAGGATCAACTCGCCGACGTGCTGCTCGACTGCGTCGAAGGTGGCGCCTCGGTCAGCTTCATGCTGCCGATGGCGCGCGACACCGCGCTGCGGTTCTGGGACGGCGTCGCCGGCGCCGTGGAGCGCGGCGAACGCACTCTGTTGGTGGCCGAGCATGGGGAGGGCGTCATCGGCACTGTCCAATTGATCACCGACCTGCCGGAGAACCAGCCGCACCGGGCCGATGTCGCCAAGCTGCTGGTTCACCGGCGCGCGAGGAAGGGTGGGATCGGCCGGCGCCTGATGATGGCGCTGGAAGAGGCTGCGCGCGCGCAGGGGAAAACGCTGCTGGTGCTCGACACCGCAAGCGCGGCGGCTGAGCGGCTCTACGCAGGACTGGGATGGCAGCGCGTCGGCAGTGTGCCTGCCTACGCGCTGTTGCCGAACGGAGATCCGTGCGACACGGCCTTCTTCTATAAGAACCTATCCCGGTAGAGCTGAGTCGTGGCTATCGGGACAGGTTCTGAACAGCTTCAGGAGAAACACATGCAGATCACATTCGAAACGCCGGACCAGCCGGCGGTGCACGAGCTCATCCGCGAGCTCGATGCGCACCTGTATTCGCTGTATCCGGCAGAAAACGTGTACGCCCTCGATGTCGCCTCGCTGTGCGAACCCGGCGTTCTGTTCGCTGTCGTGCGTGAGCCCGGCGGCGCCGCAATCGGTTGCGGCGCCATTGTCGTCCAGCCGGAATATGGGGAAGTGAAACGGATGTACCTGCGGCCGGAGGTGCGCGGCCGAGGCCTGGCGCGCCGCCTGATGGAGGAGCTCGAAGCGAAGGCGATGGAACACGGCTGCCGCACCTTCATGCTGGAGACTGGCCCGACGCTGGACGAAGCGCTGGCCCTGTACGAACGGATGGGTTACCGGCGCCGTGGTCCGTTCGGCGAATACCCGGACCACCCGTCCTCGGTGTTCATGCAGAAGGAGGCCAGCGCATGAATAGCGAGTTCATCATTGCTGTCCCGACCCTTCACACGGAACGGCTCGTGCTGCGTGAATACCGGCGCGAGGACTTCGACGCATTCGCGGCGCATCTGGCCGACCCTGTCAGCGCGGCCCACCTTGTCCCCGCTGACCGCCAGGCCGCATGGCGCATCTTCTGCTCGCAAGCAGGACTGTGGCTCATCCATGGCGCCGGATGGTGGGCTGTCGAGGAAAAGGAGACTGGGCGGCTGGTCGGGAGTGTCGGTGCGTTCTTCCGCGAGGATTCGACCGTGATGGAGCTTGGCTGGAATACCTACCGCGCCTTCTGGGGCCAGGGATTCGCGAACGAAGCGGCGGCGGCAGCCGTGCACCACGCCTTCGACACCCGCCGCGAACCGAAGATTCGGGCGCTCATCGCGTCAGGCAATGAATCGTCGCTGCGCGTTGCCAGGCGCCTTGGCCTGAGGTATGAAACAGAGACTGAGATACACGGCAAGGCGGTCGGCATGTATACGCGTGAGCAGGAAAGCTTCGAGAGAACCGCTTGAGCCGCAATCCGGAAAACCTGCGCAGCATGGTCGCGATGCTGATCGCAGTGGGCATGTTCTCGGTAATGGACACGATCATGAAGCTGCTGGCTGCCCACTACCCGGCGATACAGGTCGCGGCGCTGCGTTCGCTGGTAGCGCTGCCCCTGGTATTCGCCTGGGTCGCCTGGCGCGGCGCGCTGCGCTCCGTCCTGCAGGTCAACCGGCCCATCCACCTGCTGCGGGCAGCGCTGGGCATCGCCATGCTGTCGCTGTTTGCCTTCGGCCTCAAGGACCTTTCGCTGGCCGCGGCATACACCATCTTGTTCGTCGGGCCGATCTTGATCACCGCGCTGTCCGTCGTCATGCTCAAGGAGCGGGTCAGCCCGCAGCGCTGGATCGCAGTGGCGATCGGCATGGCCGGCGTGCTGGTGGCGCTGCGACCGGGTGGCGGCGGATTCCTGACCATCGGCGCGATCGCCATCCTCGCGACGGCAGCCTGTTATGCGATATCGGCCATCAGCGCCCGCATACTGGCCCGTACCGACAGTACGGAGCACATGATGTTCTGGCTGATGACCCTGATGGCCATCGGCGCCACCGCCCTGGCCGCCCCCGGCTGGGTGGCGATCGACTCAAGGCACGCACTGCTCTTGTGTGGGCTGGCCATCAGCGGCTTCTTTGGCCAGATGGCACTGAACGAGGCCTTCGCCCATGGCGAGGCCTCGAGCGTCGCGCCTTTCCAGTACTCCGCGCTCGCCTGGGGCGTGGTGATCGACTGGATTCTGTGGCAAACCCTTCCCGAACGCTATACGCTCATTGGCGCGGCCATCATCATCGGCAGCGGCGTCTACCTGCTGCGCCACGAGAAGGGTGCTGCGGGCACCGCTTGAACGTTACGCGATGAATGTCGATGTCACGCTGCTGTCCGCGCTGCTCACACGGTTGCGGCCACCGCGCTTTGCCAGGTAGAGCTGGGCGTCGGCCAGCGCCACCAGTCTGGAAAACTCGAAGCGCACGTCGACCGGCATCGCCGCCACGCCGATACTGACGGTCGCGCCGGACGGCAAGCCGGGGTGGGAGCAGCTTGCCCGGTGAAATTCGCGCCTGGTGCGCTCGGCAAGTTCGAGGAGCGATTCGCCGGAATGGCGATCGACGACGAAGCAGAACTCTTCGCCACCCCAGCGGCAGGGCATGACATGCGGGCCACTCAGGCTGCGCATGACGTCGGCCATGATGGCCAGGATCTTGTCGCCAGTGTCATGCCCGTGTTGATCATTCAATGCCTTGAAATGGTCGATATCGAGCAGCAGGACCGCCAGCGACCCGACCGATCGTCCGGGCGCCAGCAGGGCATTGATGTGGGCGCGCAGTCCCCGGCGGTTCAACAGCCCGGTCAGCGCGTCGTGCCCGGCCACGGTCCTCAGTTCGCCGACGAGGCGCAGCATGATGAGCAGGAAAAGAATCCAGTTGCCGATGAGGGTGTTCGCCATCACGCCTACCCAGAACACGATGTTCGCCAGCGGGAGTTCCGGCGCGGCATAGCTGATGGGTACCGGACTGGTGATGACGAGCAGCCCCTGCGCCAGCGCGGAGGCCGCCTCGACCAGGACGAACATGGCAGCGACCCCATACACGCGGGGTGTCTGGTGCTCCCGATAGCGCCACAGATACCATGCGGTACACGCCTTCAGGCCCGCCTGGAACATGGATTGCGTGAAAATGCGCGCAACGCTGTCGGGGATGGCCAGCGTGAACACGGCGGTCAGCACCACGGCAATCGCGATGAGCACGGATAAAGTGTGTTTCCGACACGGGCGGCCGACGAACTGCGCCGTTCCAACCAGGAACAAAGCCTGGCCAGCACTGAATGGAATGTTGAACAGCATGGACGCCCACTGCCAGTCCTCGATCAGCCGCGGGCCATCGAGGCAGACAGCGAACCCGACCGACAGACAGGCGAATGCCCACAAGCGTACGCCGGGCATATGGCGGGCCGAGGCGTGAAGCGTGAAAAACATGGCGCTGGCCGTGACTGAGGTCAGGCCAAGCACCATCAATAGGGTCGGTTCATCGATATTCATTGCACTGTGGTGACAAAAGGCGCACTGCGACAATGTCACCACACTGACGCGTACCGGCGCGCACGCGAGCCCGGCAGCCAAGCGCCACCACCGAAGTCAGTTCAGATGCAAAGCGCCTGGATGGTCAGGCGGGGATGGGGGCGTTTACTAGCCGATGACGTAGCGTTTCGACGGACCGCTGCCGAGCGTCTGCCCGCTGGATCCATACACGCCGCCGGCGTCCGCGCCGGCCGGCATGCGCAGGGCGTTGAGCACGCCCTGGTTGTGCGCCAGCTGCTTGTTGATCAGCATGCCGTTGACGCGGTTGAGTTCCTTGGCCTGGCGGGCCAGTTCGAGCAGGGCTTCCCATTGCCCGCGGGCATCTAGATTGCCGCCGACCGCCAGCCACGGTTCCATGCCCGCTTCCGAGCCTTCGCAGCCGGCCGCCAGCAGGGCGGCGTGGCGCTGGCTGGATAACACGGCCAGTTCCTGCAGCAGGGAGTTCTTGCGTGGAGTGAGTTCCGCCAGCCCGTCGGCGTCCGCTGCGACCAGCAGCGTCTGTTCCTGTTTCATCAGCTCGATGAGCGCGCTGACGTGTTGCTGTTCCTGAGGGACGGTCGAGATTGGGCTGGTAGGCATGAAAGGTTATCGCTTGCGGGAATGGAGCAAGTCGCGCACGGTGTCGAGCAGGCCGTCGGCGACTTTCTCGGAGTTGACCTGGAACTGGCCATCGGCGATGGCCATCTTGATGCGCTCGACTTTCTTGGTGTCGAACACCTGGTTGTTGCTGCCCACGGCATTCGCCATCGCCTGGCCCTGGGAGGACAGGCGCACGCTGTCGGTCTGCGCCTGGGTGGTCGCAGTCGTGGTGGCGGCCTTGTCCGCGGCGCGCGTGTTGTTGGCCGGGGTGTTGGCGGGTTGGAGGCCCGGGTTGCCCTTGAGGGTATCGTTGATTTTCACAGCATCATCCTTCTCTGTTCGGAGCCGGAAACTCCGGTATCTGCATCGTGTATCGGCGCGGATTTCACAAACTTTAGAGCAGAAAAGGCGTTTCTAAAAATATATTTACTGAGCTTAGATGGCGATCTCGATGATGCCCCCGGCACGCGCCGTGCCGCTCACCACGATGCCGGACTGGGTGCGCGCCTGCGCCACCTGGCCTTCGCCCGCATTGTTGATCGCCTTCGCTTCCGCCGACACCGAGAAGTTCGCCCCCTTCGAGACAAGGCGCACCGCCTGGCCTTGCTGCACCACCGGTTTGGCTTTCAGGGTATCGAGACGCAGCGGCGTACCGGCCGGGAGCGAAGCCGTCGGCGTGCGGCCGATGGCCTGGGCCATGTCGGTGATGATGCCGTTCGGCATGGCGGCGATATCGCCCTTCATCACGACGAGCTGGCTGGCGTCGACCGGCTGGCCCTGGGCCAGCGGCACCGCGGCGGCCACGTAATCGGCGACCACGTTCACGGTGGCCTGAATATACACCGTCCAGGGGCTGGGCGCGGTGCAGCGGACGCCGACCGTTGTTTTTCCCCACGCCCGCGCGCCTGGCTGCTGGAAAGCTTCCGGCGCCGGGCAGGCCGCCAGGCTGGTGCGCGGGTCGACATTGCCGACCTTCACCGTCACCTGGCCGGGCAGGCCGGCGCTCTGCTTCTGCAGATATTGCTCCACGACCGTGCGCAGGGCCGGCAGGTTCTGGCGCTGGGCAGTCTGTTGGGCGAAAGCGAAAGGTGCCGCGGCGAGGGCGGTGAGTACAAACAGGACGAAGCGTTTCATGATTCCCCAATGGGAAAGAGTAGATGCTGCCATTTTAGGCAGTGCAATTCCCTCACGAAACTTTGAATAGCCGGGTTTTGCCCGTCCTTCTCGTCCGATTGCATTTTGTTGCTCCTGCGTATTATCGGTCCTGTCCCAACAAGCATCCATCCAGGAGGCGGCATGATCGGCAAGATCGACCAGTACCTAGGTTTCCATGAAACGGCCCTGTCCCTGCGCGCCCAGCGCCAGGAATTGCTGGCGTCGAACATCGCCAACGCCGACACGCCGAACTACAAGGCGCGCGACATCGATTTCAACAGCGCGCTGCAGAGCGCCCTGGCAAGCAAGGGAAGTGCGGGCCCGCTGGCAACCACGAACAACGGCCATATGGGCCGCGGCGCGCCGACCGGCGACATGCTGGCCAACGGCACCCCGGTGCTCTACCGCGGCGTGGTGCAGGGCAGCGTCGACGGCAACACGGTCGACATGGATGTGGAACGCAACCAGTTCGCCGACAACGGCCTGCGCTACGAAGCCGGCATCACGATGATCAACCACCAGATCAAGGGCCTACTTGCGGCCATCCAGGGTCAATAAGGTCAACCATTATGTCCCTTTTTAATATTTTCAATGTTTCCGGTTCGGCCATGAGTGCCCAGGCCCAGCGCCTGAACACCACCGCCAGCAACCTCGCCAACGCCGACAGCGCCACCAGCCCGACCGGCGAAGCCTACCGCGCCAAGGCGGTCGTGTTCGAGTCCGTGCCCCAGCAGTCGGGCGGGTCCGCCGTGCGGGTGCGCGAAGTGGTCGAGGATCCTTCGCCCTTGAAACAGGTCTACGACCCCAAGCACCCGCTGGCCGACGAGAAGGGCTATGTGTCGATGCCGAACGTGAACGTGGTCGACGAGATGGTCAACATGATGTCGGCCTCGCGTTCCTACCAGACCAACGTCGAAACCATGAACGCGGCCAAGACCATGCTGCTCAAGACCCTGACCCTGGGCTCCTGATTCCTGAGAACACCCTGATATGACCACCGTAAACACCATCCCCGGCACCAACAACGTCAGCGACGTGATGTCGGCCATGAACGGCAAGAAGGCCGAAGTCGACAGCGTCCAGGCGGACACCGACAAGTTCATGACCCTGCTCGTCACCCAACTGAAAAACCAGGATCCGCTGAACCCGCTCGACAACGCCCAGGTCACCAGCCAGCTGGCCCAGCTGTCCACCGTCACCGGCGTGAACAAGCTCAACGCCACCCTGGAAACCCTGAAGAGCAGCTACCAGTCGACCGAGGCGCTGCAGGCCACCAACCTGATCGGCCATGGCGTGCTGGTCGAGGGCAACAAGCTGGGACTGTACGAGGGCCAGGCCATCCTCGGCGCGGAACTTGACAGCGCGGTGGACAAGCTGCAGGTGGTCATCACCAGCACCACGACCGGCAAGGAAGTCGCCACCATCGACCTCGGCGCCCAGGAAGCCGGCGTGGTGCCGATCGCGTGGGACGGAATTCCCGACCCGACGAAGCTGGGCGAGGACGGCAAGCCGGTCAAGCTGCCGGACGGTAACTTCACCTTTAAAGTCGTCGCCATGCGCGGCGGCGAAGAAGTGAAAGACGCCCGGGCGCTTTCCTTCGACAGCGTGGCAAGCGTGACCACCAACGGCAAGGACGGCGTCAAGCTGAACCTGCCGGTCAAGGGTGCCGTCACCCTGGCCGATATCAAACAAGTCCTGTAAGCCAAGCCGCTTACTTCTTTCTCTATACCAGGAGTACACCATGTCTTTCCAACAAGGCCTGAGCGGCTTGAACGGCGCAGCAAAATCCCTCGACGTCATCGGCAACAACATCGCCAACGCCAGCACGGTCGGCTTCAAGGGCTCGACCACCCAGTTCGCCGACGTCTACGCCAGCTCGCTCAACGGCGCCGGCGGCATCTCGGCCGGTATCGGCGTGAAGGTTGCCGGCATCGCCCAGCAGTTCACCCAGGGTAACGTCGAAGCCTCGAACAACCCGCTCGACATCGCCATCAATGGCGCCGGCTTCTTCCGTACCGAAGCCTCGGGCATGGTTCAGTACAGCCGCAACGGCCAGTTCCAGCTCGACAAGAACGGCTTCCTGATCAATGCCCAGGGCGCCAAGCTCACCGGCTATGGCCTGAACGCCAATGGTGTCCTGGTCGCCGGCGCACCGACCCCGTTGCAGATCGATACCTCCGACCTGGCTCCGGTGACGACCACCAAGGTCAAGATGGAACTGAACCTCGATTCGCGGACTACCGAGCCCACCAACGGGCCTTTCGATGCGGACGACCCTACCACTTACAATAAACAGACTCCAATGAGCGTGTATGACACGCTGGGCAATCCCCACGTGTTGTCGACCTACTATGTGAGGACCGACACGGGCTGGGATGTCTACGCGGCCAACGACGGCACAGAGGTGACTAACTTGGCCGTGGCCGCCGCCGCTACTGGTAATGCCGGGGTGGCGAGCGCACGAGCCGCTTGGGAGGCCGCGACAAAGGCTGTTCCGCAGGTGCCAGCCAACGTTGCGGCAGCCTTGAATACCTATGCAACGGCCGCCTCGGCTGCAGTTGCCGCTGCTGCCAACGATGTTCGAAAAGACACCGTCAATGGGCCGCAGATCACCACCGCCGCTGCCGATGCCGCGCTGGTGCCAGGCGCCACCCCGTCGGATATCGACGCTGCGATGGCCAAGGTGATCAACGTGCCTGCCCAGGCCGTGGGCAAACTGGTCTTCAACACCAATGGCGGTATGAACAAGGCATCAACTATCGATGCTGTAGGTACGGTAGGCGGCAAGTTCGCCATCACCCTGCCGGTCTTCCCTTCGACCGGTTCCGAGCCGACCATGCCGATCACGATCGACTACGACGGCACCACCCAGTACGGCACCTCGACCAGCGAGAAGAAGCTGACGCAGGACGGCTACGCGGCCGGCAACCTGCAGCGCTTCACCACCGGCACCGACGGCACCATTCTCGGCCAGTACAGCAATGGCCAGACCAAGCCGCTGGGCCAGGTGATCCTCGCCAACTTCACCAACCCGAACGGCCTCGAGCCGCTGGGCAACAACGCCTGGGCAGAATCGGCGAACTCGGGTGTTCCCCTGATCGGCACCCCGAACTCGGGCAGCTTCGGCGTGCTGCAGCAGTCGGCGGTGGAAAGCTCGAACGTCGACCTGACGGCCGAGCTGGTCAACATGATCACGGCGCAGCGCGTCTACCAGGCGAATGCGCAGACCATCAAGACCCAGGACTCGGTGCTGCAGACGCTGGTGAACCTGCGTTAATAGGAATTGTCAGCGTGCGTTGACCGCGTGGGCGGGAGACCCGCCCACCCTACAAATACTACGAACCGTAGGGTGGGCAAGTCCCTTGCCCACGCGGTCAAGCAGCCCAAGAGCAGCCGCACAAAGGAGTAACAACGATGGACCGCCTGATCTACACCGCCGCTTCCGGCGCCAAGCACATCCTCGAAAAGCAGGCCACGACCTCGAACAACCTGGCCAATGTGAACACCACGGGCTTCCGCGCCCAGCTGGATGTGTTCCGTTCCGCGCCGGTGCAGAGCGAGGGCTTGCCCACGCGCGCCTTCGTGGTCGATTCGACCGCCGGCTCGAACTTCCAGTCGGGGGCGCTGCAGGTCACCGGGCGCGACCTGGACGTGGCGATCAACGGCGAAGGCTGGCTCGCCGTGCAGATGCCGGACGGCACCGAAGCGTATACCCGCAACGGTTCCCTGCAAACGAGCCCGAACGGCCTGCTCACCACCGCGGGCGGCATGACCGTGGCCGGGGAGGGCGGTCCGATCACGATTCCGCCGGATGTGACCGTGACGGTCGGCGGCGACGGCACCATTTCGACCATTTCCACCACCGACCAGCCGGCAGCCGCCAACATCCTCGGCCGGCTGAAACTGGTCAATCCGCCCACGGAAAACCTGGTGCGCGGCGACGACGGCCTGTTCCGCCTGAAGGATGGCAGTACTGCCCAGGCCGACCCCACGGTGAGCGTGGCCGGCGGCGCCCTCGAGGGCAGCAACGTCAGCGCGATCGACTCCATGGTCGAAATGATCAGTTTGGCACGTTCCTTCGAGACACAAATGAGTCTCTTGAAGAACGCGGAGAATAACGCCGCGAAAGCCACCCAGATCCTCGCTTTGAATTGATAGTTGCCGCTGCATAATTCTCCTGTACGTGGCAGACCTCGTCTGTCACCTTTAGGAGAATTCCATGATCCGTTCGCTGTTTATCGCCAAGACCGGCCTCGAAGCGCAGCAAACCAACCTCGACGTCATCTCGAACAACCTCGCCAACGTGAGCACGAACGGCTTCAAACGTTCGCGCGCCGTGTTCGAGGACCTGCTGTACCAGAACGTGCGCCAGCCCGGCGCCCAGTCCTCCCAGCAGAGCAACCTGCCTTCGGGCCTGCAGATCGGTACCGGTGTGCGCACCGTCGCCACCGAGCGCATCCACACCCAGGGCAATCCCCAGCTGACCGGCAATTCCAAGGACGTGATGGTCAACGGCTCGGGCTTCTTCCCGGTGCTGCTGCCTGACGGCACCCAGGCGTACACCCGCGACGGCTCCTTCCAGACCGACCAGAACGGCCAGCTGGTCACCTCCAGCGGCTTCGTGATCCAGCCTGCCATCACCATCCCCGCGAATGCCGAAGCCATCACGGTTGGCCGCGACGGCGTGGTCTCGGTGAAGCTGCCGAACACCACCGCCCCGACCCAGGTCGGCTCGCTGCAGCTGGCCACCTTCATCAATCCGGCCGGCCTCGAGTCGCGCGGCGAGAACCTGTACGTCGAGACGGGCGCCTCGGGCAACCCGAACCTGAACGTGCCGGGCACCAACGGCTCGGGCATCCTGATGCAGGGCTATGTCGAATCGTCGAACGTGAACGTGGTCGAGGAAATGGTCAACATGATCCAGACCCAGCGCGCCTACGAGATCAACAGCAAGGCGATCACGACCTCCGACCAGATGCTGCAAAAACTGTCCCAGCTCTAATTTTCATCGCCATGAAATCCACTTTCGCTATCGTTGTCGCTGCACTGGCCATCGCCGGCTGTTCGACCACCCCAAGCTCCATCGTCCAGGGCCCGACGTCCGCCCGTCCGATGCTGGTGCAGGCCGCGCCGGCCAACGACGGCGCCATCTACAACGCGAACAGCTACCGCCCGATGTTCGAAGACCGTCGCGCGCGCCACATCGGCGACCTGCTGACCGTCAACATCACCGAGCGCACCTCGGCCGGCAAGTCCGGCGCCAGCACCGGCAGCAAGTCGGGCAGCGCCAGCTTCTCGGTGCCGGGTCCGCTGCAGGCGAAACTGGGCGCAGGCGTGGGCCTGGAAGGCGCGAACAAGTTCGCGGATGCCGACACCCAAAGCGCCTCGAACAATTTTTCCGGCACGATCGGCGTGACCGTCACCGAAGTGCTCCCGAACGGCAACCTGATCGTCGCCGGCGAGAAGCAGGTCGCCATGAACAAGGGCGTCGAGTACATCCGCTTCTCGGGCATGGTGGCGCCTGACACCATCCAGCCGGGCAACGTCGTTGCCTCGACCGTGGTCGCCGACGCGCGCGTCGAATACCGCACCAACAGCCGTGTCGACAAAGCCGAGCTGAGCAATATGTTCTCGCGCTTCTTCCAGTCGATGCTGCCGTTCTGAGGATTGTTATGCGTAAGTTGACCACCGCCTTCATGCTCTGCACCGCCCTGCTGGGCGCCGCCCCGCTGGCCCAGGCCGAGCGCCTGAAGGACCTCGCCACCATTGCCGGCGTGCGCGAGAACCAGCTGTCGGGCTACGGCATCGTCGTGGGCCTGGACGGCACCGGCGACCAGACCAGCCAGACCCCCTTCACCGTGCAGTCGATCCAGGCCATGCTGCAGCAGAAGGGCATCAACCTGCCGCCGGGCACCCAGCTGCAGCTGAAGAACGTGGCGGCCGTGATGGTCACCACCTCGCTGCCGGCGTTTGCCCAGCCGGGCCAGACCATCGACATCACTGTGTCCTCGATCGGTAATGCGAAGAGCCTGCGCGGCGGCACCCTGCTCATGACCCCGCTGCACGGCGCCGATGGCCAGGTGTATGCGATGGGCCAGGGCAATGTGCTGGTCGGCGGCGTCGGCGCCCAGGCCGGCGGGGCCCAGGTGCAGGTGAACCACCTGTCGGTCGGCAAGATCTCGAACGGCGCCACCGTCGAGCGCGCCGTCGCCTCGAACCTCGGCGCGGATAACCAGATCCGCCTGGAGCTTAAAACAACCGATTTCTCGACTGCCGCCAAAGTGGTGGAAGCCATCAACGACCAGTTCGGCGCCGGCATCGCCACCGCCCTGGACGGCCGCGTGATCCGCGTGCGCACCCCGTCCTCGAGCGACCAGCGCGTGGCCTTCATCGGCCAGCTGGAAAGCATCGACGTCTCGCGCAGCAAGGACGCCGCCAAGGTGATCATGAATGCGCGCACCGGTTCGGTCGTGATGAACCAGGCCGTGATGCTGGAAAACTGCGCGATCTCGCACGGCAACCTGACCGTGACCGTCGGCGCCGATACCGAAGTAAGCCAGCCGAATCCGGGCTCGCGCGGCCAGACCGCCGTCGTGCAGAAGAATTCGGTCGACATCAAGAAAGATCCGGGCCGCGTGCTCATGGTCAAGGGCGGCGCTTCGCTGGCCGAAGTGGTGAAAGCCATGAATTCGATCGGCACCACGCCGCAAGACCTGCTGGCCATCCTGCAGGCGCTGAAGGCCGCCGGTTCGCTGCGCGCCGAGCTCGAGATCATCTAAAGAGTAGTAACGACTATTATGATCGGTTCCCCGTCCACTGACCTCACCAGCAAGTTCGCCCTCGACACCAAGGGCCTGGGCGAACTCAAGCAAGGCGCGAAGAACGGCTCGCCCGCCGCGCTGAAGGAGGCCGCCACGCAGTTCGAAGCCATGTTCATCAATATGATGATGAAGAGCATGCGCGACGCGACGCCGGCGGACGGGCTGATGGACAATAACCAGACCAAGATGTTTACCGGCATGCTGGACCAGCAGATGAGCCAGAACCTGGCCAAGCGCGGCATGGGCCTGGCCGACGTGCTGACCCGCCAGCTGACCGCCAACCAGACCGGCGCCGCGGCGCTGGCCATCGGCGCCGATGGCGTCGCGGCCGGCAAGGCCGCCGCCGCCGCATCCGCCGTGGCGCCGCTGGACGGCAGCATGCGTCCGGGCATGGACGCGGCCACCATGATCAAGACCGGCGCCAAGCCGCCGGGCGCGCCGGCGCTGCCGCTCACCACCGAATCCGGCCGGGTCCAGGCGCCGCACGTGCGCGCCTTCCAGGAAAAGCTGCATGCGCACGCGGCCGAAGCCGAGCGCGCCACCGGCGTGCCGGCCAAGTTCATGCTCGGCCAGGCGGCGCTCGAAAGCGGCTGGGGCAAGCGCATGATTCGCAACGCCGACGGCTCCAACAGCAACAACCTGTTCGGCATCAAGGCCGGTCCGGGCTGGAAAGGGAAGGTCGCCACCGCCGTGACCACCGAGTACGTCAACGGCGTGGCGCACCGCAAGGTCGAGAAGTTCCGCGCCTACGACACCCCGGCCGATTCCTTCAAGGACTACGCCAATATGCTGGCCCGGAACCCGCGCTACGAGAAGGTGCTCAACAGCGGCGGCGATGCCGCGGCCTTCGCCCACGGCCTGCAGCGCGCCGGCTATGCCACCGATCCACTGTACGCCGCCAAGCTGAACCGCATTATCAAGCACTCGTTAGCATGAAGTTAAGAATTTGTAGGGTGGTCGGCTCCGCCGACCGCGCGTTCAGCCAGCACAAGCGTAACCACAGCGCATCCGAAAGTTGAACGCGCGCACGGCAGAGCCGTGCACCCTACGGTCAAGTTTTCGAAAACGCTGCCGTAGATAGAACCGTTAAGAAGGAAAAATAAATGTCCGGTAACCTCCTCAGCATTGGCAAAAGCGGCCTGTTCGCGGCGCAGGCGGGCCTGGCCACGACCGGCCACAACATCACCAACGCCAACGTGGCCGGCTACAACCGCCAGGTGGTGGTGCAGGCCACCGCGCCCATGCTCGATACCGGCGTCGGCTTCCAGGGCACCGGCACCCAGATTGCACAGATCAAGCGCTACAGCGACGAATTCCTGAACTCGCAGGTGCGCAATGCCCAGGCCAGCAAGAGCGGGCTGGATTCCTACTACGCCCAGATCAGCCAGATCGACAATATGCTGGCCGACCAGACCGCCGGCCTGTCGCCCTCGCTGCAGAGCTTCTTCAAGGGCGTGCAGGACATGGCCGCCAACCGCGCCTCGGTGCCGTCGCGCCAGGCCATGCTCTCGAGCGCCGACACCCTGGCCACGCGCTTCCAGGCGCTCGACGCCCGCTTCGGCGAGATCCGCGAGGGCGTCAACAGCACCATCGAGACCAGCGTCACGATGATCAACTCCTACGCCAACCAGATCGCCCAGCTGAACGAGCAGATCGGCAACTTCGCCTCGGCGAACCAGAACGTGCCGAACGACCTGCTCGACAAGCGCGACCAGCTGGTGATGGAGCTGAACACCCACGTCAAGGCGAATGTCATGCCGGGCGATAACAACAGCCTGACGGTGTCGATCGGCAACGGCCAGCCCCTGGTGGTGGGCCAGCGCGCCTTCCAGCTGGCGGCCGTCAAGTCGCCGACCGACCTGACCCGCCTCGAAGTGGGCTACGTGACCGGCAACAAGGTATCTCCCCTGGGTGACAATGCCCTGAGCGGCGGCACCCTCGGCGGCGCCCTCGAGTTCCGCAGCAAGACGCTGGACCCGGCCCAGAGCGCGCTGGGCAAGGTGGCGATCGGCCTGGCCATCGAGTTCAATGCCCAGCACCAGCTGGGCCTGGACCAGGCAGGAAAACCGGGCGAGGCATTCTTCCAGGTAGCAAAAGCCGTGGTCGGCATGGATGTGAAAAACGCGTCAACCAGTGACGTTGAAGTCGACGCCATCGTCCGCGTCCCGGCGGACTTGAAGGACAGTGACTACAAGGTCGAATACAGCAGCACCGGCTATAACGTTTACCGCCTGTCCGACAATGAACGCGTAATCAAGGACTATATCCCGGACGGCAATCCCGTCAAGGCCGACGGCATCGACTTCATGATCTCGACCGGCACGGTCGCGGTGGGCGACAATTTCCTGGTGCGTCCGACACTTGCCGGCGCCGCCAACTTCAATGTACTGGTCAAGGATGTGGCCGGCATTGCCGCTGCAGCGCCGATCGTGACAAGCACCCCGGTAGGCAATACTGGCAATGTGAAGATCAGCCCGGGCACGGTGGACAAGGATTTCCTGACGGGGGCGCCCGGCCTGCCTGTCGAGCTGGTTTATGACAAGGATACTGGCGTGCTGGACGGCTTTCCGGCCGGAATGCAGGTCAGGATCGTCGACAGCAAAGGTGTGGAGAGCGGTCCCTTCACCAATCCCGTCGAATTCAAGGATGGCGCCACCTATACCTTCGGCGGCGTCAGCATTACCCTGAGCGGCACGCCAGGCGATGGTGACAAGTTCGAGATCAAGGACAACAGCAGCGGCGTGGGTGACACCCGCAACATCGGCCTGCTTGGCGACCTGCAAACCAAGAACATCTTCAACGAGGGTACCGCCACGCTGCAGTCCTCCTACGCCCAACTGGTCAGCACGGTCGGCAACAAGACCCGCGAAGTGCAGGTCAACGGCCAGGCCGCCGAAGCCCTGCTGGCCCAGACCAGGACCGCGGCCCAGGACGTCTCAGGAGTGAACCTGGACGAGGAAGCGACCAACCTGATCAAGTACCAGCAGGCCTACCAGGCTGCGGGCAAGGTCATGCAGATCGCCGGCACCATTTTCGACACCCTGCTGTCGATCGGCCGTTAATCCAAGTAAAACGGAGCAGTCATGCGCATCAGTACCCTGTCGATCTACGGCAATGCCACCAACCAGCTGAACACGCTGCAGAGCGCGCTGGCGCGCACCCAGATGCAGCTGTCGACCAACCGCCGCATCCTGACCCCGGCGGACGACCCGGTGGCGTCGGCGCGCGCGCTGGAGGTAAGCCAGTCGCGTGAGATGAACAGCCAGTTCGCCACCAACCGCGCCAGTGCGCGTTCCTCCCTGTCCGCAGTGGAAGGTGCGCTGCAGAACGCTGGCGACCTGCTGCAGGACATCCAGCGGCTGACCGTGAATGCCGGTAACGGGAGCATGCTGCCGAGCGACCGGAAGGCCCTTGCGACTGAGCTGGAAGGGCGTCTCGCAGACCTGCTGGGCGTGGCCAACAGCACCGATGGCGCAGGCGGCTACCTGTTCTCCGGCTATATGGCCACGACCCAGCCTTTCACCCGCACCCCGGAAGGGGCCGGCTACAACGGTGACCAGGGCCAGCGCCAGTTGCAGGTCGGCGCATCGCGCAAGATTCCGCTGTCGGCCTCGGGTAGCGCCGTATTCGAGAACAACCTGACCGGCAACGGCACCTTCCAGACCCAAGCCGCCGACGACAATGCCGGGGGCGCCATCATCTCGCCGGGTTCGGTGGTCAACCGCGGCCTGGCCGAGGGGAGGAAGTCGTACACGCTGACCTTCGCGACCGATGCCAGCACCCCCCCCGTGACTACCTATACCGTGGTCGACGAAGCGGGCGATCCGGTTCCCGGCCACGATGCCGCGGTGTACGAGGCGGGCAAGGCGATTTCCTTTGGCGGCATCACCTTCGATATCAAGGGCGAACCCGCTGCCGGCGATGAGTTCACGATCGCACCGAGTACCAAGCAGTCGATATTTACCACGGTCACCGACCTCATTGCTGCCCTGAAAGCGCCAGTCGACGGCACGGCTGGCAAGGCGGCGCTGACGAACCGGCTAAACACGGCGCTCGACAACCTCAGTCAGGCCCACGACAACGTGTTGACCGTACAGGCCTCGGTCGGCGCCCACATGAAAGAGCTCGACTACCTCGACAGTGCGGGGGACGACCTCGACATCCAGTACGCCGCGACCCTGGGCGACCTGCAGGACCTGGACGCGGTCAAGGCCATTTCGGAATTCTCGCAGCAGCAAACGACCCTGCAGGCGGCCCAGATGTCGTTCAAGACCATGTCAGGATTGTCCCTGTTCAACTACCTGTGAGCTGTTCGTTAACAAAAACAAGCCGGCGCAAGCCGGCTTTTTTTATGCGTAAAAGCGAAACGCAATATTCGATGTATTGAAATAAACGCCGAATAATATTTGCATGGATCGGGGAAGCTTCATTACAAAAGTGAATGACTTTATGACAAAAGACTATGGTTGTATTGACGCGTATGTAACAACTATGTTGTCTGTAAGTAACAAAACGTATCATCTACGCGACGAATGTATCGTTTATCAAAATTTCCTAACAAAAACTCACTTTGCTGCTTTGCGGAAAATCAATGTTATGTAAGAGTATTTCTGCGTGCTGCTACATGAAGCTCAAACAATATTCAGGTAGTAGCGCGTGAAAGTTAGAAAAAATTCACTATCCAGGAGTCGTTGTGAAGCACAAGAGTACTTTTAACAAGAGCGCAATTGCAGTCGCTCTGAGCATGGCCTTCCCGGCATTCGTCGGCGCACAAGAAGTTCCGGCAGCTGAACCGCTGAAGATGCAGCGCGTCGAAGTCACCGGTTCGAGCATCAAGCGTACCGAAATTGAAGCAGCTGCCGCAGTCCAGGTCCTGAACCGCGACGACATCGAAAAGACCGGCCAGACGACGGCCCTGGGCATCCTGACCTCCACCGCCTCGGTCTACGCCGGCAGCGACTCGGCTACCGCCAGCTCGGGCAGCTTCGCGACCGGTTCGTCCTCGGCATCCAGCCGCGGCCTGTCCAAGGTTGCAACCCTGGTGCTGGTCAACGGCCGCCGCATGCCGCAGTACGGCCTGTCGGACAACGCACGGGAAGCCTTCACCAACCTCGACGCGATCCCGAGCGACGCGATCGAACGCGTCGAGATTTTCAAGGACGGCGCATCGGCAATCTACGGTTCCGACGCGATTGCAGGCGTCATCAACTTCGTCCTGCGCAAGGAGTTCACCGGCTTCCGCGTCCGCAGCAGCTACAAGGAATCGCAGCATTTCCACGATGACCGCAACCGCAACGTGTCCATCATGGCAGGTTGGGGCGACATCGACACCAACGGCTTCAACACTTACATCAACGCCGAAGTCTACAAGCGCGACGGCTACACCTCGGGCGACCTGCGCGAACACTATCCGTCGTGGCACCGCCTGACCCCGGGCCGTTCGACCTGGGACGCCAAGAGCGTCTACTCGCCGACCGGTAACTACTTCACCGACGCCAAGAACTACGTTCCGGCGCCTGGCTGCCCGACCGGCAACATCGATCCGTCCGACGGTCTGTGCAAGCTGGACATCCTGCCGTACAGCGGCCAGACCACCGATAGCAAGCGTCACCAGATCACCAGCATCACCAGCTTCCGCATCGGCCAGGACATCGACGCCAGCTTCGAAGTCATGCATTCCGGCGCAGAGAACGGCTACATCATCACGCCGTTCAACGTGAGCGACGGCTATACCACCACCACCCCGCGCACCTGGTACAACGTGTACGGCGGCAAGATGGCCGGTCCGTTCTACTATCCGAAGCTGCCGGTCGGCCATCCGATGAACCCGTACAACTATCCGGTCGAATACCGCGCCCGCATGATGGACACCGGTGACGGCTTCAACTTCAATGACACGGACAGCAAGCAGACCCGCGTGATGCTGACCCTGACCGGCAACTATGCCGGCTGGGACTGGAAATCGGCAGCTGGCTGGGCCAAGTCGACCGCCACCAAGGCCACCCGCGCCCTGGCCGGCGAGGCCTACACCAACGCGATCGTCAACGGCACCTACAAGTTCGGCCAGCAAAACGATCCGGCCCTGCTGAACGCGATGTTCCCGGTCCGTACTACCGATGGCGAAGCAGTCGTGAAGTTCTTCGACGCCACCATCACCAAGGAGCTGATGCAGCTGCCGGCAGGTGCGCTGAGCGTCGCCTTCGGTACCGACATCCGCAACAACGCTTACTGGATGAAGAGCTCGGACAACGTCCTGGACGGCACGCTGGTCGGCATCGCCGGCCTGCAGGTCGACGACGACGTCAACCAGTACGCAGTCTTCGCCGAAGCGTCGGTGCCGCTGACCAAGAAGCTCAAGCTGGAAGCCGCTGCCCGCCTGGACAAGACCGACAACCAGGACGCGCACGTGTCGCCGAAGCTGGGCCTGACCTACAACGCAACCGACAGCCTGCTGCTGCGCGCGACGGCATCGGGTGGCTTCCGCGCTCCGAACATCGTCGAATCGGGTAACGGCCTGGGCCGCTCCTCGTTCTCGTCCAGCACCAACGACCTGAAGCGCTGCCCGACCGCCAACGAGCTGAACGCCATCGTGCAGAACGCGCCGAACGCCACCACCGCGGACAAGCAGCAAGCCAACAGCTTCCGCAACACGGAGTGCCAAGGCGGCGTGCCGGCCTTCGTGAAGTCGAACCCGGACCTGAAGCCGGAAACCTCGCGTTCGCTGACCGCCGGCCTGGTGTTCGAGCCGGTCAAGAACTGGAGCGTGGGCCTGGACTACTACTTCATCGAGCGTCGTAACGAAATCGGCAGCCGCTCGGTCCCCGACATGCTGCGTGGCGAAGACGGCCTGCCGGCTGGCCAGGTGATCCGTATCGACAGCAGCGCCTACGACGCCCAGTTCATCGCACTGGCGAAGAAGTATGCTCCTGACACGCAGGTCGCCTACAAGGTCGGCCAGCTGGGCATGATCTACAGCCCGTACGTCAACAGCGGCCGCACCCGCGTGCAAGGCTTCGACTTCGACGGCAAGGGCCGCTTCAACGTGCTGGGCCAGACCGTGCGCCTGCAGTTCGAGGGTAGCTACGTCTGGAAGCTGCAGACCTTCAGCGTGACCGACAACGCCTACACCCAGAACGAAGCCGGCACCTACGACTACGGTTCGCGCCTGAACGTGGTTGCCAAGGCCTACCTGAAGCAGGGTGATTTCGATCACGCCGTCACCGCGAACTTCGCCAGCGGCTACAGCACCAACAGCATTGATTCGCCGACCTACTGCGTGACCCAGAAGGTCGCAGCCCAGTACATGGACACCTGCGGCCGTGTCGGCAGCAACACCACCTGGAACTACGCGCTGACCTACACGGGCATCCCGCACGTGCGTCTGAGCGGCTACGTCGACAACGTCTTCGCCCGCGAGCGTCCGATCAACTGGCGCGGTGGCTGGAGCACCACGTCGCCGCAGTTCCGTCGCTTCGGCTTCGCTGCGAGCTACAGCTACTAATCGTCTGAAGGTCTAGATGATTGCAAAAGACCAGGCTTCGGCCTGGTCTTTTTTTTACTTCGCCGAACGCAGCGCCTGCAGTTCCCGCGTGAGCCAGGCGCGGCTTTCGACCGGCTCGCCATTGCCGCACCTGACACGATAGGGACGGCCCGTGAAGCTGCTCTTCGTTGCGGCGTATTCGATGAACTGTTCGGTACGGGTGATGGTCTCGGAGCGCTTCTCGATGTACGCGAGCTTGCGCAGCAGGTGGGCGCGCGCGTCTGCGGCATTGTGCCAGCTGCGGTTGCGTTCGAACTGGCAGTTCGAGGCGGTAATCCTGCCCAACAGGGCGTCGATCTCGGCGCGCACGGGGGCAGGCGTGGGGCCGGCGAAGGAGCAGGTAGAAGCGCTGGCCAGCAGGCCCGCGGCAAGGAGTCGTGAAATGGTCGGCATGGCGCCAACTCTAGCGCAAACGCCGGCTAGCCGGCGTTCGGCTGTCAGCCCGGCGCCGGCTGGATCGGGCTGGCGGGCGCCGGCTGGGCGGGCCGCGCTGCCCCGGCGCGCGGCACCGCGCGTCCGGCCTCGATGCCCTCGTTGAACAGCTTCACGATCGGCATGCCGAGGTAGGGCATGGCCAGGCTCAGGGTCAGGAAGCCCACGCCCAGCGTCACCGGGAAGCCGATACCGAAGATGTTCAGCTGGGGCGCCGCGCGTGTCAGGATGCCCAGCGCCACGTTGGTGATGAGCAAGGCAGCGACGATCGGCAGCGACAGTTGCAGGCCGCTCGTGAAGATCTTCGCGCCCCAGCGCGCCAGCTCCAGCGGCGCATTGCCGGAGAAGGGCGTCTCCGAGATCGGCAGGGCGACAAAACTTTCGGCCAGCGCCGCCAGCAGCACCAGGTGGGCGTTCACGGCGAGGAAGGCCATGGTCGCGACCAGGGCCATGAACTGGCTCACGGCCGAGGAGCGGCCGCGGGAGCTCGGATCGAAGAAGACGGCGAAGCCCAGGCCCATGGTCATGCTGGCCACCTCCCCCGCATACTCGATGGCGGCGAACACGATGCGCATCGCGAAACCCATCGCCACACCGATCAGGAGTTCCTTCACGAGAATCAGGAGGCCCGCCCAGCCGGTCGGGTCGAGGGCCGGCACGGCGGGCACGGTGGGGGCGATGACGGAAGCGAGCAGCACGCCCAGCGCCAGCTTGATCGACATCGGCACGCCGGCATTGCCGAACAGCGGGGCGGAGGCGACCAGGCCGAGGATGCGCGTGAGCGGCCACAGCAGCCCCGCGATCCAGGCATTCATTTCGCCCGTGGTCAGGCTCAGCATGCGGGCGGCGCCTTCAGCCGATCATGCCGGGGATGCCGGTGAAGACCTGGCGCATGTAGTCGAGCATGGTCGACAGCATCCAGGGCCCGGCCACCACCAGCGCGACGAAAATGCCGACCAGCTTGGGAATGAAGGACAGGGTCGCTTCGTTGATCTGGGTGGCGGCCTGGAAGATGCTGATGACCAGGCCGATGATGAGCGCCACCAGCAGCAGCGGGGCGGAGACCATCAGGGTCACCTCCATCGCCGTGCGGCCCATCGTCATGACGGTTTCGGGAGTCATGCGGCGCCTCCTAATAAAAACTCTGGGCCAGGGAGCCCAGCAGCAGTTGCCAGCCGTCGACCAGCACGAAGAGCATCAGCTTGAAGGGCAGCGAGATCACCGCCGGCGACATCATCATCATACCCATCGCCATCAGCACGGAGGCCACCACCATGTCGATGATGAGGAAGGGGATGAAGATCGCGAAGCCGATCTGGAAGGCCGTCTTCAGCTCGCTCGTCACGAACGCGGGGATCAGGACCCGCAGCGGGATGTCCTCGGGGCCCTGCAGGGCCGGCGAGCGCGAGATCTTGACGAACAGGGCGAGATCGGACTGGCGGGTCTGCTTGATCATGAATTCCTTCAGCGGCACCGCCCCGCGCTCGAGCGCCTGGCCCATCTGCATCTTGTTTTCCTGCAAGGGAAGGTAGGCCTCGGTGTAGATGCGGTCGAACGTCGGCCCCATCACGAAGAAGGTCAGGAACAGCGCCAGGCCCACCATCACCTGGTTCGGCGGCGCGGTCTGGGTGCCGATGGCCTGGCGCAGCAGCGAGAGCACGATGATGATGCGGGTAAACGCCGTCATCATCAGGAGCGCCGCCGGCAGGAAGGTCAGCGCCGTCAGCAGGATCAGGGTCTGGACCGGCAGCGAGTAGGCGGTGCCGCCGCCCGGGGCCGGGCTGGTGGTGAAGGCCGGAATGCCGGGTTGCGCGAGGGCCAGCAGCGGCAGCAAGCCCAGGGTAGCCAGACCCGCGCCCAGCAGGAATCGTTTAGTTCGCATTACGTTTGTCTATCGTTTTCTTGAGCCACTCGCCAAAGCTGGCGGCCGGCGCGGCATGCCCGGCCAGCTGGGCGTGTTCCTGCGCGCCTTCCTGGCGCGGCATGGTGGCCAGGGCGTTCACCCGACCCGGCGAGGCGCCGACGACGATCCACTGGTCGCCGACCTCCACCACCATGATACGCTCGCGCCCGCCAATATTGAGCGCGCCAACGAGCTTGACGTTGGCGCCGCCCATCATGCCGCGCGGACCGAAGCGCTTCAGGAACCAGGCCAGGCCCAGCAGGATGCCGAGCACCAGCACCAGGGCGAGGATGGTCTGCAGCAGGCCGCCGGTGCTCGGCGCGGTGGACGCGGGCATCACGACCTGGGGCGGACGCTGTACGGGGGCGGGTTCGAGCGCGGGTGCGGTGGCCGGCGCTTCGGTGGCTGGCACGTTCGCAGGGTCGGCCGGGCCGTTGACCTGGACCGGCGTCGAGACCGGGCCGGACGGGGCAGGGCGCGCCGGGGTGGCGGGGCGGCCGGCAGTGGTGGCGCCGCGTGGCAGCGGCTGGGTTTCCTGGGAGGCGGGAGCGGGGACCGGGATCGGCGCCGTGGCAGCAGGAGCGGGAGCCGTCTGTGGTGCCACCTGTTGCTGAGTCGGCGCAGCCTGCTCGGCCGTCATCGGCGCGGCGCACGCGGCCAGGGGCAGCATCAGCACCGCAGCCGCAATCCGTAGGGTGGGCGGGTTCCCCGCCCACGCGGTGATAGTTAGCGGTTGAAGTAACGCACGGGCAGATCTTGCCCGGTTTGACCGCGTGGGCGGGAGACCCGCCCACCCTACGTGATTGCCTAGGGTCATTTATTCAGTTTTCTGATCCGTTCCGATGGCGTAATGATATCAGTGAGTCGGATGCCGAACTTGTCGTTCACGACGACGACCTCGCCCTGCGCGATCAGGCAGCCGTTGACGAGCACGTCCATCGGCTCGCCGGCCAGGCCGTCGAGCTCGACCACGGAGCCCTGTGCCAGCTGCAGCAGGTTCTTGATCGCGATCTTGGTGCGCCCCAGCTCCACGGTCAGCTGGACCGGGATGTCGAGGATGAAGTCGATGTCGTTCGGGGTCTCGTTGCGCGCGCCCTTGTTCGAGAAATCCTTGAACACGGCCGCGGTCGGGGCCGCTGCCGCCGCCTGTTGCTGGCGCTCGAGCGCCGCCGCTTCGGCCGCGGCCTGCTCGGCAATCGCCGCGCCCCAATCGTCGTCGAGGCTGCCCTGATCGTCCTGGGTATCAGACATGATGCTCTCCTGTTACTCGCCGGCGCGAGGCGCCGGCAGAAAATTATTTATTGAAGCTGTCGCTGTTGGCCAGCAGTTTCTCGACCTTCAGGGCGTACTGCCCGTTGAAGACGCCGTAGCTGCAGTCCATCACCGGCACCCCGTCCACTGTCGCCTGCAGGGTCTCCGGCACCGTGATCGGGATGACGTCGCCGACCTTCATGTTGAGGATTTCGTCGAAGTTCGCGCGGCCTTCGCCCAGCACCGCCACCAGCTCGACCTCGGCCACCTGGATCTGCTGGGTCATCAGGCGCACCCAGCGCTTGTCGACTTCGAGGGCCTCGCCCTGGATGCTCGAGGTCAGCGCGTCGCGGATCGGCTCGATCATCGAGTAGGGCATGCAGAAGTGGATCTGGCCCGACACCGAACCGAGTTCGATGGTGAAGGTGCAGGACACCACGACCTCGTTCGGGGTCGCGATGTTGGCGAACTGCGTGTTCATCTCGGAACGGATGTACTCGAATTCGATCGGGTACACCGGTTCCCAGGACTTCGCATAGGCCTCGAACACGATGTCGAGGATGCGCATGATGATGCGCTGCTCGGTCTGGGTGAAGTCGCGGCCCTCGACGCGGGTGTGGAAGCGGCCGTCGCCGCCGAACAGGTTGTCGACCAGCAGGAACACGAGGCCCGGGTCGAACACCATCAGCGCCGTGCCGCGCAGCGGCTTCATGTGGATCAGGTTGAGGTTGGTCGGCACCACCAGGTTGCGGATGAACTCGCTGTACTTCGATACCCGCACCGAGCCGACCGAGACTTCGGCGCTGCGGCGCAGGAAGTTGAACAGGCCCACCCGCAGATACCTGGCGAAACGCTCGTTGATGATCTCGAGCGTCGGCATGCGGCCGCGGACGATCCGCTCCTGCGTTGCCAGGTTATAGGTGCGTACCCCCGAGGTATCTTCAGGCGCCGCAATGTCGTCCTGATCGCCGTTGACCCCTTTTAAGAGGGCATCGACTTCTTCCTGGGAGAGGAAATTATCGGCCATGGTGCTTCAGTATCACGCGATTATGGAATCACTGGATGATAAACGAGGTAAAGAGTACGTCGCTGACTTCCTGCTCGTCGCCACCTTTCTCGAAGGGATCGGTGACGACGGCCTGGATTTCGGCGGCGAGCTGCTGCTTGCCTTCGAGCGTCGCGATCTCCGATGCCTTCTTGCTCGACAGGAGCAGCAGCACGCGGTTGCGCACGATCGCCATATTGTCCTTGATGACGGTGGCCTGCTCGGCGCCCGCGACCTGCAGGGTGAACTGCACCTGCAGGTACTGCTCGCCGTTCTCCGGCTGCAGGTTGACGGTGAAGGCCTCGACCGGCACGTATTCCGGCTTGGCTTCCGGGTCCTTCTTCTTTTTCTTCTTGCTTTCCTTCGACGGTTCCTCGTGCGTGGCCGCGGCGTCGCCGCCTTGCAGGAAGTACCAGGCTGCGCCGCCGCCACCGCCCAGCAGCAGCACGGCCGCGGCGACGATGATGATCAGCTTTTTCTTGGAGCCGGCCGGCGCTGCTGCGGCTGCGTCTGCTGCAGGGGCGGCTTTCGGTTTTGCAGTTGCCATCAAAAATACCTTTTTACTGCTTGAAAGATTGTGTCCGTCATTATGGCATTATCGTCGGGGACCGAAGACAGCCATGCCCCGAAAAGAGGGAATAAGGGTCGGTAATCCCGACGATTGTTGCGCCAGGGAGATGACGGTTTAAATATTGGGGCGGCCGCGGGCCGCCCATCCATGCGCCTCAGGCGAAGATATCGACCGCGCCGCGCTCGCCCGCCGCCACGCTGCGGGTCACCGTGCGCACGCTGTCATTCGCGGCGACATTGCCATTCTCGACACCCGCACCGGAGCCATTGGCGCCATTACCGCCACGGCCGCGGCGCTCGCCGTCCTGATGCGCCTGGCGCTGGTCGGGCACGCCCGCATCCACGGTCGCATTACTCAGGGCAATGCCGTTCTCGCCCATCATCTCACGCAGGCGGGGCAGGGCGTTTTCCAGGGCCTGGCGCACCTCCAGCTGGTTGGAGGAGAAGGCCACGCTGGCCTGGTCGTTGCTCACGTTCAGCACGATCTGCACCGGGCCGAGGTCCGGCGGATTCAGGGTCAAAGTGGCAGCCTGTTCCTTGCCGACCATGTAGACGATGCGCTGGCTGACCTGGTTGTCCCAGGCCTGGGTGCCGACCCGCGCCGGAATGCGGTCGGACGGCGCGGCGGCCGGGTTGAGCGCATCGAGCTTGGCGGCCTGGGCCTGCAGCTGGACGGTGGCCGGGGCCGGTGCGGCCTCGCCTGGTGCGCCGGCCTGGGCGGCAGCCTCGCGCGCCTGGCCCTGCAGCTTGCCGGCGTCGGCCTGGACGGCATTCTGGGCGCTCTGCTGGAGCGCGCGCAGGTCGGCGGTCTCGTCGGCGGCAGGCTGGACGCCCGCGCTCAGGGCAAAGCCGGTGTCGGCCTCGCCTTCGGTCGTGCCTGCCAGGCCGGCATCGGTGGCGGCGGTGTCGGCGCCGTCGAGCTTGGCAAAGGCGGACTGGAGGGCAGCAAGCTGCAGCTCGGCGCCGCCGGCGGCAAGGGGCGCCTCGGTGGCGGCCGGCGCGGCCGGGGCCGGCTGGGCCAGGCTGGCCATGAAGGCCAGCATGTCGGTGACCGGGTTGCTCGCGGCGGCGGCTGCCGACTCGGCTGCGGCGGCATCCTCGGCGCCGTCGGCGGACTCGGCCGGCGCTGCGCCCGCCTGCGCCGTTGCCGGGGCGT
>JBFLVV010000062.1:0-31898 GCA_040758275.1 Pseudomonadota bacterium
AAAGCCAAGAAGGACGCAGCCGAGAAGAAGGCCGAAGCCAAGGCCGACAAGGCAGAAGCGAAAGCCGACCACCAGACCACGGCTGCCAGCACCCACAAATAAGACGCCGCCCAGGCCCCCATATACCAAAAAGACAGGGTTCGCCCTGTCTTTTTCATTGGCGTCTACAATGCGATGGTCCTCCGCCACCATCCGAGCCGCCATGCACAAGATCGTCTTCCTCGACCGCGACAGCCTGCAAGCCCGCCTGCGCGACCTGCCCTTCCCGCACGACTGGGTGAACTATGCCGGCACCCGCGAGGACGAGGTGGTGGAACGCCTGCTTGGGGCCACCGTCGCCGTCAGCAACAAGGTGCCGCTGCGCGCCGGCGCCCTCGAGCGCCTGCCGGACCTCAAGATGGTGGCGATCGCCGCGACCGGCACCGACAACGTCGATCTGGAGGCCTGCCGCGCCCGCGGCATCGTGGTCTCGAACATCCGCGACTACTCCGTGGTCTCGGTCCCCGAACACACCTTTGCCCTGATCCTCGCGCTGCGCCGCAACCTGCGCGCCTATATGCGGGACGTCGAGGCCGGGCGCTGGGAGCAATCCAGCCGCTTCTGCCTGCTCGACCACCCGATCGGCGACCTGGCGGGTAGCCGCCTCGGCATCGTCGGCTACGGCGCGCTGGGCCGCAAGGTGGCCCAACTCGGGCGCGCCTTCGGCATGGAAGTGGTGGCGAGCACCCGTTCGCCGCTCCAGGATGCGGACGTCACCCGCCTGCCGCTCGAGGAAGTGCTGGCGACCTCCGACGTGGTCAGCCTGCACCTCCCGTTGACGCAGGAGACCCGGCACATGCTGGGCGCGCGCGAACTGGGCCTGATGAAGCCCGGCGCCATCCTCGTCAACACCGCGCGCGGCGGCCTGGTCGACGAAGCGGCCCTGGCCGCGGTGCTGGAAACGGGCGCGATCGCAGCCGGCTTCGACGTATTGAGCAAGGAACCACCCGTGCTAGAGAATCCGCTGCTGCGCCTGCGCCTGCCGAACTTCATCCTGACCCCGCACGTGGCCTGGGCCAGCGGCGGGGCGATGCAGACCCTGGCCGACATGCTGGTCGATAATATCGAGGCCTGGGCGGCCGGGCGGCCGCGCAACGTCGTCACGTAGGGTGCTCGGCGGGCTTGGCCTCGATCGCCTGCGCATCCGGCGCGCGCAGCGGCAGTTCCAGGATGAAGGCCGTCCCCCGTCCCGCTTCGCTGTCGACCCGCACGGTCCCGCCCAGGAGCGAGGTCACGATGTTCCAGCTGATGTTCAGGCCCAGGCCGGTGCCGCCCTGCCCCATGCGGGTGGTGAAGAAGGGGTCGAAAATGCGCGCGTGGTGCTCCTGGGGGATACCGCGGCCATCGTCGCGGAACACGATGCGCACCGTGCCGCCGTCGGGCATCGCCGCTTCCAGCAGCATGCAGCCGCCCGGCGCCTCGAAGGCGTGCAGCAGCGCGTTGTTGACGAAGTTGATCACCACCTGGCCGAAGGGGCCGGGGAAGCTGTCCATCACGATCCCGCCCGGCACCGCCAGCTCGAGCCGGTGGCCGGCCAGGCGCACCGTGTTCATCATGGTCGCCGCGATTTCCTGGCAGGCCTGGGCCAGGTCGAAGCGGCGGCGCTGGGCGCTGGCCTGGTCGACCGAGACCTGGCGGAAGCTGTTCACCAGTTCCGCGGCGTTGTGCAGGCTGCGCTGGATCAGGCTGGTCGCCTCGCGCGCGGCCCCCATGTAGTCGGCCAGCTCGGAGCGGCGCAGGTTGGCCGCATCGAAACGCGCCACGACCTCGCCCGTCCTTTCCTGCAGGGTGCTGGCCATCAGGAGGCTGTTGCCGATCGGGGTGTTCAGCTCGTGCGCCACGCCCGCCACCAGCGAGCCGAGCGAGGCCAGTTTTTCCTGGGCCGCGAGCTGGGCCTGCGTGTCCTTCAGCTGGCGGTAGGCGGCGGCATTGTCGATCGCCACGCCGACGTAGGCGGCCAGGGTTTCCAGCATGTCGAGGTGGACCTGGCCGTAGGCCTGCTGCAGCCGGCTCTGCACCGTGAGCGCGCCCAGCACGCGCTCGCCCACCACCACCGGCACCAGCAGCAGCGAACGCGGATGCATCCCGCTGCGCGCCGCGCAGGGCAGCGCGGTTTCCAGGGCGCTGGACGACTGCACGGCCAGCTGCGCCGGCAGGGTGCGGGCCAGGTCCTGTTCCAGCACTTCGCGGCCATGCGCGATCGACCAGGACGCCAGGTGCGCACGCGGGTCTTCCGCCACTTCGAAAGCCTCCACCCGTTCGCCGTCGACCACCGCGTGGACGTACTCCACGGTGCCGCGCTCGGGACGGCGCAGCACCACGGCGAACAGGCTCGCGTCCATCAGCGCGCGCACGTGCTCGTACAGGGTGCGCATGATCGCCCCCTTGTCCAGGTTGGCGGTGAGCGTGCGGCCGATGTCGGACAGCAGCGCGATATTGCGGTGGGCCTGCTCGACCACCTCCTTCTGGTCCTCGACCTCCTGCTTTCTCCGCTCGGCCGATTCCTTCTGGCGCCGCAATTCGTCGGTGCGCACGCCGACTTCGCGTTCGAGCAGGTCCTTCTGCCCCACCAGCGCCCGGATGCGCAGCCGGTAGCCGGCCGTGAACAGGCTCGCAAGAAGGAGCAGCGCAAGCAGGCGGAACCACCAGGTCTTCCAGAATGGCGGGGCGATCGTGATGCGCAGGGTGGCCGCGTCCGGGCTCCAGACGCCGTCCTTGTTGGCGGCCCGTACCCGGAACACATAGGGACCGGGGTCGAGATTCGTATACGTGGCGAAGCGGCGCCGCGCGTCGGCCTCGACCCAGCCGGTGTCGAAGCCCTCGAGCTGGTAGGCGTAGCGGTTGGCTTCCGGGTCGGCGTAATGCAGGGCCGCGAATTCGAGGGTGAACACGGCGTCCTTGTAGGACAGCGCGAGTTCCGGCCTGTCGTGGATGTCGGGGATGCCGCGCGAGCGGTTCAGCACCAGGAAATCGGTGATCGCGACCTTCGGCGCGAAGGGGTTGTCGCGCACCGCGTCCGGCTCGAAAGAGGTCATGCCGTTCACCCCGCCGAAATAGAACTGGCCGTCGGCCGCGCGCAGGCCGGCGCCGACGAAATAGGCGCCGTCCACCAGGCCGTCCTTGGCGCTGTAGTTCTTGGCCTGGCCGGTGGCGGGGTCAAGCCGGGTGATGCCGGCCGTGGTGCTGGCCCAGAGGATGCCGTGGCTGTCTTCCAGCACGGCGCCAATCGCCAGCGCCTCGCGTGTGCGCGTAAAGGGATAGAAGCGGAAGCGCACGCCCCCGGGGCTTTGCTCCATGCGGTGCAGGCCGCCGGCGGTGCCGACCCAGAGTTCGCCGCGCGCCGACTCCATCAGGTAATAGATGCGGCTGTGGCGCAGGCCAGTCGGATCACGCGGGTCGTGGCGGTAGCGCGAGAAGCGTCCGCTCGCGGGATCGTAGCGTTCCAGGCCGTTCTCGGTGCCGATCCAGACGATGCCGCGGCGGTCTTCCAGCACGGTGAAGCCATAATTTTCGCCCAGGGTCGCGGGGTCGTCCGGGTCGTGGCGCCAGCTGCGCACGGCATGCGACCCCGGCGCGAGCGCCGCCAGGCCGCCGCGCGTGGCGATCCACAGCGTTCCGCTGCGCCCGAGGTGGAGCGCCTGCACATAGTTCGCGCCCGCCGAGGCGCCCAGGTTGATGGCGCCAAACTGTCCCGCGCCGTTGCGCCACAGCAGGCCCGTGGGCGTGCCGATCCAGGTCCGGCCGCGCGCGACCTCCAGGGCCGTCACCAGGTCGCCGGGGCCGTCGCCTTCACCGAAACGTTCGATCCGACCGCCCGGGCGGTCCATGCGCAGCAGGCCGTCGCCAGTGGTCCCGATCCACAGGCCGCCGCCGGGATCTTCGACGATGGCGCGCACCTTGGCGCGGCCCAGGCCGTCGGCGCCGCCATAGCGCACGAAGCCGCCGCTGGCGAGATCCGTGCGGCTCACGCCGCCGTACTGGGTGCCGGCCCACAGGGTGCCGGTGCGGTCCACCAGCATGGCGCTGACCTGGTTGTCGGCCAGCGAGTGCTGGTCGGAAGGGTCGTTGCGGTAGGTGAGAAAACGCCCGGTGGCCGGGTCCAGCCACTTCAGGCCCTCCATGTCGGTGCCGACCCACAGGGTGCCGCCGCCATCGTGGTAGAGCGAGAGCACGCGCATTTCGCCGATGCCCTCGGGCTCGCCCAGGCGGCGCCGCTCGGGCACGCCCTGGCCGACGCGCCATGCCTCCAAGCCGGCGGCGCTGCCGATCCAGAGCGTGTCGCGCGGCCCCATCGACAGCGAGAGCACGGTATTGCGCTGCGGGTCGTGGGCGTGGACAACGTGGTGCTCGAAGCGTTCGGCGCCGGGCGCCAGCCGGTCGAGGCCGGCGCCGGTGCCGATCCACAGATTGCCCTTGCCGTCGAGCGCGAGGGCGTTGACGCGGTCGTCGCCCAGGCTGTGCGGGTCGGCCGGATCGTGGCGGTAGGTGCGCACCCGGCCGGTGTCGGGGTCGACGTGCAGCAGGCCGTCGCCGGTGGCCAGCCATAGTCCGCCGCCCTTGGCGGGCACGATGGCGAACACGCTGCGGTTGCCGGCACGGCGGGTGGCCTCGTCCGGCGCCGCATAGCGCACGAACTTGCCGGTGGCGCCGTCATAGCGGGCCAGGCCGCCCTTGGTGCCGAACCACAGGCGGCCCTTGCCATCCTCGTGGGCGGCCATGACGTAGTTGTCGGGGAGGCTGTCCGGATTGTCCGGGTCGTTGCGCCAGTTGGTGATGCGGTAACCGTCGAAGCGGTTCAGGCCGGCCTGGGTACCGAACCACATGAAGCCGCGCCGGTCCTGCAGGATGGTCAGCACCGACTGCTGCGACAGGCCCTGCTCCACCGACAGGCGTTCGAAGCGCAGGGTGCGCGGCGCGGCCTCGACGGCGGCCGTGCAGACCATGAACAAGAGCAGCGCCGCCAGCATCCGCAATGCTGCGGCCGGGGCACGCGTTATTCCCGGGATCAAGGCAACCATACGCTTTCCAGACGTTCGACCCGGTTAATCTACCAGACCTTGTTTGCCTGTGGAAAAATTTGAGGCTTACGGAAATGAAATCACGCTGCTATAATGCGTGCCTCGGGCGGCTGTAGCTCAGCTGGATAGAGTACTTGGCTACGAACCAAGGGGTCGTGGGTTCGATTCCTGCCAGCCGCGCCAGAATATGAGGGACCAGATCGGAAGATCTGGTCCCTTTTTTCGTTGTGCGCCGCGCCATGCGGCCCGGCATGGCAAGGCCGCAATGAGGCTTTGCCAACAGGCGAACGCCTGCTATAATGCGTGCCTCGGGCGGCTGTAGCTCAGCTGGATAGAGTACTTGGCTACGAACCAAGGGGTCGTGGGTTCGATTCCTGCCAGCCGCGCCAGAATATGAGGGGCCAGATCGGAAGATCTGGTCCCTTTTTTCATTGTGCGCCACGGCAGCTGGTCCGACATGGCAAAGCAACAATGAGGCTTTGCCAACAGGCGAACGCCTGCTATAATGCGTGCATCGGGCGGCTGTAGCTCAGCTGGATAGAGTACTTGGCTACGAACCAAGGGGTCGTGGGTTCGATTCCTGCCAGCCGCGCCAGAATATGAGGGGCCAGATCGGAAGATCTGGTCCCTTTTTTCGTTGTGGCGCGCGTGAGAATCCGCGCATCTTCCCGCACCCGGCCCTGCTAGGATGTGTTCCATCGTCTTGCCCGGAGCCGGCTGCCGTGAAACGAAGCGCCATATTCCTCACTATCCTCCTCGCGACTGCAGGCGCATCCGCCTGCCCGGTGTCGGAAGCGCTCGTGGAACGCTACGGCATCAGCGATGGCGGTTTCCTGTCGCCGCCTCCCCTTGCGACGTCAAGGGCAGCCCCGTCCCTGTTCCGGATCGCGCTGCCGACATCGAACCTGGTCAGCGACGGATTCCGGCACACCTTCTTCGTCGACCGCCAGGCAAACCGGGCGTGGATCCGTCGCACCGGCGGACTGGCGGGCGTGGAGGAATGGTACGGGCCGGTCGACGTCAAGGCCGATTCCCTCGCGGAATGCGGGGACGGCGCGCGGGAGCGCCGGGAACAGCTGCTTGTGGTGATGAAGGATGCAGGCGAAGCGGACGGGCGCCGCCCGGCGCCGGGTACACCATAGGGCTTTGCCAATTTCGAAGGTACTGCTATAATGCGTGCCTCGGGCGGCTGTAGCTCAGCTGGATAGAGTACTTGGCTACGAACCAAGGGGTCGTGGGTTCGATTCCTGCCAGCCGCGCCAACTTTTCAAGAAAATGGCTCAGAAGCGATTCTGGGCCATTTTTCTTTTTTGCCCTCTGCAAATGGGGACCACCTCGGCGGTTTCCTACTTGACCTCGCAAAACACGCGTGCAAATCACCTTGTACGTGCGCGAACCGCTGCGTTCATCCCCTCCCTAACTCAGCAAAAGCGCGCATCTCTCATCCATATCGCGTCTTCCTTCTTTAAACCGGCCTTAATTTGCACGGCCTCAGCGCCGGAATGGCCCTTCTCTTTTTGTAGGACTGTACTGACGTATTTTGAGCAAGCCCAGCATTCTTTTCTGCTCATCAACCTCAAAATGCTGGGTTCTCCTATGAAGAACAGCGCTTTAGCATATCTGATCGGAAATATCTTGTTTTCCGGAATGAATGCCTCGTGTTGACTGTCCAATCAGACTTTTGCGTGCTTTTCCATGCTCTTTTGATAGCATGAAGTTCCCCGATACTTGAAACCCAAGCTGCAGGACGCGGCTGATTCTATGCGAGGAAAGAAATGAAAAAATCTCTGATTGCTGCAATTGTGTTGGCTTCCGCTTCGTTCGGTTCGTCGGCTGTCATGGCCCAGGACGTCATCGGCGATTCCCCACAAGCACTGAACCTGGTCGATAACAGCGCCTTCTTCGGCGACACCTTCGCCGCTGATAACGAGGGCAACACCTTTGCCGACCAGTTCACCTTCACCATCGACGGTGACATCGGCATGAACCTGAATGCGATCATCTCGTCGATCAGCGGCAGCGCCGACACCGGCCTGGACATCACCGACCTGGCCCTGTATGGCGATGACGACGTCCTGATCTCCACCGGTACCTCGATGATGAGCGGCGAAATGGACGTCTGGAGCATCTCGGCCGACAACCTCGCCGCAGGTAACTACTACCTGCAAGTCAGCGGCACCATGGTGTCGGATACCGGCGCATCGTTCGGCGGCGCCATGATGCTGGCTCCGGTTCCGGAACCGGAAACCTACGGCATGATGCTGGGCGGCCTCGGCGTCCTGGGCTTCCTGGCACGCCGCCGCAAGGCAAAGCAGGCCTAAGCCTCGCCCGGACCTTTGGGTAATCGACGGAAGCGCGCAAGCGCTTCCGTTTTTTTTGGCGCTGTCACCGTTCAGTGTGGGCCTGCTGTGCTGAACACGCCCAGCGTCGCACGTAACAGGCGTTCGGCCGTCTTGATACGCCGACCGTCGAGCGCCCACTGCCAGCCAAGGTAGTTCGGCAGATATCGTGACGCCACACCATTGAACCGCGCCTGCCACTGACGGAAACGGCGGTGATAGGCGTTCACGTTCTGAACGTGTACGGCGCCACGCACCCGTTCGCCGCTACTGAGGTTCACAGCCTCGTGCGATATTCCAGATTCCAGGGCAACTGTTCTGTAGGCAGGATGCGCGTCCGTGACCAGCAGCACGTCCCGGTCGAGCACCGGCAGCAGGTGCCGGCGCAGCTGGGCCACGGTCACCTTGCCGCGTCCGGTCACGCAGTCAATTGTTCCGCCAGTCCGATCGCGTGCCACCAGGATGCAGACGTGTTCGCGGCTGATGCCGCGGCGTTTGGCGACGCCGCCGCGTTTGCGAGGAGGACGCCTGAGCTTGCGTGATCCCTTTTGCGACTCGAGCAGGAACATTTCGTCGGCTTCGGCAATCCCGGCCAGCGAATCGGGCCGATCGTGTTTAGTGAGGCGCAGGAATCGATGGCGCCAGCGAAAGCTGGTGTTTCGGTGCACGCCGACCGCATCGGCTGCCGCGCGCACGGTCCGGCTGTCGAGCATGTTGCCCAGGTAGTCCAGCCATTTGTCCCGGTGGCGCAGCCTGGCCAGCGGGGTGCCGCTGAGAGCGTTGAAGGTGCGGCCACAGCTGCAACAGCGGTAGCGCTGAATGCCGCGGTCGCGTCCGTGGCGATGGCTGTGCCGGTGGCCGCAGGCTGGACAGCACGGCGCCGGCCGCGCTCCGTCGATGGCGGCGCAAACCCGGTCGAGTCCGATTGCCGGGCCCAGTAGCGCAAGCAATTGTTCCCGCTGGCCCCGGTCAAGATGCCTTACGCGTCCCAGCCATCTCCTGAAACCCGCCGCCTGCATTGCCGCCTCCGCTATCGACCGAGAAGGCAGTCAGACAGCGAAGCAGCTCGACAGTTCAGCCTGACCCAACAGCAAACGGTGACAGCGCCTTTTTTTTGCGCCCTGACCGTAGACGACAGTGACAGCGCGCCGCTCCGCCGCGCCCGGCCCCGGCCATCCCGCCGCCTCAGGTACGCAACTTCTTGATAATGCTGCGATTCCCCAGAATCTCCTCGATCTGCTCGAAGCGCACCGGCTTGACCATGTGATGGTCGAACCCGGCCTCGAAGGCCAGCTGGCGATCCTTCTCCTGCCCCCAGCCCGTCACCGCGATCAGCACCGTCATCACCCCGCAAGGCAGGTTGCGGATGCCGCGCGCCAGGTCGTAGCCCGACATGTGGGGCAGCCCGATATCGAGGAAGGCATAGTCCGGACAGAAACGCGCCGCCGCGGCCAGGGCGTCCGGGCCATTGTGGGTAATCACCACGCTATGCCCCATGGCGGTCAGCAGCGCCCCGATGCTGTTGACGAAGTCGACGTTGTCGTCCGCCAGCAGGATGCGGTAGCTCTCGGTGCTGATGAAGGCGGCCGGGGTCGGCTTGGTGATCGGTTCGGGATCGACCACGATCGGCAGGCGCACGACGAAGCGGCTGCCCTGCCCCAGGCCCTCGCTGAAGGCCTGGATGGTCCCGCCGTGCAGCTCGACGAGTTTACGCGCCAGCGACAGCCCGACGCCCAGGCCCGCATTGCTGCGCTCCAGGGTCGAATCGACCTGCACGAACATCTCGAATACCGAATCGAGCATGTCCGGCGCCAGGCCGATGCCGGTGTCCGCCACTTCCAGCACCAGGGTCTTGTCCTCGACGCTGGCGCCCAGGGTCACGCGCCCGCCGCGGTTGGTGTACTTGGCCGCGTTGTTCAGGAGATTCGACAGGATCTGGGCCAGGCGCGTGGCATCGCCGTGCAGGAAGACCGGGCGGTCCGGCAGGTCGATCACCAGCTCGTGCCCGTGCAACTCTATATAAGAGCGCACCACTTCCAGGGCATCGTTGACCACCGCCTTCAGCTCCACACGTCCCATCTTGATGGTGAACTTGCCGGTGTTGATGCGCGAGACGTCCAGCAGGTCGTCCACCAGGCGCACCATCTGGCGCAGCTGGCGCTCCATGATGTCGGTGGCGCGCTGGGTGGCCTGGGCGTCGCCGCTGCGGATGCGCAGGATGTCCAGGCCCGTGCGGATTGGCGCCAGCGGGTTGCGCAATTCGTGGGCCAGCGTCGCGAGAAATTCGTCTTTCCTGCGGTCGGCCACGATCAGGGCCTGCTCGGCGCGCTCGCGCACCGTCATCTCGTGTTCCAGCGTGCGGTTGGCCGCCTGCAGGGCATCCGAGCGCCGCCCGATCTCGGCCAGCATGTCGTTGAAGGCTTCGACCAGCACGCCGATCTCGCCCTTCTCGCGGCCCGGCACCCGCAAGGTGAAGTCGCGCCGCAGCATCACCTGGCGCGCCACCTGGGTCACGGCCTGCAGCGGACGGGTGATCGAGGCCTGCAGGCGCGAAGCCACCAGGGCCGCGATCACCAGGGCGCCCAGCATCACGCCGCCCAGGATGGCGCCATAGCTCAGCACCCGGTCGAACAGGCCGTAGCGCGAACGCAGGTAGACGGTGCCGAGCGGCTCCCCGTTTTCCACGATGGGCCGGAACACGACCAGTTCGCCGCGCTCGATGCGGTGGCCGGCCGCTTCCGGACGCGCCGGGAAGCTCGACGCGGCGCCCTCGCGCGACCAGGTCGCGAAGCGCTGGCCGCTATTGGTATAGATTGCGCCGGCCATGATCTGCGGGCGCACCCGCAGCACGGCCAGGTTGCGGGCGGCGCTGGCGCTGTCGTTGAACGAGACCGCCGGGGCGGCGACGTCGGCGATGATGTCGGCCTGGGTGGCGAGGTCGTCGATCCAGACCCGCTGGGCCGAGCGGGCGTCCACCACCAGCATGGCAACAAAGGCCGTGAGCAGCGCCACGATGGTGGTCGCCACGGCCATGAGAATGAGTTTGCTGCGGACCGAGCCGGTATCGTGGGTGCTCATCACGACCCTCCCTTCTGGACCCGGTTCGCGACGGTCAGGAGGCGCGAACTGAGTTTGACGTTCTTGCGATCCGCGGCGTCGAGCGACACGTCGAAGCGCACGCGCTCGTCGATGATGCGGAAGTTGATCACGCTGCCCTGGCGCAGCCCGCCCTCGCACTCGGTGACGGTCAGGAAGGCGCTGGACGCGGCGCGCAAGACGCGGGCGCAGCGTTCGCCGTCGCCGCCGGCGACGAACAGCAGGTGCGCGGGCGGCGGCGCCTCGTTATCGGCCACCCGCCGCACGACGATCGGCCGTCCGGCCACGACCCTTCCGGCCGCGATGCGCGACAGTTCGGCAGCCATGTCGTCCGAGCCGACCACGGCGATGAGCAAGGGCCCGCCAGCCTCGGTGAAGGCATTCGGGGGGAACTCGGCATAGCCGAGGAATTTGTACAGGAAGGCGGCCTTGACCCGCCGCTCCAGCGCCGGCGCATCGGGCGCCGCGCCAAACGCCGTCGCGGGCGCGATGGATCCCGCAGCCGCCAGCACGAGCGGCAGCGCGAGCGCCCGGCAAGCCAGGCGGCGCTTTCGGTCGGGAGGAATGTTCGTCATGTTGTTTATCGATCAGAAACGCAGCGAAGCGCTGGCGAACACACTGCGCTCGGCCAGTTGGCGCATTCCCGCCGTCCCGAATTCAGGATGGCGCGCATGCAGCAGATTACGGCCCGCCAGGGCCAGTTCCAGTTCAGGTCCCGCCTGCCAGGCCAGCCTGGCGTCCAGCTCATGATAGCCCGGCACGGCCGGCTGCGGCAGGCGCGCGACGCGCCGCAGCAGAAAATCGGCGGTGAGGCCGGGCAGGATGTCGTGCGCGGAGCGCAGGCTCCAGTAGTGGCGCGGGTCGTTGGTCGCCAGGCCCGTGCGCGCCGAGGCGTCCATGCTCGCGCTGGCGACACCGGTGTCGATGTCCTGCCACACCCCGCCCGCCATCAGGCGCCAGCCGCGCGCCGCCTGCCAGCTGCCCCACAGCTCGATGCCGCGCGCCCGGCCGTGGCCGAGGTTGCGGAAGCTGGCAGGGCCGCCCGCCTGCGGCTCGAGGGTGCGCAGGCGCGCATAGTCGCTATAGAACAGGGTCGCCGACCAGGATAGCGCGGCGGTCGGCTGGGCGCGCCAGCCGAGTTCGAACACCTTCGCCGTCTCCGAGTCCATTTCCGGGCTTTCCACGACCAGGTAACGCTCGCCGTTCGAGGCCGGATCGGCCAGCCGCAGGTCGCGGTCGATGCGGGCCGGGGCGCGCACCGTGCGCGAGGCCGCCGCCCACAGCATCGCGCCGGGGGCCGCATCCCAGGCCAGGCGCAGGTTCGGGAGGAGTTCGGTGCCGGTATAGTCGTTGTGCTCCATGCGCAGGCCGGCCGTCGCGCGCAGCCGGGGCGCGAGCGTGACCTCGTCCTGGGCGAACAGATTCATCCAGCGCAGCGTGCGCCGGGTCGGCGCGAACTGCAGCACCGGGCCGTTCTGGAAGCGGTCGCGCCCGTGGCGGTAGCCGCCGCCCCAGGTCAGGGCGTGGCGCTCGCCCAGGCGTGTGCCGAGCTGGGCCTCCAGCTCGGCGGTGTCGAGGTGGTGGCGGCCGGCGCCGAACTGGTCGCGCCGCGACTGGTCGAACCAGGCTTGCAGCCGCAGTTCGGTAGCGTCGCCGAGGCGGGTGTCGTAGCGCGCGCCCAGGTTACCGCCCGAAAAATCAACCTGCGATTCACTGCTGGAAGCGCGCAGGGCGCCCTGATAGACATCGCCGCTGAGGCTGAAGGATTGCTCGTCCACACCCCAGTCGAGCCGGAATCCGGCCTGGCGCCTGGCGGTGCTGCCGTTGCCGATGGCGAAGCCGTCCGCGGCCGGGGCGCCGGCGTGGTCGCGCTTGGCCCAGGCCCGCAGCGAGGCGCCATTGCCCAGTCGGGCGCCGTAGCGCGCCACGACACCGTTTTCGCGATTGCCGCCGTAGCCCTGGACCAGGCCGCCCTGGGTGTCGGCGGCGCTCCTGGTGATGACGTTGATGACGCCGTTGACGGCATTCGTGCCCCAGATCGTGCCGCCTGGGCCGCTGATCACTTCGATGCGTTCGACGTCCGCCAGGGGGAGGTCGAGCGAGTCCCAGAACACCCCCGAGAACAGCGGCGAATACACGCTGCGTCCGTCGACCAGCACGAGCAGCTTGTTCGCCAGCTGCGAAGAGAAACCGCGCGCGCTGATCGCGTACTCGCGTCCGCCGGCCAGCGCCACCTGCAGATTGGGCGCCAGGCGCAGGGCTTCGGGCAGGGAGGTGGCGCCCGAACGGGCGATGTCGGCGCCGCTGATGACGTAGAGCGAAGCCGGGGCGCTGGCCAGCCTGCCGGGCTGGCGCGACACCGAGGTGACCACGATGCTGGACAGCTGCTCCAGGGAGTAGTCCGCCAGCGGCAATGCTTCCTGTGCGCTACCCTGCCCGCTCGCCGCATGCGACAGGAACAGGGCCGCACAAGCGCAGGCGAACAGGGAAGGTTTTAACATAGTTGCCATCCTAGAACATTTTCTACCTTGCACCAAGCGTGCGCAGGGGGAGAGCGCTGCGCGTCGCGCCGATGCGACGTCTCGCTTGACAAATGAAACTTATCAATATTCCTGATGGCGGTCATTACAAATATAAATTGGACGCATTTTCCGCAATGCAGCATCATGCTTCCTGTCTCCTCTATTCTCCTCCAAGGAAATAGATTCAGCCCGCTTCTCCGGAAGCGGGCTTTTTTTTGCCCGCGACAGGCGGCGGCGCTCCCCTCCCGCGCACGGAAGCGAAAAGGCAACACTGTGGCATTTGGTGTACGATGACCGCCATGTTTTCGTTCCTACAACACTCCGCCCATGCCTGAGAACGTCCTGTCCCCGCGCGTCGCCGCCTCCTATGACTGGTCCACCAGCGTCCTGGGCGAGCCCGCGCGCTGGCCTGCTCCCCTGCGCGTGGCCGCCGATCTCTTGCTGAACTCTCCCCTGCCCGGCCTGCTGGTCTGGGGCCGTGAAACCGTGCTGGTCTTTAACGAGGCTTATGCCGCCCTGGCGGGCATCGGCTGCGGCCGCGTGCCCGGCGGTTCGGTGCCCTCGGTGCTGCCGCCTCCGCTCTCGAGCGCCGGCGCCGCCCTGCAGCAGGCCTGGTCCGGCCAGCCCGCCATGGTCGCGGGCGCCGCCCCCGCCTTCCGCCACGCGGAGGGGATGCGCGAGCACCGCTGCGACCTGTGGCTGACGCCGGTCCACGACGGCGCCCAGGTTGCCGGCGTGATGGTCACCGTGGTCCCGCCTGCGCCGGCAGCAGATATCCGTGATGCCGCCCCGGAAGACGCCAGCCTGCGCATCCTGGTGGTCGAGGACAACCTCGATTCCCAGTACCTGGTGTGCGAGATGCTCAAGGCCTTCGGCCACGAGGCGGATGGCGTGGCGCATCCGAACGACGCCCTCGAACTGCTCGGCAGCCGGCGTTACGACGTGCTGTTCTCGGACGTCAGCCTGCCCGGCATGTCCGGCGTCGACCTGGCGCGCCAGGCCATCGGCAACCAGCCCACGCTGAAGGTGATCTTCGCCTCGGGCTATGGCGACACCCTGCTGCGCCACCTCGACTTCCCCTACCTGTCCCTGCAGAAGCCCTACGAGCTGGACCAGCTCAAGGATGCCCTGGCCAAGGTCGCGCGCCTGCCGGCGCACGGCGGATAAGAGGCGCGGGTCTGGTCTTGCCCTTGGTAATCGCGCCCCAAGCCGGCCTGGCTGGGCTACAATGGCCCGGCCCGGATTTCCGTTTGCCGCCGCTGCTCCCGCGCGGCGCACCGCATTCCCAGCCAAGCCAGCGATGATGATCCCGACCGAAGCCATCGGCAGCATCCCCCGCCCGCCCGAACTGGTCGCCGCCGTGCGCGCCGGCCTCGGCGCGGACGCGCTTGCGCCGCTGCTCGACGAAGCGGTGCGCGCGACCGTGGCCGCCCTGGAAGCGACCGGCGCGCCGGTGGTCTGCGACGGCGAACAGGGCAAGCTGGAGAACTTCTGGAGCTACCCGGTCCACGGCGCCCCGAATGCGGCGCCGGACGGCTTTCGCATCCCGGCGAAACTGTCCTCGAACGACGACGCCCGCCACCGCATGCCGCGTCTCACCAGCGGCCCCTTCCGCTACCAGTCCTATGCCGACAGCTTCCTGGCCGCCGCGCGCCGCCACGCCACGAGGCCCCTCAAGCAGGCCGTGATCTCGCCCTCGGCGCTGTCGCTGATGTATCCGCCCGACGGCATTCCCGGCTACCCGCGCGAGCAGTTCCTGGATGACCTCGTGCGCGAGCACGAGACCGAGATCCAGCGCTGCCTGGCGGCCGGCGCGCACAAGGTGCAGGTCGATTTCGCCGAAGGTCCGCTGGCGATGCGGCTCGACCCGAGCGGCGCCCTGCTGGCCAGCTTCGTCCACCTGAACAACCTGGCCCTGCGGCGCTTTTCCGGCGCCGAGCGGGCTCGGATCGGCCTGCACGTCTCGCCCCTGGGCATCCAGCCGCCCGGCGGCATCGACGGCGCGCATGAGGGAAACTGCGACTACGCCGAGTTGCTGCCGGCACTGTTCGAGATCCGCGCCGGCAGCGTCTACATCGCCATGGCCGGCCAGCCCGACCCCGAGCGCGTGCTGCGCATCGCGCGCGACTATGCCCGGCCCGAGCAGCGCGTGTTCGTCGGGGTCACCAACCCGGCCGATCCGCAGGTCGAAAGCGCGCGCCAGGTGTCCGACCGGCTGCTGCTGGCGGCCGAGTACCTGGGACTGGAACGCCTCGGCAGCACCGACGACAGCGGCTTCGCGCCCTTCTACGACGACACCCGCATCTCGCGCGCCACCGCCTTCGCCAAGATCCGGGCGCGGGTCGAGGGCACGGTCCTCGCCGGCAGCATCCTGGAGCAGGCCGCATGAGCGACGAACACGAGCTCGAAATGATGCGCTCCGCCGCCCTGCGCAACGCCCAGAGCGTGCTGGCCGCGCGCCAGCGCGCCGAGGAAGAGCTGATCGCCGCCCAGGACGCGCTGCGCCGCGCCAGCGAGCGCATGGAGAACATGCTCGAGAGCCTGTCCGACGGCTTCTGCGCGGTCGACCGCGACTGGCGCATCACCTATATCAACGGGCGCGCCCTGCAGATGATCGCCCCGCTCGACAAGAGCCGCGCGGGCCTGGTCGGCCGCAATCTCTGGGAAGAGTTCGAGGACCTGCACGGCACCTCGGTGGCCCAGGATTGCCTGCGCGCGATGCAGCAGCGCGAGACCGTGGTGCGCGATTTCTATTACCGGCGCCTCGGCTGCTGGCTGGAGATGCGACTGCATCCCTCGCCCGACGGCCTGACCCTCTATTTCCAGGACATCACCCAGAGAAAGCTCGACCAGCAGGCCCTGGTCGAGAACAATAACCGCCTGCAGGTGGCGCTGGCCGCCGGGCGCCTGGGCGACTGGCGCTGGGGCGCGGCCACCGACCGGGTGCTGCTGGGGCCGCGCTCGGCCGCCATCCTCGGCCTGCCGGCCGACACCCCGCTGCCCTGGCCGCAGCTGCGCGCCCGCCTGCATCCCGAGCACCGGCTGCAGGTGCGCCGCGCGGTGCTGAAGGCCTTCAAGGCGCGCGCCGACCTGAACATCGAGTGCCGGCTCGCGCAGGATGCGGGCGAGGCGCCCGGCCATCCAGAGGCGCGCTGGGTGGCACTCGTCGGCCGCCCCGACTATGCCGGCGCCCAGGACATGCTGGCCGGCATGACCGGCGTGGTGCAGGACATCAGCGGCAGGAAGAGCGCCGAGGACACCCTGCGCCAGAGCGAGGAACTGCTGCGCGCCCTGGCCAACACCATCCCCCAGCTGGCCTGGATGGCGGGCACCGACGGCGCCATCGTCTGGTTCAACGACCGCTGGTACGCCTATACGGGACGCACGCCCGAGCAGAGCGTCGGCTGGGGCTGGCAGGACGCGGTGGCGCCCGACGCCCTGGTCCAGCTCGGCCAGCGCTGGCGCGAAACCATCCAGCGCGGCGAGCCCTTCGAGATGGAATTCCCCCTGCGCGGCGCCGACGGCCAGTACCGCTGGTACCTGACCCGGGTGAGCGCGGTGCGCGACCGCAACGGCCGGGTCCAGCGCTGGTTCGGCACCAATACCGACGTCGATGACGTCAAGCGCACCGAGCAGGCGCTGCGCGACGAATCCCACGTGCTCGAGCTGCTCAACAACACCGGCAGCATCCTGGCCTCGACCCGCGACCTGCGCTCGCTGCTGCGCGCCGCCACCGAGGCGGCCCTGGGCATCAGCGGGGCGCGCTTCGGCGCCTTCTACCACGTCGCCGAGGAAGGCGAAGGCACCCTGTTTTCGACCGCGGCGCCGGGCGGCGAGGCCATGGCCCGGTTCACCCAATTGCCGCTCGCCGAGGCGCTCGGGCGCTTCGGGCCGGCCCTGCAGGCGCGGCGCACGCTGCGCGCGGCCGACCTCGATCCGGCGCTGGCAGGCCCCGCGCTGCCCTTCGGACCGGTCGCCAGCTTCATGGCGGTGCCGGTGCTGGCGCCGTCCGGCGAGCTGCTGGGCGCCATGCTCTTCGGCCATCCGGACGCGGACGTGTTCAGCGAACGCAGCGAGCGCATCGTCACCGGCATTGCGGCCCAGGCCGCGATCGCGGTCGACAACGCCCGCCTCTACGAGGCCACCGCCCGCGCCGCCGAGGAGCGCAAGGTGCTGCTCGAGAACGAGCGCGAGGCGCGCGCCGAGGCCGAGCGCAGCAGCCAGATGAAAGACGAATTCCTGGCCACCCTCTCGCACGAGCTGCGCACCCCGCTGTCGGCCATCCTCGGCTGGTCCCAGGTGCTGCGGCGCGGCAGCCGCGACGGCGCCGACCTGCAGCGCGGCCTCTCGACCATCGAGCGCAATGCGCGCGCCCAGGCCCAGCTGATCGAGGACCTGCTCGACATGAGCCGCATCACCTCGGGCAAGGTGCTGCTCGACATGCATACCATCAACCCGGCCACCTTCATCGACGCCGCCATCGAGACGGTGCGGCCGGCCGCCGACGCCAAGCACATCCTGCTCGAGAAACGCTACGACCCGCAGGCCGGCGGCCTGCTGGTGGCCGGCGACAGCGGCCGCCTGCAGCAGGTGATCTGGAACCTGCTGTCGAACGCGATCAAGTTCACGCCGCGCGAAGGGATGGTGGCGGTCGAGATCGCGCTGCGCGAGCTCGAGGGCGCCGAGACGGTGGCGATCACGGTGCGCGACAATGGCGCCGGCATCCGGCCCGAATTCATCACCCATGTGTTCGAGCGTTTCCGCCAGGAAGACGCGTCCATGACGCGCCGCCATGGCGGCCTGGGCCTGGGCCTGTCGATCGTCAAGCACCTGGTCGAACAGCATGGCGGCACGGTCCATGCACAGAGCCCGGGCGAGGGCCAGGGTTCGAGCTTCACGATCGAGCTGCCGCGCGCGCAGGCGCCGGCGGGACGCGCCGAGCGTACCCTTCCCGCGCCGGCGCAAGCCACGCCGGCGCCCCAGGAAGCGGCGGCGCACGACCTCGCCGGCCTCACGGTGCTGGTGGTCGACGATGCGCGCGACGGCCGCGAGCTGATTGCGCGTATCCTGACGGATTGTCACGCGCGGGTGCGGGTGGCGGCCAGTGCGCGCGAAGCCTTCGACGCCTTGCGCGCCCACCGGCCCGACGTCCTGATCAGCGACCTGGGCATGCCGGAATTCGATGGATTCGAACTGATCGGCTGGGTGCGGGCGCTGCCGCGCGAGGCGGGAGGCCAACTGCCGGCCATTGCCCTGACGGCCTTTGCTCGGCCGGAAGACCGCCTCAAGGCCCTGGAAGCGGGTTTTTCGACCCATATTTCGAAGCCGGTGGAGCCGGGCGAGCTGATCGAGGCGGTGGCGTCGGTGGCCGGACCGGCAGTGCGCCGGGCGGCCGGGGATACGCACGCACACGGTCCTTGACGCTCCTACCCGGACACGCGGCGCTGTCCTACAAGAAATTTTGTAGGGTTTGCTAGACTATGAAGAGATGGGATGTGCCTGTTCCGATTGGAAATCTGGCGATCCCCCCAGCGTAGAAGAGACGAGCATGCCGAGCAGACAAGACATTTTGAACGCGAAGATCCTGGTGGTGGACGACTCGCCCGACAATATCGAGCTGATGGAAGAGATATTGCGCGAGGAAGGCTACACCTGTGTCAGTTCGACGATGCTGCCGGAGCAGGTCTGCCCCTTGCACCGGGAGCACAACTACGACCTGATCCTGCTCGACCTGCAGATGCCGGGCCTGAACGGCTTCCAGGTCATGAAGGGCCTGAAGGAAATCGAACAGGGCGGCTACCTGCCGGTCCTGGCCCTCACCGCCCAGCCAAGCTTCAAGATCGCCGCCCTGGAAGCCGGCGCGCGCGACTTCATCAGCAAGCCCTTCGACCTGCTGGAAGTGCACAAGCGCATCCACAATATGCTGGAAGTGCGCCTGCTCTACAAGGAACTGGCCCAGTATTCCAAGGCCCAGCAGGAGCTGGCCCTGCACGACGCCCTCACCGGCCTGCCGAATCGCCGCCTGCTGGAAGACCGCATCGAAACGGCCCTCCAGCACGCCAACCGCAGCCATTCCAAGGCCGCCGTGATGTACCTCGACCTGGACGGCTTCAAGGCGATCAACGACACCTATGGCCACGCCTACGGCGACGACATCCTCAAGATGGTGTCCCAGCGCCTGCTGTCGAGCTCGCGCAAGGAAGACACGGTGGCGCGCCTTGGCGGCGACGAATTCATGGTCGTGCTGGGCGACATCCACACCCTGGCCGACGCCCAGGGCCCGGCCGCCAAGCTGGTCGAAGCCCTGTCGGAACCGTATTTCATCAACGACCTGACCCTGCGCCTGTCGACCTCGATCGGCATCAGCATCTATCCGGACGACGCCGACACGGTGGACGCCCTGATCAATATCGCCGACTACGCCCTGTACGAAGCCAAGCGCGCCGGCAAGAACCGCTTCTGCTCGCCGGCGGCGAACCGCCAGGGCGTGGCCAAGATGCCACCCACCCCGGCCGCCACGCCGGCCGTGGAAATGGCGGCGCCGCACCGCTGAGCCCTCACGCCGCCCCGCAGGGTGTGCGGCTACATTCCGGAACGTGCACATCCTGCGGCTGTGACGCCGCACGCGCGTTCAAGCACTTCTGAACAGCCGTCCTCTCTATTCTTGCGGGATTTGAACGCGTGTGCGGCATCCACGCCGCGGATATGCAAGCTTCCAGGCGTAGCCGCACACCCTACAAGAACGCAAGGCCACCGGCGGCTCGCACCACCGGTGGCCTTTTCGTCAAGCCAAGGTTCCTTGATCAGCGGTTACCGCCTTCGCCCTTCTGCAAATAGCCGGTACGAATCGCCGCCGCGCCCAGCGCCTCTTCGTTGTGCGCCTCGATGGCCCGCGCATTCTGGTGGTCAGTGCTGGCATCGACCTTGTCCGGCGCGACTTCGATGCGGGTGATGCCTGCGTCGACCGAGATCGGGTCGCTGGCAGGGAAGGTCATTTCGACGGCGTCGTCGAGCAGGCCCTCTTCCGCCTGCTGCTTGGAAGACATGCCTTCGCAGCCGGACAGCGCCTTGATGGCGATGGCGTAGTTCACGACCTGCAGGTTGGCGAGATCGCCGACGGTGTGCACGCCGATGCCGGCGAAGGCTTGCGCCTGTTGTTCATTGACACCGCACAGGGCGGTCAAGGGTGCATTGACCAGCTCGCTAAACGATTTGCCGTGGAATTGTTGATTTACGATAGAGTCGATATTCATAGGATGTCCTTTCATGTAGGCAGCCCCGTCCTTCGTAGATACGGTTGAACTGGACGATTCCACTATCGCACAAGCCCTGTGTGGCGTATGTGCGGCACCGTACATCGTTCCGTGCGCACGATTGAGTTTTTTGCTTATTTGCACTGATTTGGGCGTGATATCATTCGCTGTTATTACGGCCAATTTCTTTAACGAAACAATTTTGCTCTGATAATATCTTTGCTGAAGGCTCGAACCTGTTGGCGAAAGTATCGCAACCATCGTGGCACACACCGATAAACCGAAGATCTTGGTCGTCAACGACGACGCCGCCAGCCTTCTTGCGCTGACCAGCCTGCTCGACCAGTGGGCTGACGAGAGCAATTACGCCGTCCATTCCGCCCGTTCCGGCCAGGAAGCCCTGCGCCAGGTGCTGCTGCACGATTTCGCCGTGATCCTGCTCGACGTGAACATGCCGGGCATGGACGGCTTCGAGACCGCCGAGGCCATCCACCAGCGCGCGCGCTCGGCCGACATCCCGATCATTTTCGTCACCGCTTTCCTGGCCGACGAGATCGATCGCCTGAAAGCCTACCAGCGGGGGGCGGCCGACTTCCTGTTCACCCCGGTGATCCCCCAGGTCCTGCACGCCAAGGTCTCGGTGTTCGTGGCCCTGGCCATGAAGAACGAGCAGCTCAAGCGCCAGGCCGAGAAACTGTCCCAGCGCACCACCGAGCTGACCGCGACCAACCGCCGCCTGGTGCGCGAGATGGAAGAACGGCGCGACGCCGAACGCAAGAGCCACGCCAAGGACGAATTCCTGGCCATGCTCGGACACGAGCTGAGGAATCCCCTGTCGGCGATCAGCAGCGCATCGAGCCTCATCGGCCTGCCGGGCGCCAACAGCGAGACCGTCGGCCGCGCCAAGCAGATCATCCAGCGCCAGAGCCAGCACCTGTCGCGCATCGTCGACGACCTGCTCGACCTGTCGCGCGCGATGTCGGGCAAGATCCTGCTGGCGCGTAGGCCAACCGACCTGGCCAACCTGGTCGCCGGCTGCATGGAAACCTTCCGCGCCACCGGCCGCACCGCCGGCTACCGCTTCAGCGTCGACCTCAGCCCCGGCTGGGTCGACGGCGACCCGACCCGCCTCGAGCAGATCACCTCGAACCTGCTCGACAACGCGCTCAAGTACACGCCGAGCGGCGGCAATATCGACATCCAGCTGGTCCAGGAAGCCGGGGACGTAGTCCTGAACGTGCGCGACACCGGCGTCGGCATCCCGGCCGAGCTGCTGCCCCAGGTGTTCGACGTCTTCGTGCAGGGCGCGATCTCGATCGACCGCTCCCAGGGCGGCCTGGGCATCGGCCTGTCCCTGGTGCGCCGCCTGGTGGAACTGCACGGCGGCAGCGTCAGCGCGCACAGCGAAGGCAGCGGCCATGGCAGCACCTTCACGATCCGCCTGCCGCGCACCGAGCCGGCGCTGGCCCCGCAGGCGCCGCAGACGACCCACGGCGACAACAGCGGCAAGCCCTCGGTCCTGCTCATCGAAGACAATGAAGACGGCCGCGAGATGATGGCGACCATGCTGGCTGCCCACGGCTTCCCGGTGGACCAGGCGGCCGACGGCCTGCAGGGCGTGGCCGCCGCAATGGCCAAGCTGCCGGCCGCGGCGCTGGTGGACATCGGCCTGCCCGGCATCGACGGCTACGAAGTGGCGCGCCGCCTGCGCAAGGACCCGGCCACCCGCGGCATCCGCCTGATCGCCCTCACCGGCTACGGCCTGGCGGAAGACCAGCGGCGCGTGCTGGAAGCGGGCTTCGACCAGCACCTGGTAAAGCCGGTCAGCATGGAGCAGTTGCTGGAAGCACTGGCGCCGGCGAGCGTGCAGGCGCACGCGGCATAGGAACCACCGCGGTAGCGTAGGGTGGGCGGCTCGTGTTTTGGTCCACCGGACCAAAACACCCCACGCGGTCAACCGGCTGCGAGATCATCCGGCCGTATCAATCAAACGGTAACGATCACCGCGTGGGCGAGAAACTCGCCCACCCTACGAACGACGTATCGCTTACTGCAGTTCGGCGGCGCGCGCCGCCATTTCCTCGCCCAGGGCCTTGAGGTCCAGCTTCAGTTCCTTCATCTTCGGGAACATTTCCTTCTCTTCTTCCTCGACGTGGTGGTCGACCAGCTCGCCCAGCACCTTCACCTTGGCGTCGTACAGGTCGTCGCCCGGGTCCATTTCCTGGATCTGGGCGATCAGGTCCTTGGCCGACGCGTGTTCGACCACGGCCTCGTCCACCATGTCCTCGGTTTCCTCGGTCGCCTCGCGCACGGCCGGATACAGGATTTCTTCTTCAATCGTGGTGTGCATGGTCAAGGCTTGGCAGATCTCGTCGGCCAGCTTTTTCTTGCTGACCTTGGCGCGGTCCGTCATGTTCTCGAATTTTTCGAACATCTCGTGCACTTCGCGGTGCTGCGCCGTGAGCAGCGTGATGGCATCCTGCGCTTTGTTTGCGGTCGTCATGGTAGTACCCCCATTGTTGTTGAGTAGCGTGGCCGGCGTGACATCCAGCCCACGCCTCCAGCTTCGCCCGAAACTGCTGTGCACACCGTTCGGCAACGCACGCTGCTCCCGGCGCATGGCCGGTCCGCTTTGCGCGCCGCCGGATCGCCAACTGTTGTATTATTTTGGGAAACATTTAACCCGAGCCTACGATGACCGAACCGGCACATCCGCAGCCCGCACCTGGCGCGGACCGCAGCACTGACCTCGCCGAAATGCTGGGCTATCTCGCCGCCTGCTGGGACGAGGAACGCCGCCTGCTGGCGCGCCAGCTGCACGACAGCCTCGGCTCGTCGATGACGGCGCTGACGATGCACCTGGCGCTCCTGACGCAGCACATCCCGGCCGACAACAAGGCGATGCGCGACCGCAGCGCACAGATGAAGACGCTGCTCGCGAACATCATCGAGACCAACCGCAAGATGCAGCTCGAGCTGTGGAACGACAAGCTGGAGTTCCTCGGCCTGAAAGCGGCCCTGGCCGAGCTGGTGCCCGCCTGGGGCGCCGCCAACGGTGTCCAGGCGCGCGCCAGCCTGCCCGACGACGACAGCAGCTATACCCGCACCCAGGGCGTGGTGCTGCTGCGCTGCGCCGAGGAAGGCCTGCGCAACGTGGCCGCCCACGCGCAGGCGAGCGAGGTCGAGGTGGTGCTGGACGACGACGGCGAGCAGATCATGCTCACCGTGCGCGACAACGGCCGCGGCCTGCCGAAGCACGACAAGGCCCTCGAATCGAACAGCTGCCATGGCCTGCGCCTGCTGCGCGAGCGCGCCCGCTTCCTGGGTGGGACGCTCGAACTCGGCTCTGGCGAGAGTGGCGGCGCCGTGCTGCGCATGACGCTGCCGAAGACCGCCCCCGTCTGAGCCGCCCGGCTCAGGCCATCAATGCAGCTTGACCAGCGGCGTCGCGCGCCGCACCAGGAAGCGCGCCAGCGCCAGCACGCCGGTACGCATCGTGCCCAGCACCGCGCGGTGGTGCATCAGGTGCAGGCTCGTGTACATCATGCGCGCCATCGTGCCCTGCACGAACCAGCTGGCGCCGCGCAGTGACCCCATCAGGCTGCCCACGCTCGTGTCGCGGCCGACCGACACCAGCGAGCCGTAGTCGCGGTATTCGTAAGGCGCCGATTGCGGCGGCTCGCCCTTGGCCTTGCGCAGGAAAGTCGTGGCCAGGTAGTCGGCCTGCTGGTGCGCGGCCTGGGCACGCGGCGGCACCGCGTTGCCCTTGCCATCCACGCAGGCGGCGCAGTCGCCCAGCGCATACACGTCCGGCACGCCCTTCACCGCCAGGTGGGCATCGACTTCGACCTGGCCGCCCTTGGCCGTCGGCAGGCCGAGGGTAGCCAGCAGGTCCGGCGCGCGGATCCCCGCCGCCCACACGCACAAGTTTGCCGGATAGACGTTGCCGTCCTTGTCGACGACGCGGTCCTTGTCGATCTGGGTCACGCGGCAGTTGGCGACCACGCGGATGCCGCGCTTGGCGAGCAGGTCGGTCGCGGCGGCGGACACCTTCTCCGGCAGCGGCGCCAGCACCCGCGGCGCGCCTTCCAGGATGGTGATGCGCACGTCGCGCCTGACGTCCAGCTGGTCGAAGCCATAGGTGACGTAGGCGCCCGAGGCTTCGCGCAGTTCGGCCGCCAGCTCCACGCCGGTGGCGCCGCCGCCGATGATGACGACATCCAGGCCACTGCCCTTGCCCTCCTCATGATCCTGTTCGGCCGCCAGCATCAGGCGCAGCATGCGCAGGCGGAAGCGCTCGGCGTCCTCGGTGGCATTGAGGGAGATCGTGTGTTCCTGCGCGCCGGGCACGCCGAAATAATTGGAGACGCTGCCGATGCCCAGCACCAGCGAGCCATAGGTCAGGCGGCGCTCCGGCAGCACTTCGTCGTTCTCAAGAGCGGCGACGATCGCGCCCACGGTGATGCTGCGGCTTTGGGTGTCGAGCGCCGTCATCGGACCAAACACGAAATTGAAGCCATTGTCGTGCGCCAGCATCTGGTAAGACAGGCCCTCCTGGTGGATGTCGAGCGTACCGGCCGCCACCTCGTGCAGCGAGGGCTTCCAGATATGGTAGAGCCGGCTGTCCACCAGCGTCACTTTGGAAGGGCCGAGTTTACGCCCCAGTTTGCAGGCAAGTTCCAGTCCTCCGGCCCCGCCTCCCACGATCACGATATCGCTACGCAAGCTTCACCTCCGTCATGGCGCCCGTCCGGCAATGCCAGCACATGGGCGATGTGGCAATTTTAATACGTAATCACAAGTCACGTTGTGCGGCACCCCGTTTCGGCCTGCGCGCCGCCATTCCTCCCCGCGCGCTAGCATGGGCAGGACATGTTCAAGACACGAAAGGAATCCACGTGATACAGCGCTACCAACCGATCACGCGACTGGGGCTGGGCGGCACCGGGCTCGGCGACATGTACCACAAGACGAGCGAACAATCCGCGAAGGAGACGGTCGACGCGGCGTGGGAAGCGGGCATCCGCTACTTCGACACCGCGCCGCATTACGGCACGGGTCTTTCCGAGCACCGCTTCGGCCAGGCCTTGCGGCAGCGGCCGCGCAGCGAATACACGCTGTCGACCAAGGTCGGGCGCATCCTCATTCCCGACCTGGACGGCAATATCGAGCCGCCCTTCGTCTCGTCGATGCCCTACCGCCGCGTCTACGACTACAGCGCCGATGGCGCGCGCCGCTCGGTCGAGGACAGCCTGCAGCGCATGGGACTGGGCGCCATCGACATCGTCTACGTGCACGACCTCTCGCCCGACCATTTCGGCGAGCAGTTCGATCACTACTACCGGATCGCGGCCGGCCCGGGCGGCGCCTTCGAGGGCCTGGTGCGGATGCGCGAGGAAGGCCTGATCAAGGCCTGGGGACTGGGCGTGAACACGGTCGAACCCTGCCTGCGCGCCCTGCGCGATTCAAACCCGGACATCTTCCTGCTGGCGGGGCGCTACACGCTAATGGAGACCACGCCACTCGACGAACTCTTTCCCCTGGCCGAGAAAAGCGGCGCACAGTTTGTGCTGGGCGGGCCCTTCAACTCGGGCTTCCTGGCCGGCGGCGACCATTACGACTACCAGCCGGCCAGGCCCGAACACCACGCCAGGCGCGAGCGCCTGCGCGCGGTGGCGGGACGCCACGGCGTCGACCTGGCGGCCGCCGCGCTGCAGTTCGGCGCCGCGCATCCGCTGGTCGCGGCCACGATCCCGGGCGCCAGCAGCACGCGGCACCTGGAGCGCAACGCGGCGCTGATGGATCTGCGGATACCGAAGGATTTCTGGGAGGAGCTGCGCGCCGAAGGGCTGCTGGATGCGCGCGCGCCCGTCCCGGCCTGACTATTGGCCGGGCGGCGGTTGCCAGAGCTCGACCTTGTTGCCTTCCGGGTCGAGCACCCAGCCGAACTTGCCGTATTCGGAATCCTGCACCTCGCCGACCACATTGCAGCCTTCTTCGCGCAAGACCTTGACCAGGCCTTCCACGTCGGCGACGCGGTAGTTGATCGTGAACGGTGCGCTGCTGGGCGGTGGCGGGTCTTCGCCGGGACCGGAGATGCTCCAGATCGTGGTGCCGCCGGTCGGCTTGCCCTCGTCGTCGGTCCAGCTGAAGGCGGCGCCGCCCCAAGGCTGGACATCGATGCCGAGGTGGGTCTTGTACCAGGCGCGCATGCCGGCCGCGTCCTGGGCCTTGAAGAAGATGCCGCCGATACCCGTCACGCGTTTCATCCCTGCCCCCTTGTCTTGTTTTGGAGGGGCAAGTCTACACCCGGGCGCGCCGGGTGTGTTGCCTTATCGACAGTCTCAGTCGTGGCCGCGGCCGTGGCCCCTGCCGTGGCCGTTGCCGTGGCCGCGGTCATGGTCGCGGCCGTGCCCACGGTCGTCGTGGCGGTCGCGGCGGTCGTGGCGGTCATGACGGTCGTAGCCGCCATGGCGCTCGCGGTAGCGCGGCGCGTAGACGTCCGAATACCAGCGGTCCTGCACGAAGAGCACCGGCTGGCCGCAGGCGCCGTATTTGCGGCAATGCTTGCGCCAGTTCTTGCGGTGGCCCGGCGGCACACGCAGGTAGACCGGCTGTGCGCGCGGATGGTAGTGGCGCTCGATGATGACCGGCTCGCGCACGTAGACCGGCGGCGGGCCGTAGTAGCCGTCGCCGATGTCGATGCGGCCGTAGAAGCCGGGCTGGCCGACGCTGATGCTGACATTGGTCTGGGCCAGGGCCGGAACCGATGCCGCAGCCAGGGCTGCGCAGAGGAAGAGTGCTTTCATGATGGGTCTCCGTGTGTCGTTGGCAGGACTTTACCACTGGAAACTGCCAGATTCGGTTAGCCAGGTCACACTCTTACACTCTGTGCATGGTTTCACATCTGCTTACAATCGTCGGGCGGCTTGGGCAAGCCGCCTTACATATTTTTAAACAGCGTCATGAAGGGCTGGCTCACGGCCAGGGTCTCCGGACGGTTCTTCAGGCGCAGGGTGCCGCGCCCGCTCTCGTCGCGGGTCACCCCGGCGACGCAGCGCATGTTGACGATCGTCGAGCGGTGGATCTGCTTGAACATGCCCGGGTCCAGCACCTCGAGCAGGTCGCGGATGGGCTTCCTCAGGAGCGCTTCGCCGTCCGCCGTCATCACCACCGTGTACTTGCTGTCGGCCTGGAAGTAGGCCACGTCGTCCACCATGATCAGGCGCGTCTCCTGGCCGCGGCTGGCGGTCAGCCAGACCAGGGGCGGCGTCTTCGGCTGCGGCGCCGCCACGGATTGCAGCTGTTGCAGCAGGGTTTGCAGCTGGCGGATGTCCTGGCCGCCGCGCGCCAGGCGCTCGCGCAGCCGCCCCACCGTCCCCGCCAGGCGCTCGCGCGCCACGGGTTTCAGCAGGTAGTCCACGGCGCCGCGTTCAAAAGCGTCGATCGCGTACTGGTCGTAGGCGGTCACGAACACGACCTCGGTCTTCATTCCCGCGTCCAGCATGCTCGACGCCACTTCCAGGCCGGACAGGCCCGGCATGCGGATATCGAGGAAGGCCACTTCAGGCTGATAAGCTGCGATGGCTTCCAGCGCGCTGCCGCCGTCCTCGCAGGCGGCGACGATCTCGAGTTCCGGCCACACCTGGCCCAGCAGCTGGACCAGGGATTCGCGCAGCAGCGCTTCGTCTTCGGCGATCACACATTTAGGCATGCTGGACTCCTGCTTGCACGGTATTCGGGACGGTGATGGTGGCCGCCACCCCGCTCGGGAAGTTGGCCACGATCGAGAAGCTGGCGGCGCTGCCGTAGGCCAGGCGCAGGCGTTCGCGGACGTTGCGCAGGCCGACCCCGGTGCCGCCGCCCTCGGCGGTGAAGCCGCGGCCGTCGTCGGCCACCGTCACGGCCACCGCAGTGTCGACCTGGCGCGCCAGGATCCACACGGTGCCGCCGCCGGGTTTCGGTTCGAGGCCGTGCTTGATCGCGTTCTCGACCAGGGTCTGCAGCATCATGGTCGGGAACAGCACGCTGCGCAGGGCGTCGGGAATGTCGACCTGCAGCTGCAGGCGCGGGCCCATGCGGATCTTGAGGATGTCGAGGTAGGCCTGGGCGCGCTCGAGTTCCTCGCCGATGGTCGAGGGGGCGTCCTCGGTGCGCGGCAGCGAGTGGCGCAGGTACTGGATCAGGTTGCCCAGCATCTCGTCGGCTCTGGCCGGGTCGCTGCGGGTGAGTACCTGGGCGCTGGCCAGGGTGTTGTAGAGGAAGTGGGGCTCGACCTGGGCGTGCAGCAGGTTCAGCTTGGCCACCGTGAGTTCCTTCTCGGTGGCGGTCTGGCGCACCTTGGCAGCCTCGCCGCGGCGGCGCTCGGCCACGCGGCGGGTGATGGCCCGGGCGATGGCCTCGGCATTCTCGAGGTTGGTGCCGTGGTCGACCAGGAACAGGTCGGTCCAGGCCGCCCCTTCGGGCTCGCAGATCAGGGTGACGCTGCCGGCGTCGTCGCCGTTGGGCGTGACGGTGGCCAGGATCTGGTTACGGCGCGCGCCGAAATGGTCGAGGGCCCAGTGCGAGGACTGGCTGCGTCCGCCGTAGGGGTCGATGCGGGTGACCTTGGCGCGCACCTGCAGGCTGTCGCGGGCCGAGTCGACGATCTCGGCGCCCGGCAGTTCACGGATGGCGGCATCGATCAGGTCGAAGGCTTCGCCGGCCTCGAAAGGGATTTCGATCTGGCGGCGCTGGCGGTTCGACAGGGTGGTGCTGTTGAGGGCGCCGGCGATCAGGCGCACCCGGCGGATGTGCGAGAACACGCCGGAAGCGATCCAGGTGCCGAGCAGCAGGGCCACGACGGCGAAGTAGCCGCCCGGGTCACGATCGAGCGGCTCGAAAATGGTCTCGTTGATGAGGATGCACAGGAACAGGTAGCTCAGCAGCCATGCGGCGAGCAGCCGGATAAGGTGGAAAAAGCTTGCAATCATGATCGTCTCTCAAGGGTCAGGGCAGCGCCAGATTAGTCCTGGTCTTCATTGCCGGGTGACATTATGCGACGGAGCCGGGATAGCGGCGACGAAACCGGGGGCAAGGGAGACAAATAAACCGTTGTGCCCGCCCCTCACATTCGGGAGAGCCGCTCGCCCGGGAGCCCGGCAGCCGCTACAATCGCAGGTTGACCGCAACCAAAAAAGGTTTTATCCAGCATGGCAAGCAAGCACATTCTCTTCGCATTCGCCGCGTTCGTGGCGGGTTCCGCCGCCCAGGCCCAGGTCGGCGCCGCCGTCACCGCGGACATCGGCACTACCGGCCTCGGCCTGCACCTCGTGGTCCCGATGGAGACCACCCTGAACGGCCGCTTCGGCGTCAACTACTTCAAGCACGACTTCGACAAGCGCTCGGGCCAGGTCGACTACAAGCTGGACGGCAAGCTGATGACCTTCGACGCCCTGTTCGACTGGTACCTGATTTCGAACAGCAACTTCCGCCTGACCGGCGGCCTGATGTACAACGGCAGCCGCTTCGACGCCCTCGGCAAGCCGGCCGCCGACGGCAAGTTCACCTTCAACGGCAAGACCTATACCGCGGCCGACGTCGGCACCCTGCGCGGCGAAGTGCGCTTCCGCCGCGCCGCGCCTTACCTGGGCATCGGCTGGGGCAATGCCCTGACGCCCAACAAGCGCTGGAACTTCCAGACCGACCTCGGCGTCTACCATCAGGGCAAGGCGCAGGTGAAACTCGGTTCCTGGGGCTGCACCACCTCCGCCACCGTGTGCAACGCCCTCGTGCGCGACCTCGACGTCGAGGAAGTGCGCCTCACCGACGAAGTCTCCGACTACAAGCTCTACCCGGTGCTGCGCGCCAGCGTCTCGTATAGCTTCTGATAGCGTTTTTATATGTATCCGGGCGCGCTACTGGCGTATGATGGAGGCTCATCTCGAGGAGCCATCATGCACCCGCGCCGCGCCCTGATTCCCGTGCTCGTCCTTGCCGTGCTGGCGCTCAGCGGCTGCAAGGACCAGCGCGAACCGGTCAAGCCGATCGTCGACCTGTCCATCGTTTTGGCGAACTGAAGATTCGCCATGCCGGCGTTGGCTGGTAAACTGCGGCCTGTTCATTTATCCGCCGCAGCTACTCCATGACCTTTGCCTCCCTGGGACTGATCGACCCGATCGTCCAGACCCTCGCTTCGCTCGACTACACCACCCCGACCGCCGTCCAGGAACAGGCGATCCCCGCCGTGCTCGCCGGCAAGGACGTGATGGCCGCCGCCCAGACCGGCACCGGCAAGACCGCCGGCTTCGCCCTGCCCATCCTGCAACGCCTCGTCAAGAAGACCTCGAAGGTCAGCCCGAACTCGGCGCGCGCCCTGGTGCTGGTGCCGACCCGCGAGCTGGCCGAGCAGGTGCACGAGAGTTTCAAGGCCTACGGCGCCGGGCTGCTGCTCCGCACCATGGTGGCCTACGGCGGCGTCAGCATCAATCCGCAGATGATGAACCTGCGCAAAGGGGTGGACGTGCTGGTCGCCACGCCGGGACGCCTGCTGGACCTGCACCGCCAGAACGCGGTAACGTTCAACGAGGTGCAGACCCTGGTGCTGGATGAGGCCGACCGCATGCTCGACCTCGGCTTCTCCAAGGAACTCGACCAGGTCTTCGCGGCCCTGCCGAAGAAGCGCCAGACCCTGCTGTTCTCGGCCACCTTCTCCGACCAGATCCGCGCCATGGCCAACCGCCTGCTGCGCGAGCCGGTGCGCATCGAGGCGACGCCGCGCAACACCACGGCCACGGCGATCAAGCAGTGGCTGGTCCCGGTCGACAAGAAGCGCAAGTCCGAACTCTTCCTGTATCTGCTCAAAAAACACGCCTGGCCGCAGGTGCTGGCCTTTGCCAAGACCCGCAAGGGCGTCGACGAGCTGGTCGGCCTGCTCGAGGCCAAGCGCATCAGCGCCGACGCCATCCACGGCGACAAGCCGCAGCCGGCCCGCCTGCGCGCGCTGGAGCGCTTCAAGGCGGGCGAAGTGAAGGTGCTGGTGGCGACCGATGTCGCCGCGCGGGGCCTGGACATCAGCGACCTGCCGGTGGTGGTCAACGTCGACCTGCCGATCGTCGCCGAGGATTACGTGCACCGCAGCGGCCGTACCGGGCGTGCCGGGGCCTCGGGCGAAGCGGTATCGCTGGTGTGCGCGGACGAAGTCGAGCAACTGGCGGCCATCGAGGCATTGACGCGCCAGACGCTCGAGCGCGTGGAAGAGCCGGGCTTCGAGCCGGACCACCGCGTGCCGGTGACGGAAGCGGGCGGGAAGATCGTCAAGAAGCCGAAAAAGCCCAAGAAACCGAAGGGCGACGCGAAAGTCGTGCAGGAAGACGTGCGCTTCCGGCGCTGAACCACTGGACGACTTTGTAGGGTGGGCGGGTTCCGCCCACGCGGTCAAATCACGTAACTTGGCCCGCTCCATGGCTCCCAACCGCGCGTCGACCGCGTGGGCGGGAATTCAGTCCACTGGACTGGATTCCCCCGCCCACCCTTGTATCTTGTTCTCATTGGTGGTTAGCTACTGCCAATTGAGGTGAAGACCAGCTTGTGCCCACCCTGAAGGCTCGACCTTGGAAGGTAGATCAAGCCCTTCACCTCGTTCCCACACCA
>JBFLVV010000063.1:0-31389 GCA_040758275.1 Pseudomonadota bacterium
CCGCCTGCAGCACCAGACCGGCCCCTTGCATGCGTGCGCAGGCGACGACGCACGCAGCGAACAGCAGCGACAGAAGGACCTCGGCGCCGATGCGCAGCGCCAGCGGCGCACGCGGCCTGCGCAGGCGTGCGGCCAGTCCGGATTGCGGCCGCAGGCGCTGCATCAAGGCTTCGCGTCCCGGACCGGCGAGGTAGTAGCCGATATGGCGGCGGCGCAGGTCGAGGCCGCCCTCGCGGGGCGCGCGGTGCACGCCGGCCAGCGCCAGCGCTTCGTGGGCGACTTCCGCTTCCAGGCGGCGGGTGCGCAGCGCCAGGGTTTCGACGGCCTGGCGGTACAGGTCGCGCGTCGGCCCGTCCATGCGCGCGTAGCTGCCGTCCGGATCGGCGCGCAGCAGCGCCTCCACCGGGCTGGCCTCTTCCAGCAGCGCGCGCCAGTCGACACCGCCAAGCAGACGCAGGCTGGCCAGGCAGTGCGCGGCGATCGCCCCGTCCGCCGCCAGTGCGCCGCGCTCGCGCTCGACCAGCTGGCCGATGCCGGAACCTTCGTCCTGCAGGCGCGCGTCGATCCAGGCCAGCGCCTGCTCCAGGGTGCCACCGCGGCCATGCAGGCGACGCGCCAGTTCCGCGACAAAGGCGGAACCGAGCGGTTGCACGGCGCGCGCCATGTCCGCCACCAGCAGGATCAGGTCGCCCGAGCGCTGCTGCGCGGTGTCGAGCATGCGGCCGGCCCAGTCGGCGGCGAGCCGGCGTTCTCGGCAAGCCTCGGCGCTGCGCTCAGCCACGTGGCGCAGGGTGTCGAGCAGGGCCAGGCGCAGCGCGGCGGGCAGCAGGCGCAGCTCGGCCAGCCGGAGCGCCTTGTCCTCGAGCCCTTCCTGGTAGGCGGCGAGCATGGCTGCCAGCTCGGCGCGCGCGATCTTCCCGCCTCCCTGCGCCACCGCCTCGCCGGCCAGCGCATAGATGCGCGCCTGGCCATCGGGGGCCAGCCTTGGCAGCACGCCTTCGTCATGCAGCAGCTGGCCGCGCGCTTCGCGCAGCTGGGCGTCGATCAGGGGATAGCCGTCGAGGATGGCGCCGGCGGCGGCCGGCAGTTCGCTGCCGTCCAGGCGCGCGCCTTCGAGCGCGTCGCAGGCGGCGTCGAAGGCGGCAAGCTGGGTGGACAGCAGCATGCGCAGCGCGGGCGCGCCATCGCCGCGCTCCAGCCGGTGGCTTGAAGCGAGCCACTGGAAATGCGCCGCAAACTGGGCGGCCTGGGAAGCCGCTTGCTCGTCGATGGCGGCGGATCCGGCCTTCGCTTTGGTTTCTTGCTTCAACAGGGACCTCGACACAGAGGCGTGCGCAGTCGACCGCTGGCGCGCAGGGCGCCCGGGGCGGTTCGGGAGGACGGGAAACGCTGGGCGCGCACGGCCACCGCCATGCTAGGAGATGCGGGCGGCGGTCACTGTGCGGTGGCGTACACAGGCGGCTGATGGGCCGGCCTGTGACACCGGTGTGGTAGGGTGGACCGGGCCACGAAAGGCGGCTTCGCCGTCCGCGCGTTCAACTATCCTGAAAACGGCCAATGAACCCTATTTCACATCAATTTGAAAACTAGCCGGCCAGCGCCAGGCCACCGGCCACGTGCCAGCACTGGGCATGGCCGAGGCGGCGCAGGGTGCGTGCGGCGCGCGCGCTGCGGTTGCCGCTGCGGCACACGAAGACCAGGGGCCGCGGCTGGTCGAGCCATTCGGCGGCCTGGCTGGCCAGCTGGGACAGCGGCACGTGTTGCGCCGCGCGTCCGTGCAGGCGGGCGGCGCCGGCGGTGTGCTCGGGCAGCTCGCGCACGTCGACCAGCAGGGCGTCAGGGTGCGATTCCAGGTAGGCGGCGGCCGAGACGGCGTCCAGGTCGATGCCTTCGTCCGGCAGCGGGTCGACACCCGGCCGCGACACCGCCGGTTCGCCGATGCGGTGGCAGCACAGGGTGGTGCCGGCCACACCGTCAAGGCTCGAAGCGCCGAACACGAAGCGCACGTCGTCAAGCGCCAGCACACCGTCGCGGGCGCGGCCGAACAGGAAGGCCTCGCCGCGCTGCACCAGGAGATCCTGGCCAAGCGCCATGCCAGCACCCTCGCCCGGCCAGCCCGGTAGCACGTTCATCAATTCTCCCAGTGCGTCGGCGCCGCCGGCGCCATGGCTGGTGTCGAAACAGGCGAGCAGGCGGCAACAGCGGGCGCGCAGGTCGGCCGCGATACGCGGCGCCAGCGCCGCCGGCGGATCGATCGCGATGCATGCGCTGCCCGCTTCGTCGAACAGCAGCCAGCCGCTGGCGCCGAAGGATTCGAGTTGCTGCAGCGTGGCGGCGGGACGCGCCTCGCGCAATGCACGGCCGCAGCGCAGGATGCGCTCGCAGGCGGCATCGATGAAGGCCTCGTCCGCGAGGGGGCCGAAGGACAGGCGCACCGCCGAAGCGCTGCAGGCGGCCGGCACGCCCATCGCATCCAGCACATAGCTGGGCGCGGCCTTGGACGCCGAACAGGCCGAGCCGGCGCTGACCCGCACGCCGGCGGCGTCGAACACGTCGAGCAGCTCCTTGCTGCTCACGCCCGGCACCGAGAAGTTCAGGGTGGTCGGCAGCGTCTGCGCCAGCGGCGCGTTGAAGACCAGGCCCGGGAAGGCTTCGACCAGGGCGGCGGCCAGGCGCTCGCGCATGGCCAGCAGCTGGCCGTGGGTGCGGAAGGTGCCGCCCGCCTCCAATGCCGTCAAGACGGCGCCCAGGGCCGCGATGCCGCTCATGTTCTCGGTGCCCGAACGCTGTCCGGCCTCCTGCCCACCGCCGCACATCAGGGGCGTGTAGGGCGCGCCTTCGCGCACGTAGAGCAGGCCGATGCCCTTGGGCGCATACAGCTTGTGGCCGGAGAAGGGGGCGTAGTCGATGCGGCTGCGATCGAGCTGCAGGGGCAGCTTGCCGAGCGCCTGCACGCAGTCGACCATCCACAGGGCCGGGCTGGCGCTTTCCTCGAGGACGGCGGCGATGCCATCCAGGCTTGAGACCACGCCGGTCTCGTTGTTGGCGGCCATGGTGCACACAAAAGCGGCGCGCGGCGCCAGTTCGCGCAGCACGTCGAGGCGGTGCCGTCCGTCGGCGCCGACCGGCAGCGCGCGCAGCTCCAGGTTCAGGCCCAGCAGGCGGTTCCAGTGCGCCAGGCTTTCCGGCACCGCCTTGTGTTCGGTGGCGCCGTACAGCAGCAGGTCGCCGCACGCTTCGCCACGCAGGCGGCGCTCGCGCACAGCGCACAGCGCCGACAGCACGGCGGTCTGGATGCCCTCGGTCGCCCCGCTCGTGAACATTACCCGCCCCGTCGCCGCGCCCAGCACCCGGCGCGCCAGGGCGCGGGTGCCGTCCAGCAGCGCCTTGGCGCGCAGGCCGGCCGCGTGACTGCTGCTCGGGTTTCCGAAGCAGGTGTGCATGGCCGTGGTGGCGGCCTCGATGGCGGCCGGCAGGACCGGGGAAGTGGCGTTGGCGTCGAGGTACAGTTCGCTGTTCATAAACCAATTACAAAAAAGTAAATATTTGCTGCGGAGCGTGTTATTTTTAAGTAATATGTTACGGAGTCGTGCAGGTAAAGATATCCCAATTTTTCGCCTTTGTGGCTGATAATTGGCATATGTGTTCTCCACATATCGATATAGGGAAAATGAACTCTCTCGACAAGTTTGATTGCGCTATTCTTGCTGCGTTGCAGGCGGATGCCACCCTCTCGATTTCCGGCCTGAGCGAAAAGGTCGGACTGTCCAGTACGCCCTGCTGGAAACGCGTCAAACGGCTCGAGGAAGACGGCTATATCGAAAGCCGGGTCAGCATCGTCAACCGCGAGAAAGTCGGCCTGCCGGTGACCGTGTTCGTGAGCGTGCGCACCAGCGAACACGACGAGAAGTGGCTGGCCCGCTTCGCTTCGGCGGTGGTGGCGCTGCCCGAGGTGCTGGAATTCCACCGCATGAGCGGCGACGTCGACTACCTGCTCAAGGTCGTCACCACCGACATCGCGGGCTACGACCGCTTCTACAAGAAGCTGATCAAGGCGGCGCGCCTGACCGGTGTGTCCTCGGCCTTCTCCATGGAGCAGATCAAGTGCACCACGGCGCTGCCGCTGGAGCTGATCTCGCACGGGCTGCCGGCCTAGCTTCCTGCCGGGCGCGCACTTCGCCCGGCCATCGATGTATGCGATGATGGCGTCCGTTTAGTACACAACGGAGACCAAGGGAATGCCATCCAAACTGCACCTGGCGCCGCTCGCGCCGCTGTCGCTTATTGCTGCGCTGCTCGCTGCTACTTCAGCCAACGCTGCCGAACAGGTCGTCAAGATCGGCGTGAGCGGCCCGCTCTCGGGCGCCAATGCCTTCGCCGGCAAGGACAACGAGAACGGCGTGCGCCTCGCCATCGAGGAACTCAACGCGCAGAAGCTGCAGGTAGGCGGCAACACGATCCGCTTCGAGCTGCAGTCCGAGGACGACGGCGGCGATCCGAAACAGGGCGTGACCGTGGCGCAGAAGTTCGCCGACGCCAAGGTGAAGTACGTGCTCGGGCCCTACAACTCGGGCGTGGCGATCCCCGCTTCGCGCGTCTACAACGACAACGGCATCCTGATGTCGACCGTCGGCACCAATCCGAAGATCACCGCAGCCGGCTATCCGACCGTGTTCCGCATCGTCGCCAGCGACACCCAAGTGGGCGGATCGGTGGCTGCCTACGCGGCCAAGGAGCTGAAGGTGAAGAATGTCGGCGTGATCGACGACCGCACCGCCTTCGGCCAGGGCATCGCCATGGAATTCAAGCGCCAGGCGCAGGCGAACGGCATGAAGGTCGCCGGCCACGAGTACACCACCGACAAGGCCACCGACTTCGCCGCCATCCTCACCGCGCTGAAGGCCAAGCGCGTGGACGCGGTCTTCTTCGGCGGCTACGCCCCGCAGGCGGCCCCGATGGCGCGCCAGATGAAGGCGCTCGGCCTGAACGTGCCGCTGCTGGGCGGCGACACCCTGTGCAGCCCGGAGATGGCCAAGCTCGGCGGCCCGGCCGTCGGCGAGAACGTGCGCTGCGCCCAGGCCGGCGCCATCGTCGCCAAGCAGCCGGGCGGCCCGGCCTTCATCAACGGCTACAAGGCCCGCTTCAAGCGCGATCCGGACGTCTACGCGCCCTCCTTCTACGACCAGACCAAGTTCATCGCCCAGGCGATGAAGAGCGCGAACTCGGTCGATCCGGCCAAGGTCGGCGCGGCCATGCATTCCATCAGCTACCAGGGCGTGGTCGGCACCTACGGCTACGACCCCAAGGGCAACCTGAAGAAGACCACGGTCACCGTCTACACCTTCAAGAACGGCGCCTTGACGCCGCTGGCAAGCTACTAAGGATTCGCAACGATGAAAACCCGATTGTCCCTGCTTACGCTGGCCGCAGCGCTGCTGGCCTGCGCGCCGGCGGGCGCGGCGCAGCAGGCCGCCCCTGCCGTCAAGCCTGCATCAAGCGCGGCGACGCCTGAATCGCGCCAGATCAACGCGCTCGCCGACGAGTACTACGAATCGCTCGCGCGCTTCGAGCCGGTCTGGGCCACCGAGAACGGCGACAGCCGCTTCAACGACCAGCTGGGCCTGTCGATCTCGCCCAAGGTGCGCCAGCAGCAGTTCGCGCGCTACCGCAGCTACCTCAAGCGCCTGTCGAGCATCCCGCGCGACAAGCTGGGCCAGCGCGACCAGACCAGCTACGACATCCTCAAGTTCGAGCTCGACACGGCGCTGCGCCTGGCCGCCTTCCCCGAGCACCTGATCCCGATCGACCAGATGGTCAGCATGCCGGTGATCCTGGCGAACTACGCGAGCGGCCAGGGCGCCCAGCCCCTGACCACGCCGCGCGAATACCGCGCCTACCTGAACCGTCTGGCGCAGCTGGTGCCGCACATCGACCAGTCCATCGTCAACATGCGCGAGGGGATCAAGCGCGGCGTCGTGCAGCCGCGCGAGCCCATGCAGTCCGCTTTGCCCCAGTTCAGGCAGCTGGTCGCCGGCAAGGCCGAGGACAGCATCTTCTACACGCCGATCACCAATCTGCCGGCCAGCTTCACGGCGGCCGAGAAGCGCAGCCTGACGACGGCCTACCGCAAGACCATCGCCAACAAACTGAATCCGGCCTTGCGGCGCCTGTCGACCTTCCTCGAGAAGGACTACCTGCCCAAGACCCGCACCAGCGCCGGCTGGAACGCGCTGCCGAACGGCGCGGCCTGGTACGCGGCCCGCGTGGCGGGCATGACCACGACGAACCTCACGCCGGAGCAGATCCACGAGATCGGCATCAAGGAAGTCGCGCGCATCCAGGGCGAATACGGCGTCGTCGGACCGAAGATGGGCTACACCGGCCCGGCCGCCGGCCTGCCGCGCTGGGTGTCGGAACAGCCGAAGTACAAGCCTTTCACCTCGGACCAGCAGGTGATCGACGTCTACCGCGAGCTCGACGCCAAGGTGCGCACCAAGCTGCCGGCCCTGTTCACCCTGATGCCGAAGTCGCCGCTCGACCTGCGCCTGGAACCGGAGCTGTCGCGCGCCACCGCCTCCGACCACTACACTCCACCGGCCGTGGACGGTTCGCGTCCGGGCGTGTTCTGGTCGGTGGTGAACGATCCGAAGCAGTACGGCAGCACCGGCATGGTGACGCTCTACCTGCACGAAGGCCAGCCGGGCCACCACTTCCACATCGCGCTGGTGCAGGAACTGGGTCTGCCGAACTTCCGCAAGTTCGGCGGCAACAACGCCTTCACCGAGGGCTGGGCGCTGTACGCCGAGACCCTGGGCAAGGAGATGGGCCTGTTCGAGAAGCCGGAAGATTATTTCGGCCACCTGAACGACGAGATGCTGCGCGCCGCCCGCCTGGTGGTCGATACCGGCCTGCATGCGAAGGGCTGGAGCCGTGCCAAAGCGATCCAGTATTTCCAGGATACGCTGGGCTACTCCGAGCCTGAAGCCCGCGCCCAGATCGAGCGCTATATGGTGTGGCCGGGCCAGGCGCTGGGCTACAAGATCGGTTCGCTGAAGATCATGGAGCTGCGCAAGCGCGCGGAAAGCGCACTGGGCGAGAAGTTCAGCCTGCCGAAGTTCCACGAGATCGTGCTGGGCGAAGGCACCTTGCCGCTGGCGGTGCTGGAGGCCAAGGTGGATCGCTGGATCGCCGCGAGCAGGTAATCTCACTGCAGGAAACAGGAACCGGGGCATGCCCCGGTTTTTTTACGCCTGCCGCAAATGCCATGCAAGCGGCGTGAAATCACACTCCCTCCTTTGCAGGACCTCATCTGAAGGACATCCGCGCCGTTAATGCACGTATGAGCACGATATCGTCCCTCTCCCAACTGCAGGCATCCACGCCTTATCAGGCCCCGTCCAGCCGTTCCGCCAGCGCCGCGCAGCCTGTCGCCGCGGCGCCATCGGCCGTCGTCAAACTGAGCAAGGAAGGCCTGGCGGCCGCCGGGGAAGCGGCAAACAAGCCCGTGACAACGGCCATGCGCTACAAGGACCTGGGCGCGGAACTGCTCGCGGCTTTCAAGACCGGCGCCATCAAGCCGGTAGCGGATGCGGCGATCCCGGAAGATGTCGACAACCGCTTCGCGCTCAGCGTCATGACGGCAAGCGGCAGGAAGGTCGACCTCGTGCTGGCCAATCTCGGCGACGAGATGTTCGTGCGCGTGGATGCGGACGCGGACCTCGGCGAGGTCGAGCGCGAGGCCCTGGCCGGCCTGGCGAAAGGCTTCCAGGAAGCGATCGACGGCATGGCGATCGATCCGCCCAGGATCCGCCTCGGCGAACTCGCGCGCTCCAATCCCCTGCTCCAGTCGATCGACCTGCGCGCCGAGGTGACGCTGCCGGGCGAGCCGCCCCAGCAGCAGTCACTGGACCTGCACATCGATGCGGACCGGCGTTCGCTTGCCATCGACGGGCCGCGCGGCGCGATTTCCCTCGGCATCGACACCGGCAAGCTGGAACTGCTGGGCACGAAGCAGCAGCAGGCGCGGGCCATCGACACCTACCTGAAAGGCTTCGACCAGGCGGTGCGGCGCGGGCATGGGAACACGGAACTGGCCACGATGTTCAAGGACGCATTCAGCGACTTGAGCCGCACGTCACACCGCGATGCGGTTGATACCGGCGTACCGGCGGGCGAACGCAAGCCCCTGTCGAAAGTGGACCGCGCCGTGCTGACCGGCCTGGCGGACTTCGAGGCGTCGATTACCGAGACGCCGCGACAGGACAACCCGGCACGCCGCGAGGAAGTCACGGGCTTCCATTACGCGCTGTCGCAGGCCACGCGGATGGACGAGAAGGACGCGCGGCGCTCGCTGTCGCAGGTTCAGAATTCGCAGCTGAAGGCGCAGTTCCACGAGGCGCTGAACAAAGGCGACACCCTGGCCTTCGATTTCCGTTCCGAGACCCAGAACTACCGTTACCACGAGATCGACGACAGCGCGAGCAGTACGGTGTCCCTCGACTACAAGGATGGCCGCTTGACGGCGGCCCGCATGGAGCAGACGCTCAACGAATCCGAGCGCGTGCGCAAATACGTGCTCGGCCGCCTGATGTCCGATGAGACCATACCGGACCAGTATGTGCTGGTGCGCGACCTGATGGATGCGCTGGCGCCCTATCAGCCCGGACAAACGGAAAAGCTCGACACGGATGACAGCAGGGAGAAGCGCTACCAGGGCACGCTCGATGCGCTGAACGAAGAGCTGGTCTTGCTGGGCAGCCGGCTGGATCTCAGCGAGCGTGATGCGCGGCTGTAGTCCAGCGCACACATGCAGCATCCTTGCGCACGTGGATATAGCGGTTCGGATTGTCGAAAATCTTACAGCGAAAAGCTGGCGCTCCTGCAGCTCCCTCCCTGTCAGCAATCAATAAAATACACTATTGCAATATAAGATTATGTCGAGAAACTTTACACAGCGACGCCGACGTTGTTGCTCGAGCCTATAAAATCAAAGACTTACGCTGCTGGCACGGTTCTAGCTTTCCTTGATCCAATATGACTTAAAGGAAAGCAACATGCGTTTATTGTTTAACATCACCCTCTTCTCCGCCTTCGTCCTTCCCCTGCTTGGCGGCGCCGGCAATGCAAGCGCCACTGTCATTACCGGAAATTCCAGCGGCAGTTTCTCCGACATCAGCAACTGCGCGTCTCCGTACTGCCGCATCAAGGGCGGCACCCAGGGCGACAACACTGTACTCGAATGGGGCTATACCCCGGGTTGGTTCGGCACCGAATTTTTCAGCAAACCCGGCTCGACCCTGAGTGCCATGGACCGCAACTGGAATGTATCGACCGCCGCGGATGACGTGATCCTCGCCGAACTGGTGTGGACCAACCGTGCCACCAGCGCATCGGTTACCCCGAGCAGTTTCGGCGCCGGTTATACCCTGGACATCAACTTCGTCAAGCCGAATGCCGCCGCCGATACGGAGCCGTTCAGCTTCACGATTTTCAATACCCAGAACAACGCAGGCGACAAGCTGATGGGCCTGTCACTGAATGACCTGAGCAATCTTTCCTTTGCGCTGGATGGGATTGTCATGTCGGACGTCAAATACCAGCTGGACGCGGGCGGCTACGGAAGCTTCGACGGCAAGTACTGGTACAACCCGGAAGGCAAGACCTCGCGCATGTACATCATGGCGGACTTCAAGGTCGAGGAAATCAAGCAGCCGGACCCGGAGATCGGCGCGGTGCCGGAGCCCGGCTCGCTGGCCCTGCTGACTGCCGGCCTGTTCGGTTTTGGCTTCCTGCGCCGCCGCAAGAACGCCTGAAGCAGATGCCGGGCAGGCCGACGCCAGGCCTGTCCTCAGCCTCCCGCCGGCCTGGAAATATGCTGGTGGGTCACCAGCCATTCGCCTGAGCGCTTCTGCAGGCAGAAGGTGGCCCTGACGAGGTCTTCGAAGGTCCTGTCGTCCAGCAGGGTGCCGCCGCATTTGATCAAGCCGCTCGCAAAGGCGACGTCGCTTCCTGCCACCACAACCAGGACATCGGGATCGTGCCCTTGCAGGATGGCGTCGCGCGCGCCGGTCCGGGCTGCGGTGGCCCAGTCCAGCAGGAGCTGGCGTACGCGTCCAGCGTCGGCAATACTCTGTTCCTGTTTCATCATGCCTCGCCCTTGTCGAAGGCGAATTGGCGGATCACGAAATACCTGGCAGAGGTCCGACGTCCATTCCGTCATAGCTGTCCAGACCGTATTGGTCCGCAAGCGCATAGAGCTGCGCGTTCCGCTGATGCAGGCTGGCGGGCGAGTGAACCTCTTCCTTTTCCACATGCAGGAAAAAATACGGTTCCACACCCTCGTCGAGCTCGGGGACGAACAGGTCGACGTAGCGGTATCCGTCGTGCTCGAGCCGCTGCACGACGGATTCGAGCTTTTCCCTCGACCGGTCGGTGAAGAAGTACCCCCATAGCATGGGCCGGGACATATCCCATCCGGGCCCATTCGCAATATTGGTGAACATCCATTCCAGCTGTTCGAATGCAATCATCGACGTTCCCGCCTAGCGTTTATCTCAGCCGACCATGAACACCGGATAACGCCGCCACTCCGGCTCGCGATAGCGCTCGCAGTTCGCGAAGATGAAGTCCAGCACCGCCTCCTGGTTCCCCAGCAGCGCAGGATTGGCTTCCTTCCACGCCTCGAACTTCGCCAGCAGCGCCGGCTCGTCATTCAAGAGCTCGGCCGCGTGGTCTTCGAACACGTAATCCGAATACGCTTCCTTCTTCTCCAGCACGCTGTTGAAGAAGCCCCAGCGGAAGAAGCTGTCGTGGGCCAGCGGCTCGAGGGTCTCGACCGCGTAGCGCGCATTGTCCTGGTCGAGCGGCACGATGTAGTCGCCCGCGCGCAGCAGTACCTGGCCGCGGCGCTTCTCCAGCACCACCTCGTCGTGGAACATGTGGCCCTCGTAGGCGTTTGGACGCGAAGCCACGCTCACGACGTGGTAGTAGTCCGCTTCCTGCATGCGGTCGGCTTCGACACGCACCAATTGAACGCCGTTCCACTGCAGGCGCTCGATCGCCTCACGCCACTGCTGCGGCACCACGTAGGCGCGCGGCGCGGGGACGTGGATGTCGGCCGGGAAGCGGTTGTACCATGCGATGTCGCGCTCCCACGGGCTGGTACGGTCGTACCACAGGCGCGTGTAGGTGCCCAGCACGCTCGGCTTGTACTTGGCTTCGTAACCCTTGAAGCGGAAGCTGTCGGGGTTGTCGGCGTCCATCGTCCAGTGGATCGGCCACTCGGCGCGGGTGCGACCAAGCTGCTTCGCCGCGCGGCGCAAGGACTGGATCTGTTCGGCGTTCTGCACCGTGAAGGCGAGCGCGGTCTCGACCAGCGCGCGCATCGAGTCGTAGCGGTCCTGGAAGGGCTTGAGCATGTGGGTCTCGGGCATGAAGCCGATCGTATGGTGCAGGGCCGCGTAGCCGGTCGAGAAGCGCGCCGTTTCCAGGAAGTCGGCGATGCCGTGGTCCGGGCTGTCCTTGACCGGGTTCACGTAGGGGCAGGTCGGCCAGCCTCGCTCCTGCATCCCGGCGTACATCGCGGGCAGCATGGTCGCGCGCAGGAATTCGCCGAGTTCTCCGCCCAGCTTGTCCGGCTGGGTGTGGATCAGGGTCATGGTGTAGCTGTAGTCGGCGCCGTTGGAGGTGTGGGTGTCGACCATCACGTCCGGGTCCCAGGCCGTGAACAGCTTGTTGAAGACCTGGGCCGTGAGGGTGTCGCACTTGACGAAGTCGCGGTTCAGGTCGAGGTGGCGGCTGTTGCCACGGAAGCCGAACTGCTCGGGGCCGTCCTGGTTCACGCGCGAGGTGTCGGCGCGATTCAGGCTGCCGTCGACGTTGTACAGGGGGACGAAGAGGAAGACGGTTTTACCGAGCGCGGCGAGGCGCTCGGGCTGGGTGCAGAAGTCACGCACCAGGGCCATGCAGGCGTCCACGCCTTCCGGCTCGCCCGGGTGGATGCCGTTGTTGTTGAAGAAGACCGGGCGGCCCGTGCGCTTGATTTCCTCGCGGTCGAAGACGCCGTCGCTGCTCACCACGCCCGCGTGGATCGGCACACCCGCATCCGACACGCCCACTTCGAAGAAGCGCAGCACGCCGGGATGGCGCGCCGCGAGGTCCTGATACCAGGCGATGCATTCGGCGTGGGTGGTGGTCTGGTTCAGGTTGCCCTTCTCGTAGGGCGTGCGCAGTTCGTTGGACATGGTCGTCTTTGTTGATGAGTGAATGCTTAAGTGGGTGCCGATGCGGGCGCCGGCGCGCTGAGCGGCAGGGTGAAGGCCACCACGGTGCCGCCGCCCGGGCGCGAGCGCACGTCCATCGTACCGTGCACGGCGTAGACGCGCTCGCGCATGCCGATGATGCCGATGCCTTCCGAAACGCTGGCCGGATCGAACCCGTTGCCGTCGTCGGCGACCACGATGCGCAGCGTCTGCGCGCTTTCGTCCAGCACCAGGCGCACCTGGGCCGAGGTCGCGTGGGAGTGCTTCATGATGTTCGACAGCGCTTCCTGCACGATGCGGTAGGCCGAGATGGCCAGCTCGTTGGACAGGCGCGAGAAGTCGCCCTCGCCGTGGAATTCGAAGCTGCAGCCGGAGCTGCTGTCGTAGTGGCGCGTCATCTCCTCGACCGCGCCGTGCAGGCCGAGCATGTCGAGCACTTCGGGGCGCAGGCGCCGCACCAGGCGGCGGCCGTTGGCGTAGAGGTCGAGCGCGAGCTTGGTGATGGCCTGCGACTTGCGGCCGATCTCCTCGATCTCCGGGCCTGGCGCCGCCTTGGCTGCGAGCGCGCCGATGGCCTGGGCTTCCAGGCGCGCGGCGATCAGGGACGCGTTCAGCTCGTCGTGGATCTCGACCGCGATGCTCTTCCTCTCATCCTCGATGATGGAGTTGACCTTCTGGATCAGCTTGCGCTTGTCGGCGTCGGCGCGCAGCGCCTCGTTGCGCGAGGCCAGCAGGTCGCGGGTGCGCTCGGCCACCTTGTTCTCGAGGTCGCGCTTGGATTCGTCCAGCGCCAGCGACATCTCGCCGATCGAGGCCTGCAGCTCGCCGACCTCGCCGCCGGTCCTGACCGGCAACTGCACGCGGTAGTCGCCGTTGCGGATGCGGGAGAGTGCCCCGATCGCTTCGCGCAGCGGCACCGTCAGCGAGCGCGCCAGCACCCAGGCCATGACGGCGCTGGCGGCCAGCGCCAGCGCGGCGATCGACAGCTCGAAGCGGAAGCGGCGGGTCTGCTTGGCCATCATGTTCGAGGGCGACATCGTCACGCGCACCCAGCCGACGATCTCGGTAGTGAGCGTCGGCGGACGCAGGTCGCTGGAGGCGGAGACGTGCGGGGTGCCGTTGTCGGTGAACAGGTTGATCCACACCACCTGCTTCTTGATCGGCGCCTCGTAGTGGAAGGGCTGGGCGTCGATGGCGGATTCGGAATTCACGCGCACGGCCTGGGCGCCGTCCACGCCGACCACCTCGATGCGGTAGATGCTGCTGTCGGACTGCACCAGGCCGTTGATGGTCAGGCGCAGGTCGGAGAGGTTGCCCGAGATGACGTTGTATTCGCTGGTCTCGGCCAGCGCGCGCGCCAGGATGCGCCCGCGCTCGGCCAGTTCCTCGGTCACCTGGGCGCGGTGCGAATACCAGGAATACCAGACGAAGGCGGTGAACAGGCAGACCACCGGCAGCATGGTGATGACGGTCATGCGCCGGCCGATGCTCCAGCTGCGCCAGAAACGCAGCGTCATGGTACCGGAGCCAGTGGAATGGGCGCCTGCGTGACGACCGGCGCGGCGGCGGCAGGCGCCGGCGCCGGCGCCGGCGCCGGTGCTGGCGCCGGACGCGCCGGATGGCGGGCGAAGCGGCGCGCGCCGTCGGTCACGCGCACGTCGAGGGAACGGGCCACGCCCTCGTTGACCACAGTGCGGAAGTAGCGCGGGAACTGCGGCGGGGCCAGCTCGCCGGTGGCAACAAAAGCGGCCGCGATCTCGGCGACTTGCGTGTTGATGTCCTCGATCTCCGAATACGTGGTGGCCAGCGCACCCACCTTGACCATGTCGGCCGAGAAGCCGATCACGCCCTGCTTGCGGCGGTAGGTCGAGAGCAGGATGTTGCGCACGTTCTCGGGGTTGTAGACGTCGCCATCGGGAAGCGCCAGCAGCACCTCGGCGCGCGTCATGCCGTTGAGCGTATGGTTGATGTCGTCGCCGGCGGCGAAGGGCTGCACCTCGACCTCGTTCTCCAGCGCCGTGCGCAGGAAGGCGGTGTCGCGGCCGAGGATGGCGCCCACCCGCACCGGACGCCCGTACAGCAGGGCCGCCAGGCGCAGCTGGTCGGCCGGCGCCGGCTCGGCGTAGACGGCGGTCAGCATGGAGGTGCGGCTGACCGGGGTCTTCGCCGTGAGGGCGCGCCACACCTGGCTCGAGGTGAAGGCCGAGATGATCACGCAGTCGCAGCGGCGCGCCAGGGCGTCGCGCAGCGCGGTCGGTCCGATCGCCACGTAGAGCATGCGTCGGCGCTGGGCCAGCTCGGTGCGGAAGGCGCCGAAGGTCGGCACCAGGCGCTTGTACAGGTCTTCGGCGATGCGGCGCGTGACCTCGCTGTCGTCGCCGGTGAGGATCTGGAAGCGAAACCCGGTGACTTCGTCGTCGCTACGGGACGTGGCTGCCTGTCCTGCGGCGGCCTGGGCGGGCCCGGCCAGCAGCGCAAGGACGCTCAGCGCGCCAAGCAGCGCACGCGTGTTCCGCAAAAAGACCATCTCGGCGCCAGCCTCAGGGCTCGATCAGGCCGTGCTTCACGGCCAGCAGGGTGATGTTGGCCTGGCGGTGCACGCCCAGCTTTTCCTTGATCGACTGGCTGATATTGCTGATGGTCTTGGTCGACAGGTCGAGCTTCTCGGCGATTTCCGCATTGGTCAGGCCCTCGGCCATCAGCTTGAAGATCTCCAGGCCGCGTTCATCGAGCTGCGACTGCGGCGTCACGTCGCCGCGCACCGCCATGCTGGCCAGGCGCGAGGCGATCTGCGGCAGGAAGTACAGCTTGCCGTCGTGGGCGTGGCGCACGGCGGTGACGAGGTCGGACGGGTCGCAATCCTTGGTCACGAAGGCGTGGGCGCCCATGCGGTAGGTTTCCTTGATCAGGCTGTCCTGGTCAAACTGGCTGAGGAAGATGATCTTCGCGCGCGGGTCGTCCTTGAGGATGCCCTGCGCCGCATCGAGGCCGGTGAGTTCGGTCCCGAAACGCATGTCGAGGATGACCACGTCGGGCTGCTGGGCGGCGTACAGCGCCACCGCCTCGCTCGGGGTCTTGGCCTGCCCTACCACCTGCATGCCTGCCGCTTCGAGCGACATGGCAAAGCCGGTCATGACGATGGGATGGTCGTCGGCCAGCATCACGCGGATAGGTTTTTTCTGTTCGGACACCACTCTTCTGCTCCTGTTCTGGGACCCGCTGACATGCGCTTACTAATCTCTGGCAGCTAAGTGTGCCAGACGACAGAAAGGATGCGGGTTGCAAGAGGATTATTTCATACAACGGTCACGGACGCGAGTGCCGGTTTCATCACGCTGAGAGGCCAAGAACACTTACACATGGAAGCAAAATTACCAATAAAGCGCTTTACTTATTGCTAGAGGCTGGCATATATTAGTTCCATCGTTTGTCTGATGCATATCTTTCCTGAAGCAAAAAGTTCTGCGATCCATGCGCAGGCGCAACAATAAGGAGATCGTCATGCACTTCTCGCAAATCAACGATGGGACCGGCAGCAAGGCCGGGAAGTTCGCCCTCGTCGCCGGCCTGCACGCGCTGGTAGCCATGGGTGTGATCAATGTGATGAATTCGAAGGCGATCAGCATTCCGGCACTGGTGCAAGACACGCTGGTGTGGGTCAAGCCGGACATTCCCCCGCCTCCGCCGCCGCCCGAACCGCCCAAGCCGCGCGTGGACGTCGCCAAGCCGCCGATCGTGGTGCCGAAAGTCGAGGTCGATGTCCCGCCTCCCCAGATCGAGGAACCGGTCCAGGCAACAACCGAGCCGCAGCCGATGCCGGAGCCGGCGCAACCTGCCGTGACCGAGGCACCGCCCAGCCAGGCGCCTGCCAGCAGCAATACCGGCGCGATGCGCAGCGCCGTGCTGGCCGACGCCGACGGCTGCGCCAAGCCTGATTACCCGACGAGCGCCGCCCGCAACGGCGAGACCGGCACCGTGACCCTGGCCCTGATGGTCGGCGCCGACGGCCGCGTGCAGGATGCGCGCATCCAGAAGTCGAGCGGCTCGCGCGTGCTGGACCGCGCCGCGGTCAATGCCCTGAGCCTGTGCCAGTTCAAGCCGGCCATGAACAACGGCGTGGCCGAAGCCGGCTGGGCGCAGATCGCCTACGTCTGGACCCTCGACTAAACCACGACAGTTTCCCTTCTTCGCCCGCCGCAGCCTCCCAGCCTGGCGGGCGTTTTTTTCGACCCGAAAGGAGCCGCTTCACGCCGCACGCCCGTCGCACCCACAACAAGACAAACAATGGAGAGAGAAACATGCTTACCGCTGGACTACCGGCGGCGCCCGCGCGCGCCCTCGGCCTGGCCGCAATCGCGGCCGTCTGCATCGCCCTGATACTGGCCTGGCTGGCCCGTCCCCACGACACCCCCACATCGACGCCGGCGGCCATCGATACCATGCGCATGCAGCGCCACATGGCCAATCTCGCCGCTTCCACGCGGCCGATCGCCACCGGCGCGAATGCCGCGGCGCGCGACTATATCGTCAACCAGCTGCGCGGCATGGGCCTGCAGGCCAGCGTGCAGCGCACCACGGTGCAGAAATCCACCGTCCAGTACTGGGGCGGCACCCACTACACGGTGGGCGTGGTCCACAACGTGGTGGCGCGCCTGCCCGGCAGCGCCCCGGACAGGGCGAACCGCCCCGCCCTGCTGCTGGCCACGCACTACGACAGCGGGAAAATGACGCTGGGCGCCGCGCGTTCGGCCCTGCCGGTGGCGGCGCTGCTGGAAACGGCGCGCGCCCTGTCGGCCGGGCAGGCGCCACGGAACGATATCGTGATGCTGTTCGCCGACGGCGAGGAAGTCGGCGCCCTCGGCGCCCAGGGTTTCGCCGAGCGCCATCCGCTGGCGCGCCAGGTCGGGCTGGCGCTGCGCTTCGACAGCATGGGCAGCGGCGGACCCTTGATGCTGCTCGATGCCAGCAACGCCGGCGGCAGCGTGTTGAACGTCTTGCCGGAGGCGGCGCCCGGCATGGAAGGCTCGTCGCTGCTGGCGGGTTTGTACCGGCTGCGTCCGGAAACGCCGCGCATCGGACCGCTCGGCCGGCTCGGCGCGCCGGCCCTGCTGTTCGCGAACACCGGCAAACCCTTCGACGGCGAGCGCACGCTCGATACCGTGGAGCGCCTCGAGACCGCCCTGCCGGCGCGGCTGGGCGATGCGATGCTGGGCCTGGCGCGCCACTACGGCGATGCCGACCTGGCGCGCGGCGCACATGGCGCCCGTTCCTGGTTCACGGTCCCGGGCCTGGGCCGGGTCCAGCATTCCACGATCCTGTGCTGGACGCTGGCGGCGCTGGCCGCACTGATGCTGGTGCGCGGCTACCAGCAGGCGCTGGCGCGGTCCGGAGAAACTGTGGCCCCGCTGGTGCAGGGCTTCTTCGGGGTGGCGCTGGTGCTGCTGGCGGCGCGCATGGCGCTATGGGAGCAGCGCGAGGAGGTGGCGGCGCTGACGCGCCTTAGCGACAGCGGGCCGGCGCTGGCCTACACCATCGTCGGCGGTTGCCTGTTCGTCGCCGGCCTCTACCTGATGCGCCGCTTCGCGGGCGCGGCGCCGGTCTTCCTCGGGACCATGGCCTGGCTGCTGGCGGCGCTGGTGCTGGCGCTGCTGATCGCCCCCGAGACGGCCTACCTGCTGGCCTGGCCGCTGGCGGCGGCGCTGGGCGCCTGGATGGTGCTGCCGCGTATAGCGCACCCTGGACTGCGCCTGCTGGTGCTGGCCGCCGGCCTGCTGCCGGCCCTGCTGCTGCTCGTCCCCGCACTGGGCGAGACCTGGACGGCACTGGCTCCGCGCGGCGTCTACCTGCCGTCGCTGGCGATCGCGGTGCTGCTGGCCTGCTTCGCCAGCCTGTTCCTGCTGCTGCCCGTCGGGCGCTATGTCGCGGGCGCGATGCTGCTCGCCTGCGCCGGCTGCCTGGCGCTGCCCACCCAAGCGGCACGTCCGGCGCCGATCGAAACGCCGGCCCTGGCGCCGGACCGCCTGGTCTACTTCAAGGACATGAACAGCTGGCGCGCCTACTGGCTGCTACCGCCGGAGCCGCTCGACAGCTGGAGCAAGAGCCTGTTCCCGCATCTCGCGAAGCCCTCGATCCACGTGGACGTCTTCGGCTGGCACAGCCCGCGCCAGTGGTTCTCGGTCGCACCGCGCGAAGACGCCATCGCCTACCCGGAAGGCTATCTGCTGCGCATGCCCAGGCCGCGCAAGGAGGGCGGCGCGCGCCAGGTCGAGTTCACGCTGCGCTCGAAAAACCGGGCGCCGCACATGGAGCTGTGGGCCGCCGGCACCAAGCCGCTGGCGTCCACCCTCAACGGCCGGGTGCTCAGCAACAAGGAGACCATCTGGTCGATGTCGGTGTACGGGATGGAGGACACGCTGCTGCGCTTTACCATGGACATCGACTCCGAGGACCTGCTGGCGGTGGTAGTCGAAGAGCGCATGCCGGGCCTGCCGACCCACCTGCTCCCGCCCGGCGCGCCGAAGCGCATGCCGGGAACAGGCATGACGATATCGTCCGACGTGCTGCGGTTTTACTGATCAGTTGGCATACAATGCAAGACGCACCCTGTGTGCCAACTTATCAACCCTACGCTGCAGGATTCCATGTACAAGATCGTCTCCTCCCTTGCTTTCACCGCTCTCGCAGCCAGCCTGGCAGTGGCCTACCCGGCCCACGCCGCAGGCAAGGCACAAGCCGCTACCGTCAAGGAAGCGCCGCTGCGCGCCCACCTGGCTTTCCTGTCGTCCGACGCCGTCGAAGGCCGCGGCACCGGCCAGCGCGGCGGCGAGCTGACCGTCACCTACCTCGAAACCCAGTCCGCCGCGATCGGCCTGCAGCCGGCCAACAACGGCAGCTACCGCCAGCCGGTCAAGATCGCCGGCGTGCGCTCGCTGCCCGCGAAGAGCAATATCGGCATCACCGCCGGCGGCCAGGCGCTGCCGCTGCAGTTCGGTCCCGACTGGGTCTGGGGTCCGGGCGACGCCCAGGCCGACCACACCCTGGACGCCGAGCTGGTCTTCGTCGGCTACGGCATTCAAGCGCCGGAAGAAGGCTGGGACGACTTCAAGGGCCAGGACCTGAAGGGCAAGGTGCTGGTGATGATGGTGAACGATCCGAAGCCGACCGCGGCGGAACCGAAGCGCTTCAACGGCGACGGCCTGACCTACTACGGCCGCTGGACCTACAAGCTGGAAGAAGCGGCGCGCCAGGGCGCGGCCGGCGTCCTGCTGATCCACACCGACGCCTCGGCCTCCTACGGCTGGAGCGTGGTGCAGAACAGCTGGGCCAACGCCGAGCGCTTCCAGCTGGCCGAGGGCAAGCTGGGCACCGGCCTGCAGGGCTGGATGACCGACGCCACCGCGCGCAAGCTGTTCGCAGCGGGCGGCCAGGACCTCGACAAGCTGCGCGCGGCCGCCGAAGACAAGAATTTCAAGCCGGTCGTGCTGAACGCCCGCGTGAAGGGCGAGGCGCGCGCCGAAGTGCGTACGCTGAACGAATTCAACGTGGCCGGCGTGGTGCCGGGCACCGATCCGAAGCTCAAGGACGAAGTGGTGATCTACAGCGCCCACTGGGACCACATGGGCAAGCAGGGTCTTGACGGCGACACCATCTTCAACGGCGCCGTCGACAACGCCTCGGGCACCGCGGCGCTGCTGGCGATGGCACAGGAAGCCGTGCGCAACCCGGCCAAGCGCAGCCAGATGTTCCTGTGGGTGGCGGCCGAAGAACAAGGCCTGCTGGGCAGCGCGGCCTATGCCGCCAAGCCGCTGTGGCCGATCGAGAAGACGGTGGCCAACCTGAACCTGGACAGCCTGAACTTCGTCGGCCTGGTGAAGGATGTTTCGACGCCTGGCAGCGAGCGCACCGACCTGGGCGCGATGGCCGCAGCCACCGCCAAGAGCATGGGCCTGACGGTGGCGCCGTCGCGTCCCGACCTGGCGGGCGGCTACTTCCGCAGCGACCACTTCAGCTTCGCCAAGGCCGGCGTGCCGGCGTTCTCGGTGGGCGCGGGACATGGCTGGGTGAAGGATGTGGAGGCGAGCAACGCCAAGCAGGCAAGCTACCGCGCCAAGTATCACCAGGTGTCGGACGAGTACGATCCGAACTGGGATCTGGCAGGCATGGTGCAGCAGGCGCAGTTCACGCTGAACCTGGGCCGCATGGTGGCGGATTCGCCGAAGGCGCCGCAGTGGAAGGCGGGGGATCCGTTTGGTAAGGCGCGTACCGCCGCGAAATAGTAGGGTGCACGGCTTTGCCGTGCGCGCGTTCAAACCGTATATGAGCAGCGCTTACGTCTGTTCAAAGGGGAGTTGAACGCGCGGTCGGCGGAGCCGACCACCCTACGGTTTGCGGTGATTCAAACGCCGGCAGCCGCCGGCAGCATCGACCCCGTCTCCCGATACCGCACATGCCACGAGAACGCCTTCTCCAGCACGTGCGGCGTCTGTCCCCCTCCCCGGTTCGCCTCTTCCACGTAGTCCTTCAGCATCTGCCGGTAGGGCTGGGCCACGCAGTTCTCGATGATGCGTTGCGCCCGTTCGCGTGGCGCCAGGCCGCGCAGGTCGGCCAGGCCGACTTCGGTGACGATGATGTCGACGTCGTGTTCGTTGTGGTCGACGTGCGCCACCATCGGCACGATGCTCGAGATCTTGCCGCCCTTGGCCAGCGACTTGGTCGCGAACACCGATAGATAGGCATTGCGCGCGAAGTCGCCCGAGCCGCCGATGCCGTTCATCATGTGCGTGCCCTGCACGTGGGTCGAGTTCACGTTGCCGTAGATGTCGCACTCGAGCGCCGTGTTGATGGCGATGATGCCGAGCCTGCGGATCACTTCCGGATGGTTGCTCACCTCCTGGGGGCGCAGCACCAGGCGATCCTTGTAGCGCTCGATGTCGCCGAACACCTGGCGCGCCTTGGCCTCCGACAGCGTGATCGAGGAACCCGAGGCGAAGTCCAGCTTGCCCGCGTCGAACAAATCGAAGGTCGAGTCCTGCAGCACTTCCGAGTACATGCTCAGGTTCTTGAACGGCCCGTCGATCAGGCCGCCGACCACGGCGTTGGCGATGGTGCCGATGCCGGCCTGGATCGGCATCAGGCGCTCGGTCAGGCGCCCCTGCGCGATTTCTTCGTTGAAGAAGCCGATCAGGTGGCCGGCGATCGCCGCCGTCTCCGCATCCGCCGGCAGGATGGTCGAGGCGCTATCCATCTTCTCGGTCATCACGATGGCGACGATCTTCTCGGGCGGGATCTCAATGGCGCTCGTACCGATGCGGTCATCCACGTTCATGAGCGGCATCGGTTCGCGGCGCGGGCGGTGCTTCGGGATAAAGATGTCGTGCAGGCCTTCGAGGGCCGGCGACTGGCTCAGGTTGATCTCGACGATCACCTTCTCGGCCAGGATGGCGAAGCTGGCGCTGTTGCCGACCGAGGTCGTGGGAATGATGGCGCCGGTTTCCGTGATGGCCACCGCTTCGATCACGGCCACGTCGACCGGGGCGATCTGGCGGGTGCGCAGCAGTTCGACGGTTTCGGACAGGTGCTGGTCGACGAACATGACTTCGCCGCGGTTGATCGCCGCGCGCAGCGCCGGGTCGGCCTGGAAGGGCATTCGGCGCGCCAGCACTCCCGATTCGGCCAGCGTTTTATCGATGTCGCTGCCGAGCGAGGCGCCGGTCATGAGCGTGATTTTCAATGGCTCTTGTCGGGCGCGCTCTGCCAGGGCGAGCGGCACCACCTTGGCGTCGCCGGCGCGGGTGAAGCCGCTCATGCCGACGGTCATGCCGTCCCTGATCCATTCGGCCGCTTGCGCAGCGCTGGTGATACGCTCGCGCAATGCGGGAAGGCGGATGCGGTCGAATTGAACGTGTTCGTCGTGATGCATAAACGTCTCTCTAAAACGTGCTACATGAGGGTGTAATCGACCGCCTGCAGGGGCGGCGGTACGTCGTCGTCGCCGAGCGCCGTACGCAGATCGATCTCGATCACCCGGCAGATCGCGTCCAGCGGCAGGTCGTTGGGCTCCATCCCGAACGGCTCCTCGAGTTCGTCGCCGAGGGCGTCCAGGCCGAAGAAGGTATAGGCCACGATGGCCACCACCACCGGCGTCATGAAGCCGATCGTGTCGACCAGGCCGAAGGGCAGCAGGAAGCAGTACAGGTAGGCGGTGCGATGCAGCAGCACCGAGTAGGAGAAGGGAATCGGCGTATTCTTGATGCGTTCGCAGGATGCGGCGGCTGCCGTCATCGCGGAGAGCGTGTGGTCGATGTTGGCGGCCAGGCAGGGCTCGATGCGCTTGTTCCGGACGCATTCGCCGAGGTCCTGGCCGATTCTTCGCATGAGGTAGTCCGGCCCGTTCGCCTGGTGTTTCAATGCTTCGAATTCGGAAGCCGGCAGGAGGCTGGCCAGGTGCGGGTCGAGGGGGCGGTGGCGCAGCTGGTCGCGCAGGGAGCCGCTGAAGGCGATGGCGCGCAGGACCATGCGTACGCGGATATCATCGAGACCGTTCTTGATATGCGCGGGGCCGTCGCCGTCGACGAGGCTCAGGCATTGGCGCGCCAGGTTACGGCTGCGCAGCAGGAGCTCGCCCCACAGCTTGCGGCCCTCCCAGAAGCGGTCGTAGGCCGAGTTGTTGCGAAAGCCGAGGAAGATCGCGATCGGCAGGCCGATCAGGGTGAAGGGGATGGTGGTGAGCGTGATCTTCAGGTCCCACAGGTCGCCATGCGACCAGGTGACGAGGACGGCGATCGCCACGTTGACCGCCAGCGTCGGCAGGATGCGTAGCAGAACTGACCCGCGCAGGAGGAGGAACAGCTTGAGGCCGGAAGGCCTGTCTCGGATAATCACGGTCTTTGCCGCACGCGAAAAAGTGATTCAGCGAATACAATATTCGCTAATATGTGCGTAAGTTAATCACTAATATGTTAGCCAGTCAAGCTCGCCTTACTGCACGAATGGAGTTCCCTTGCCCTACCGGATCACCCACCGTAACCTGCCCCAGTTGTTCCTGAAAGCGCGCGACGCGCTGATGGCGCATTTTCGCCCGGTGCTGAACCACTTTGGGGTCACCGAACAACAGTGGCGCATCCTGCGCGCACTGGACGAGCACGGCCAGCTCGAGCCGCGCGAACTGTGCGAGCTGTGCCAGATCCTGAGCCCGAGCATGGCGGGCGTGCTGTCGCGCATGGAAGAACTGGGACTGGTCGAACGCCAGCGGGTGGCGACGGATGCGCGCCGCGTGACGGTGCAACTGGGAGAGAAAGGCGACCGGCTGATCGACGAGATCGCGCCGCTGATCGAGCGTCAGTACCGGCTGATGGAAGAAGCGTGGGGCAAGGCTGTCGTCGACGACCTGACGGATGCGCTGGAGGGATTCATTGCGGCGCAGGCGACCGAGGTGCCGCAGGTGGAGCTGCCCAAGAAACCGTAACGTGGCCGACACCGCCGGCCACGCACGAACATCATTTGCGGCGGCGGCGCGTAAAGCCCAGCAGCGCCAGGCCGGCGCCCATCAGGCCGAGCGAAGCCGGCTCGGCCACGTCCACATCCGGCGGCGTCAGCGCGCGCACTTCCTCGAGGCTCAGGGCCGCATCGTAGACGCGGAGGTAGTCGACCGCGCCCGGGTTGGCTTCTCCGGTCGTGCCGCCAACGATGTTGTCGCGGAAGAAGTAGGCGAAGTTATCGCCGAAATTGGTGAGGCCGCCCGTATCCGCCACACTGAACACCAGTTCGCCGTTCTGGTAGACCTTGAACATGTTCTGGGCGTCGCGGGTCAGGGTGACGCGGCTGTCCACGTTCGCATCCAGGTTGCCGCCGATGGCGTTGGTGCCGAAGAGACGCAGCCTGTCCGAGGCGGCATAGAAACCGTCGTCGCCGATCAGGTTCTTGAAGTCGACGATGCGACCGTAGGTGCGGAAGCTGTCGAAGTGGAAGCTCATGTCAATGGTATAGACGCCACCCAGCTTCGCTTCGAGGCGCAGGCCCTCGTTGGCGTCGAACACGTAGGCGTCGGGGCCGACCGTACCGCCCAGGCTCACCAGCGAGGCCGAGCCCACCGAATCGGCCAGCGAGCCATTGAGATTGAACTGGTGGATCAGGCCGGCGTGGCTGTCCATGGAAACGGCCAGCAGGGCCGCTGCCATTAGGGAGTGAAATTTCATTTCGTTTCTGCCTTCTATTTGAAATTTTATTTCATCCCCGACAGCATCAGGGATGGCTACTGAATCACGCCGCAGGCAATCCGGCCGCCTCCGCCGCCCAGCGGCGCCGGGTGGTCGGCGTGGTTGTCGCCGCCCTCATGCACCATCAGGGCCTTGCCCTTGATGTCGGCCAGCTTCTTGAGACGCGGCGCCAGCACCGGATTGCTTGCCGCGCCCTTGTCGTCCACGGTCAGCGCCGGCAGGTCGCCCAGGTGGCCGTCGCCCCAGGGCAGGCCGTGCTTGCCGGTCTTGGACGGGTCGAGGTGGCCGCCCGCCGCGCCCGCAGGCACCGGCTTGCCATCCTTCTGGTTCGGGCCGCAGCTGCCGTTTTCATGCACGTGGAAACCGTGCAGGCCGGCCGGCAGTCCCTTGAGCATCGGCGTGAACACCAGGCCGTGGCTGGTCTCGCTGATGGTCACGGTGCCGACATCCGCGCCCTCCCCCTTCTCGGTCACCATCTTCATGGTGACCTTGGTGTTGGCGGCATTGGCGACGGCGCAGCTCGCGCCCAGGAGAACAGCGCACATCCAGCGAATGTTCATGACAACCTCCTTCGAGATTCGGGTTAGATAATAAAAAGCCAAGCAAGTGTATTCCATCCCCCCGGGTGGGGGGTGTTCCGGAGAAACCGGACAGCGGGGGGAATTACATGCGCGAGATGGCCGGACGCAGGATGGCCAGCAGGCCCGCCTCGGAGGTGCAGCCGAACTTCTCGTAGACGGCCTTGACGCAGTCGCGCAGCACGGCGTCGCTGACGTCCATGCGCGAGCGCGCGGCTTCGCGTCCGCCGCCCAGGCCCATCCAGAAGGCCACTTCCATCTGCTGCGGCGAGAGCTCCACGCTGCCCAGGGCGCGCCAGATCCGCAGCGGCATCGGCACCACGAACTTCAGGAAGATGCCGACGGTGCGGCCGTGGACGGCGTCGTGCGAGCCGGCGCTCATCCACTGGGCGCGCGCCTCCAGCACGCCGCCGGCCAGTTCGAGCGTACCCGCCGGCAGGCGCCAGGGATAACGCTCGCCGAACACCACCGACTCCACCAGGCGCAGGCAGAATGGCGGCAGGGTGCGGCGATCGAAGACCTGCTGCTCCTGCGAGGCCAATTGGCCCAGCAGCGCGCCGGCCGAATCGCTCAGGAAGAGGATGTCGCCGCCGGTCGTGGCCAGCAGCATGGCTTCGTCCTCGATCACGCCGGACAGGCCGGTGCCGGCACTGGCCGCATTGCGCAGCGCGTAGTCGAAATAGTTGGCGACGCGGCCGAGGTCTTCCTCGTCGTCCTGGTCGAAAGCGGCGCCGCTGTCGCGCAGCAGAGTGAGCGTGCCGAGGGGATTGGCGGCGGAACCGAGGCGCACTTCGAGCACGTGCTGGGCGCGCGCTTTTGCCTCGCTCGGGGCCACGCCGAAGTCCGCCGAGTCGCCATAGAAGTAGCCGTTCGGCGGCGGCAGCACTCCCAGCACGTTCGCTTCCTGGACGTCCTCGGGGGCCTGCTCGGCGAGCAGGAACAGCTGGGACGCGCTGTTGGGAATCAGCTCACGCACCAGCTCCAGCGCATCGGGGATCAGGGTCATCAGGTGCAGGCCACCGGAACACAGGATCCGGAGGCGCGCCCACTGGCGACTATTCTTTTTACGGGACACGGCGAAGGCGAGAAATGCAGATGTCGGGGAGTTAACAATATTGCTGACTTACTGCAACAAAGTCAACCAGCTTTCACCTGACTCCTGCGATATCCGGTTCCTCAGCCGCTGTGCAATCGAGTTCTGCCAGGATGTCGGCCAGCGCGCGGAACTCCACCGGCTTGACCAGGTGATGGTCGAAGCCCGCCTGCTTCGACAGGTCGCGGTCGCGCGCCTGCCCATAGCCGGTGAGCGCGATGAAGGTCGCACGCGGATGCTCGCGGCGCAGGCGGCGCGCCAGCTCGTAGCCGGTCATGTCGGGCAGGCCGATGTCGAGGATGAAGGCTTGCGTGCATGCGATGTCGCTCGAGGCCAGGGTGCGCACGCCGTCCTCGAACACGTTGACGGTATGGCCCTGGGCGCGCAGCAGCACGGCGAGGGACTGCGCGGCGTCGGCATTGTCGTCGACGATGGTGAGCACGCAGGGCGTGACGCTGCGCCTGCCGGCGCGCGGACGGCTTGGCGCCTGCGGACTGGCCGCATCGGCCCCCGCCAGCGGCAGCAGCACCGACACCGAGGCGCCGAGGTTCGGCCCGTCGCTGTGCGCCTCGACCTGGCCGCCGTGCATCTGCACGATGGTCTTCACCAGGGCCAGGCCGATGCCCAGGCCGCCCTGCGAGCGGTCCGGGGTACGCTCGGCCTGGGTGAACAGGTCGAACACGTGGGGCAGCAGCTTGGCGTCCATGCCGGCGCCGTTGTCGATGACCGTCATGCGCGCCGATTCCAGGCTGGCCTCCAGGCGCAGCACGATGCGCCCGCGCGGCGGCGTGTACTTGGCGGCGTTGTTCAGGAGGTTGACCAGCACCTGCACCAGGCGCGTGCGGTCGCCCACCACCAGCACCGGGTGCGCCGGCGCCTCCACGTTCAGGGTGTGCTCGCGCGCCTCGATGTGCGGGCGCGCCTGCTCGACGGCCGAGCGCAGCACCGCGCTCAACTCCAGCGTCTCGTGCTCCAGCTTGACGAGGCCGCGCGTCACGCGCGAGACGTCCAGCAGGTCGTCGATCAGCTCCGTCATGTGGCGCACCTGGCGCGAAATGATGCTGCCGGCCTTCAGGCGCAGCTTCTCGTCGACGCTCGGCATGTTGATGAGCTGGGCCGCATTGGTGATCGGCGCCAGGGGATTCCTCAGCTCGTGCGCCAGCATGGCGAGGAACTCGTCCTTCATCTTGCTGTGGCGCTCGGCCTCGGCGCGCGCGGCGCGTTCGCTGGCCAGCAAGCCCTCGCGCTCGCGGGCGGCGCGCTGCGCCATGTCGTAGAGGCGCGCATTGTCGATCGCGACGGCTGCCTGGGCCACGAAGCCGGAGATCAGCTGCTCGGTGCGTTCGTCGAACATCTTCGGCTGCGAGTGGCCGAAGAACAGGCCGCCCAGCACCTCGCCCGAGCGCGAGCTGACCGACGCCGCCAGGTAGCTACGCACCGGCAGGTGGCCCTTGGGCATGCCGTGGTGAGGGCCCATCCGGCCATAGCGCGGATCCTTGGTGATGTCGTCGCTGCGCACCGGCGGGCCGCCATCGAAGGTCGGCTTGAAGACGGCCGTCGGACGCGGATGACCGAGCTTCTCGAAGGCTTCGCGCGGCGCGCCGCTGAGCGTGTAAAGCAGGTAGGCGTCGCCGTTGGCGTCCTTGCCGTTGTAGAAGAAGGAGCCGAATTCGGCGCCGGTCAGCTCGGTGGCGGCGTCGGTGACGGCCTGCAGCAGGGTGTCGATGTCGAGTGTGGAGGCGAGCACGCTGCCGGCATGGTTCAGGAGTTCGAGCATGCGCGTCTCTTCGCGCAGCGCTTCCTCGGCGCGGATGCGGCGCAGCGCTTCCCAGGTGCGGCGCGCCAGATCTTCGGCCAGGGTACGTTCGTCATCGGTCCAGCGGTAGGGATGGTCCTTGTAGAGGAAGCCGGCGCCGTGCAGGCGGTTGCCGTCCTTGAGCGGGATGACGATCACCGAATGGATGCCCAGCATCAGGCAAGGGCCGGCGACGGCTGCGCATTCGGGGTCGGTCGAGACGTCGTTGATGCAGATAGTGGTGCCGGCGCGCAGCAGCTCGAGCTGGCCGGGGGACAGCATGTCGACCGGCAGCGTGCCCTGGGCGGCGCCCGTTTCGACGCCGTCCTTCCACTCTTCCTTCACCGTGAAGATGCGCTTGGCCTCGTCGAGTTCGACGTAGGCGACGTTCGAGTTGGTAAAGTACTCGCTGGTCAGGCGGATGGTCGCCTTGAGCATCGGGTTGAATTCGGTCTCGCGGCGCAGGGTGTCGGCCAGCTTGATCTGGTAGGCGTGACGGCGCTCGCCCAGCACGGCCTTGGTGATCTCGGCAAAGGTGACCAGCACGCCCTCGACCTTGCCGGTGTCGCCGTAGATCGGGCTGTACGAATAGCTGAAGTAGCAGGTCTCGTAATAGCCGTAGCGGTTGATCGTCAGCGGCAGCCCTTCCGAACCGAGCGCCTCGCCCTGGCGCACCTGCTGCCACATCGGGCCGATGGTCGGCCAGATCTCGGCCCAGGTGACGCGCACGTCGTTGCCGAGCGCAGCGTCCTTCTTGTCGCCGAGGATGGGGACATAGGCGTCGTTGAAGAACTGGACGTAGGCGTCGCCCCAGGCGAGATAGGCCGGCAGGCGCAGGTCGAGCACGGTGCGGACGGCGCTTTTCAGGCTGTGCGGCCAGGTGTGGACCGGGCCGACGGGCGTGGTCTCCCAGGGGAAGGCGCGCATCCGGCGCTCCATCTCGGAGATGTGGCTGTCCGAGGTGCGGCTGTCCGACCTGAGGTCGGAGGCAGTGGCGTCCGGTGTCGTGTCAAAGGGCCAGGGCATATTGCTCGCGGGGCAAGGGGTGTGGATAGTTCAATAACTCAGCCGCGGATCATAGCAGTCATTACACGGACAGGGCGTACGGATGAGTTAAATGGATAACATTGTATGACACATTTGTAGGCACTGGGCATTACCCGAACGGGGTAAGTTTTGGGCGCTGTTGCCTGGGTGTGTTTTAGGGCATGGGTGCGGGTCTACAATGGGCTTCTCCACTGCGGTCATCTTGTAAAAAGGAATTCAAGTGAAGCGTTCTATTTTGTTCGTCGCCCTGCTCGGCAGCTTCGCGGCCCCTCTCACCCGTGCCGAGGAGCCATCCATGTGCAAGTCAATGTGTGCGGATACCAAACAGCAGTGTGCGAACCGAGCGGGCAGGCTCACCGAGCTCGATAACATGGCGGGAGAAGAAAAGAATCCGCTCGCGGACACGGCGAATCGGATGCGGCCTGAGTCGGCGCGTGAGGCGGAGCGCAGCGATTTCATGAAGCGCAAGCGGGAGCGGCTGGACGTGTGCGATGCGAGTTATCTGCGCTGCACGCGGGGGTGTGGGCCGGTAACGTCGCCTATCGCGAATAAAGCCGAATCCGGCAAGTAAGCCACGGCTCTCGGCCGGAGTGCAGCAACCGTCGAACCATCTGCTTCCGGCTGGCCCTGCAGCCTGCCAGTCCCATCGCAGAGCAGGCCGGAATTCTCGATGTCTTGCTGAAGGTCAGTCGACTCTGCCCACAATCGCTTGAGAATAGACCCTTGTTTTCTCACCAGAAAATGGAGGAGCAAGCGATGGCGGAAGCTGCAACACAAGACAAACGAGGATTTTTCATCCTGCCTCAAGGATTCGAAGGGGGCGGCTATTACGTTTACGGGACGCCGCGAGGTGGACGTGGTCAGTACGCACATCCAAAGATGATCTCGGTCCTGCAAAAGGTAGCCTGTGAGTGGTGCCACATCGACGGCCGCAAGTTCGGCATCGGGAATATCAGTCTGGCAAACGGAGAGTTCTTTTACCCTCATGCGACTCACCGCAATGGACTTCAGGTCGACATCCGGACGATTCGAAAGGATGGACGACAGCTACCGTGCAGCCGGCTTGAAGCGGCATACGATCAGGAAGCAACTGGCAAGCTCATCAAGCTATTCCTTCGACATCCACATGTCGACAATATCAGATTCAACGATTTAGCTATTACAGGTGTCAGGTCGTTGATGCGGCATGATGACCACTTCCACGTAGAACTACGCTAAGAGGTCGACGATGCGAAAACTTCACTGGGGTTTGCTAACGTTACTCTTGGCCCCCTGCTTGAGTAGTGCCGATAGCGATCCTGGCCCGTACAAGAAAGCCGAAGCGGTATATCGAATCTACGGAGGCAGCCTCGGCGATCCAACTGCGCCAAAAACAAGCGACAAGAAAATCGCTATCTCGATCAAAGGCCAAGCTGCCAGAGAGCTTTTCGACGCAATCGGGCCGGACAAGCGCGACGAATGCACGGCGGGAAGCGGTGACCGGGTTCGGCACCGTGACGACGAAAATATAAGCTGTATTCGAACAAAAGAAGGCGAGTACGTTTGCAGTTTCGGTTTCGACCTGCAGACCGGGAAAAGCATCGGCGGAAGTCTGTGTTGAATCCAGTTGTGCCGTGACTGTCCCCTCCCCTTATCGTTCGCTGCGATTGCTGGCATGGCCAACAGTCGTCTTGTATTCAAACGCTGTGTACGCCGAGGTGAGTGACAAGGAGCCCGCTCCACATCTCTTTTGGAGCGTCGGTGTGCTCGCTGCACTACTCTGCATGGCCGGCGCACGTATGCGGCCATGGTTGGGCGTCGTCTGCTTCGCGCCGGCCTTCTATTGGTCGGCCAGCACGCTCCTTGCGATGCATGCGCCGGATGTTCGCCCTCATCTGCTTAGAGAGCAAGGCGGCACTTACTTTTTGCAGGCGTACATTGCGTTTGCTTTGATTCCGTGTGGGCTGCTTGCTGAGTATCTCTGGCATAAGCGAAGTAGTCGATCAGCGCCTATTGGGTGACGACGATCGGTGTGCATCCGCGGCTGGGCGTCGAGACAGCAAAAAAAACGGCACCCCTCAGGGTGCCGTTCTCATTTCAGCCTAGTGGCTCAGACGATCACTCGCCCTCACCATGATGCTGCTCCGCCGGAGCTGCAGCATTCTGCTGGTCTTCCATCGCCTGCAGTTCGGCAGCCATATTGGCCTTCTCCTGCTGCAGCAGTGCCTGGCGCTCCTCCGCCTCCCACACTTCCTTCTCTTTGCGGGCGCGGTGGAATGCCAGACCGGTACCGCCAGGGATCAGGCGGCCGACGATGACGTTTTCCTTCAGGCCGCGCAGACCGTCGCGCTTGCCCATGATCGCCGCTTCGGTCAGGACGCGGGTGGTTTCCTGGAACGATGCGGCCGAGATGAACGAGTCG
>JBFLVV010000064.1:0-31366 GCA_040758275.1 Pseudomonadota bacterium
CGGGGCCAGCCCGCGCGCGGCGCCCCGGTTCAGCGGCGGCTGAACCAGCTCAGGCGGGCGACCAGGGAATTCAGCGAGCGGGTCGGGATGAGTTTGCCAAGCGGACCAGCGTAATTGCAGCGCGATGTGACAGTCATTTCTTTTCTCTCCGAAACATTACTTGGCACAATAACCACGTTTCAATAACTCTTCTGTGCGCTAGTTCGCATAGCGCCAGGCCTGCCGCGCGCGCCCACACACAATTGAGTCATATCATCCGCAAAGCAGGGCCGGGCCCTACCCTTGACGGGTATGCCTGCCTTGCACAGCCAACCCAACAGGGAGAGTAACGCCATGAGCTACGCAGATCGTGACAAATACGGGATGTACCGGAATACGCGCAGCACCGGGCCGGGCCCGGCGCTGATGGGCGCTGACACCTTGATCGGCGACAGCGTCGTCAACGCCGCCGAGGAAGACCTCGGCGACATCAGGGAAATCATGCTGGACATGCAGACCGGCCAGGTGGCCTACGCCGTGCTGGCCTTCGGGGGCTTCCTCGGCATCGGCGAAAAACTCTTTGCCGTGCCGTGGCAGGCGCTGCACCTCGACACCGCCAACAAGCGCATGGTGCTCAATGTGGAGAAGGAACGCCTCAAGCACGCCCCCGGCTTCGACAAGGACGCCTGGCCCGACATGAGCGACGTGAGCTGGGCCGGCGGCATCCACTCCTTCTACGGCACCGATCCCTCCCGTTCCGGGGCGCCGACGATGGGGCCGGGTTCCACCTTCAGCGGCGCGGGCAGTGGCTCGGCGATGGGCGGCGCCGTCGGTTCGAGCATGGGAGCGGGCTCGGCAGGCAGCAGCAGCGGCGCCGGCACCAGCCTCGGCAGTGGCGCAGGCGGCGGCACGCCGCATGGCGATTCCTACGGGGTCAGCGGCAGCCCCGACCCACGCCCCGGACACGAAGGCGATGACAAGGACCTGAGCCGCATCCGCGGCAGCAATATCGGATGATTTTGCCGGATGGGCGGTAAACCGCCCATCCGATGGAAACTGCGATCAACGGATCATCGATTCCCACACCTTCTGCAGGCGCTTCGCCGACACCGGCATCGGCGTCCTCAGCTCCTGCGCGAACAGCGACACCCGCAGTTCTTCCAGCATCCACCGGAATTCCGTCATGCGTGGATCGTTGTTCTTGCCCGCCTGGTTCTTCAGCGTGCGCTGGAACTGGCTGGCCGCGCTCTGCCATTCCGCCATCAGCTGCGCATCGCGCGAAGGATTGCCGCGCAGCTTCTCGAGACGCACATTGATCGCCTTCAGGTAGCGCGGGAAGTGCGACAACTGGCTGTACTCGTTGTCCGCGATGAAGCGCTTGTGGATCAGGCCCTGCAGCTGCGACTGGATGTCCGACTGCACCGCCGGCGGCAGGCTCTGGATGCGCTTCGGCATGCCGTGGAATTCGGACAGGATGGAACCCACCAGGCGCGCGATCTCGTTGATCAGGAGGCCGATGCGCCCCTTTCCCTCGTCCTTGCGCTTGTTGAACTCACCGGAGTTGATCGGCAGCGGATCCTGCAGGCAGGCGATGTCGATCGCCTTGGCGATGATCTGGTCGCGCAGATCTTCCTGCGTGCCCACGCTCATGAACTGCATGCCCATGCCCTGCAGGCCCGGGATGTTCTTCTCCGCGAACTTGAGCTGGTCCTTCAGCTGCAGCGCGAACAGGCGGCGCAGGCCGATGCGGTGGGTGCGCGCCGCCACGTTCGGGTCGTCGAACACTTCCAGGTCGCAGTGCGTGCCCTTGTCGACCAGGGCCGGGAAGCCGATCAGGGTCAGCTTGCCCTGGGTGATCTCCAGCAGCTCCGGCAGCTCGCCGAAGCTCCAGGTGGTGAGGCCCGTGTGCTGGATCGCGCCGGCCGCAGGAGCGGTCGACGCTGCAGCGGCTTGCGCAGCCGGCTTGGTCACCGGCGCATTGCCCTTGCCCCTGGCGGGCGCGGACGGCGCCGCCGGCGCGGCAGCCTGCAGCTTCGCCGGCGCGGCCGTCGGCGTCGCTTCCGCCATCTTCTGGAAGCTCTGGCGCGCCTGTCCGCCCAGCTCCGCCTGCAGCGTCGCCAGGTTGCGGCCCATGTCGAGCTGGCGCCCGTGCTCGTCGATCACCTTGAAGTTCATGAAGAGGTGGGCCGGCAGGGTTTCGAGCTTGAAGTCGGTCGTGAGCACGCGCGCGCTGGTGTGCATGTGGATGTCGGCGATCAGGGCGTCGACCAGGTCGCCGCGCGCGAAGCGCAGCGGGTCCTGGTGGCGCTCGAAGAACTTCGCCGCGTAGTCCGGCAGCGGCACGCAGTGGCGGCGCAGCTTCTGCGGCAGGGACTTCAGCAGCAGGTGCACCTTCTCCTTCAGCATGCCCGGCACCAGCCAGGCCGCGCGCTCCTGCGGAATCTGGTTCAGCGCGAACAGCGGCACGGCGAGGGTCACGCCATCGCGCGGGCTGCCCGGCTCGAAGTGGTAAGTGAGTCCCATCTCGATCCCGGTGACGTTCATCGTCTTCGGGAAGAGTTCCGTGGTGACGCCGGCCGCCTCATGGCGCATCAGCTCTTCGCGGTTCAGGTACAGCAGCTTCGGGTTGTCGCGCGAGGCGTCCTTGTACCACTTCTCGAAACCGGCGCCGTTGACGACCGTGTGCGGGATCTCCTTGTCGTAGAAGGCCGCGATCAGCTGCTCGTCCACCAGCACGTCCAGGCGGCGCGACTTGTGCTCGAGGTTCTCGATCTCGCGCACCAGCTTGTGGTTGTGGGCGAAGAAGGGCAAGCGGGTCTCGTAGTCGCCGGCGACCAGCGCGTCGCGGATCAGGATCTCGCGCGCCTCGACCGGGTTGTGCAGGCTGTAGTTGATGCGGCGGTTGCTGTAGACGACGATGCCGTACAGGGTCGCGCGCTCCAGCGCCGTGACTTGCGCCTGGCGTTTCTCCCAGCGCGGTTCGCCCCAGGATTTCTTCAGCAGGTGTCCGCCGATCTTCTCCACCCACTCCGGCTGGATCTGCGCGATGGTGCGCGCATACAGGCGCGTGGTCTCGACCAGTTCGGCCGCCATCACCCAGCGTCCCGGCTTCTTGGCGAGGTAGGAACCCGGCCAGATGTGGAACTTGATGCCGCGCGCGCCCAGGAAGACCGGCTCGTCCTCGGCCTTGAAGCCGATATTGCCGAGCAGGCCGGTGAGCAGCGCCATGTGCAGCTGGTCGTAGGTCGCCGGAGCAGAATTCAGGCGCCAGCCCTGCTCGCGCGCCACCGTCAGCAGCTGCGAATGGACGTCGCGCCACTCGCGCAGGCGCAGCTGCGACAGGAAGTTGGCGCGGCAGTTTTCCTGCAGCTGGCGGTTGCTCTTCTTGTGGGCAATCGCGTCTTCGAACCAGGCCCAGATCTTGAGGTAGCTGAGGAATTCCGATTTCTCGTCCGCGAATTTCTTGTGCTTCTCGTCGGCCTGCTGCTGGTACTCGATCGGCCGGTCGCGCGGATCCTGCGTCGACAGGGCCGATGCCACGATCAGCATCTCGGTCAGGCAGTCGTTGTCGACCGCGGCCAGGATCATGCGGCCCACGCGCGGGTCGAGCGGCAGCTTGGCGAGCTTCTTGCCCAGCGGAGTGAGCGCATTGCTGTCGTCGACCGCGCCGACTTCCTGCAGCAGCTGGTAGCCGTCGGCGATCGCGCGGCCCTGCGGCGGCTCGATGAAGGGGAAGGTCTCGACGTCGGTCAGGTGCAGCGACTTCATGCGCAGGATGACCGAGGCCAGCGAGGAACGCAGGATCTCCGGGTCCGCGAACTTCGGACGCTTGTTGAAATCGTCTTCCTCGAAGAGACGGATGCAGACGCCGTCGGCCACGCGGCCGCAACGGCCGGCACGCTGGTTGGCCGAGGACTGCGCCACCGGCTCGATCTGCAGCTGCTCGACCTTGTTGCGGAAGCTGTAACGCTTCACGCGCGCGAGGCCCGTGTCGACCACGTAGCGGATGCCCGGCACCGTCAGCGAGGTCTCGGCCACGTTGGTCGCCAGCACGATGCGACGCGCGTTGGTCGTCTTGAAGACGCGGTCCTGCTCTTCCACCGACAGGCGCGCGAACAGGGGCAGGATGTCCACGTGCGGCGGATGGTGCTTGCGCAACGCTTCGGCACAATCGCGGATCTCGCGCTCGCCCGGCAGGAAGACCAGCACGTCGCCCGAGCCGATGCGGCACAGCTCATCGACGGCGTCGACCACGGCGTCCATCAGGTCGCGCTTGTCGCGCGCGACCTGCGCCTTCGGAGCCGGCTCGCCCGGCTTCGGCTGGATCGTGACCGGGTCCTTGTCCACGGGGCGGTAGCGCACCTCGACCTTGTACAGGCGGCCCGAGACTTCGATCACCGGCGCCGGCTTCTCGTTCGTACCGAAATGGCGCGCGAAGCGCTCGGCGTCGATGGTCGCCGAGGTGATGATGACCTTCAGGTCCGGCCGGCGCGGCAGCAGCTGCTTCAGGTAGCCGAGCAGGAAGTCGATGTTCAGGCTGCGCTCGTGCGCCTCGTCGATGATGATGGTGTCGTAGCCGCGCAGCAGCGGGTCGGTCTGGGTTTCGGCCAGCAGGATACCGTCGGTCATCAGCTTGACCGAGGCGCCTTTTTGCAGGGTGTCGTTGAAACGCACCTTGAAGCCCACGTGCTCGCCCAGCGGCGAGCCGAGTTCCTGGGCGATGCGCTTGGCGGTCGACGACGCCGCGATACGGCGCGGCTGCGTGTGGCCGATCAGGCCAGCCTGGCCGCGGCCGAGCTCCAGGCAGATCTTTGGCAGCTGGGTGGTTTTACCGGAACCCGTTTCGCCCGAGACGATGACGACCTGGTTCTCCGCAATCGCCTTCGCGATCTCCGCGCGCCGGCTTGAAACCGGCAGGTCTTCGGGGAAGGTGATGGCCGGGAGCGGGTTGCGGAACGGGGGGGTCCGGCCATCCGGGGTCCGGCTATCCGCAGTGCGCGGCTCATCGCGCGGCGGGCGTTCGCCCTGGGTACGCGGCGGCGCACGGCGCGGCTCACGCGCCCTGCCCTGCTCGGCGCTACCCGCTTGTTTGGTCTGCACTTCGCCATCGCGCGTCTGCGTCATGGGCGCGCGCAGGTCTCCTGCCGGCCGCGGCTTGCGCGGTTCGGATGGGGAAGTGTTCTGGGAAGCGGCGCGCGCCGTGTGCGGCGAAGGCTTGTTACTCTGTTCAGACATTGATTTTTACAAGGTATTTGGTGCGCACATCGCGCAGCGAATTATAATGCGGCAAATGGAAAATCCTACCCAATTCGTCCAGTGGCTGCGCTCCGTCGCGCCGTATATTCATGCCTTTGGCGGCAAGACCTTCGTTGTCGCCTTCCCGGGCGAACTGGTCACCTCCGGCGCCCTGCCGGTGCTGGCCCAGGACCTGTCCCTGCTGCTCGGCCTCGGCATCCGCCTGGTGCTGGTGCACGGCTCGCGTCCGCAGGTAGCCGAGCAGCTCGAACTGCGTAACGTCGAGGGCCGCTTCCATAACGGTATCCGGATCACCGATTCCGCCGCGCTCGAATGCGCGAAGGAAGCGGCGGGCGAATTGCGTCTCGACATCGAAGCCGCCTTCAGCCAGGGTTTGCCGAACACCCCGATGTCGAATGCCCAGATCAGCATCGTGTCGGGCAACTTCGTCGTCGCCCGCCCGCTGGGCGTGATCGACGGCGTCGACTTCGAACTCACCGGCGTCACCCGCAAGATCGTCGCCGAGAAGATCCAGCCGATGCTGCAGACCGAGGACACCCTGGTGCTGCTCTCCCCGCTGGGCTTCTCGCCGACCGGCGAGATCTTCAACCTGACGATGGAAGACGTCGCCGCCTCGGCCGCGATTGCCCTGCACGCCGACAAGCTGATCTTCATCACCGAGACCCCGATGATGCAGGACGCCGCCGGCGCCGAGATCCGCGAACTCTCCTCGCACCAGGCCGAAGCCGTGCTGCAGGCCGGTTTCCTGCCCGCCGACGCCGCTTTCTACCTGCAGCACGCCATCAAGGCCTGCAACAGCGGCGTGGACCGCGCCCACATCGTGCCTTTCGAGATGGACGGCTCGGCCCTGCTCGAACTGTTCACCCACGACGGCGTGGGCACCATGATCTCGCACGAGAACCTGGAAAGCCTGCGCCAGGCCACAATTGAGGACGTCGGCGGAATTATCAAGCTCATCGAGCCCCTGGAAGCCGACGGCACCCTGGTGTACCGAGGCCGCGAGCTCATCGAGCGCGAAATCGACCAGTTCTCCGTCATCGACCACGACGGCGTCATCTTCGGCTGCGCGGCCCTCTACCCTTTCCCCGAGTCGAAGATGGGCGAGATGGCCTGCCTGACGGTGAGCCCGGACGCCCAGACCCAGGGCGACGGCGAGCGCATCCTCAAGCACATGGAAAACCGCGCCCGCGCCGCCGGCCTGACGAAACTGTTCGTGCTGACCACCCGCACCGCGCACTGGTTCAAGAAGCGCGGCTTCGTGCCGGCCACCGTGGACGACCTGCCCAAGGACCGCCAGCACATGTACAACTGGCAGCGCCGATCACAGGTCCTGATCAAAACCTTATAATGAAGGTTTCGCCGAATTAGGCTCTTGTAGGGTGGGCGGTCTCCCGCCCACCCTACGACAAGCGATCATCGCTTAACCATTAACAGGATTACACAGGAGTACACCATGGCCCGCACCGTCCAATGCATCAAACTGAACAAGGAAGCCGAAGGACTGGACTTCCCGCCGGTTCCAGGCGAAATGGGCAAGAAGCTCTACCAGTCGGTCTCGAAAGAGGCATGGCAGGCATGGCTGAAGCACCAGACCATGCTGATCAACGAAAACCGCCTGAACCTGGCGGACGACCGCGCACGCAAGTACCTGGCAACCCAGATGGAGCGTCACTTCTTCGGTGACGGCGCCGCCGACCAGGCGCAGGGCTACGTGCCGCCGGCCGCGTAAAACCGTCTCAAGGCTGGCGGCGCTTCCGCCGCTAGCCTGCCCACCCCAGCTCCCCATCCAGCGCCGCCCTGATCGGCCCCGGCGTCAATCCCGTCCAGCGCTTGAACGAGCGCCTGAAATTGGCCGCATCGTGAAAGCCCAGATAGCGCGCCACCGCCTCGTTGTCCGCCCGCTCCACCTGCAGCAGCCATAGCGCCACGTGCGTACGCACCTGGTCCAGCTCACCCTGGAAGTGCGTATGGTGGCGCAGCAGCTGGCGCTTGAAGGTGGCGGGACTGACACCGAAGTCGCTCGCCGTGCGCTCCAGCGTCGGCGCGGCGCGCACATTCTCCAGCAGGTAATCGTAGAGCGCCGCCAACAGGCCCGGCGCGCGTGGCGCTTCCAGCGCGGCTTCCTGCTGCGCCAGGCGCGAGGCCAGTTCGCTGGCGCGCGGCCACGGGCGGTCCAGCCAGCTCGAGGGCAGCAGCATGGCGTCGAGCTGGCAGCCGAAGCGCAGCTCGGTGCCCAGGTGGACGTGGTGCTGCTCGACGTGGCGCGGCGCTCCGCGGTTGAAGCAGAAGCGCCAGGGCAGACGCTCGCCGCCCAGCCAGCGGCACAGGCCGACCAGGGCCGTCATGTGCATCTCGACCAGGGCGGCCTTGACCCCAGGCGCACCGAAAGCATCCACCCAGTACACCAGCGCCACCCCGTCCCAGCTTTCGAAACGCGGCCGCAGCAGGGGTGTCAGGCGCGCATGGAAGCGGCACAGGGTTTCCAGCAGCACGCGCAGGGTCGGCGCCTGCACCAGGGCGTGGCTGGCGGCGCCGTCGTGGCCCGGCAGCAGGAGCTGCCCCAGCATGAAGCTGGTGTCCGGACTATCCAGCGCGCGCAGGGTGTTCGTGAGCTGCTGCAGATACTGGCTCGGCGAAACCAGACTGTCGGACGCCAGGCCGGTGAGCAGGCCCGTATCGCGCAGCAGGTCAGCATCGACCGCGTCGCGCGAGCGTCCATATTCCAGCGCCAGCGCCGGCTGGTGGCGCGCCGGTATCGAGGGTTCTCCCGCCGGCTGCCAGGCGATCACGCCGCATCCATCCGGCGGCACAGGTCGGCCAGCAGCGCATCCGGCGCACCGCGCGTCGGCGCGCAGCCGTGGCGCAGCGTGATCGCCACCGGCCCGCCGGGCGCATGGTGGCGCATCGCCGACACCATGCCGCACAGATGGCGCGCCGCGTCGGCCGCTTCCTCCACGTCGAGGCCCGGCATCAGGACGGCGAAGCGGTCGCCGGCATAGCGGCACAGGAGGTCTTCATTGCGCAGGTTCAGCAGCAGCATGTGCGCCACCGCCTGCAGCACGCGGTCGCCCTCCGCGTGGCCGTGTTCGCGGTTGATGCGGTGGAAGCCGTCGATATCGAAGAGCACCAGCACGCAGCCGTTGCCGCCGTCGCGCCGGATCTCCAGGCGCAGCTGTTCGCGCAGGTAGGCGGCGTCGGCCAGCTGGGTGATGCGGTCGAAGGGACGGTGGCTGCGGAACAGCCGTTCGCGCTTGCGCATGTGGTCGGACAGGGTGGCCTGCTCCTGGCGCCAGTAGTAGAGCCCCACGGTCAGCACCAGCATCCCCAGCGGCAGCAGGGCCTCCAGGGCGTTGTCCCACAAGAAGCGCTTGTTGACGTCGATCGCCTCGTCCAGGCAGTCCGCCCAGGAGCCCAGCATGATGCAGGCCAGGCCACCGGCCAGCAGGCGCGTCACGCGCCCATCAGGGCGGCTGCCCAGGACGATCAGGCACCACACGGCCGCCAGCAGCGCCGTGCCGCCCTCGCCCGCGATGTCCATCCAGTTCCACTGTGCGAGCGGCAGGATGGCGCCGGTGGCGGCGAACAGCAGCAGGAGGCTGCACAGCAGGCCGGCGACGAGAAGCACAGGGCGGAAGGCGAACATCATGGGCGGAAAACGAAACGTGGATCGGCCTACCCTAGCGCAGCCGCGTGACGGCAGCATGACAGGACGGCAAGGCTGTCGCATCTGCGCACGGGTCCGAACGGCTCATTGGCGTGACGCAATTTTGTACTGCCATGCGCGCCGGCACCGGATGAAGCGCTGCGGGCGGCGGGTCAATTCGGCTCATTCCAGGCCGCCAGGCGCCGCCAGCGGGAACGACGTCACCGCTTCGTCATATTCGGGCACCAGAATCCGCCGCATTCCAACAACACGGTGCCCCCATGCGCTACTTTGCCCTCCCCGCCCTCACCGCAGGTCTCCTGGCCTCGGCCGGCGTCCACGCCGCCGACGAGCCCAGCGTGATCATCACCGGCCAGCGCGCCAGCCTGGCGCGCGCCATCGTCGCCCAGGAGCAGGCAAGCAACATCGTCAGCGTCGTCAGCAGCGACGACATCGGCCACCTGCCGGACAAGAACGCCGCCGAAGCGCTGGCGCGCATGCCGGGCGTGTCGGTGCAGCGCGACCAGGGCGAAGGCCGCTACGTCGTGGTGCGCGGACTGGACGCCGACTACAACAGCGTGACCATCAACGGCGCGCTGGTGCCGTCGCCGGAAGCCTCGCGCCGCGCCGTGGCGCTGGACGTGCTGCCGGCCGGGCTGGTGCGCTCGCTGGAGGTGTCGAAATCCAGCACGCCCGACCAGGATGCGAACTCGCTCGGCGGCAGCGTCGAGGTCAAGACCCTGTCCGCCTTCGACCTGCCCGGCACCCTGTTCAGCGTCGGCGCCGCCGTCGGCCGCGACGGCAACACCCGCCAGACCAGCCCGCAGGGCAACCTGTTGTGGGCGCAGCGCTTCATGGACGGCAAACTGGGCATCGCCGCCGGCCTGTCCGGCGAAAAGCGCAAGTTCGGTTCGGATAACGTGGAGACCGGCGGCGACTGGAGTGGCGACCGCCTGGAAGGCTTCGAGCTGCGCGACTACCTGCCCCAGCGTGAACGCCGCGCCGGCGCCGTCAACCTCGACTACCGCCCGGATGCCCAGACCAGCCTCGCCCTGCGCGCGTTCGTGAGCCGCTTCTCGGACGAGGAATCGCGCGACCGCCTCACCGTCGGCGACTTCGAGATTGATGACGTCGCCGAAGGAGAACTGGGCACGGCACGCCTGGAGCGCCGCCTGCGCCAGCGCAAGTACACACAGGAGATCCGCTCGCTCACCGGCACGTTCGAGAAACGCTTCGGCGAAGGCTGGAAGCTGCACCTGGAAGCGGCCGCCAGCCAGGCGACCGACGAAACGCCGGATGCGCTGGGCGATGCGCGCTTCCGCAATATCGACGACTTCTCCGGCATCGGCTTCACCAACGGCCGCGTGCCGCACCTGGTGGCGCCGGAAGCGGCCTTCGATGCGGCCAACTACGAGCTGAACGCCTTCGCGCTCGAACGCAGCCATGCGAAGGATAAAACGCGTCAGCTGCGCCTGGACCTGCAGCGCGACTTCGCCGCCGGCGACTGGAACGGCGCCCTGAAATTCGGCGCCAAGGCGACCCGCCGCGACAAGGACAACGAATCCGAGCAGTGGGAATTCGGCAGCGACGATCCCGACGACGGCGACTACTTCGGCGCCGGCTCCACCTCGCTTTCCTCCTTCGTCGGGAAGCAGCAGCTCGACTACAGGCTGGGCCGCATCGGCTACGCCATCGACCCGGCCCTGGTGCGCGCCCGCATTGCAGGCCTCGACCGGGCCGGCGCCCGGCTGGACGCGGAATCGGCGCTGGACGACTTCCGCATGAAGGAAGACATCGACGCCGCCTATCTTCAGGCCAGCCTGCGCAGCGGCGCATGGTGGCTCTTGGGGGGCGTGCGCGCCGAGCGCACCCGCTTCGGCGCCAACGGTTTCCAGGTGTCGGAAGACGAGATCGAGGCCCGCAACGCCAGCCGCTCCTACACCAACTGGCTGCCCGGCCTGCACCTGCGCTACGACCTGGATGGATCGACCAGCGTGCGCGCCGCCTGGACCAATTCCGTGGTGCGCGCCAATTTCAGCCAGCTGGCGCCGGCCATCAGCATCGACGGCGACGAAGCCACCATCGGCAATCCTGAACTGGCCCCGCTGCGTTCGCACAACCTGGACCTCGGCATCGAGCGCCTGGTTGGCAAGGAAGGCGTGATGTCGGCCTACGTCTTCAGCAAGGAGATCCGCGACTTCACCTACGCCACCAACCTGGCAGGTAGTGGCGCGTGGGCGGACTATTCCAGCGCCCTCTCCTACGCCAACGGCGGCGACGCGAAGGTGCGCGGCATCGAACTGGCCTGGCAGCAGCCGCTGCGCATGCTGCCCGCTCCCTTCAACGGCCTGCTGGTGGGCGTGAATGCCGCCCTGACCCACTCGCGCGCCCATATCGACAGCGCGGATGAAGATGGTGTGCGCGCCACCCGCACCATCCGCATGCCGGGCCAGTCCAACCGGGTCGGCAACATCATGGTCGGCTACGAGCGCGGTCCCTTCAGCGCCCGCCTGGCCATGAATTACAAATCGCCCTACCTGCTGGAACTGGGAGAGGACGTGCTCGACGCCGGCCAGGACCGCTGGGTCGATACCCAGAAGCAGCTCGACCTGTCGCTGTCCTGGAGCCTGAACAAGCGCTGGCAGCTGACCTTCGACGCAAGTAACCTGAACAACGAGAAATACTATGTCTACCAGGGCGACAAGTCGCGCAACGCCCAGTACGAACAGTATGGCCGCAGCTACAAGATCGGCCTGAAAGCGAGCATCTTCTGATGAAACGAACTGTCATCTCAACCTTACTGTTCCTGCTGCTCGCGTCCGCCGGCGCCGCCGAGGTGCCGGCGAACTTGAAAGGCGCTGAAGAACTGGCCGCACTGCCCGGCGGCGCCTGGCTCGCCCTCGACAAACGCGGCCTGCGACTGGTGGGCGCCGATGGCCGCGAGCGCGCCAGTCTGCCACTGCGCGGCGAGCAGCTCGACCTGCGTCCCCTCAACGGCGGCGCCCTGGCCATCGTGGTCGACTCGAATGCCGAGCGCCTGCTGCCGGTGCGCGTCGATACCCGCGCCGGCACCCTGGCGGCGCTGCCCGCCCTGCCGGACACCGGCTTCGGCATCGAAGCGGCCTGCATGTACCGCGACCATCAGCGGCTGGACCACATCTTCCTGGTCGCCAAGGATGGCCAGGCGCAGCAGTGGCTGCTGGGCGCGGAGCCACGCCTGGTGCGCCGCCTGGCACTGCCGACCGGCGTCGAGCACTGCCGCGTCGACGATGCGCATGCCACCCTCTTCGTGTCCGAGGAAGAGATGGGCGTGTGGGCCTACGGCGCCGAAGCGGAAGGACCGTCCGCACGCACGCCGGTCGCCTTGCACGCGCCCTGGGGCAAGCTGAAAGAGACGGTCGGCGCGCTGGCCGTGCTGCCGGGCGGCCTGGCCGCCATCGACGGCAAGGGCGCTCTCTTGAGCTGGCGCCGCGAAGGCGCCAGCTGGCGCGCCCTGCCGGCGCGTCCGCTCGGTGCGCGGCAACTGGCATCCAATACGCTGCTGGTGCAGACCGGCGAAGGCTGGCAAGCGCCTCTACTCAACTGGAAGGCCGGCACGACGCCGGCGCCGGCCTTGCCGGTCGTGCTGCCGCGCATGCAGACCGAACCCGTCGCCCGCGCCGGCGATGCCGCCGACGATCCGGCTATCTGGGTGCACCCGACTGACCCGGCCAAATCGCGCATCCTCGGCACCAACAAGAAGCAGGGCCTGCTGGTCTACGACCTGCAGGGCCGCCAGACCCAGCTGCTCGAATCCGGCCGCCTGAACAACGTCGACCTGCGCCAGAACATCCGCTTCGGCGCCGAACGCTTCGACCTGGCCCTGGCTACCCAGCGCGACGAGAACGCAATGGTGCTGTTCACCATCGACGGCAAGGGCGAACTGAGCGAGGCGGCGCGGCTGCCGACCGGACTGGGCGACATCTACGGCACCTGCGTGTTCCGCACTGCCGAGGGAGGCCTGGACGCTTTTGTGAACGACAAGGACGGCCGCTACGAGCATTACCAGATCACCCGCGCCAACGGCCGCTTCGGCGCCAGGCTGGCACGCAGCTTCAAGCTGGCGTCCCAGCCGGAAGGCTGTGTCGCTGACGACAGGAGCGGCCTGCTCTTCGTGGGCGAGGAAAGGCGCGGCGTGTGGGTGACGTCGGCGCGCGCCGACCGGCCGGCCACGCTCAGGATGGTGATGCCGGTAGGCCCGCTGCTGCACGCGGACGTCGAAGGCATGGGCATCTACCATGGCGCGGACAAGAGCTGGCTCGTGGTGTCGAGCCAGGGGAACAACAGCTATGTGGTGCTGGATGCGGCGGCGCCGTTCACGGTGCGCGGCGCGTTCCGGATCGGGATGGATGCGGCGAAGGGCATCGATGGTGCGTCGGAGACCGACGGGCTGGAGGTGACGTCGGCGAACCTGGGAGGAGTCTATGGCCGTGGGATGCTGGTGGTGCAGGATGGTTTCAAGCGCATGCCCGACGGCCCGCAGAACTTCAAGGCCGTGGCCTGGGAGGATATCGCCGCCGCCCTGAAGCTGGACGGCGGCGCGAAGCGATGAACTGCCTTACATCTTCTTGCACTGCCTGAGCTCGCAGCGCGCGGTGAACACCTTGCCGCGCATTGCGCCATCTTCGCAGCGCATGCGGTAGACCTCGACCGGGCCGGCCTCGGTCATCAGGCCGGCGCCCTGTCCACCCAGGCAGCCCTGCTCCTTCGCCATCTTCTCGACGGTGGCGGAGGACACCCCGGTGCGGAAGGGCACGCGCTCGATCGGCGTGCCGTTCGGATCCTGCAAGCCCGGCGCGGCCGGTTTCACGACAGCGGCGGGACGGCGCACCGGTTCCGGCTTGCCCTTGAACAGCGAACAGCCGCCCAGCATGACGGCCACCACCAGTACCAGCGCGCGTTTCATCAATCGTTCTCCGATCAGAAAGTCAGGGTCTTGACGCCTTCAGGGGTGCCCAGCAGGCAGACGTTGGCCCCGGCCTTGGCGAACAGGCCGACGGCGATCACGCCGACGATCTGGTTGATCTTCTCTTCCAGGCCGACCGGATCGGTAATCGACAGGCCGACCACGTCGATGATCTCGCCGCCGTTGTCGGTGATGAAAGCCTCGTCGCTGCCTGCCTTGGTGCGCAGGCGCGGCTGGCCGCCCAGCGCCGCCAGCTGGCGCATGACGGATGCGCGCGCCATCGGGATCACTTCGACGGGCAGCGGGAACTTGCCGAGGGTCTCGACCAGCTTCGAGCCGTCCGCGATGCACACAAAACGCTTCGACACCGAGGCCACGATCTTCTCGCGGGTCAGCGCGGCGCCGCCGCCCTTGATCATGGCGCCGGTGTTGGTGATCTCGTCGGCGCCGTCGATGTAGACCGCCATCGAGGTGACCTCGTTCAGGTCGAACACCGGAATGCCATGGCCGCGCAGGCGCGCCGCGGTGGCTTCCGAGGAAGCGACGGTGCCTTTGATGCGGTCCTTGATTTTCGCCAGCTCGTCGATGAAGAAGTTGGCCGTCGAGCCGGTGCCAACGCCGATGATCTCGCCGTCCACCACATAATCGATGGCGGCGCGGGCCACGGCTTGCTTGAGTTCGTCCTGGGTCATGATGCGAAAGATAAGAGTGAAGTGAAAAAGGATGCGCCATTTTAGCGGATCACGCAGTTCACCCCTCGAAATCAACCGTTCGTCGCACCAGATCGCCAGTCGATGCATCGTGCATTGCCAAGGTGTCATCCACCCCGCACACTGCGCTTTTCATGGCTCTCTACATAGGCAAGATGAAACTCTTCACGAAGAAGCGCGTGGCCATCGCGGCCGCGGTAGTCGTGGTCGGCGGCGCGGCCGCCGCCTGGCTGGCGCCGAAAGGCCCGCCGAAGGTGCCGCCCTCGAAATACCGCACCGCGGTGGTCGACACGGGCGCCATCAACCAGACCGTCACCGCGACCGGCACCATCAACCCGGTGGCGCTGGTGAACGTCGGCTCCCAGGTTTCCGGCACCGTGGTCGAGCTGAACGCCGACTTCAACGACCGCGTGACCAAGGGCCAGGTGCTGCTCAAGCTCGACCCAACCATCTTCAATGCCCAGATCCGCCAGGCCGAGGCCAGCCGCGCCTCCGCCATGGCCAACCTGAAGCTGGGCGAAGCCAATTACGCGCGCAACCAGCAGCTCGTCGCCCAGAACTTCGTCTCCAGCACGGCGCTGGACCAGTCGCGCCGCGAGATGGACGTCGCCCGCGCCAACGTGCAGCTGGCGCAAGCCCAGCTCGATCGCGCCAGGGCGGACCTGAACAACAGCGTGATCCGCTCGCCGATCGACGGCGTGATCATCAAGCGCACCATCGACCTGGGCCAGACCGTGGCGGCCTCGTTCAACACGCCGAACCTGTTCCAGATCGCCCGCGACCTGACCAAGATGCAGATCGACACCAGCGTGTCGGAAGCCGACGTCGGGGCGCTGAAGGACGGGCTACCGGCCCGCTTCGTGGTCGATGCCTATCCGGACCGCGAATTCCACGCCACCATGCGCCAGTTCCGCCTGGCGGCCAATGTGGTGCAGAACGTCGTCACCTACAACGTCGTGCTCGACGTCGACAACAAGGACGAGATGCTGAAACCCGGCATGACGGCCCAGGTGCGCCTGGTGGTGGCCAACCGCCCCAACGTGCTGCGCATCCCGACCACCGCCCTGCGCTTCCAGCTACCCGAGGAAGAACAGGAAAAGCTGCGCAAGAAGGAAAAGGAGAGCGGCGTGAAGCAGGTCGCCTTGACGCCGGCCGCGGCGCCGGACGACGACCTGGCCTTCCGCAGCGCGGCCGAGACCGCGCGCATGTTCAAGGTCTACCGCCTCGACGCGCAGAACCAGCCCCAGCCCGTCGACATCCGCGTCGGCCTGTCCAACTTCCGCTACACCGAAGTGGTGTCCGGCGGCCTGAAGGCCGGCGACAAGGTCGTCACGCGCACCCTGGCGGAGCCCAAGAACGAATGATGAGCGCCTCCCTGATCGATATCCGCGCCGTCACCAAGACCTACCTGAGCGGCAGCGTCGAGACCCGTGTCCTGCACGGGATCGACCTGCAGGTGGCGCGCGGCGATTTCGTGTCCATCATGGGCCAGTCCGGCTCCGGCAAGTCGACCCTGATGAACATCCTCGGCTGCCTCGACCAGGCCACGGGCGGCACCTACCTGCTGGATGGGACCGACACGCGTTCGCTGTCGCGGGCCCAGCTGGCCGACATCCGCAACCGCAGCATCGGCTTCGTGTTCCAGAGCTTTAACCTCATCAAGCGCATGAGCGTGGCCGAGAACGTGGCGCTGCCCCTGATCTATGCCGGCTCCAGCCGCGGCAAGGCGCATGCGCGCGCCCTGCAGGAGCTCGAGCGCGTCGGCCTGGGCGGGCTGGCCAAGCGTACACCGAGCCAGCTCTCGGGCGGCCAGCAGCAGCGCGTGGCGATCGCCCGCGCCCTGGCCACCGACCCGCCCCTGCTGCTGGCTGACGAACCGACCGGCAACCTCGACACCCAGACCAGCGACGACATCATGAACAGCTTCCGCCAGCTGAACAAGGAGCTCGGCATTACCATCGTCCTCGTCACCCACGAGGCGGACGTCGCCGCCTATAGCCAGCGCCTGGTGCGCCTGAAGGACGGCCGCGTGCTCTACGACGGCCCGTCCGCGGAAGGACTGCGCCAGCTCGCGGCCAATCACGCGGAGGTCCCGGCATGAACTTCATCCAGATCCTCGTCGAGTCCTTCCGCTCGATGGCGGCCAACCGCCTGCGCACCGCGCTGACCATGCTCGGCATCGTCATCGGCATTGCTTCGGTGGTGCTGCTGCTGGCGATCGGCGACAGCATGCAGCGCTTCATCGGCAAGGAGTTGCAGGCTCTCGGCACCAATATGCTCTACGTGTTCCCGGGCGGCGACCGCACCACCGAGCGCCGCGCGCGCGCCGGCGCCATCCAGTCGATCACCATGGCCGACGCCGAGGCCCTGAACCGCCTCCCGAGCCTGGTCGGCGCGGCCCCGGCCCTGCAGGGCAGCTTCAAGCTCAGCGCCGGCAACGAGACCGCGAACAGCACCGTGCACGGCGTCACGCCGGCCATGTTCAAGATCCGCAACTGGAAGCTCGACCAGGGCGACAGTTTCAGCGAAGCCGACATGCGCTCTTCGGCGCGCATGGTGGTGATCGGCCAGAAGGTGGCCGACCAGTTCTTCTACCGGACCGACCCGCTGGGGCGCACCATCCGCATCGAGAACGTCGCTTTCACGGTGATCGGCGTGCTGGCCGGCGAAGGCAAGCAGATCGACGGCGGGAATATCGCCGACATGGTGCTCGTGCCGGGCACCGCCGCCAGCGCGCACCTGATCCGCACGCCCTTCCCGCAGAATGCCCATTACATCGCGGCGCAGGGCAGGCCCGGGCTGTCGCTGGACGAAGCGGTCGAGGACATCAAGGAAACCCTGCGCGTCCGCCATCGCATCCGCCCCGGCGATCCGGACGATTTCCGGGTCGAGAACATCGCCTCCTTCGCGGAGACCGCCAACAAGATCAGCGCCGGCGTCGCCCTGCTGCTCGGCCTGATCGGCGCCATCTCGCTGCTGGTGGGCGGCATCGGCATCATGAACATCATGCTGGTGTCGGTCACCGAGCGTACCCGCGAGATCGGCATCCGCATGGCGATCGGCGCCCGCCCCGGACACATCCTGATGCAGTTCCTGGCCGAATCGGTCGTGATCTGCATCGCCGGCGGCCTGGTGGGCGTGGCGATCGCCTCGCTAGGTGCGGCGGCGATCACCTCGACCGGCCAGTTCGACGTCTTCCTGAGCTTCCAGGGCGTGGTCGTGGCCTGCGGCTTCTCGACCGCGGTGGGCGTGTTCTTCGGCTTCTATCCGGCGCGCCGCGCCTCGCGCCTGCTGCCGGTCGATTGCCTGCGCTATGAGTGAGCGTCCCGTGCTGCGGCGGGCCTGCAGCGCCGACATCCCCGCGATGTCGGCGATCAGGCTGTCCGTCACCGAGAACGTGTTGACCGACCCGGGCCGCGTCACCTTGCAGATGTACGAGGATTACCTCGACAGGGATGGCCGCGGCTGGGTGGCGGAAATCGACGGCGAGATCGCCGGCTTCAGCTACGCCGCCCGCCACGAAGCTTCGATCTGGGCGCTTTTCATCAGTCCCCGATATGAAGGCCGGGGGCTGGGAAAGGCCCTGCTCGACCTGGCCGTGACGTGGCTGTTCGGGCAAGGCCACGAGCGCATCCTGCTCGGCACCACGCCCGGCACGCGGGCGGAGCGCTTCTATGCCGCGCAAGGCTGGACCAGGATGCCGGGAAACGGCCGCGAGGTCGAATTCGTGCTCGAGAAACAGCGGCGCCCCGCATCTGGCTCCATGACATGAGGACTTTCGCATTCCGTCTTGTCGCAGCAGCGCTACCCGGCATGCTCGCCGCCTTCCCGCTCTCATGCGCATTGGCCCAGCAGACGGCAGCGGGAGCGGTCACGGAGCTTTCCCCGGTCACGATCCATCGCACGAAGAATCCGGGCGATTTACAGTACACCTATTTTCTGAATAGCTGGAAGTTGCTTCAGTCCACCCTGCCCACCGAGCCTCGCGTGCTCGACGTGCGTTTGCGGCTTTCTTTCACCGAGCTTGCGGGGCCCGCAAAGGACGACTATCTCCCCACCTCCTGGGCCGTTGCCATCGTCGGGGACACGCTCGACCACCCCATCGAGGTGGAGCGCGGAGGATATTTCGTACTGCCCGAACTGGAACAGGCAGTCAGGGAAAAAGCGACCATCATGTTCAACGCCCGGACCCGCAAGGAATACCTCAACGTGGCATGGAAATTCCGTATCGGAGAAGGACAGACGCTTTCCTACGCGGACTTTGCGAAAGCCTTCGACGAGGTGGCCGCTGTGCAGAAGAGTATCCCCTGGTACAAGGTCAGCCTGCACGACGAAAAGGTCGCACGTTTCGACAGCCTGAAAGCCTGCTTCCATCCAGGTGAAGGCCGCATCGAGATCGATGGCCGGCCTGCCGGCACGATCAAGGCAGGGGCATGCCAGGTGCTGAAGTTCGATCCGGCGGTCGCGCGCACCGGCAGGCCGGAGATCGCCTTCGTGGGCCCGCTCGACATCGTCACGCTGTGGGACGAGCGCAGTGCAGGCAAGTGAAGCTCAAGCCGCGTCAATCCGCAAGGCGTAGCAGCCATAGGTGGGAAAGCGCGCCAGTACGAAGGCCGTGTCCGGGCGTTCGAACAGGATTGCCAGGTCGTCGATCGCTGCGCCGGGATTGCTCAGGCGCGCATCGACGATGCGTTCCTCGCGCGAGTAGGCGCGCAGGACGAAACTGCTGCCCAGGTAAGGGCGCTCGCCGCCGACTGGCAAGGCATCGAGCGGCGGCTCGGGCTGGGGCGATGCCGAGACGAACACCGGGCCATATTCCTTGTAGGGCCCGGCGACCGTGAAGGGGCAGTAGCTCGCCAGCAGGATTGCCTCGCCAGGGCTCGCCCGGCGCAGGCAGTCGCGCAGGGGTTCGCCGCCGCTGGCGACATGGCGTTCGACGGGCTGGCCCAGGTCGTCGAGACCGGACCGGACGCGGGCCAGGAAACCGGAAGGCAGCGCGACGATGCGCAGCTGTGCTGCTGGCGTGGTGGGAAGGTGGGATGCGGGTGCGTTCATGGCGGCCGGTATCGTGTGTCGAAAACACGCATGATGGGCGCTGGCGCCGCAGGCCGCACTCCGCTTCTTGCTGCCGAATGCGCAGCTCAGGTCTCGTGCGTGGAGTGCATGTCCATTGCCGAGCCTAACGCCTCGTTGTGCCCGTAGGTATTGCCTGCGATATCGAATCCGCCAATGCCATCGATCATGGGCAAGCCGCTCGCCGGATTGATTTCCGCGATCATGCTCTGGAGCTCTTCCATATTCATCAGGGCGACGCCGCCCGCCCCGACCGCGGCGCCGGCCAGCACGCCCGACATGTCGTGCTGCGGCGCGTCGATCCACTGTTGCAGGACCCGGTCGACATGTCCCTGCTGGTGCAGTTCGTTCCAGGTGAAGACCGGAATGCCGAGCACCCGTGCGGCTTCCCCGTTGCGGCGCAGCTTCTTGTTGATCACGAAGGAACGCGGCTCGCGCAGGGCGCCCGGGTTCAGGCTCTCGTAGCCGCTCGGGCCCAGGTGGACCACACCTTTCCAGGCCGGGAAGCAGATGTTGAAGACCAGCCGCGCCACGAAGGCGGGCAGCCAGTTGACGCAGGTGCACACGATGGCGACGAGAAGTGCGGCGATCTCCAGCAAGAAGACGCCGACCGCCGCGAGCAGGCCGATTCCGAGGCCTTGCAGCATCCTGAAGAGCAGCGCCGCGCCCTGCAGATCCCCCGTCTTGTCGTAGTACAGGTAGTACGCGGCTCCGCCTATCATGCCCAGGGCACTCATGGCGCCGCCAACCCCTTGCGCCGTCAAGGCGCTGTATACGCTCAGCACGGCGTACACCAGGGCCGCTCCGATGATCACGAAAACCTTTTCGGCGGCCGCAGGCGCCCATGAGCTCAGCACCGCGAAGATCGCAATGCTCGAGACGACCCAGAGCACGAGGATCGGCAGCAGATGGCTCCAGAAATCCCAGACTTTCAGATAGCGGACTGCGCCCCGGTGCCGGGGCAGGTCGAGTAGTTCTGTTTTATAAAATTTTTGCATGATGCACACCTCTGAATAAGCGTGCACATACTACTATGCAACATTAGTTGCAAATAAGAACTATTTATCTTGCATGACGGCGGATGTCGTTTTTCTGCAGCGTCACCCGCCGTGTACTCGCCTAGTACACCGATCCACCCGGCTGTGTCGAACTCAGCACGCCCTGCACCGCCGAGATCGCATAGTTGGTGGTGGAGCCGTAGCCAGCCCAGTTGTTCAGGTCGAAGCTGCCGCTACCCGACAGGCGCTGCACACCGACGTTGCGGTAGGTGAGCGGCGTCTTCGGCGCGCAGACCTGTGGCAGGCCGACGGTCTGCAGGAAGTAGACCGAACCCAGGCCGACGCGCTGGGCCTGGCCGTTCTCGACCAGCAGCGCCGTCTCGACGTCGACGCCAAGGCCGCGCGCCGTGCCGCTCCAGCCGTCCTGGACGATACGCCCCAGGAAGGCGACCAGGCGGCCGATGCGGTCGCGCGTGTCGAGGTGCGAATCGGTGATCACGCGGCCCATGGTGGGCAGCGTGAGGAAGTCGCGTCCCAGCGTGACGTTCTTGTTGTAGGGGTTGGCCAAGGCTTCGGGGGAGGTCACCGACTGGTTCTCGCCCGTGTAGATGAACTGGCCCAGCACCGCCAGGCCGGCGCTGGTGCCGCCAATCGGGATGTTGCGGTTCGCCAGTTCCTGCAGGGCCGTGTCGAGCGGGGTGTCCTTCCAGTAGCGCATGTAGTCGCTCTGGTCGCCGCCCGCGATGAACACGGCTTCGGCATTGCGCACGCGCTCCAGCACGAAGGGGTCGCTCGCGGCGGTGCGGCTCGGGATGATCAGTGTCTCGACCGAGCGCACCCCGCCCATATCGTAGATATAGGGGTTGTAGGCGTCCGTGCCGGTCGCGCGAATCACGACGAAGTTGCCGCCGCCCGACTTCTGGATCATCCATTTGAACGCGGCATCGACATCCGGTCCGCCGCCCATCAGCACCAGCGAGGGATAGGCGGGCTTGGAAAGAACCGCGTTGCTGCCGTCGCCGGTGAGGAAGTGCTGGTAGGGCTTGCCCGCGAGGGCGGTGTGCGAAGCGCCGAATGCGAGGGTGAACAGGACGATGCGGGAGAGCCGCGAGAAAAGCGAGGTGTTCATGAGACCCTTTCAGATGAGAAAGCGGAAACCCATTCTCGCACCGAAAACGAAGCGCACACAACCGGCGGATCGCGCAATCGCGCCGGATCAACCGTGCTGCATACAAACGTCGCGCGCCACTCCGTTCAAGGCGCCTTGTCGTGCGCTGCGGCGTGGCGCCAGCGCCGTGGGCCACATGCGCCATCGACTTGCACCGGTTTCAAGATGGTTGGATTTGTCGCAAATTTGTATCCCATAGGCAACTTCCACCATGGGTGGGGGAAGCGGATTCCTGGCAGGTCAACGCAGTGATAAACGCTTTTAGAATGCGGTCAAGCCGGGCCGCGGAGTCGATCCCGATGCCGGCTCCGCCGCGGGATGTCCCGCCCATTACCCGCCCAGGAAACCATCGTGCAAGCCGATCCAAGCAACCGTCCCATCTCTCCCCGGCTTGATACCGCACCGGCATGCCGGCGCCGCCTCCTGATCGTCGACGACGACGTCGGCACGGCCACGGTGCTGGCCATGACGATGAGCGAGTACGGGCACAGCGTCGAAGTCGCCCACAATGGCGCGGACGCACTGGCCGCCGCCGAACGATTCCGGCCGGACGTGGTCTTCCTCGATCTCGTCATGCCCGGCATGAGCGGCTTCGAAGTCGTCCGCGCCCTGCGCGCCCTCCCCGGCCTGTCGAACGTCGTGGTCGCCGCCCTGACCGGCTGGAACGACCAGGTAACCCGGGTGGCCGTCGTGGAGGCGGGCTTCGACCGCCACCTGGTCAAGCCGCCCTACCTGGCGGAGATCTTCGACGTCCTCGCTTGCGCGGCGCAAGGCGGTGGCGCGGTCGCCTGAGAAGGAGCGCGTATTTTCCCGAAAACCCTCAAGGGCCGCCTCACGGCCGCCGTGACGGCGCTGGTCGCCGCGGCCTGCGTGCTGGTGGCAGCCGTGGCGCTCGACATCGCCTACCGCGAGATGCGCGAATCGACCGGCCGGCAGCAGTACGCCATGCTGGCCAGCGCCGCCGCCCATCTCGAGTCCGAACTGGACACCAGGCGCATCTTGCTGCGCACGCTCGCCGAAGCGCTGGCGGCGCAGCCGGAGCGCGCAAGCCTGCACGAGGTGCTGGCGCGGCACCCGGGCCTGCGCAGCGCCTTCGCCGACCTGGCGCTCATCGACGCCGAGGGACACGTGCTCGCCAGCCAGCGCGGCGGGCGCCTGGAGGGCGCGCGCTTCGCCGCCGCCACCTGCCTCCAGAAGACGCTGCGCGAAGGTCGCGGCCTGGTGTCGGAACCGGTCGCGGACCGTGAGACCGGGGGCGCCGTCGTCCTCATGACCGAGTCCGCGCTGGATGCCAGCGGCCGGATCGCCTTTTTACTATGCGCAGGGATCGACCTGCGCGACTCGCCCTTCTTCGCCCAGGCGGCGCGCCTGCGCCCGGACGCCACCGGCCACCTGTTCGCCTTTACGCGCGGTGGCGTCAATCTGCATCACCGCGACCGCAGCCGCCTGCTGGGCAGCGTCGAGGACGAGGCCGTGCTGCAGGGCTCGGTCCGCTCCGCGCTGCGCGGCTGGGAAGGCTGGGCCGAAGGCGAGGACCGGGATGGCGCGCAAGCGCTCGTCACCTACAAGCAGGTGCGCGGCGTGGACTGGGTCCTTGGCTCCGTCTTCCCTGCCCACGAAGCCTTCGCCGGCATCGCCAAGGCGCGCCGCTATGCCTGGCTCTGCGCCGCCGGCATTGCCCTGCTCGCGGGCGCCATCGGCTGGGCCACCATGCTGGTGCTGCTCAAGCCGCTGCGCGCCCTGCGCCGCCACGTGCATGCGGTGGAGCGCGAAGAAGCCGGGATCGAGGTGCTGGACCTGAGCCGCGAAGACGAGATTGGCGCGCTCGGACGCGCCTTCCACTCGCTGTCGCTCAAGCGCCAGCTCGCCGAGCAGCAGCTCAAGGAACTGTGCCTGACCGACCCGCTGACGGGGCTCGGCAACCGCCGCCAGTTCGACCACGACGTTGCCCTGCTGGCCGGGCAGGCCGCGCGCTACCGCTTCGGGATGGCGATTGCTTTCCTCGACGTCGACTGCTTCAAGGCGATCAACGACAGCTACGGCCATGCGGCCGGCGACGCCGTGCTGCGCGAATTCGGCCGGCGCCTGCGCGGCCTCACCCGCCCCACCGACCGCAGCTACCGCCTGGCGGGCGACGAGTTCGTGATCGTGTCGGAACGGCTGGAGACCGCCGAGAATGCGCGCCGCTTCGCCGGCAAGATCCTGCGCGCGATCCGCCGGCCTTTCGATTTCGAGGGCGAGCCGCTGCTCGTCACGACCAGCATCGGCATCGCGGTATCGCGCTTTCCGGTGCCCGCGGTCGGCGACCTGCTGCAGCACGCGGATGCGGCGCTGTACCGCACCAAGCGTGCCGGGCGCGATGGCTACACGGTGAAGGAACTCTCGACGCCCCAGGCGGCCAGCAGCACGGAGGTGGCGCTGCGCTACCGCCCGGCGGTCCAGTAGGCTGCGCGGCGCGCCAGGCGCCCATGCAGGTGACTCCGGCTGCGCGGGTTGTCGAGGAAGGAAGCGAGCACCCGCTCGTACAGCGCCAGGCTGTCGCGGTAGCGGCCCTGGCGCATGGCGCCGGGTTTACGCAGGAATTTCAATACGAAGTAATCGGCCAGCAGGTCGCCCTGGGCTTCCATATTGTAGTCGGAGAGAAGCGCGTCCTCGCGCAGCGTGTAGGCATAGGGCAGCCCGATGCGCACGGCGCCGCGCAGGCGCACCGGGTAGCCCAACTGGTGCTGCCACACGTGCACCATCTCGTGCATGAACCAGTGGATCGCGCCGGGGTCGCCGCGCGTGTAGTCGGGGAGGAAGCAGGAACGGTGGAAGTACATGCTGCCGTTGGGCGTCATGCAGCAGTTCTTCGGCTGGAAGGGCATGTAGCGGCGGCCGTGGATACGGACGCGCCGGTAGTCGATGGCGTCGCCGAAGAGCAGCGACGCCATCGCGATCTCGTTCGCCGTCAGGGGACGGGAACGGGGCCGTTTCTCTACGCTGTTATGCAGCACGCAGCGCGGAAGCCGCTTTCGCCAGTTCGGTGATGCCGGCCCAGTCGCCGGCAGCGATCAGGTCCTTCGGCGTGAGCCAGGAGCCGCCCACGCAGGCCACGTTCTTACAGGCCAGGAACTTCGGCGCGGTCTCGATCGAGATGCCGCCGGTCGGGCAGAAGGTCACGTCCGGCAGCGGACCGGCGATCGCACCCAGCATGCCGACGCCGCCCGCCGGCACCGCCGGGAACAGCTTCAGCTGCTTGAAGCCGTGCTCGCGCGCGGCCATCACTTCGGACGGGGTCATCACGCCCGGCAGCAGCGGCAGGCCGCTCTTCTTCGCCGCTTCGATCATGGTGGCGGTCAGGCCCGGCGAGACGCCGAACACCGCGCCCGCGTCGCGCGAGGCTTCGAATTCGTGCGGCTGGGTGAGCGTGCCCACGCCGACGATGGCGCCTTCGACCTGGCTCATGTCACGGATGGCCTGCAGGCCGTGCTCGGTACGCAGCGTGACTTCCAGCACGCGGATACCGCCCGCCACCAGGGCCTTCGCCAGCGGAACGGCGTGGTCTGGATCGTCGATGGCGATGACGGGGATGACGCTCGCCGAGCGCATGATTTCAAGTAAGCTCATTTGTCCCATGGTTTGTCCCATTATTTTTGCGTCCTGAAGAGAAAATCTTCGTCCGAACCCGGCTGCCCTTCTTCGACGTGGGCGCCTTCGTGCAGCGGTACGGTGGTGTCGATCGGCGACGGCAGCGGGAAGCTGGCCGCCCCCTGCTCCGCCGGGCTGGAATGGGCACGGAACATCGCGAACAGCTCGCGGCCCATGCCGATGTGGCTCTTGGACAGGTCGGCGGTGGCCATGCTGCGCGCCGCCCACACCTCGTCCGGCACCAGGGCGTCGAGTTCGCCGGTGGTGGCGTTCACGCGGATCAGGTCACCGTCGCGCACCAGGCCGAGCGGGCCGCCGGCCAGGATCTCGGGCGACACGTGGATCGCCGCCGGCACCTTGCCGGACGCGCCCGACATGCGGCCGTCGGTCACCATCGCGACCTTGAAGCCGGCGTCCTGCAGGTTCGACAGCGCCGGGGTCAGGGCGTGCAGCTCCGGCATGCCGTTGGCGCGCGGGCCCTGGAAGCGGATCACGGCCACGAAGTCGCGATTCAGTTCGCCGGCCTTGTAGCGGTCCATGAAGGCTTCCTGCGAGTCGAAGGTGATGGCCGGTGCCTCGATCACGTGGTAGTCGGACTTCACCGCCGAGATCTTCATCACGGCGCGGCCCAGGTTGCCCTGCACCAGCACCATGCCGCCGTTGTTGGCGAAGGGGTTGCTGGCCGGGCGCAGCACGGCTTCGTCGCCCGATTGTTCGGGCACGTCGCGGAACACGACCTTGCCGTCCTCGCCCAGGAAGGGCTCCTTGCAGTGGGCGCGCAGGCCGTGGCCGAGGATGGTGTTGACGTCTTCGTGGGCCAGGCCGGCATCGAGCAGTTCGCGGATGATGAAGCCCGGGCCGCCGGCGGCCTGGAAGTGGTTCACGTCGGCTTCGCCGTTCGGGTAGATGCGGGTGAGCGAAGGCACCACCTTGGACAGCTCGTCGAAGTCGTTCCAGTCGATCACGATGCCCGCGGCGCGCGCGATCGCCACCAGGTGCAGGGTATGGTTGGTCGAACCGCCGGTCGCGTGCAGCGCGACGATGGCGTTGACGATGCTCTTTTCGTCCACGATGCGGCCGATCGGCATATAGTCGCCGCCCTGCTGCGAAATCTTCACCGCCTGTTGGGATGCAGCGCGCGTCAATGCGTCGCGCAGCGGGGTGCCCGGGGTGATGAAGGCGGAACCCGGCATGTGCAGGCCCATCATCTCCATCAGCATCTGGTTGCTGTTGGCGGTGCCGTAGAAGGTACAGGTGCCGGCGCCGTGGTAGGACTTCGATTCGCCCTCGAGCAGCTCGTCGCGGGTGGCTTCGCCCTTGGCGTAGCGCTGGCGGATGGCCGCCTTTTCCTTGTTCGAGATCCCGGTGGTCATCGGGCCGCCCGGAACGAAAATGCCCGGGATGTGGCCGAAGTGCAGTGCGCCGATGAGCAGGCCCGGCACGATCTTGTCGCAGATGCCCAGGTACAGGGCCGCGTCGAACATATTGTGGGACATCGCCACGGCGGTCGCCATCGCGATGGTGTCGCGCGAGAACAGCGACAGCTCCATGCCCGGCTGGCCCTGGGTCACGCCGTCGCACATGGCCGGCACGCCGCCCGCGAACTGGGCGACCGCGTCGACTTCGCGCACGGCTTCCTTGATCACCTGCGGGAAATACTCGAAGGGCTGGTGGGCCGACAGCATGTCATTATAGGACGAGACGATGGCGACCGAGGGCTTCTTGTATTCCTTGAGTTTCAGCTTGTCGTTGGCCGGGAAGGCGGCAAAGCCGTGCGCCAGGTTGGTGCACGAAAGCGCGCCGCGCTGCACGCCCTGGATGCGGGCCGCTTCGAGGTGGGCGAGGTAGGCCGCGCGCGAGGGGCGGCTTCGCTTGATGATCCGGTTCGTTACCTGTTCGACTACGGGGTGCAGCGCCATGATCGTTCCTTCTTGAATTTGGTATCTGAAATTTTACTACAGATTTTTGACGGTTGCAGGAATGTGAAGGCACTCTGCGACCATGGACGGTGGCAGAGCGGATTTTCGTAGGGTGGGCGGGTTCCCCGCCCACGCGGTCAGATCACATTCGCGGTTTGGGGAAACACATCAATTTGCGTGCGCCCGTTGACCGCGTAGGCGGGAGACCCGCCCAGCCTACATTTTTCTGTAGTGAATTTACGCTAGCTTCCTGTATTATTCGATAATCTGCACTTGACAATATTGTTTCTTCAACACCGACCCCATGCGCACGCCTTCCCTTACCAGCACCGCCAGCTTCCAAGCCCTCGAAAACCATGCCGCCCAGGCGGAAGACTGGGAAATGCGCAGCCTCTTCGCTGCCGATCCCCAGCGCTTCGAGAAACTCTCGGTCGAGGCCGCGGGGCTGTTCCTAGACTATTCAAAAAATCGCCTCGACGGGCGCACGCTTGAACTGCTGGCAGAGCTGGCGCGCGAGCGCGGCGTGGAGGCGCGCCGCGACGCAATGTTCGCGGGCGAGCGCATCAACAATACCGAGAACCGCGCCGTCCTGCACACCGCCCTGCGCGCCCCGCGCGGTGCGAAGCTGGTGGTCGACGGCCAGGACGTTAACGCCGACGTGCACGCGGTGCTCGACCGCATCCGGACCTTCACCGACGCCGTGCGCAGCGGCGAATGGCTGGGCCACACCGGCAAGCCCATCACCGACATCGTCAACATCGGCATCGGCGGCTCCGACCTCGGCCCGAAGATGGTCGTGCTGGCCTTGCGCCACTACACCCATCCACGCCTGAAGATGCACTTCGTGTCGAACGTCGACGGCCACGACATGGATGCGGCCCTCGCCCAGGTCGATCCGGAAACCACGCTCTTCATCGTCGCCTCGAAAACCTTCACCACGGCCGAGACCATGATGAACGCACAGACCGCGCGCAGCTGGTTCCTCGAGCGTGCGCCTGAAGAAGCCTTGGTCAAGCATTTCGTCGCCGTCTCGACCAATACCGAGGCGATCAAGGCCTTCGGCATCGACCCCGCCAATATGTTCCCCTTCTGGGACTGGGTCGGCGGCCGCTACTCCGTGTGGTCGGCGATCGGCCTGTCGGTCGCGCTGGCCGTCGGCTTCGGCTACTTCAGCGACTTCCTGGCCGGCGCCCACGCCCTGGACGAGCACTTCCGCACCGCCCCGGTCGAGCAGAACATGCCGATGCTGCTCGCCCTTGTCGGCTTCTGGAACCGCGAGTTCCTGGACGCGCATTCGGTCACCATCGCGCCCTACCACCAGGACCTGAACCGCTTCCCGGCCTACCTGCAGCAGCTCGACATGGAGAGCAACGGCAAGTGCGTGACCCGCGAAGGCGAGCCGGTCGACACCCCGACCTGCCCGGCGATCTGGGGCGAGCCGGGCACCAATGGCCAGCACGCCTACTTCCAGCTGCTGCACCAGGGCACCGACCTGACCCCGATCGACTTCATCGCCGCCCTGCGCCCCGCGCACGAGATGGAGAACCACCACACCGCCCTGCTGGCCAATTGCTTCGCCCAGTCGGAAGCCTTCATGAAGGGCAAGACCATCGACGAGGTGCGCGCCGACCTGCAGGCCCAGGGCCTGCCGCTTGACGAAATCGAACGCCTGGCGCCGCACAAGACCTTCCCGGGCAACCGTCCGAGCAACACCATCCTGATGGAACGCCTGACGCCGAGCACCCTCGGCGCCCTGATCGCGCTGTACGAGCACAAGACCTTTGTGCAGGGCGTGATCTGGAATGTCAACAGTTTCGACCAGTGGGGCGTTGAACTGGGCAAGGTGCTGGCGAAGAAGATCGAAGCCGAGCTTCTGGGCGAACCCCAGCCGAAGGACGGTAAACTGAGTCACGACAGCTCCACCAACGGCCTGATCGCACGCGCCAAGGCCGCGTTCTGAACCGAACCCTCTCATATACATGGCAACGGAAAAATTCGAGGTAGTGCACGACGCGCCCATGCTCGTCGGTGAAGCGGCGACCTGGCACGAGGTCGAGTCGGCGCTGTACTGGGTGGACATCAACGGCCACACGGTCAACCGCGTCCACCCGGCAAGCGGCAAGTATACGTACTGGAAGATGGGTTCGGAGCCCTCGGCGCTGGCCGTCGATGGCGACAACAACCTGATCGTCTCGACGCGCACGGGTCTGGTCTGCCTGAACACGACCAGCGGCAAGGAAACCCCGATCGCCGACGCACCCTACGATACGAAGATCGTGCGCTTCAACGACGGCCGCGTCGACCCGGCGGGCCGCTTCTGGGTCGGCACCATGTACGAGCCGCGCGACAAGCCGGCGGCCGAGATGTACGTGCTCGAGCGCGGCCAGCTGCGCCAGGCCTGGGCGGGCGGCATGACGAACTCGAACGGCCTGGCCTGGAGCCTGGATGGCCGCACCATGTTCCATGCCGACACGACCACGCATCGGATCGACTGCTACGACTACGACCCGGCGACCGGCGCGCATTCGAACGGGCGCACCATCAAGACCTTCTCGACAGACAAAGCCGCTGCCGACTACGGTGGCCGCCCGGACGGCGCGACGATCGACAGTGAAGGCGCCTACTGGGTGGCGATGTTCGAAGGCGGCCGCGTGCTGCGCATCGCGCCGAACGGCGAGATCCTGCGCGAAATCCTGCTGCCCGTGCGCTGCCCGACCTCGGTCGCCTTCGGCGGCTCCGACCTGCGCACGCTCTACATCACGAGCGCCAGCCATGGGCGCTCGGCTGAGGAGCTGGAACAGTCTCCGCTCAGCGGCAAGGTGCTGTCGATTCGTGTCGACGTTGCAGGCCGCGAAGAGCCCGAATACGTGCACCGGTAGGGTGTTCGGCTCTGCCGAACGCGCGTTCAACTCAGGTGTGAATGGATGCTGAACATACTGCTCACGCACTGTTTGAACGCGCGGTCGGCGAAGCCGACCACCCTACCAAACCCAGCCATTCCGTAGTAGATTTTCTTGCTTGACGCTTATCTGTGTAGTAAATTTACACAAAGCTTCCATTCCCTTCTGAAGAAACCCATGGCCCTTTCCGATTTCGATCTCGTCTTCTTCGGCGGCAGCGGTGACCTTGCGATGCGCAAGCTCCTCCCTGCGATGTACGCGCGTGACGTCTGCGACGACCTGCCCGACAGCGCCCGCATCATCTGCGTCGGCCGCGACGACTTCTCGCAGGAAGACTTCCTCCAGTTCGTCGAGAAGAACTCGAAGCCGAACATCAAGGAAACACCGAGCGAGGCGACCTGGGCGCGCTTCCTGAAGCGCATCGTCTACGTGGCCCTGAACGCCACCGATGTGAAGACCTACGCCCCGCTGGTCGAGGTGCTGCGCCCCGACGAATCGCTGACCCGCGTTTATTACCTGGCGACGCCTCCCCACCTGTTCGCAACCATCTGCGACAACCTGGCCGCAACTAACCTGGCGACGCCGAATTCGCGCGTGGTGCTGGAAAAGCCGCTGGGCCGCGACCTGGCTTCGGCCAAGAGAATCAACCTGGACGTCGGCAAGGTCTTCGCCGAGTCGCAGATCTACCGGATCGACCACTACCTCGGCAAGGAGACCGTGCAGAACCTGATGGCCCTGCGCTTCGGGAACATCCTGTTCGAGCCACTGTGGCGCCGCGAGTGGATTTCGGACGTGCAGATCACCATCGCCGAGAAGATCGGCGTGGGCAACCGCCTGGGCTATTACGACACCTCGGGCGCGCTGCGCGACATGCTGCAGAACCACCTGCTGCAGCTGCTGTGTATCGTCGCCATGGAGCCGCCGACCTCGATCGCGCCGGACGCCGTGCGCGACGCCAAGCTGCAGGTGCTGCGCTCGCTGAAGCGTTTTACCCCGACCACCCTGTCGCAGAACATCGTGCGCGGCCAGTACCGCAGCGGCTACGTCGATGGCCAGGCGGTGCCTGGCTACCGCGACGAACCGGAAGCGCCGAAGCAGTCGAAGACCGAGACTTTTGTGGCCATGAAGGCCGAGATCGACACCTG
>JBFLVV010000065.1:0-31358 GCA_040758275.1 Pseudomonadota bacterium
TTCGCTCCACGCTTCCTCCCCACGCTCGGTCGCCCTCACGCAGTTGCGCTTCACTTCGCTCGCTGTGGTCAGCTTACGGCGGGACTTTCACCCACAAGAGTGCGCCCATGCTGGGCGCACAATGAAACGGCCCGCAGATGCGGGCCGTTGAGCAGGACTTGCGGGAAGATCAGCGCGGAAGGCTGGCGATCACCCGGGTGGCGAAGTCGGCCACGTTGCCGGCATGCCAACGCCAGACGATCACGAGGTCGTGGTCGGGCGAGACGAGGATGGTGTTGCTGCCGGCGCCGAGGGCGGCGTAGGCATTCGCGGGCAGGCCGGGCAGGTTCTTGCCCTTGGTGTTGAGCCACCACAGGTAGCCGTAGTCCGGTCCGTGGGCGCTTGGCGTCAAGGCCGCCTGCACATAGCTTGGGGGCAGGATCTGCTTGCCGTTCCACGCCCCCTTGCGCAGCCACAGGTAGCCGAAGCGCGCCATGTCCCAGGAATTGATCCACATGCCGCCGCCCCAGCGGGTGCCGCCGCTCACCGAGGGCGCCTGCTTGCCGTTCAGTTCCACATAGCTGTTATGGTAGGGCACCCACTTCCACGTGTTGGAGGCGCCGATCGGGTCCATCACCTCCTGCTGGAACACGTCCGGAACGGGCTTGCCGAACACGCGCAGCAGCGACAGTGCGAAGCGGTTGATGCGCACGTCGTTGTACTCGTAGAAGCTGCCCGGCGCCTGCAGGGTGCGCGGCTTGCGCTCCCCTGCCCCGAAGGCTGACCGGCCGATGAAGTCGGCATTCTTGCCCCACAAGCTGCCTTCCCACTCCGACTCCTGCTGCAGGTGCTGCTTCCACGTCACCTGGCTGTTGCGCGCCGAGGCATAGCCGCCATCGTCCACGCGTTTTGCAACCGGCTCATCCACCAGCAGGCGGCCGTCGCGCACGGCCACGCCGGCGACCGTCGCCAGGATGCTCTTGGCCACCGAATAGGTCGGGTCGACAAAGCTGGTGTCGCCAAATTCCGCGACCACATAGCCCTTGTAGATCACCAGGCCGTTGGTATGCGCACGCCGGGTCGGCATCGAGCCCAGGCGGGCTCCGAAGGTCGCTTCCTGGTCCGAGAAATCGAGGGCGCGTTTGGTTTCGTGCGCTTGCGCGAACTGCACGGCGTTCGCCAGGGCTTGCGCGTCGATCCCGAGTTCGGCGGGCGCTTTGCGCGCCCATTCTCCGCTCGGCGGGAAATAGCTCTGTTGGGCCGCGGCGCCGGCGGGCAGCAGCGCGGCAAACGTTGCCGCAACCGTGAATGCCAGCAGGCTGCGGCGTGATGCCTGGATCATGGCGTGGTCCACTTCGAGTAAGGCAGCCTGATCAGGCTGGAGTTGTAGTAGCGGCGCTCGCCGGTGACTTCCTCGCCGATCCAGTCGGGCAGGTCGAAGACGGTGTCCTCGGCCGGCAGCTCGATCTCGGCCACCACCAGGCCGGCGTTCTCGCCCAGGAATTCATCGACTTCCCAGGTGAAGCCCTTGAAGTCGATGCGGCGCCGGTATTTTTCGACGAGGGGGCGTTCGCACAGGCGGTCGAGCAGTTCCTCGGCGTCCTGCAGCGGAATCGGGTATTCCCATTCGCCGCGGCTGGCGCCTTCGTTCTTGCTCTTGATGGTGAGCACGCCCTGCGCGCCCTCGATGCGCACGCGCACCGTGCGCACCGGGTCGGCGCTCAGGTAGCCCTGGCGCAGCAGGACCGGCTCGCCCAGCGTGCGCCAGGCATCGCTGGAGACCAGGAACTTGCGCTCGATTTCGACGCCCACGGCGGTTTCCTTTTAGTCGAGCGTCTGCAGGATCGGCTGCAGGATCGCCGCGCCCAGGGCCGCGCTGCGTGCGCCGTTCCAGCCGACGTGCTGGTCGGGCAGGTTGGCGTTGTCCTTGAACGGCATTTCCAGCGTCAGGGACAGGCACTTGAAGGTGTGGCCGATGTACTTGGAGGCCAGGGTCAGGAGTTCCTCGTTATACTTGCTGGCCGCGTAGCCGTAGACGTTCTGGAAGTCCGGGCTGGCCGCCATGTAGCGCTGGATGAAGGCGTTCTGCTCTTCCAGGCGTTCCGGGGTGAAGTCGGCCAGCATCTCGCTGCCGGCCACGAAGTTGTACGGCAAGGCTTCGTCGCCATGGATGTCGAAGAACATGTCGACGCCCGTCTCGTGGATCTTTTCCTTCACGCACAGCACTTCCGGGCTGCGCTCGAGCGAGGGGGTCATCCACTCGCGGTTCAGGTTGGCGCCGGCCGCATTGGTGCGCAGGTTGCCGCGCACCGAGCCGTCCGGGTTCATGTTCGGCACGATGTAGAACACGGCGCGCTGCAGGAGCTTGCGCGACACCGGGTTGGCGTCATCGAGCAGCGCATCCATCATGCCCTCGACGAACCATTCGGCCATGGTTTCGCCCGGGTGCTGGCGGGCGATCACCCAGATCTTCTTTTCCGCCTGCGGATTGCCGATCACGACCAGGTTCATGTCGCGGCCGTCGATCGTGGTGCCGATGTCGTGCACGCGCGCGATCGGGTTCTCGGCCACTTCACCGAGCAGGCGCAGGTGGCGCTCCCAGGTGTAGGGTTCGAAGTAGGCGTAGTAGATGCTGTCGAGTTCGGGCGTGTGGTTGACGCTCATTACCTGGCCGTCGAAGCTGGTCGGCACGCGGAACCAGTTCTCGGTGTCGTAGCTGGCCGCGACCTGGTAGTCCTCGAAGCCCTTCGGATAGGTCGCCTGGCCGGCGTTCAGGAAGCGGATCGTGCAGGCCTGGCCGCGCGCGCCCTGCAGGCGGAAGTGGAACCACTGGTGGATGTCGGCGTGCGAATCCTTGCGCAGGTTCAGGTCGATCTGTTTCGGGCTGCTCGCGTTGACGACCTCGATGGCGCCGGAGTCGAAGGTCTGGCTGATTTTGATGGGCATGGCTGATCCTTGATGGTTGCGAAGGCACGGGCGCCTGGGGCGCGCGACTACCGGCAATCATAAGGCAGGCACCCTGCCCGCTCCGGCGCCGCGCCGGATTTCTTACTGTGCGTCGAGGTCGATCAGGTCCTTGGTGTAGGCGAGCATCACCTGGCGCATCAGTTCGACGTTGCTGCGGTCCAGCACGACCACCAGGTCTTCCTTGGCGTTCGAGACGAACTGCATGCGCAGCTTGCCCGGCAGTTCCTTGCACTGCACATACTCGGCACGCGGGGTGTAGGGATTGTCCCAGTCCTGCTGCGTGATCGGGTTAGGGGCCGGCGGCGGCTGCAGGCGCGGATCCTGGTTGACGGGCAGGTGCTTGAGGAGCCAGAACACGATGTTGGCCGGCACCTGGATGCTCACATCGCTCGCGCCGTGCGAGGTGAACTTGACCAGCAACAGGTTGCCGACCTTGTCGCACGACATGGACATGCTCTTGACTTGACGAATGACCGCTGATTTCACGACGTAAATCCTAGGGAAAGGTTGGAAAAGGCGCTGCGATTCTAACTCATCCCCCAAGCAAATAGTGTGGTATCGGAAACAAAACGGGGAGCTCGCGCTCCCCGTGGTCCTGCCTCACGCGCGCTGCCGTCCCGCGGCAGCGCGCTTGCCGGCCGGCTTACTCTTTCGAGCCGCCGCGGTTGCCGCCCTGCGAAGCACGGCCGCCCTTGGCGGACGCGGCGCGCGACGGGCCACCCGAACCGGCGCTGGCCGACTGGCGGTTGCCATGGCTCATGCTGCCGGCACGGCGTGCCTCTTCCGAGGTGAATTCGTGGGCAGTGCCCTTGGCGTGGGCTGCCTTGCCACCCTGGCTGGCGATTTCACGCTGGCGGGCCGGATCCATCGAAGCGAAACCGCGGTTGCGGGTGCCGCTGCTCTGGCTGTTGCCGCCCTGGTTGCTACCCTGCTTGTTACCTTGATTACCTGAGGCCATGATGATCTTCTCCCTGTTCACTTATAAACCGCCGCGTCCTGCGGCAGGCTGTTCCGTCACTCCGATGAGTGAGCGCGAAATCATCTTAGGCAGTGCAATTGGATGAGGGTATAGGACGCTTTCAGATGACTTTGTAGGACTTCGCGCGACAGAAAATGCACCAGCGAAAATGTACTTCCAGTAGTCAACAAAGTCTTCAGTAACAGTCCTACACGGCACCCCTACGTCTTCCTATACTGGAACAGGGATGCGGCGCGCATCATGGCAGTATCAGGCGGCATATGCGCGCCTCGACACGCGATGAAAGGAGTCGACATGGACGCGAATCAACGCAGCGAATTCAACAACCAGACCAATAACGGCGCCAACGAGAAATGGACGCCGGGCGCCAAGGGCAATACGACGAGCGGCCCGCTGGACCATACCTATCCGCAATCGCCCGACCAGCAGCCGGTGATCCGCGGCGAGAACGAAATGCAGGGCGCGCAAGATCCTTCGCGCATGGGTCAGCAGGAAGTCGCGGCCGAAGACGGCGCGCGTGCAGACAATGAAACCACGCTGGCGGGCGCCGTGCCCGACGACCTGCCGGGCGGTTCCCTGCAAAGCCAGCAGACTGGCGGCTCCGGTCCCCAGCAGGGCATCACCGACAGCCACCAGCGCCAGATGGAACAGCATTCGCAGGCATGGGGCCTGCTCGAACAGCCGGTCGGCCACCGCGACCCGCATTCCGGCACCGACCTGCGCGCCCACCCGGCCAACCAGGCCGGCCACACCCAGGACACGCACGTGATGAATCCGCAGAACGCCGCCCAGCCCGAGCTGCAGGGCGGCTCCCTGGGCCGTCACCACGACGTGCCGCCGGGCACCTACCAGTCGCAGGGCACGACCGCCCAGGTCGGCTATGGCAACCGGCAGAGTGAAAAGCAGGGCGAAGGCACGGGCATGGCGGTCGGCCCCCACCGCAACCAGCAAGGGAGGGACGCATGAACGAGCAAAAGGACCAGAACCGGCAAACCAGCACCGACCGCAGCGGATCGCAGACCGGCGCGGCCGGCCGTGAGGGCCAGGCCCCTGTGCCGGACACGCCCGTGGTACACGAGTCGAACGACGTCAGCGGCGGCCTGCCGCGCAGCCCCGGCAACAGCGGCCCGCGCGCCGACAATCCGGGCTGGCATCCGGCGCAAAGCGTGGACGCCGAAAAGAACCCGGTCCACGAGTCGAACGACCTCGGCGGCGGCCTGCCCAAGAGCCCGGCAGGCGCCAACCGCCTGGCGGGCGACCGCAAGATGGACGACGATACCGGCTTTTCGCGCGGCTGAGCGCAAGGGGCGCAGCGCGGCTTGCGCGTTGCGCCCACTTCATACAGGCAGGCCCGGCAATCCGCCGGGCCGCGCCGACGCTTGATCCACCTCCAAGGCCCATCCGTCGAGCGGAACCCAACCGTTAGGCGCCCACTCCAACCGCACTCAACACGCCTCCTTGCCAGCATCGCCGCGCCTTCACGGGCGCGCCTCGTGTCGCACGAAGCGACCCGCATGCGGCAGGGCGGCGGACCAACGCGGAGGTGGAGATGCCTGCAACGGATGACGCAACGCTCGCGGTTTCGGTGGTGGTGCCTGCCTGTGGCCGCATGGACCTGCTCGATCGCAACCTGGACGCCCTGATGCGCCAGCAGCTCGATCCGCAGCGCTTCGAGATCATCGTCGTCGACGACGAACCCAACCACAACACCCTGCACCTGGTGGCCGGCTGGCGCACCCGCACCCTCGAGCGCGGGCCACGCCTGTCCTATGTGGCCAATTCCGGGCCGAGCGGCCCGGCCTCGGCGCGCAACCGCGGCTGGCGGGCGGCGCGTGCGCCCATCGTCGCCTTCACCAGCGACGACGCGGTGCCCGAACCCACCTGGCTGGCCGAGGGCCTGGCCGCCTTCCACGACGGCCTCGATGTCGTCTGCGGCCGCATCCGCACGCCGGTGCCGGCCCGTCCCACGGAGCAGCAGCGCAGTGCGCGCGTGTTGGAAGAGGCCGACTTCACCAGCGCCAATTGCTTCTTCCGCAAACCGGTACTGGAACGCCTGGAGGGTTTCGACGAGCGCTTCAATGTCCCGCGCGGCAGCGACGCCGACATGCACTTCCGCCTGCTGGAACACGGCATCGCCATCGGGCGTGCGCCGCGCGCCCTCGTGGTGCACCCGGTCCGGCCGGTGCCCTGGGGCGCCAGCCTGCTGCAGATCCGCCACGCGGTGTTCGACGCCCTGTTGTACAAGAAACACCCGGCCCTCTACCGCCAGAAGATCGAGCCGCGCCCGCGCTGGGACCACTACCTCATCGTCGCCATGCTGCTGCTGGGGCTGGCAAGCCTGCTCGTGGGCCTCACCATCTTCGCGACGCTTGCCTTCGCCGCCTGGCTGATGCTCACCATCCGCCTGTGCGCGCACCGCCTCCGCGGCGTCGCGCACACGCCGGCCCACGTCGCCGACCTGGTCCTCACCTCCGCCCTGCTCCCGCCGCTGGCCGTGTTCTGGCGCCTGATGGGCGCGCTGCGCTACCGCGTCCGCTTCGCCTGAGGCCGCCATGCGCAGACTGAAGGTGCTTACCTGGCACACCCACGGCAGCTACCTGCACTACCTGTCGCATGCACCGCACGATTTCCATGTGCTGTCCCGGCCCGGCTGCCCGCCCGGCTATGGCGGACGCTGCGGCAGCATGCCTTGGCGCGACAACGTGATCGACCTGCCGGCCGAGCAGGCCCGCGAGCGGGAATTCGACTGCATCCTGTTCCAGGACGACTACCAGTGGGAGAAAGACCAGTTCGAGCTCCTCACGCCCGCCCAGCGCGCGCTGCCGCGCATCTACCTTGAACACGATCCGCCCCTCGCCCATCCCACCAACAGCCGCCACCCGGTCGACGATCCCGGCGTGCTGCTGGTGCACGTGACCCCGTTCAATGCGCTGATGTGGGACAGCGGCCGCACGCATGTCCAGGTCATCGAGCACGGCGTGCCCGAGACACCCGGCCTGCCGCATACCGGCGAGCTGGCGCGCGGCCTGGTGGTCAGCAACCACCTCGGGCGGCGCGGGCGCCGCATGGGGCCGGATCTCTTCCTGCAGGCGCGCCAGACCGTGCCGCTCGACCTGGTCGGCATGGCGGCCGACGAACTCGGCGGCATCGGCGAGGTCGAGCACGCCCGGCTGCCCGCCTTCATGGCGCGCTACCGCTTCCTGTTCAGCCCCATCCGCTACTCGAGCCTGGGCCTGGCCGTGATCGAAGCCATGATGGCCGGCCTGCCCGTGGTGGCCCTCCGCACCGCCGAGATGGCGACCGTCATCGAGAACGGCGTGTCGGGTTTTACCGGCACGCACCTCCCGGCCCTGCTCGGCCACATGCAGGAACTGATCGACGACCCGCTGCTTGCCCGCCAGCTCGGCGAAGGCGCGCGCCGCACCGCCCGCGCGCGCTTCTCGATCGGCCGCTTCAGCAGCGACTGGGATGCCGCGCTGCGCCACGTCACCGGAACCGGCGGCAGTGGCAGCCGTTCCGCCGCCGCCCCCACCAGGCAGGAGAACGTATGAAAATCAGCGAAGTGCAGACCGCCCTGCAGGATGCGGAACAGGACGCAGACCAGAGCACGGGGCAGGATGGGGCACCCTCGCCGCTGCCGGCCGGCGCCGGCCCCAGGCCCTCCAGGCTGCGCCACCGCATCGCCATCATCAGCGAACACGCCTCGCCCCTGTCCGCTCCCGGCAGCATCGACTGTGGCGGCCAGAACGTCTATGTGGCCCAGCTCGCGCGCGAGCTGGCGCATGCCGGGCACGGGGTCGACGTCTTCACGCGGCGCGACGCCCCGGGGCAGCGCCAGGTGGTGCATTGGGCCGACGGCGTGCGCGTCATCCACGTCCCCGCGGGGCCGGCGCGCTACGTGCCGAAAGAGCAGCTGCTGCCCCACATGGACGCCTTTGCCCGCTTCGTCACCCGCTTCGTGCGGCGCCAGCCGATCGAATACGACATCGTGCACGCCAACTTCTTCATGTCCGGCATGGTCGCCGAGCACCTGAAGCAGACCCTCGGCCTGCCCTTCGTGATCACCTTCCACGCGCTGGGGCGGGTGCGCCGGCGCGCCCAGGGCACGGCCGACACCTTCCCCATCGCGCGCATGCGCATCGAAGCCGGCCTGATGCGCGCGGCCGACCGCATCATCGCCGAATGTCCGCAAGACCGCCACGACATGGAGCGCCTGTACGGCGCCCCGCCCTCGCGCATCACGGTGGCCCCCTGCGGCTTCTCGCCCGACGAGCTGTGGCCGGTGCCCATGCTCGACGCCCGCGCCCGCCTGGGGCTGGACAACACCCGCTTCATCGTCCTGCAACTGGGCCGCATGGTGCCGCGCAAGGGTGTCGACACCGTGATCCAGGGCGTGGCCATGCTGCGCCGACGCCACGGCATCGACGCCGAACTCCTGATCGTCGGCGGCGACACCACGGGCGCCGCACCCAGCGACGCGGTCGAACTGGCGCGCCTGCGCAGCGTGGCGGCCGACCTCGGCGTCGCGGCCCACGTGCGCTTCGCCGGCCAGCAGCCGCGCGCGGCGCTGCGCGACTACTACAGCGCCGCCAATGTGTTCGCCAGCACGCCCTGGTACGAGCCCTTCGGCATCACCCCGGTCGAAGCCATGGCCTGCGCCCGTCCCGTCATCGGCTCCGAGGTTGGCGGCATCAAGAGCACGGTCAGCGACGGCGTCACCGGCTTCCTGATTCCCTCGCGCGACCCCGAGGCCCTCGCCGAGCGCCTGGCGCGCCTGCACCGCCACCCCGACCTGGCGCAAGCGATGGGCGAGGCCGGCCGGCGCCGCGCCTGCGAGCACTACACCTGGTGCCACGTGGCCAGCCAGCTGCTGGCCGTCTATCGCGAGGTGCTGACCGAGACCCGGCCGGCCGTCGTACCCGCCATCCTTCCAAGCTGAGGATCCACATCATGACGCGAGAAGATCATTTCCCCCTGCAGGGCAAGGCCGCCCTCGTCACCGGCGCGGCGAGCGGCCTGGGCGCCGCCCTGGCGCAGCGCCTGGCCGCATCCGGCGCCGACATCCTCGGCGTCGACCTGCAGGAAGCCCGCCTGATCGACCACATGACAGGCCTGCGCCGCCACGGCGTGCAGGCGCACGCGCTGAGCGTCGACATCGCCGACCCGGCATCTAGCGGCCACGCAGTGCGCCAGGCGCTCGACCATTTCGGCCGGCTCGACATCCTCGTCAACAATGCCGGCACCGACGTCACCCTGCCGATCTCCGAGATGCTGGAAGCGGACTGGATGCGCGTGGTGGGCACCAACCTGACCGCCCCCTTCCTGCTCTCGAAATACGCCGCCGACGCGATGCGCCGCCTGGGCAGCGGCCACATCGTCAACATCGCCTCCACCGCCGCCAAGCGCGCCTGGCCCAACGCCAGCGCCTACCACGCCAGCAAATGGGGGCTGCTCGGCCTCTCGCACGCCCTGCATGCCGAGCTGCGCGCCGACAATATCCGCGTCACGGCCGTGGTGGCCGGCGGCATGCGCACGCCCTTCCTGCTGGAACGCTTCCCGGAGCTCGATCCCTCCGCCCTGCAGGATCCACAGGACGTCGCCGAGGCGATCCACGCGGTGCTGCTGCTTCCGCCGACCACCGTGGTGGCCGAACTGACCGTCCTGCCGCTGCGCGAAACCTCCTGGCCCTGACTGACTCACTCCCTATGAAAGCGATCTTCCTCGACAAGGATGGCACCCTGGTCGACGACCTGCCCTACAACGTCGAGCCACGCCGCATCCGCCTCGTGAGCGGCGCCGGCGCGGCGCTGCGCCTGCTGGCGCGGCTCGACTACCGCTTCTTCGTCATCACCAACCAGTCCGGCATCGCCCACGGCTGCTTCGGCGAGGAAGCGATGGGGCCCGTGGCCGACCGCCTGGCCGACCTGCTGTTCCGCGAAAACCTGACGATGGACGGTTTTTATTATTGCCCCCATCACCCGCTCGGCACGGTGGGGGCCTACGCCATGGTCTGCGCCTGCCGCAAGCCCTCGCCCGGCATGCTGCTCAAGGCCGCGCTCGAGCACGGCATCGACCTGCGCGCCTCCTGGATGGTGGGCGACATCCTGCACGACGTCGAGGCCGGCAACCGCGCGGGCTGCCGCACCCTCCTGATCGACAATGGCAACGAGACCGAATGGCGCCTCGGCCCGCGCCGCGTGCCCACCCGCATGGCGCCCGACCTGTACGCCGCCGCCGTCCTCATCGCCAGCCACGAAGAGGCCAGATGAACGGCGAGTCGACCCGGGCCTGGCGGCACGCGCGGCGCATCCTGTGCGTGCGCCTCGATTCGCTCGGCGACGTGCTGATGTGCACCCCAGCCTTCCGTGCGCTGCGCGACTCGCTGCCTGGATGCCGGCTGACGCTGCTCACTTCGCCATCGGGCGCGGCCGCCGCAAGGCACGTGCCGGAACTGGACGACGTCGTCACGCTCAAGGCGCCATGGATGAAACACGAGGAGTTCTTGCAAGAATCGGTCGTGCAGGCCTGCGTCGCCGACCTGGCCTCCCGGCGCTTCGATGCGGCCGTCATCTTCACGTCCTGGTCGCAAAGCCCGCTGCCGGCTGCAATGCTGTGCCACCTGGCCGGCATCCCGCTGCGGCTGGCGTCCTGTCGCGAGAATCCCTACCAGCTGCTCAGCCACTGGGTGCCCGAACCGGAGCGCGAAGGTGCGACACGCCATGAAGTGCAGCGCCAGCTCGACCTTGTCGCGCAGATCGGTTGCCGGACGGCGGACACGACGCTCTCCTTCGTCGTGCCTGATGCGTCCGAACGACAGGTACACTCGCTGCTGACGAACGCAGGCATCGATCCGGCGGCGCCCTACCTGGTGCTGCACGCCGGCGCCAGCGCACCGTCGCGGCGCTATCCGCTACGGCATTGGCTGGTGCTGATCGGTTTGTTGGGGACGCGGCTCTGCTATCCGATGATCCTGACCGGCGATCGCTCCGAAGCACAATGGCTGCGACCGCTCGAGGAAAGCTGGGTCGGCCCCACCTTCCCGCTGATCGGCAAGCTCGACCTGGGCGAGCTTGGCGCCCTGATCCGCTCGGCCGCGCTCCTCGTCACCGGCAACACCGGCCCGGCGCACATTGCCGCCGCCGTCGGCACGCCGCTCGTCGACCTGTACGCGCTGACGAATCCCCAGCACACGCCCTGGCGCGTGGCGCACCGGCTGCTGTTCCACGACGTAAGCTGCCGCAACTGTCTGCGCAGCCTCTGCCCGCAAGGTCATCACGCCTGTCTCGACAGCCTGTCGCCGCGCGCGGTCGCCGACGCTGTCGTCGGCCTGTGTGCCGCAAGGCCAGACCGCCCCGCGCGTACGGACGACACGCGGCTGGCTTTCCCCTGACTGGATGCGGCGGGCAATCGCTTCCACTCTGCTAGCCGAATTGCACGCTTGCCGGCGAACCCAGCCGGGCATTGCGATGGCTTTACTTGCCCTTCTTGAGGGCTTTCTTCTGCATCTCGAGGATCTCGCCTGCCGCTTTTTCGAAATCCAGGGTTTTGATCGCATCTTCAGCAGCGGCGTAGGCAATGGATTCCGCAGTCGGCGTATCGGGCTGGGCCGAGTTGATGTAAGTGCTGAGGCCTTTTGCACGGCTCTCGAAGCCATTGTCGTCCTTCAGGCTGGCCACCACCCATCCATAAGCAACGTTTTTCAGGACGCCGTAGTCGGAATCGATCGACAGCCTCAAGTTCCTTTTGTTCAGGATGGCGCATTGCGCATCGGAGATGGGAATGCCGCCACGGCGCGACAGGTTTTCCCTCACACTTTCAAACATTACATTGTTGACGGTGCATCCGGCGCTTGCCACGTTGCTGAGAGCAACACACAGAATGAACATGCTTGTTTTAAGACTCGACTTCATGATGCCTCACAAAAAATATGAGGACACATATTACTATTCGGAAATATTTATTTCAAATGGTAAATTTTATTATCATACAATCTATTCCGATTGCATGAATCAGGTCGATTGTCGTGCGCTGCGCAACTTGGAGATTTCGCCTGGCCCTGCACGCCGATGATCATGAAACGATGCAGCGACCCAATGCCATTGAAATATGGCGGACGAGAAAAAGACGATGTAGGGGAAATGCGGAAACCGAATGGAGGATTCAAGCCATCATATGATGGTGATTCACCGGCAATGATGCTTCGAGATGTTGAGTTGTTGGTCGGGGCGAGAGGATTCGAACCTCCGACCCCCTGCACCCCATGCAGGTACGCTACCAGGCTGCGCTACGCCCCGACGAACTCTGAAATTATAACAGAGCTCAGCGGAAAACTTGAGCTTTTGTTAGTGATTGCGCATGATTCTTGCGCTGTGACATGCTCTCGCGCCCGAGCAAGCGGCGTTTTTCCGGACCAGTTCCTGACACGGTACCTTTGCGCTCAGCTGACCTGCCGGCCAGCGGTGCTATGCTGGACGCCCGCTCATCCGTAGCCCCGATTGCGCCATGGCCGTCCTGTCCCTGCTCTGCTCCATCGCCCTCGTCTTCACCGTCTGGCTGATCCTGCCCATCTTCATCCTCGGCCCGCTGGGCATCTACTTCGGCTGGAAGTCGTTCAGGCAGGCCAGCACGCGTCTTCCCACGCCGAGTCGGGGCAGGCGCCTTCTGGCGCTGGCACCCATGCTGCTCGCCATCGTGACGATGGTGGGAATGATCGCGGTGGTCAACGTCGGCTACAGGGCCTGACGCCTTCACGCCGCCAGCTAATACAAGCCCGCTTTCCGATACCAGCGAAGGCAGGCGCTTTCCAGGACGAAGAAGAACACCAGCCCCACTACCGGCCAGGCTTCGTGGAAGACCCCTGCTGCAAGCAAGGGCATGACGGCGAAGCGGCACGCCAGCTTGTAGCCCAGGGGAAGCGCCTCGTAACGCGCGGCCTTCTCCGGATGCCGGCGAAACTCCCGCCGGCGCATCCACGCATGCAACAGCATCACCGCCGCATAAACGCCCAGGAAGTTCAGCACGCCCTACTTCCAGTCACCCCGCAGCGCCAGCACCTGTTGCTGCAGATACTCGGGCGATGCCGCCTCCGGCGCCACCGGCACGCCCACCGCCAGCGCCAGCTTCGAGCGGATCCCGCGCGCAAACGAACGCTCGAACAGGTTCGACGGATCGCGCGTGAACACGCTGCCCCACAGCCCGCGCAGCGCCATCGGGATCACCGGCACCTTGCTGCGCTCGACGATCTTGGCGATCCCGCCGCGGAACTCATTGATTTCGCCCGTATGGGTCAGCTTCCCTTCCGGGAAAATGCACACCAATTCACCCTCGTGCAGGGCCTGGGCGATGTCGATGAAGGCGCGCTCCATCAGGAAGGGATCATCCTTGGCCGGTGCGATCGGGATCGCCTTGGCCGCGCGGAAGATCCAGCCCAGGAAAGGCGTCTTGAAGATGCGGTGGTCCATGACGAAGCGGATCGGGCGCGGGCTGGCGGCGCCGATCACCAGCGCATCGACATAGGACACGTGGTTACACACCAGCACCGCCGGACCGGCTTCCGGAATGCGGTCGGCGTCGATGGTGCGCACGCGGTAGCCGGTGTGGATCAGCATCCAGGCCAGGAAGCGCATCAGGAATTCCGGCACCAGCGAGAAGATGTACACGGCCACGCAGGCATTGAGCAGTGCCGTGACCAGGAACAGCTCGGGAATGGTGAAGCCCTGGCCCAGCAGCACGATCGCCACGCCGGCGGCCGCCACCATGAAGAGCGCATTCAGGATGTTCATGCCGGCAATGGTGCGCGAAACGTGCTGGGGGTCGCAGCGGGTCTGGATCAGGGCGAACAGGGGCACGATGAAGAGGCCGCCGAACACGCCGATCAGGACCAGGTCGAGCATGATGCGCCACACGCCCGGCAGGGTCACGAGCGTCATCGCGCCGACCGTCGCGGTATTCGTGTAGGCGACGCTGGCGAAATACAGATCGATGCCGAACACCGACAGGCCGATGGCGCCGAAGGGCACGAGGCCGATCTCGACCTTGTGGCCCGAGAGCTTCTCGCACAGCAGGGAACCGGCGCCGATGCCCAGCGAGAACACGGTCAGCAGCAGCATGATCACGCTGTGGTCGCCGTGCAGGTAGTCCTTGGCGTAGAGCGGGAATTGCGACAGCACCAGGGCGCCGTAGAACCAGAACCAGGAGTTGCCGAGCATGGACAGGAAGACCGTGCGATTCTTGCTCGAGAACTTCAGGTTGCGCACCGATTCCACGAAGGGATTCAGGCTGATTTTCAAATCCGGCACCGGCGCCGGCGAAGCCGGGATGCGCCAGCTGGCCGCCAGCCCCAGCAGGGCGCACAGCAGGGTCCCGCCGGCCACCAGTTCGATGCCCCAGGGTTTGTAGCCCACCAGCAGGGTGCCCACCACCTCGCCCAGCAGGATGCCGACAAAGGTCCCCATCTCGATCACGCCATTGCCGCCGACCAGTTCTTCCGGTTTCAGCTGCTGCGGGAGATAAGCGTACTTGACCGGCCCGAACAGGGTCGAATGCAGGCCCATGCCGACCACGGCCGCGATCAGGATCCACAAGGTGTGGGTCATCCACCCGATGGCCGCCACCAGCATGATCCCGATCTCGAGCAGCTTGACGAACCGTGCCATGCTGCCCTTGTCGAACTTGTCGGCGATCTGGCCCGACGTCGCCGAGAACAGGACGAAGGGCAGGATGAAGAGGCCGGCGACCAGGTTGTTCAGCAGCGCCGGGTCTTGCGTGGTCCAGCTTGCCGTGTCGAAAGTCAGGGCGACCAGCAGCGCGGTCTTGAACAGGTTGTCGTTGAAGGCGCCAAAGAACTGGGTCCAGAAGAACGGGCCGAATCGGCGTTGCGTCAGCAGGGAAAACTGGCTCGGTTTGCTCATGCGGTTGGGCTCGTCTAAAAGAAGGAATCCGGAATCTACAACAGCGGGCGCGGCAATTACCCGGCTCTACTATTGCGTTGCAGATACTAAACCGTAAAGTCGCGGCTGGCGATACCCGATGGGTAAAAAGCATAGACCGCAGCCTCGTTCAAGCGGCGCGCCGCGTAAATCCGGCGCATCAAGAAGCGCCGTTGAAACGTCTCAAGGGAGTTCGGAGTCGTATGAATTGTGCAGCGCAGCGCAGGTAGAATCCGCGGATGACTTCTTCCGACTTCCTCCTCTGCTACGCCAGTGTGACAACCGCGCTGTTCGACCAGATCGAACACGACATGCTGGCCCAGGCCTGCGCCTTCATCGACGATGACGAGGCTCCCCTCCCCCACCACTGCGACGTCCCGGCAAGCCCTTGTAGTCGGCCCATGGACCTGCCGATGACATAAAAAAACGATTCGATGTCCGGCGGCATTCGCCCCGGAGTCGAATCGTTTCCAGACGCCGGAAGCCGGCCAGGATCAGCTCAGCGTCTCGAGGCGGATGCGCGTCACCTTGCTGATGACTGCCGGCAGCGTCTCGATCTTCTCGATGGCGGCATCGATGTTCTTCTCGCGCGTCTGGTGCGTGAGCAGGATGATGTCGAGGTTGACCTGGTCGCCCGGCTCCTTCTGCAGCACGGCGTCGATCGAGATGCCGGCGTCGGCCAGGATGCGGGTCAGGTCGGCCATCACGCCGAGCTGGTCCTTCACATAGACGCGCAGGTAGTAGCTGGTGGTGATCTCGGCCATCGGCACGATGGCGACGTCGGTCATCTGGTTCGGCTGGAAGGCCAGGTGCGGCACGCGGCAGTACGGGTCGACGGTGGCCAGGCGGGTCACGTCGACCAGGTCGGCGATGACCGCCGATGCGGTCGGCTCGGAACCCGCGCCCTTGCCGTAGTAGAGCGAAGCGCCGACGGCGTCGGCCTGCACCAGCACCGCGTTCATCGCGCCCTCGACGTTGGCGATCAGGCGCGACGACGGGATCAGGGTCGGGTGCACGCGCAGCTCGATGCCTTCGCCGCCCTCTTTACCTTCAGTCTGGGTGCGGCGGGTGATGCCCAGCAGCTTGATGCGGTAGCCGAGTTGCTCGGCGTAGCGGATGTCGCGCGCCTGCAGTTGGCTGATGCCCTCGATATAGGCCTTGTCGAACTGGACCGGGATGCCGAAGGCGATCGCCGACATGATGGTGAGCTTGTGCGCCGCGTCCACGCCCTCGATGTCGAAGGTCGGGTCGGCTTCGGCGTAGCCGAGCTCCTGGGCCTGCTTGAGCACGGTGGCGAAGTCCAGGCCCTTCTCGCGCATTTCCGAGAGGATGAAGTTGGTGGTGCCGTTGATGATGCCGGCCACCGACTCGATGCGGTTGGCGGTGAGGCCCTCGCGCAGCGCCTTGATGATCGGCACGCCGCCGGCCACGGCCGCTTCGAACGCCACCGTCACGCCCTTTTCCTGGGCCGCGGCGAAGATCTCGTTGCCGTGCAGGGCCAGCAGGGCCTTGTTCGCGGTCACCACGTGCTTGCCGTTGGCAATGGCCTTGAGCACCAGTTCACGGGGCAGATCGTAGCCGCCGATCAGCTCGACGACGATGTCGATCTCCGGATTGTTCACCACTGCGAAGGGGTCGCCCACGACCTCGACGCCGGCGCCGACGACCGCGCGCGCCTTGTCGAGGTTGCGCGCCGCCACCATCGTAATCTCGATACCGCGGCCGGCGCGGCGGCGGATCTCCTCCTGGTTGCGTTGAAGAACGTTGAAGGTGCCGGCGCCGACGGTGCCGACGCCCAGGAGGCCTACTTTGATGGGATTCATGTGATGTGTCCGTGTGTACGTGATGTCAGCGCGCGTGGCGTCGTCGATAGCCGTCGAGGAAACGCGCGATACGACCGCAAGCATCTGTGAGGTCGTCGGAATTGGGAAGGAACACCAGCCGGAAATGGTCCGGGGCGATCCAGTTGAAGCCGGTGCCCTGCACCAGCAGCACTTTTTCCTCGGACAGCAGTTCGCAGATGAACTGCTGGTCGTCCGTGATCGGGTACATCTTCGGATCGAGGCGGGGGAACATGTAGAGCGCCGCTTTTGGCTTGACGCAGGACACGCCCGGAATATCGGTGAGCAGCTTGTGCGCGAGGTCGCGCTGTTTCAGGAGGCGCCCGCCGGGGCCGACCAGGTCGGCGATGCTCTGGTAACCGCCGAGGGCGGTCTGGATCGCGTACTGGCCCGGCGCATTGGCGCACAGGCGCATCGAGGCCAGCATGTTCAGGCCCTCGATATAGCCCCTGGCGTGGCGTTTCTCGCCCGAGACCACCATCCAGCCGGCGCGGTAGCCGCAGGAACGGTAGTTTTTGGACAGGCCGTTCAGGGTCAGGAACAGCACGTCGTCGGCCAGCGAGGCGATCGAGACGTGCTCCTCGCCGTCGTACAGGGTCTTGTCGTAGATCTCGTCGGCATAGATGATCAGGCCGTGCTGGCGCGCCAGCTCGACGATCTCGAGCAGCACCTCGCGGTGGTACAGGGCGCCGGTCGGATTGTTCGGGTTGATGACGACGATCGCGCGCGTGTTCGGCGTGATCTTCTTGCGCATGTCCTCGATGTCCGGCAGCCAGCCGGCCTGCTCGTCGCAGACGTAGTGCACCGGGTTGCCGCCCGCCAGGCTGACCGCCGCGGTCCACAGGGGATAGTCGGGCGCTGGCACCAGCACCTCGTCGCCGTTATTGAGCAGGCCCTGCATGGCCATGACGATCAGTTCGGATGCGCCATTACCCAGGTAAATGTCGTCGATGCCGACGCCGGCAATGTTCTTGCCCTGGGTATAGTGCATGACGGCCTTGCGCGGCGCGAACATGCCCTTCGAATCCGTATAGCCGGCCGCGCCATGCATATTGCGGATCATGTCGTGGACGATCTCGTCCGGCGGATCGAAGCCGAACACGGCCAGGTTGCCGATATTGAGCTTGATGATCTTCTGGCCGTCGTCTTCCATCTGACGGGCCTTTTCCAGCGCCGGGCCACGAATTTCGTAGCAAACATCATCCAGCTTGTTCGATTTCAGGATCGGTCGCATGTCTCTCCAGCTCGGTGGCGCTTTGTTGCAGTGCGAAAAATACCATTCTGCCGAAAGCGCACGATTTAAGCAACCTCGCCTCTCCGGGTACAATGGATCGATACAGCAACCAGCACACGGCACCCACGATGAAGCTCCACTCCGACAACAACGAGAAGTACCAGACCGTCACCGGCTACGACGCCAGTGGGGTCGAGATCAATGCCCAGCGTTTCAATTTCAGCCTGACCGTCATGCCGGAGGTGCCGCCGCGGCCCTGGCCCGTGACGCGCTTCGAAGACCTGACGGCTGCCCACTTCGAACAGATTGCCCAGGACCGCCCTGACGTGGTCGTGCTCGGCACCGGCGCGCGCCAGCGCTTCGTGCACCCCAAGCTGGTCGCCAGCCTCTCCAGCATGCACGTCGGCGTGGAAAGCATGGACAGCCAGGCCGCCTGCCGCACCTACAATGTGCTGATGGGCGAAGGCCGCAAGGTCACCCTGGCCCTGATCATCGAAGAATCCGCCGGCGCCTGAGTTCGCCCGGCTCCGCCTCGACGCGCCGTCCGCCACGGCGCGGCGCGCTCTCGCAGCCACCATAACAAGAACATGAATTCTTCCGCCTTCATCTTCATCATCACGGGCGTCATCCTGAACGCCGCCGCCCAGCTCCTCCTCAAGGCCGGCACCAATGCCCTCGGCGGCGCCATCCACCTCACCCGCGACAACTGGTTCGCAACCGGGCTGAAAGTCGCCACGCAGTGGCCGATCATGGCCGGCATGCTCTGCTACGTCATTTCGCTGGTGGTCTGGATCATGGGCCTGTCGCGCACCGACGTGACGGTCGCCTACCCCATGCTGTCGCTGGGCTACGTGATCGGCGCCATCGGCGCCTGGCTGTTTCTCGGTGAAGTGATTTCGCCCCAGCGCATGCTGGCGATCGGGGTGATCATGCTGGGCGTGGTGCTGCTGGCCCGTAGCTGACGGGCCGCAGAATGCAGCAGTAAGGAAAAATCAGGCCTTGCGGCGCACGGCGATGAAGCCAAGCAGGCCCAGGCCGAGCAGCGCCAGCGAGGCCGGTTCCGGCACATCGCCGCTTGCCGACGGATCCGTCACCACGAAGGAACCGTACACCGGGCCGGTATAGGCCAGCTTGTCGCCGATGCTGCCGCTGACCGCCATGAAACCCCAGGCTTCGCCGAGGCCCAGGTTCAGCGTGTAGGACGTCGATACGACGGCGTCGCCGGTGGCGCCTGCCAGCAGCGTCATGTTGGCGGGCTCGCCCTGCCAGATGTACATGCCGGTCGACGAGCCTTCCCACTGGGTATTGGAGCTCAGGTCGATGTTCAGCGTTAGCTCGCCGGCCCTGGCGGCCTTGGTGCCGAACACATAGGTCTGGGTCGGCGTGCCGATCCAGCTGCCGCCCGCCAAATAGTGGTAGGACAGAGTGGAGTCCTCGATGTTCACCAGGCTGAACCACTCGGTGATGTTCCAGCCGTCGGCCCAGCCGCCGACCCATTGCTGGCCGAGCGGGCCCTTGCCGCTGGTCTCCTCGTAGATGCCGATCGGTTCCGCCATTGCCGGAATGGTGGACAGGGCGAGGCTGGCAGCGAGAGCGACGGTGCGGAAAGTGCGCATGAAAAATCCTTTGATAATTGACCGGAAACGATAAATCCATTCAAGCAACTTTCATGCCAAAATAAAATGTTCATTTGAAACAAATGCTTATGCGCCCGCGTTTTTCTCTATGTAAAAGATTCCGACAATCATCATGACTAAAACAAATAAATTTCAATTCGACATCTTGAAAAATTGAAACATTGCCTCACCTTGCCATCCTGAGCCGTCCATACAGGACTAGCGAGGGAGCACAGTGCCGATTATCATTCTGGTATTCGTCCTGCCCCACCAGGAACCCGGCAGCCAATGCCGCCATGACACGCCAGGAGAGCCCCGTGGCCGAGAGCCTTACCGCCGCACCCGTCGAGAATTTTTCCGCGCCCATGACGGGCGACCAGACCTTCGAACTTGCCGGCCGTCCGGCGAAGTACACCGTGCTGTACTTCTACCCCAAGGACAACACACCGGGCTGCACCACCGAGAGCATCGCCTTCCGCGAAGCGTATCCGGAGATCCAGGCCCTGGGCGCCGACATCTACGGCATCAGCCGCGACTCCCTGCGTTCGCACGAGAATTTCAAAGGCAAGCTCGGCCTGCCCTTCGAACTGATCTCCGATCCGGAAGAAAAAGTGTGCAATCAGTTCGCTGTCATGAAGATGAAAAACATGTATGGCAAACAAGTGCGCGGCATAGAGCGCAGTACGTTTATCATTGACGCTCAAGGCCGATTGGTGAAAGAATGGCGTGGCGTGAAAGTCAACGACCACGTGGCCGAAGTGCTGGAATTTCTGAAGAGCCAGCCCTGAAAAATGGATGGCTCCGGTGATTAACTTGCTGGATACCTGCCGCCTATTTTGAGTCACACGTTTCAATCACATCCGCACCAATCCAACCTGGCTCCAGCCGGACCGGCATCCTCCGGCTTGCAGCCCGCATTCCACCAAGCCTTCCTAGTTGCATCGTTCCCGCGCAGCGGCGCCGCCCTGCCGCGCCCGCGCGCTCGACCAAGCCATTTTTAAATAGAGAACCAAGATGCCACTGCCAAAAATGCCCACGAAGCCGGCCACCATGCTGCTGGCGAAAGATTACCCGAAGGCTGAACCGGGCAAGTCGCCCGTGCGCCCGGCGTCCGCCAAGACCGACGCCGATCTCGAAGACCTGATCAGCGGCCAGGCCGTGCCGACGCCGAAAGCGAGCAAGGCGCGCAAGGGCAAGGCCGCCGCCAACGAACCATCCGTCGCTGCCGGCATCACCGGCACCGCGCCGGTGGATACCATCGCCACGCCGAGTGCCCCAGCCCCTGCTGGCGAAGCGCCGCTGGCCAAGCCCCCCGCCGGCAAGTCGAAGGACAGCGCCACCGCGCGCCTCCGGGAAACCGACGCCGACCTGCCGCATCCGGCCAAGCACAAGCCGGTCGAAGTCACCGTCAAGTCGTCCACCAGCCGCAAGGCGGACAAGTCCGGCACCACCAAAGTGTTCGTGCTCGACACGAACGTGCTGATGCACGACCCGACCTCGCTGTTCCGCTTCGAGGAACACGACGTCTACCTGCCGATGATGACGCTGGAAGAACTCGACAACCACAAGAAGGGCATGTCGGAAGTCGCGCGCAATGCGCGCCAGGTGGCGCGCACCCTCGACGCCCTGATCGCGAATGTCGATGACGACGCCATCGAAGCCGGCATCCCGCTGGCCAAGCTCGGCAACAAGGATGCCCGGGGCCGTCTCTATTTCCAGACCAACCTGGATTCCGCTCCTTTGCCGGAAGGTCTGCCCGAGGGCAAGGCCGACAACCAGATCCTCGGTGTGGTCCGTGCGCTCGAAGACCGCATGGCCGGCCGCGCCATCGTGCTGGTGTCGAAAGACATCAATATGCGCATCAAGGCGCGCGCCCTGGGCTTGCCGGCCGAGGACTACTTCAACGACCACGTGCTGGAAGACACCGACCTGCTGTACTCGGGCATCGTCCAGCTGCCGGACGATTTCTGGAACAAGCATGGCAAGGACATGGAGTCCTGGCAGGAAAACAAGAACGGCAACTCGGCCACCTTCTACCGCGTGACCGGCCCCGTGATTCCGACCCTGCTCGTGAACCAGTTCGTGTTCATGGAGCCGCAGAATGGCGAAGCGCCCTTCTATGGCCAGGTGAAACAGATCAACGGCAAGACCGCCGTCTTCCAGACCCTGCGTGACTATAGCCACAACAAGAACAATGTCTGGGGCATCACGGCGCGCAACCGCGAGCAGAACTTCGCCCTGAACCTGCTCATGAATCCGGAGTGCGATTTCGTCACCCTGCTGGGCCAGGCCGGTACCGGTAAAACCCTGCTGGCCCTGGCGGCCGGCCTGGCGCAGGTGCTGGAAACCAAGCAGTACAACGAGATCATCGTCACCCGCGTCACCGTGCCAGTGGGCGAGGACATCGGCTTCCTGCCTGGTACCGAGGAAGAGAAGATGTCGCCGTGGATGGGCGCGTTCGACGACAACCTCGAGGTGCTCATGAAGTCCGACAGCGACGGTGGCGACTGGGGCCGCGCCGCGACCCAGGACCTGATCCGCTCGCGCATCAAGATCAAGTCCCTGAACTTCATGCGTGGCCGCACTTTTGTCAACAAGTTCCTCATCATCGACGAGGCGCAGAACCTGACGCCGAAGCAGATGAAGACCCTGGTCACGCGCGCCGGCCCCGGCACCAAGATCCTGTGCCTCGGCAACATCGCCCAGATCGACACGCCCTACCTCACCGAAGGCTCGAGCGGCCTGACCTATGTGGTCGACCGCTTCAAGGGCTGGGGCCACAGCGGCCACGTCACCCTGGCGCGCGGCGAACGCTCGCGCCTGGCGGACCACGCCAGCGACGTGCTCTGAGTTCCTCCGTTCCATTGTCCGAAACGCCCGCTCGCACAAGCGGGCGTTTTTCTTTTCAGCCCTCTATTCACCACGCATGCTTTTTCTACTCAAGCTCCTGCTCGTCCCTACCCTGATCGCCCTCGTCACCCTGGCCGGGCGCCGCTGGGGTCCCGCCATCGCCGGCTGGCTGTCGGCCTTTCCCATCGTCGCCGGTCCCATCCTGCTGGCGATCGCCCTCGAACAGGGCGCGGCCTTCGCCTCGGTTGCCGCCGCCAATACCCTGATGGCGGTGCTGGCCATCCTCGTCTTCAGCGTCGCCTACGCACGCAATGCCCGGCGCGGCATGCCGCGCGCGATGCTGGCCGCCCTGCTGGCCTATGCGCTGGCGGTCGCCGTGCTGCAGGGGCTGGCGTTGCCGCTGTGGGCGGGTTTTCTTGCGGTGCTGGCCGGCCTGCTGGTGGCGCCGTATCTGTTCGGCCCCGCGCCGGAACAGCTGCCCGCCACCGGCAGACAGGCGAACGACCTGCCCTGGCGCATGCTGGCCGGCGCCGTCCTTTCCCTCAGCGTCACCTACGCCGCAGCCTCGCTCGGCCCGCGCATCGTAGGCCTGTTCGCCATGTTTCCCGTGATGAGCACGGTGTTGGTCGGCTTCTCGCACCGCGCCAACGGTCCCGGCTTCGCAGTCGCCCTGCTGCGTGGGATGATCAAGGGCTATGTCGCCTTCGCAGTGTTCTGTGTGGCCCTGTCGCTGCTGCTGCGGGAACAGTCGATTGCTACCGCCTTCCTGCTGGCGACCGGCGCGGCCTTGCTCATGCTGTTCGCGCAGAAAAAGTGGATCGGTGCGCCGCAGCGTGCCAGCCGGCCCAACGCGACTTAAAATAGCTGGGTCCAAACACGAGGAGACATCCATGCCGCACATGCTGTTGATCCACGAACCGGTCGGCCAGCGCGCCACCCGTAGCGAACTCGAAGGCCGCGCCCTCTACGAGCGCATGCTCGGATGGGGCGACGAGCTGCGCGAGCGCGGCCTGCTGCTCGCCGCCGAATCGCTGATGGGCACGGAGAAGTCGGCGCGCGTGAGCATCCCCGGCGGGAAACTGCGCATCGTCGATGGCCCCTTCGCCGAGGCCAAGGAGATGGTGGGAGGCTTTTTCCTGGTCGACGTCGACACCCACGAGGAAGCGGTGGCGCTGGCGCAAGCCTGTCCGGCGGCCGAGTGGGCGACCGTCGAGGTCAGGGGACTGGGGCCCTGCTTCGTTCGCCAGGCCGGCTGAAAAAAAATTCTGCAGGCGATGTCGAATCGCCGGCCCGCCCTTCGTCGTAGGGAATGTAAGCCAATTCCACGACAAGGAGACCACGATGCGTTTCATGATCATCGTCAAGGCGACAGCGGACACGGAAGCCGGCATCCTGCCGAGCGAACAGCTGTTCGCCGCCATGCACGACTACAACCAGGAGCTGGCCCGGGCCGGCGTCCTGCTCGAAGCCAATGGCCTGCGCCCCAGCCGGGACGGCTGGCGCGTGCGCTATCGCGAGGGACGCCGCTCCTTCACCGACGGTCCCTTCACCGAGACCAAGGAGCTGATTGCCGGCTACACGCTGATCCAGGTGCGTTCGCGCGAGGAGGCGATGGAATGGTCGCGCCGCTTCCCCGCCCCGCATGGCGAGCTGCGGGACGCCGAGATCGAAGTGCGCCCGCTCTATGAACTCGAGGACCTGCGCACGCCCTGCCCCACAAGCGACGCCGCCGCCTGAAAGGACACGCCATGAAAAAGCAGCTTGCCATCACCCTCCCGGTACGGGATCTCGCACGCAGCCAGGCCTTCTTCACCGCCCTGGGCTTCACCTTCAATCCGCAGTTCAGCAGCGAGCAGGGCTCCGGCATGAACATCTCCGACGACGTCTATGTCATGCTGGTCAAGGAATCCTTCTTCGGCACCCTGACGAAGAAGCCGATGGCCGACCCGCGCAGCAGCACCATTGCGCTGCTCTGCCTGTTCTGCGACAGCCGCGAGGAAGTCGACGCCATGGCCGCCAGGGCCCAGTCCCTCGGCGCCACCCTGCCGGAAGACCCGGAAGACCATGGCTTCATGTACCAGCACGGCTTCGAAGACCTCGACGGCCATATGTGGGCGCTGACCCATATCGCGGAGATGCCCGCGCAGCAGCCGGCCGCGGCTTGACGCCGCCATTATTCGATCACCCTGAAAGGAGACAAGCATGAACCAGCAGATCTACGTGAACCTCCCGGTCAAGGACCTGGAACGCAGCAAGGCCTTCTTCGGCGCCCTCGGCTTTTCCTTCAACCCGCAGTTCAGCGACCAGAACGCGGCCTGCATGATCGTCAGCGACAGCATCTACGTCATGCTGCTGACCGAGCCCTTCTTCCAGGGCTTCACGAAGAAGCCGATCGCGGACGCGAAGAAAACGACCGAAGTGCTGCTCTGCCTGTCCTGCGACAGCCGCGCCGCCGTCGACGACATGGCAGCAAAAGCCAAGGCGGCCGGCGGCGCCTGGCCGAACGAGCCGAAGGACCACGGCTTCATGTACCAGCATGGCTTCGAAGACCTCGACGGCCATATGTGGGAGCTGGCATACATGGAAGGCATGCCCGAGCAGCAGCTTGACGCCGCGGCCACTGCAATCTGACGATGAACGCACAGGTCGAACGCAGCATCGCCGCCGTCTGGCGCATCGAGTCGGCGAAGATCGTCGCCGTTGTCGCGCGCATGGTGCGCGACGTCGGCCTGGCCGAGGAGCTGGCCCAGGACGCCCTGGTCTCGGCCCTCGAGCATTGGCCGGCATCAGGCATCCCGGACAATCCCGGCGCCTGGCTGATGACGACGGCGAAGCACGCCGCGCTCGACCGGATGCGGCGCGACCGCCTGCTGCAGCAGAAGCTGGAGCAGATCGGCCTCGACCTCGAAGCACAGGAGGCCCTCGTGGTGCCCGATTTCGTCGACGGCCTCGATGCCCGGCGCAACGACGTCTTCCAGGACGACCTGCTGCGCCTGATGTTCACGGCCTGCCATCCGGTGCTGTCGCTGGATGCGCGCCTGGCGCTGACCCTGAAGCTCCTGGGCGGCCTGTCCACCCAGGAGATCGCACGCGCCTTCCTGGTGCCCGAAGCCACCATGGCCCAGCGCATCGTGCGCGCCAAGCGCACCCTCGGGGAGGCCGGCGTGCCCTTCGAGCTGCCGGCGCCCGCCGAACTGGGCGAGCGCCTGGGCGCGGTGCTGGAGGCCGTCTACCTGATCTTCAACGAAGGCTATACCGCCACCGCGGGCGAGGACTGGATGCGCCCGGCCCTGGCGGACGAAGCCCTGCGCCTGGGCCGCATGCTGGCCGAGCTCGCACCCGGCGAGCCGGAGGCGCTGGGCCTCGTGGCCCTGATGGAACTGCAGGCCTCACGCATGGGCGCGCGCCTCGATGCCGAGGGACGCCCGGTGCTGCTGATGGACCAGGACCGCACGCGCTGGGACGGCGTGCTGCTGCGCCGCGGCCTGGCCGCCCTCGAACGGGCCGAAGGCCTGGGCCTGCCGCACGGGCCCTATCTGCTGCAGGCCGCGATCGCCGCCTGCCATGCGCGCGCCCGCACTGCCGAAGAAACCGACTGGCAGGCCATTGCCGGCCTGTATGCGGAGCTGGCGCAGGTGCAGCCCTCGCCCGTGGTCGAACTCAATCGCGCGGTCGCCGTCGGCATGGCCGAAGGGCCGGCCGCCGGCCTGGCGCTCGCCGACGCGCTGCTCGAAGAAGGGAAACTGCAGGGCTACCACTGGCTGCCCAGCGTGCGCGCCGACCTGCTCGCCAAGTTGGGACGACGCGACGAGGCGCGCCGCGAATTCGAGCGCGCGGCAGGCATGACCGCCAACAGCCGGGAACGCGCCTTGCTGCTCGAACGCGCCCGCGCCCAGCTGTCCTGAGAGATTCCTTCTAGCGGACCACGCAGTCGACCGCATTGGACGGCCCCTGCGGGCCGCCCGCGCCGCTTTCCGGCCCGGCGCCCGCGCCGCTGCCGAACGATGGCGGCGGCACGAACTGCAGGCCCGGATTGACCGGCACGATCACCGGCGGCTGGTTCACGTTCGGCACGTAGCCGAACTGGCCGGCGGAAAAACCAAGCGAGCCGCCGCTGTTGGTCACGACGATCGCCCCGTCGCTGACCGAGACGTGCAGGCCCGGCGCCAGGGGTGTCGTGGCGCGGCCAGCCGGCGCCTCGGGCGACACGTACTGCGCGATGAAGGTGGTGCCGCGGATGCCGATGGTGGCGTTCGGCGTCTTCAGCGAGAACTTCTCCTTGTTGCGCTTGCCCATCAGGCCGGTGATCGAACGCAGGCCGCCCTTCACCAGGTTGAAGCTGGCCTGGTCCGCGTCCGGTTTTCCTTCCTCATAGGCGAAGTTCTCGACCTTGAAGGTGGTCCCTGGACGCAGCGTGATTTCGCTGTTGTCGATGAACCTGATCTGGGCGTAGGTGTTCTTCTCCGAGACCAGGGTATCGCCGCTTTCGATCTCGGACTTCAGGCCGAGCACCTTGACGCTGCCGTCCGCCTTCTTCGCCATCAGCGGCCCGCTCAGGCGTTCGACCCTGCCCGCCACCTGGGCGGCCCAGGCCGCGTTGCCGAACAGGAGCAGTGCCGCGAACAGCAGCGCGCTCCATGCGCCGGCCTTAGTTGCAGTACATTTTTGCAGCTGGTTTTTCATTCTGTGCTCCAGTATTCGGGCCCTGCGCCGGGCCGGCCTGCTTCTCCGATGCCTTGCGGCCGTCGCCGCCGCCATCGCCCGGACCGCTTTGCGCCGGGCCTTCCGGCGCGCGCTCCTGCGTGGTCGGGATGCGGGTATTGATCAGGTTGACCGCGACCTGCTGGGCGGTGGCGACCGGTTTCTTGCCCTGCTCCTGGGTCGACGGCGCCGGGTTGAACACGACGCAGCGCGGGTCCGTCGGGCGGGTGCTGCAGAAGTCCGGCTGCGGCAGCACCGCCACGCAACCCGCCAGGGTCGGGTTCACCGCGCACTGCTCCAGCTTCGGCAGCTGCACCGAGCAGCCCTGCAGCGTCGGGCTGCCGATGCACTGCTGCAGGGTCGGCAGCACGGCCTGGCAGCCGGCCGTGGTCTTGTCGCTCACGCACTGCGACAGGGTCGGCAGGATGCCCACGCAGGATGCGTCGCCAGGCGTCACCAGGCAGGCGTCGAAGGTCAGCTGCAGCACCTGGGCCGGTACAGGGTGCCGCCGTCGGCGTCGGTCATGTGCTTGGCCACGCGCAGGATGCGGTCGAGCAGTGCGGCGGTGTCGTGCGTATCCCCGAGCGCCACGCTGACTTCGGTGAGCTGGTGCAGGCGTTGCGCGATTTGTGAGGGGTTCAGCTCTTGCATGGTAGGTGCTCGGACAGCTTGATGAGGCGAGGTTCGGTATGCATATCAAACTGTTACAACAGACCTTTTCTTATGAAAAAGTCTTTTGCCAGTCGGTAATTTCCGAAGTGTAGCTTTGTTGTGTTCTCCTGTATATGCTCCATCGGATAATTACAATTTTTCGGCCAAGGAATGCCACAAACTGGCTATCATTCGCGATGTTTCAGAAAAATAACTAAATCCGGCTGGGAGTAGAGATGAAATTCCGTTTCTGGGGGGTGCGGGGATCGATTCCGTCCCCAGGCCCGCGTACCGCGCGTTATGGCGGCAACACCACCTGCATCGAGGTGAGGACCGACGACGGCACCCTCATCATCCTCGACGGCGGCACCGGCCTGTTCCCGCTGGCCCAGCACCTGCTGACGAAGCTGCCGCAGGGTCCGATCAGCGCGAACATCTTCATCACCCACAGCCACTGGGACCACATCCACGGCCTGCCCTTTTTCACGCCGCTCTTCATCAAGGGCAGCCGGGTGCGCCTGCACGGCGCCCATGACCCGGTCACGGGGCATGGCATCGAGCACGTCATGGGCGTGCAGCTGCAGAACAGCTACTTCCCCGTCAGCGAAACCCAGATGGACGCGACCATCGAATACCGCACGCTCGACATCGGCGTGCCGATCGAGGTGGGCGACGCGCAGGTACAGAACGTGGTCATGAACCACCCGGTCACCAACCTGGGCTACCGCATCACCTGCCACGGCCGCTCCCTCTTCTTCACCGGCGACCACGAGCCCTGGCACAATCCTTATGCCCCGGACGACCCGGCCTTCGATGCCTGCGAGGCACACTTAGCGGCGCGCCAGGACGCCATCGACGCCGCCATGCGCGGCGTGGACGCCCTGATCGTCGACTGCTCGTACACGCGCGAGGAATACCCGTCCAAGGCCGGCTGGGGCCATGGCACCTTCGATGCCGCGATCGAGATGGCGCTGCGCGTGGACGCGAAGCGCCTCTACTGCACCCACCACGAACCGACCCGCAGCGACGACGACCTGGAAGCGGCCTTCGCCGACGTGCTGGCGCGCCACCGCGCCCACCTGGGCAGCCTCGAAGTCCACCTGGCCTTCGAGGGCCTCGAGGTGACGCTGTGACCGGGCAGGCACTGCCGCTAGAGGAGGCCGCGCGCCGCCTGGCCTTCTTCCAGAAGTTGCAGGCGATCACCAACCGCATCCACGCCACCGCCAACGTCGAGGAAATCATGCTCGACCTGGGCCTGGACTTCTGCGACCTGCTCGACTGCGACCGCTTCACCCTGTACGCGGTCACGCCCGACAAAGAGCACATCGTCTCCAAGGTCAAGACGGGCCTGGCCACCTTCCGCGAGCTGCGCCTGTCGGTCGGCCCCTCCTCGATCGCCGGCTTCGTGGCGGCCTCGCGCCGGCCGGTCCAGATCGACGACGTCTACGACGAGGACGAGCTCCGGCGCCTCGCGCCCGGCCTGCAGTTCCAGCGCGGAGTCGACCAGCGCAGCGGCTACCGCACCCGCGAGATGCTGGTCGCGCCCCTCGAAGACGCCGATGGCGGGCTGCTGGGCGTGGTCCAGTTCATCAACCACCGCGCCGGCGGCCCTTTCCAGCCTCCCGCGCTGGAGGCGGTGCAGCAGCTGTGCGCGACGCTCTCGGTGGCGCTCGGCCAGCGCCTGGGGGCCCAGCGCATGCGGGGGAAGTACGACGCCCTGGTCCAGGAAGGCCTGCTCACCCGCGCCGAACTCGATGCCGCGGGACGCCAGGCGCGCGAGCAGGACCTCGATCTCGAGGAAGTCCTGGAAGGTACGCTGCGGGTGCGCCGCGCCGCCATCGGCGCGGCGCTGGCGACCTTCTTCAAGCTTCCGTACGAGCCCTTCCGCCCGGACCGGGTCAAGCCGGTCGAGCTGCTGCGCAACCTGAAGGCCCAGTACGTCGAAGAGAACGGCTGGCTGCCGCTGGAGGACGGACCGAACGGACTGGTCGTGCTGGCGCTCGACCCGGAACGCACGGCTGCCTCGCGCATCGTCGGCCAGCTCTTCCCGAAATCGAAGGTGGCCTGGCGCGTCACCACGCGCGCCGACTTCCGCGACACCGCGAACGCCTTCTTCGGCCTGGGCGTCTCCTCCGAATCGGTCGGTGAACTGCTGTCGGGCCTGGAAGACGACGAAGACGGCGAGCTCGCCACCGAGGTCTCGGAGGCGGTCGAGAACGAACTGGTGCGCCTGCTGAACAAGGTGATCATGGATGCCCACCGCCAGGGCGTCTCGGACATCCACATCGAGCCGCAGCCAGGCAAGGGCAAGACCGGCATCCGCTTCCGCAAGGACGGCGTGCTGGTGCCGTACATCGAGATCCCGTCCAGCTACCGCAACGCCCTGGTCGCACGCATCAAGATCATGTGCGACCTCGATATCTCCGAGCGCAGGAAGCCGCAGGACGGCAAGATCCGTTTCAGGAAGTACGGCCCGCTCGACATCGAGCTGCGCGTGGCGACCATCCCCTCGTCGGGCGGCGTCGAGGACGTGGTGATGCGCATCCTGCAGGCGGGCGAGCCGATTCCGCTGGCCAGGCTGGGACTGACCGACTACAACCTCGAACGCCTGCTGCCGGCCATCGAAAAGCCCTACGGCCTGTTCTTCGTGTGCGGCCCCACCGGCTCGGGCAAGACCACGACGCTGCACTCGATCCTGCACCACCTGAACACGCCGGAGACCAAGATCTGGACCGCGGAAGACCCGGTCGAGATCACGCAGAAAGGCCTGCGCCAGGTGCAGGTCAACCGCAAGGCGGGCCTGGACTTCGCCAGCGTGATGCGGGCTTTCCTGCGCGCCGACCCGGACGTGATCATGGTCGGCGAGATGCGCGACAAGGAAACCGTCAGCACCGGCATCGAAGCCTCGCTCACCGGCCACCTGGTCTTCGCCACCCTGCACACCAACAGCGCGCCGGAATCGATCGTGCGCCTGCTCGACATGGGCATGGACCCGTTCAACTTCGCCGACGCCCTGCTCGGCATCCTGGCCCAGCGCCTCGCGCGCCGCCTGTGCACGGCTTGCCGCCAGGCCTATCACCCGGGCCAGGAGGAAGTCGACGCCCTGCTGGCGGAATACTGCGAAGACCTGCGCGGCACCGCCTCCTTCCGCGACCATCCGGATGCGGCCCGTGCACGCGTCCTGGACGGGTGGAAAACGCGCCATGCGGACAAGAGCGGGCGCTTCACGCTGTACCGCCCGGTCGGCTGCGAGGAGTGCAACAAGGGTTACCGGGGCCGCATCGGCCTGCACGAGCTGATGCTGGGCACCGAGCAGGTCAAGCGCCTGCTGGTCGAGCACAGCCGGGTGTCCGCCCTGCTCGGCGCCGCCCTGGAAGACGGCATGCTGACCCTCAGGATGGACGGCATCGAGAAGGTGCTGGCGGGGCACACCGACATCAAGATGGTGCGCGCCGTCTGCATCCGTTGAACCGGGCCTGGGGCGAAAAAAAAGGTTCTTCACGGATTACCGGGAAACGCGGCTTTAATCTTCAGGAAGAAGAAGTCGCTATCCCGGTAGCCGTAGGCCATTCGCTTCATCACTTTGATACGGTTGTTGATGCCTTCGAGCTG
>JBFLVV010000066.1:0-31086 GCA_040758275.1 Pseudomonadota bacterium
ACGGCCTGATCTACGCGATCGGCTTCCTGGTCGGCTGGCCCGTCATCACCTTCCTGATGGCCGAGCGCCTGCGCAACCTGGGCCGCTACACCTTCGCCGACGTCGCCGCCTACCGCTTCCACCAGAAGCCGATCCGCGTGTTCGCGGCCTCGGGCACCCTGGTGGTGGTGGCCTTCTACCTGATCGCGCAGATGGTCGGCGCCGGCCAGCTGATCAAGCTGCTGTTCGGCCTCGAATACTGGATCGCCGTCGTCATCGTCGGCATCCTGATGATGGTCTACGTGCTGTTCGGCGGCATGACCGCGACCACCTGGGTGCAGATCATCAAGGCCGTCATGCTGCTGGCGGGCGCCTCCTTCATGGCCTTCTCGGTGCTGGCGCAGTACAACTTCAGCCCCGAACAACTGTTCGCCACCGCGACCGAGGTGCACGCCAAGGGCGACTCGATCATGGGTCCGGGCACCTTCCTGAAAGACCCGATCTCGGCGATCTCCTTCGGCATGGCGCTGATGTTCGGCACCGCCGGCCTGCCGCACATCCTGATGCGCTTCTTCACCGTCCCGAGTGCGAAGGAAGCACGTAAATCGGTGCTGTGGGCAACCACCTGGATCGGTTATTTCTACCTGCTGATCTTCATCATCGGTTTCGGCGCCATCGTGCTGGTCGGGACCAATCCGGACTTCAAGGATGCGGCCGGCAAGCTCCTGGGCGGTAACAATATGGCGGCGGTGCACCTGGCCAAGGCCGTGGGCGGCGACATCTTCCTGGGCTTCATCTCGGCAGTGGCCTTCGCGACCATTCTCGCGGTGGTGGCCGGCCTGACCCTGTCGGGCGCCTCGGCGGTCTCGCACGACCTGTACGCCACCGTCTTCAAGAAGGGCAAGGCGAGCAGCGTCGACGAACTGAAGGTGTCGAAGATCACCACCATTGCGCTCGGCGTCATCGCCGTGCTGCTGGGGATCGCCTTCGAGAAGCAGAACGTCGCCTTCATGGTGTCGCTGGCCTTCGCGATCGCGGCCTCGGCCAACTTCCCGGTGCTGTTCATGTCTGTCCTGTGGAGCAAGTGCACCACGCGTGGCGCCACCGTGGGCGGCTTCCTGGGCCTGGCCACCGCCGTGATCCTGACCCTGGTGTCGAAGTCGGTGTGGGTCGACGTGCTCGGCAACGCCGCGCCGATCTTCCCCTACACCTCGCCGGCGATCTTCTCGATGGCGGTGGGTTTCATCGGCATCTGGTTCTTCTCGGTCACCGACAAGAGCCCGCGCGCCGCGATCGACAAGGCCGGCTTCGAAGCGCAGGAAGTGCGTTCGGAAACCGGTATCGGGGCCGCCGCGGCATCGGCGCACTGAGCCTTCCCGTTTCAGCCGAAACCCCGCTGCGGCGGGGTTTTTTTGTTGCTACAATGTTTCACTCTGCGTTTCGTGGCGTGTTTCATTGAAACATCGGCGTGTGGCAATTTCACCCCAAGTTATTGATTTTTCGTGTGGAACAGCACTGGCACGCCGCTTGCATTACCCAAGCGTATCCGAGCAACGCTTCATTGAAAGGTTCAGCATGACTTACCAATCCGCCGGCGCCGCATTCCGCAAGGCCGTCCAGGAAGAATCCCCGCTGCAGGTCATCGGCGCCATCAACGCCAACCATGCGCTGCTGGCCAAGCGCGCCGGCTACCGTGCCATCTACCTGTCGGGCGGCGGTGTCGCCGCCGGTTCCCTGGGCCTGCCCGACCTCGGCATCTCCGGCCTGGAAGACGTCCTGATCGACGTGCGCCGCATTACCGACGTGTGCGATCTGCCGCTGCTGGTCGACATCGACACCGGTTTCGGCGCCTCCGCCTTCAACGTGGCGCGCACCGTGCGCTCTCTTGAAAAGGCCGGCGCCGCCGCCTGCCACATCGAGGACCAGGTCGGCGCCAAGCGCTGCGGCCACCGCCCAGGCAAGGAAATCGTCGCCAAGGACGAGATGGTCGACCGCGTCAAGGCCGCCGCCGACGCCCGCAACGACGAAAACTTCGTGATCATGGCGCGCACCGACGCGCTGGCCGTGGAAGGCCTGGACGCCGCCATCGAGCGCGCTGTCGCCTGCGTGGAAGCCGGCGCCGACATGATCTTCCCCGAAGCCATGACGAGCCTGGAGATGTATAAACAGTTTGCCGACGCCGTGAAGGTGCCGGTGCTGGCCAATATCACCGAGTTCGGCTCGACCCCGCTGTTCACCCTGGACGAACTGCGCAGCGCAAACGTGAGCATCGCCCTGTATCCGCTGTCGGCCTTCCGCGCCATGAACAAGGCGGCCGAGAACGTATACAACGCGATCCGCCGCGACGGCACCCAGAAGAACGTGCTGGACACGATGCAGACCCGCGCCGAACTGTACGACCGCATCGACTATCACAGCTACGAACAGAAGCTCGACGCGCTGTTCGCCCAGAAAAAAGCCCAATAAGGAGACCGAGACGATGAGCACCCAGAACAACGAGACCCCTACCTTCAAGCCGAAGAAATCGGTGGCCCTGTCCGGCGTCGCCGCCGGCAATACCGCGCTCTGTTCGGTGGGCAAGTCGGGCAATGACCTGCACTACCGCGGCTACGACATCCTGGACGTGGCGACCACCTGCGAATTCGAAGAGATCGCCTACCTGCTGGTGCACGGCAAGCTGCCCACCGTGGCCGAACTGAAGGGTTATAAAGCCAAGCTGAAATCGCTGCGCGGCCTGCCGCAGGCCGTCAAGAGCGCGCTGGAAGCGCTGCCGGCCGGCGCCCACCCGATGGACGTGATGCGCACCGGCGTGTCGGTGCTCGGCTGCGTGCTGCCGGAGAAGGACGACCACAACCTGGCGGGCGCGCGCGACATCGCCGACCGCCTGATGGCGTCCTTCGGCTCGATGCTGCTGTACTGGTACCACTTCAGCCACAACGGCAAGCGCATCGAGGTCGAGACCGACGACGACTCGATCGGCGGCCACTTCCTGCACCTGCTGCACGGCGAAAAGCCGCGCGAATCCTGGGTGCGCGCGATGCACACCTCGCTGATCCTGTATGCGGAGCACGAGTTCAACGCCTCGACCTTCACGTCACGCGTGATCGCCGGCACCGGTTCGGACATCCACTCGGCCGTCACCGGCGCGATCGGCGCGCTGCGCGGTCCGAAGCATGGCGGCGCCAACGAAGTCGCGCTCGACATCCAGAAGCGCTACGAGAACGCCGACGAAGCCGAAGCCGACATCCGCAATCGCGTGGCCAACAAGGAAGTCGTGATCGGCTTCGGCCACCCGGTCTACACCATCAGCGACCCGCGCAACGTGGTGATCAAGGAAGTCGCGCGCACCCTGTCGCAGGAGGCCGGTTCGATGAAGATGTTCGACATCGCCGAGCGCCTGGAATCGGTCATGTGGGAAGTCAAGAAGATGTTCCCGAACCTGGACTGGTTCTCGGCCGTGTCGTACCACATGATGGGCGTGCCGACCGCCATGTTCACCCCGCTGTTCGTGATCTCGCGCACCTCCGGCTGGTCGGCGCACATCATCGAGCAGCGCATCGACAACAAGATCATCCGCCCGAGCGCGAACTACGTGGGTCCGGAAGACCTGCAGTTCGTGCCGATCGCGGATCGCAAGTAAGCTTCGACAGGATAGGGCCGGCCGGGACGCGATCGCGCGCCGGCCAATCACATGAGTACCGCCATGAACACCAATCACCGCAAACCCCTCCCTGGCACTTCGCTGGACTATTTCGACACGCGCGCCGCGGTCGACGCCATCCAGCCCGGCGCCTATGACACGCTGCCCTATACCTCGCGCGTGCTGGCCGAGAACCTGGTCCGCCGCTGCGACCCGGCCAGCATGACCGACTCGCTCAGGCAGATCATCGAACGCAAGCGCGAGCTCGACTTCCCCTGGTTCCCGGCGCGCGTGGTCTGCCACGACATCCTGGGCCAGACCGCCCTGGTCGACCTGGCCGGCCTGCGCGACGCCATCGCCGCACAGGGCGGCGACCCGGCGCTGGTCAATCCGGTGGTCCCGACCCAGCTGGTGGTCGACCACTCGCTGGCCGTCGAGTGCGGCGGCTTCGACCCGGACGCGTTCGAGAAGAACCGCGCCATCGAGGACCGCCGCAACGAAGACCGCTTCCACTTCATCGAGTGGACCAAGAAGGCCTTCCAGAACGTCGACGTGATCCCGCCGGGGAACGGCATCCTGCACCAGATCAACCTCGAGCGCATGTCGCCGGTGATCCAGAGCGAGAAGGGCGTGGCCTATCCGGACACCCTGGTCGGCACCGACTCCCATACCCCGATGGTCGACGCCCTGGGCGTGATCGCGATCGGCGTGGGCGGCCTGGAAGCCGAAAGCGTCATGCTGGGCCGCGCCTCCTACATGCGCCTGCCGGACATCGTCGGCGTCGAGCTGACGGGCAAACCGCAGCCCGGCATCACCGCCACCGACATCGTGCTGGCGCTGACCGAATTCCTGCGCAAGTCGAAAGTGGTCTCTGCCTACCTCGAGTTCTACGGTGAAGGTGCGTCCGCACTGACCCTCGGCGACCGCGCCACGATCTCGAACATGGCCCCGGAATTCGGCGCCACCGCCGCGATGTTCTACATCGACGAGCAGACCATCAAATACCTGCGCCTGACCGGCCGCGAGGAAGAGACCGTGCAGCTGGTCGAAGCCTACGCCAAGGAAGCGGGCCTGTGGGCGGACAGCTTGACGACCGCCCAGTACGAGCGCGTGCTCTCGTTCGACTTGTCGACGGTCGTGCGCAACATCGCCGGTCCGTCGAACCCGCACAAGCGCGTGCCGACCTCGGAACTCGCCGAGCGTGGCATCGCCGGCAAGGTCGAAAACGAAGCCGGCCTGATGCCGGACGGCGCCGTCATCATCGCGGCCATCACCAGCTGCACCAACACCAACAACCCGCGCAACATGATCGCGGCCGGCCTGATCGCCCGCAACGCGAACCGTGCCGGCCTGCTGCGCAAGCCCTGGGTCAAGAGCTCGCTCGCGCCGGGGTCGAAGGCGGTCGCGCTGTACCTGGAAGAAGCCGGCCTGATGCCGGAACTGGAAAAGCTGGGCTTCGGCGTGGTCGCCTTTGCCTGCACCACCTGCAACGGCATGAGCGGCGCGCTGGACCCGACGATCCAGCAGGAGATCATCGAGCGCGACCTGTACGCGACCGCCGTCCTGTCGGGCAACCGCAACTTCGACGGCCGCATCCACCCCTATGCCAAGCAGGCCTTCCTGGCTTCGCCCGCGCTGGTGGTGGCGTATGCGATCGCCGGCACCATCCGCTTCGACATCGAGAAGGACGTGCTGGGCCTTGACGCCTCCGGTAAAGAAATCCGCCTGGCCGACCTGTGGCCGTCGGACGACGAGATCGACGCGGTGGTGGCGAGCAGCGTCAAGCCGGAGCAGTTCCGCAAGGTCTATACGCCGATGTTCGCGCGCGTGGTCGACGACGGCGCGGCCGCGAGCCCGCTGTACGACTGGCGCCCGATGAGCACCTACATCCGCCGTCCCCCATACTGGGAAGGCGCGCTGGCCGGTGAACGCACGCTGGCCGGCATGCGTCCGCTGGCGGTCCTGGGCGACAACATCACCACCGACCACCTGTCGCCGTCGAACGCGATCCTGCTGGATTCGGCAGCCGGGGAATACCTGGCGAAGATGGGCTTGCCGGAAGAAGACTTCAACTCCTACGCGACCCACCGCGGCGACCACCTGACCGCGCAGCGCGCCACCTTCGCGAACCCGACGCTGAAGAACGAGATGGTGCGTGACGCCATGGGCAATGTGAAAGCCGGTTCGCTGGCGCGCATCGAGCCGGAAGGCCTTGTCACCCGCATGTGGGAAGCGATCGAGACCTATATGGAACGCAAGCAGCCGCTGATCGTGATCGCCGGCGCCGACTACGGCCAGGGTTCTTCGCGCGACTGGGCGGCCAAGGGCGTGCGCCTGGCGGGTGTGGAGGCCATCGTGGCCGAAGGCTTCGAACGCATCCACCGCACCAACCTGGTCGGCATGGGCGTGCTGCCGCTCGAGTTCAAGCCGGGCGTGAACCGCCTGAGCTTGGGGCTGGACGGCACCGAGACCTTCGATGTGACCGGCGAGCGCACCCCGCGTACCGACCTGACCCTGGTCATCCATCGCAGGAACGGCGAGCGTGTCGAGGTGGCGGTGACCTGCCGTCTCGATACCGCCGAGGAAGTGGCGATCTACGAGGCGGGCGGGGTGCTGCAGCGCTTCGCCCAGGACTTCCTGGAATCGTCTGCTCCCAAAGCAGCCGCATAAATCGTAGGGTGGGCGGGTCTCCCGCCCACGCGGTCAACGATCGGTTGTCAACCACGGTGCAACACCTCACCCGCTGCTTGACCGCGTGGGCGGGAATCCGCCCACCCTACAAAACCGGACAATTTCATGGCCTTTACACCCCAAATCAACATCCCCGCCACCTATATGCGTGGCGGCACCAGCAAGGGCGTCTTCTTCCGCCTGCAAGACCTCCCCGAAGCCGCGCGCGTGCCGGGCCCGGCGCGCGATGCACTGCTGCTGCGCGTGATCGGCAGCCCCGATCCCTATGCCAAGCAGATCGACGGCATGGGCGGCGCCACCTCGAGCACCAGCAAGACCGTCATCGTCGCGAAAAGCGAGCGCAAGGACCACGACGTGGACTACCTGTTCGGCCAGGTTTCGATCGACAGGCCATTCGTGGACTGGAGCGGCAACTGCGGCAACCTGTCCTCGGCGGTCGGCTCCTTTGCCATCGCGAGCGGCCTGGTCGACCCCGAACGCGTGCCGCACGACGGCATGGCCACAGTGCGCATCTGGCAGGCGAACATCGGCAAGACCATCATCGCCCACGTCCCCATGACGAAGGGCGAAGTCCAGGAAACCGGCGACTTCGAACTCGACGGCGTGACCTTCCCGGCGGCCGAGGTGCAACTCGAATTCCTCGACCCGGCGGCCGAAGAGGAGGGCGCCGGCGGATCGATGTTCCCGACCGGGAACCTGGTCGACGAGCTCGAGGTGCCCGGCGTCGGCACTTTGCAGGCGACCATGATCAACGCCGGCATCCCGACCATCTTCGTCAATGCCGAGGCGATCGGCTACACCGGCACCGAACTGCAGGAAGCCATCAATGGCGACCCGCGCGCGCTGGCCATGTTCGAGACGATCCGCGCCCATGGCGCCGTGCGCATGGGCCTCATCAAGAGCATCGAGGAAGCGGCCAAGCGCCAGCACACGCCGAAGGTGGCCTTCGTTGCCAAGCCGGCCGGCTACGTCGCTTCCAGCGGCAAGCAGGTGGCTGCTTCTGACGTCGACCTGCTGGTGCGCGCGCTCTCGATGGGCAAGCTGCACCACGCGATGATGGGCACGGCCGCCGTGGCGATCGGCACCGCGGCCGCCATTCCCGGCACCCTGGTCAACCTGGCGGCCGGTGGCGAAGGAGGGGCAACTGAGCGCAGCGCGGTGCGCTTCGGCCACCCTTCCGGCACGCTGCGGGTGGGCGCCGAGGCGGTGCAGGTGGACGGGGAGTGGCAGGTCGCGAAGGCGATCATGAGCCGCAGTGCCCGCGTGCTGATGGAAGGCTGGGTGCGCGTGCCCGGCGACTGCTTCTAAACGATGTCACTATGATGGGCCGCAACAACGCGGCCCATTTTTTGTGCTTGTTAGTTTTGGAGGCAAAGCGGTTTGTGGTTTATGATTGCTAAAAGGCAAGTTCGCCGGACGACAATCACGACACCATGGACCGATACGCCAGCGAGCTGCCCTTCGCGGACGACAGCGATTCTGCCCGCGACATCGAGCATGCGATGCTGCGCGTCGCCTTGCGCGAGCAGCACGCCATCCTCGAAAACGCACCGGTCGGCATCGTCTTCACATTGCCGGGGCAGTTCAAGTCCTGCAATCCGCGCATCTGCGAGATGCTCGACTATTCCTATGCCCAGCTCGCGCGCATGCATCCGGCCGAGATCTTCGGCTCGCCCGCCGCCTACCAGGCGCTGACCGATGAAGCCTATCCGGTGCTCGCCACCGGCGGCCTGTTCGAAAAGGGTGAGTACCCTTTCCGGCGCCGCGACGGTTCGATGATGTGGGCGCGCCTGCGCGCCCGCGCCGTCGATCCCAACGTGCGCGAGGCCGGCACCATCTGGATCGCAGAGGACGTCACCGAGACGCGCCAGGCCATGATCGAAGTGCAGGCGATCATGACCAACGCCTCGATCGGCATCATGTTCGCGCGCGATCGCGTCATCCAGCGCTACAACCCGGCCTTCGGCGCCATGTTCGGCTACCGCGAAGGCGAGGCGCTGGGCCGCTCGACCCGCATCCTGTATGCGGACGAAGCGTCCTTCGTCGAACTGGGCGGCATCGCCCTGTCGCAGCTGGCGCGCGGCCAGGCCTACCGCGCCGAGACCGAGCTGGTACGCAGCGACGGCGAGCGCATCTGGGTGCAGGTCAACGGCTACCTCTTCAACCCCGAAGACCCGGAGCAGGGCACGGTCTGGATGTACGAGGACCGTTCGCGCGAGAAGGCCGACGAGATCCAGCTGCGCAATGCGCTGATGGAGAACCGCGCCATCCTCGACAATGCGGTGCTGGGCATCGCGGTGGTCGAGGACGGCAGGACCCTGCACTGCAACAGCAAGATGGAAGAGCTGTTCGGCGCCGAGGCCGGCGGCATGGACGGCACGCCGGTCGCCGCCCTCTACCCGAACGAAGCCGGCTTCCTGGCCGCGCGCGCCGAAACGGCGGCGAGCTTCGCGGCGGGGCAGGTGCACACGGCCGAAGTCGAACTGCGGCGGCGCGACGGCCGCCGCTTCTGGGCGCGCCTGTCGGGGCGCCTGTTCGACGTCGCCGACCAGCGCGGGCGCAGCGTCTGGCTGCTGGACGACATCACGGCGCGGCGCGAAGCCGCCGAGGCCGTGCGGCGCGCGCGCGACGAGCTGGAACTGCGGGTGGCCGCACGCACCGCGGAGCTGGCCGGCGCCAACAAGCTGCTGCGCGAAGAGATCGTCGAGCGCCGCCAGGCCGAGGCGCGCGTGCACCACATGGCCTACCACGACAGCCTCACCGGCCTGCCGAACCGCGCGCTGCTGTCCGACCGGCTCGACTGCGCGCTACGATCGAGCCAGCGCAACGGACGCACCTTGGCCGTGATGTTCATCGACCTCGACCGCTTCAAGAACATCAACGATTCGCTCGGCCACGCCACCGGCGACCACCTGCTGCGCGAAGTCGCCAAGCGCCTGTGCCTGGCCGTGCGCCACAGCGACACCGTGGCGCGTCTGGGCGGCGACGAGTTCGTGGTGCTGCTGCCCGACGTCGGCGGCGCCCAGGAATGCGGCCAGGTCGCCGACAAGATCATCGAGGCCCTGGCCACGCCCATCCCCTTCGAGGGCCACAGCCTGCACATCTCGCCCTCGATCGGCATCTGCCTGTGCCCGGACGACGGCGGCGACGTCGACACCCTGATGCGCAACGCCGACGCCGCGATGTACCACGCCAAGGCCTCGGGCCGGAACAACTACCAGTTCTTCGACCAGCGCATGAACCAGGCGGCCGCGCGTCACTTCGCGCTGGAATCCAGCCTGCGCGGCGCCCTGCAGCGCGGCGAGTTCGAGCTGCATTTCCAGCCCATCGTCGACACCGCATCGCACCGCCTGCATGCGCTCGAGGTGCTGCTGCGCTGGCGGCGCGACGGCGGGACGCTGGTCGGGCCAGACGAATTCATCCCGATCCTGGAGGAGAACGGCATGATCGTGGCGGTCGGCGAATGGGTCATCAGGAGCGCCTGCGAGCAGAGCATGGCCTGGCAGGCCCAGGGCCTGGCCGCCGTGCCGCTGGCAATCAACCTGTCGGCGCGCCAGTTCATGCACGATGGCCTGGTCGACTCGATCCGCCGCATCGTCGGCGAGACCGGGATCGACCCCTCGCTGGTGGAGTTCGAGATCACCGAGACCGCGTTGATGCAGCACGGCGGGCAGACGCTCGAGATCCTGCGCCAGATGAACGGCATGGGCATGCGCCTGTCGATCGACGATTTCGGCACGGGCTACTCGAGCCTGGCCTATTTGAAGCGCTTCCCGGTTCGCAAGATCAAGATCGACCGCGCTTTCGTGCGCGAACTCGAGGCCAGCGCCGAAGACCGCGCCATCGTCGCGGCCGTGATGGCGCTGGCGAACAGCCTGGGACTGTCGGTGGTGGCCGAGGGTGTCGAGACCGAAGGGCAGGCGGGCCTGCTGCACGGCCATGGCTGCCAGTATGCCCAGGGCTACCTGTTCGCGCGGCCGCTGCCGGCCGGCCAGGCGGCGCGGCTGCTGCTCAAGCGGGATTGCGCCACGGACGCGCTCCCAGCGACTGCTTGAGCAGCTCGAGGAAGCGCATGGTGCGCGCCGAGCGCTGGCGCTGTTGCGATCCCAGCAGGGCGACGATGTCGGCGCCGGGCAGGGCGTGGTCCGGCAGGATGCGGACCAGCGCCCCGCTGCGCAGTTCCTGCGCCACGTCCCACTCCGAACGCATCATGATGCCGTAGCCCTTCAACGCCCACTGCTTCACCACGCGGCCGTCGTTGCTGGCCAGGCGCGGCCGGATCCGGACCGCCGTGTAGTCGTCCGCGCCAGGTGCGCGGAGGCGCCACATGGTGACGTCTTCCGCATTCTCCTGCAGGGCGATGCAGATATGGCTGCGCAGCCCGGCGGCATCCAAAGGCTGGCCATGGCGCGCGACGTAATCCGGCGCTGCGCACAGGTAGCGCCGGTTCTTCGCCAGCACCGTGTGCGGCATCGAGGAATCGCGCAGGGCGCCGATGTGGATCACGATGTCCCAGGCCTCCAGGGCCTGGCGGTTCGGGCTGTCCGACAGCACCAGCTCCACCGACACCCCTTCGTGCTGCGCCTGGAAGCCTGCCGCCAGCTCGGCGACGTACTCGTTGCCGAAGCCCAGCGGCGCCAGGATGCGCAGGCGCCCGACCAGGGCGTTCTTGCGGTCGTGGAGGGATTCCTGCAACTCGTCCATGTCGGCCAGGATCAGGCGTGCGCGCTCGAGCAGCAGCTGGCCCTCGTCGGTCAGGCCGATGCGGCGTCCCTGCCGGTGGATGAGTTTCAGCTGCAGTTTTTCCTCGATGCCCTGCAGGCGCTGGGTGATGGAGGAGGGCGTCACATTCAGCACGCGCGCGGTCTCGGCCAGCGAGGACTGGCTGGCCAGGATGGAGAAGAAACGCAGGTCTTCGCTGTGGAGCATGAAGTCGGGACTTAACTGAGCAGTTAGAAAGATTAATCATAAACCACATCGATACTTGCTAGACTGCATTTCTTGTTCATCAGTCATGAAAGGTGTGTGCTTGTGCGCTTGTCCCTGAATGCCATCGTCGTTTCCCTCTGCCTGCTGGCCGGCCCTGCCGGCGCCGCGCCCGAGGCGCCGCTTTCCCCCGAAGCCCTGCAGCAGGACCTGCGCTTCATGCAGGCCGAGATCGAGCGCATCCACCCCGAACCTGGCCTCTTCGTCAGCCGGGAAACCCTGCGCCTGGCCTATGCCAGGATCGAAGCGCAGCTGCGCCAGCCGATGCGCCGCGACCAGGCCTGGCGCACCTTCGCGACCCTGAACCCGCTGTTCGCGGATGGCCACATGTTCGTGATCCAGCCCGACTGGAAGGCCGACACCCGCAGGCACGTGGCGTCGGGCGGCCGGCTGTTCCCGTATGAGGTGCAGGTCGATCCGCAAGGGAGCATGATCATCCGCTCGGAGCTCGGTGGGAAGCCGAGCAAGCTGGCCGGCATGCGCATCGAGCGCATCAACGGCGTGCCGGCGTCCGACGTGGCCCGCGAACTGCTCGGCCTGATGGCGGGCGACACGCCGGCGCTGCAGGCGCACCTGCTGTCGCGCCGCATGTGGCTGTACTACTGGAAGACCTTCGGCGCGCCCGGCCAGTTCGAACTGCTGCTGAGCGGGCGTGGCGCGAGCAGGAGGGTAGAGGTCGCGGGCAGCGCCACCTTGCCGCAGTCGGTGGCGGACGATGCGCCGGCGTTTGCGCAGACCTACGGCTTCGAGCTCCTGCCCGGCAAGGCGGCGCTCCTGACGATCAATCAGTTCCAGTGGCCGCAGCAGCAGGCCTTCTACGACTTCACGAAGGACGCGTTCACGAAGATCCGCGACGCCAGCGTCACGACCCTGATCATCGACATCCGCGAGAACACCGGCGGCGACGACGATCTGTGGAAGTTCGGGATCCTGCCCTATGTTGCGGACAAGCCGGCTCGCAATGGTTCCAGCTATATCAAGAAGGTGATCGCGGGACGGGCCAGCGGGACGGAGCAGGTGGGCGACGTGGTGCACGGCTTCGGCGACACCTGGGTCGCGCCGCAGCCCGGGAATCCGCTGCGCTTCACCGGCAGCACCTACGTCATGGTCGGCCGGCTGACCTATTCCTCGGCGGTCCTGTTCAGCAACGTCATGCAGGACTTCGGCTTTGCGAAACTGGTGGGGGCAAACGGCTATGCGCGCACGCGCCAGACTGGCGGCGTGCAGTACATCACGCTGCCGAACACTGGGCTGGAAATCAGCATCCCGCGCTTCGTGCTCGACCGGCCGTCCGGGAACCGGGAGCCGGCGCTGGTGCGGCCGGACATCACGGTGCCGGACAGCCCGCTCGACCGGCGTGTCGCCGTGAACGCCCTGCTGGAACGGATCCGCAGCGCGGCCGGCCGTCCCTGACCCTTAGTCCGCCAGCGTCGCGACCACCGGCGCGTGGTCCGAAGGCTGCTCCCACTTGCGCGTCTCGCGGTCGATGTGGCAGGCGCTGCAGCGTTCGGCCAGTTCCTTGGTGAGAAGGATGTGGTCGATGCGCAGGCCGCGGTTGCGGCGGAAGGCCATCTGGCGGTAGTCCCACCAGCTGTACTGCTTCTCCGGCTGCTCGAAGAGGCGGAAGGCATCCTGCAGGCCCATGTCCATCAACCCCTGCATCGCTTCGCGCTCGGGCGGCGTGAAGTGGATGTGATTTTCCCATTCCGCCGGATCGTGCACGTCGCGCGCTTCCGGCGCGATATTGTAGTCGCCCAGCAGGGCCAGGCGCGGGTGCGCCGCCATCTCTTGCGCAATCCATTCCTTCAGTGCGGCCAGCCAGGCCATCTTGTAGGCGAACTTGTCGCTGCCGATCTCCTGACCGTTCGGCATGTAGGCGCAGACGATGCGTGTGCCCCCGATGGTGGCGGCGAGGATGCGCTGCTGCTCGTCCTCAAAAAGCGGATTGTTCTTCTGTACGTCTTCGATCGGGCCCTTCGAGAGGATGGCGACCCCGTTATAGGTCTTCTGGCCGGTGAAGGCGACCTGGTAGCCGGCCGCTTCAAGTTCGGCGACCGGGAATTTGTCGTCGGTAAGCTTGGTTTCCTGGATGCAGAGCACGTCCACGGGATTGGCTTCCAGCCAGTTAAGCAGGTGGGCGAGGCGGACTTTCAGGGAATTGACGTTCCAGGTGGCTATTTTCATTGAATCTATTCTCTACTATGAAAAACAGGTGAAGTAGGTAGCTGGGATCGTTCCTAGCTACCCGCCTAGCTACCCGTTTAAGCTGGCTCAAGCAGAGAGTATATGCTGTCGGTAGTGATGCGTGCCGAGTTCGGGCCGATAACCACCTTCCGCAACTTTCCTTCAGCCGCCCATCGGTTGACGGTCGAGCGGGAAATTCCGAGTGCCTGCATTGTTTGCTGGATGGTGTAGACCAGTGGGCGAGTTGGCGGTGATACGTGCTTCTTTTCCTGCATGATGTTCCTCCTAAGTTAGTTGTGTGGTATTTCCTTTCAAAAGTAAAGGGCAAAAGGACCCCCTTAGCTGTTCGCAGCCATTTCCGGAGATTAACACTTATTATTGATGAGCGCAAGAGGCTGGTGTTGTGAAATCGAAGCCGTAGAGTCGAATCGTTCTCTCTACGGTCGGCTCATGCGAGTTCCCAGTTGGCGTTATCATTCCAAACGTTACTTTCACCACTCACGAAGCCGTATGCAAAAATACAATAGTACGTTGTCGATTCCGAAGATGGACTGTCCGTCCGAAGAGCGGCTTATTCGCATGGCGCTGGATGGCAGGGACGAAGTACAGTCCCTCTCCTTCGACCTACAGAATCGGGAACTTCGTGTGGTGCATGGCGGTGACGTTGCACCGTTGGTCAGCCTGTTGGAACCTCTGGGGCTGGGCACGAAGCTGAAGCAGTCCGAACCGTTATCGGATGCCCAGGGCTTCCGTACGGTGTTTGCTGTCCCGAAGATGGATTGCCCATCGGAGGAACGAATGATCCGCATGGCGTTGGCAGATGTGGAAGGCGTCCAGGAGCTTTCGTTTGATCTTCCAAAGCGTCAGCTTACGATTGTCCATCGTACCAGTGTGGAGCCGATCCTTTCCCGGCTGGTTCCACTGGGGCTGGGTGCTACCGTCGCTGAATCATCCTCTGTCACCGTGGAAGCTAATGCTAGTGCTGCTAGTGGCGTGGATGACGCAGGAGAAGCGAAGACGCTACGTTTGCTGCTGGCGATTAACGCTGTCATGTTCGTGTTTGAACTGGCGTTGGGCCTCTGGGCACAGTCGGCAGGGCTGGTAGCTGACTCGTTAGATATGTTCGCTGACGCTGCGGTGTATGGCCTTGCCCTGTACGCTGTCGGGAAGGCTGTAAGCATGAAGAAGCGTGCTGCGCACGTTGCTGGCTGGCTTCAGCTTGTGTTGGCACTGGGGGCACTGGCGGAAGTTGTACGACGGTTCATCGTCGGTAGCGAACCGGAATCCGGGTTGATGATGGGCGTGGCGTTGGTGGCGTTGGTTGCCAATGTCGCTTGCCTCATGCTGATTTCCGGTAAGCGTGAGAGCGGCGTACACATGAAGGCGAGCTACATCTTTTCGGCAAACGATGTGATTGCCAATATGGGCGTCATCATCGCCGGGGCGCTGGTAGCGTGGACTGGTTCACCGTACCCGGACTTGGTTATCGGAGCCTTAATCGGTGTTGTCGTCCTGAATGGAGCGCGCAGGATTCTAAAGCTAAGTTGACGTTACCGTAGGTTGCAGGAATGGCAAGGTCTTTCCGGCAACGTGAAATTTCCAAAAAAAAATTTGGAAGTTGGCCTTTGACCGTAGCTGGGATTGCAGAATCTGAAAATTCGGCGGGAGCGAACGGGCCGTTAAGCACCGTAAAGCCAGTGTTCGAGATGGCAGAACTGGCTGGCGAAATATCTAAATGATAACTACGGCACGAGTTTGGCGGCTCCCACTGTGGCGCTTAATGCCACGACGTAGGTAGGTGCAAGCAGGCGATTGCGTGGCTTCAGACCGCATTGCTTCTTATGCTGCTGCCTTCTGCGCCTTGATGATGCGGTAGACCGACGCGATGCCGATTTCACATGCTTTCGCAATCTCGTCTTTGGTCAAGCCTTTATTGTGCAGCGCCAGCACCTTCGCTGATTTTGCTTGAGCCGTGGGTGCACGACCGGTGTACTTGCCTTCAGCTTTCGCGGCGGCGATGCCAACCTTCTGACGCTCCAGCATATTCTCGCGTTCAAATTGGGCGATGCTGCTAAAGAGATTGAACGTCAAGCGGCCCTGCGGGGTGCTGGTATCAACAGCCAGGTCCAGGATGCGGATAGATGCGCCAGCAGCAGCAACTTCCGCTTCAATTTCGGTCATGTGGATCATGGAGCGGGCGACGCGGGACAGGCTGGTAAAGACCAGTACATCGCCTTTCTTTAGCTTCGACAGTACCTTGGCGAACTCCACGCGATCAGCCATCTTTACGCTGCTGACTTGCTCTTGATAGATCGTCTGGTCGGTGCAGCCTGCTTCCTTCAGCTTCGCTACCTGATCCTCCAGACCGGCTACCTGCGAAACCGTACTCGTTCGTGCGTAGCCGTAGATCGTCATGGCATCAATCCTTATCAATAGAGTTTAGATGTAGTGATATTATCACTAGGCTCTACAGTTAACAAGGGTTTTGATAGATTTTCACCGCAAGGCCATGCTCTACCGTTAGACCCTGCCCATGTGATAGTTCTAACTTTCGCTGCGTCAACTGGCACGCACTATAATGGATGGGTTGGTCAGCCAGGAGCGGTAATGAGTGAGTGGTGGGAGGAAATCGTTGCAAGTGGTCTTCACCCAAAGCATCCCGCACACCAGGGGCTTTCGTTGCCTACGCCCGTGACCAACTTACATGAGCCGCGATTACATGGGATAGCCCGTCCAAACGGGAAAGGGGATGTAGTGGGTTACGCTTACGTCAGCAAACGATTCAAAAGCTTTCTGGATAACTTGGCCTTGACCGAAAGGCAGGTAGCCGATGGTCTTACCAAATACACGGGACTGACTGCTTGCCTGAACGCGGCCTACCGGGGGACGAACTCCACCACGGCCAATGCGTTTTTGGTTGGTTCGTGGGGCAAGGACACGTGTATCCGGCCTCCCCGCGACGTCGATATGTATTATGTGTTGCCTGACGCGGTTTACTACCGTTACGAAGAATACGGGGCCGGGGTCAACAAGCAGTCTGCGCTTCTGCAGGAGGTCAAGCGGAAGATTCTTGACGCCTACCCCCGAAGCACGATCAAGGGTGATGGGCCGGTAGTCCTTGCCGATTTCTCTGGCTGGACGGTCGAGCTTGTGCCTGCGTTCCTGTGGGACGCGAAGGAACGTATCTACATCGTCTGCAATACGAAGAACGGCGGAAGCTACATCAAAACGAAGCCGCATCACGAAGCCGAAGCTGTTTCCGATGCAGACGCCCGTACCAAGAAAAATGCTCGTCGCCTGATCCGGATGCTGAAGTGCTGGCAGGCCAACTGCAACGTACCAATCAAGTCGTTCTATCTTGAGCTTCTTGCCATCGACTTCCTCGACCAGTGGGCGTATCGGGAGCAAAGCTACATCTACTACGACTGGATGTGCCGCGACTTCTTCCGCTGGATGGTCGGGAAGGCCAACACGCTGCTATTCGCGCCAGGGACGTACGAAATCTTGTACGTGGGCGACGCATGGAAGTCACGTGCCGAATCTGCCTATGATCGAGCGGTCAAGGCATGTGATTTTGAAAATGACGACCTGATGTACAGTGCTGGCGACGAATGGCAGAAGATTTTTGGAGCCGACATCCCAAGGAGCGTGATTTGATGGACGCACGGGCACAGGAAATCGTGAGGGAATGTAGGCGGCAGTCGGAATCGTGCTTGTACACGTCCACTGCACTGTTCAGTTGGTACAAAGAAGTTAGGGTGTGGCGCGTTGCATTCATCGTCCTGCCAATCGTAGCGGGGTCGATCGCCAGCGCGAAAATCCTTCTCAAGAATCCGGATTACGATTGGCTGACTGCCGTTGCCGCGTTGCTGGCAGGCTTATTCCCGGCGATCTTCAAGGCTCTTGATCTCGACGTAAGCTTGAAGAACATCGCTGACAGTGCGGGGCGGTTCAAGGTTCTACAGGACCGCTTCCGACAAGCTGCTTTGATTGGAGCCAGTAAGACAACTGACGAACTGGACGAAGATTTTAAGTCGTTGATGGATCGGATGGATGACGCTCGGCTTGCTGCACCTACGATCCCGGAGCGCCACTTCAAACGTGCCCAGAAGAAGATTCAAAAGGGCGACTACTCGTTCGACAGTGCCCCTGACGATGGCGCTTAATCCGCGACCAGTTCAACGCCGTACCGGAACTCGTTACGGGAATAGCTAACGTCCAGTCCCAGGGACGCGAAGAGCAAGAACGCGTTAAAGCATTGCAGGTTGTCGAGCGAAAGCATGAACACACCGTTCCGGGTACACCGGCGTTCTTCCAGCAGGTCAGCTTGCTTCTCGTAGATCAGCACCAGGGGCGTGTTTGACGGTAGCTGGGCGGTCTTACAAGCCATCGTCTGGATGCTGTGATGCCAAGCATGTTCCAGTTCGCGGTAAGGTCGCTTTGCTGGATCAAGGTAGCCTTGCGCAATATCGTAATCTATCTTTGCCATCGCTTCCATGGCAGCACGCCGGGTTTTCTTCCCGTTCATCCTGTGGGCTTTGAACTCGGCGTAGAACCCGGTAGCTTCGTGGATGAAGTCAGGCATGGCTTCGTACTCCGTGCCTTCATCGTCATAGAACTTTTGGGGGAACTTTGCTTCGTATGGAACCCACCCGTACCGGTACAGTGCGAAGGACGCTTTTGCCTCCGCTGCGGATTTGTGACTCTTGCCCGTGACGCCCATGAACTTATTCTTGCTATCGTATTTCATTATGCTGCTGCTCCTATGGCTGACCTCAGTGCGAAAGACCGCACTTCGTATTAAGTAATAAGCGCGGGCACACCCTTGCACCCTTGCGCTTCGTTAGACACGTTGATTTCTAGGGCGCTATTCAAAATGGCGGCCCTTGCACACCCTTTGCATTACCCTTGCACCACTCCTGCACCTGCGTAGTTGTAAGGCCCATCGGGTAGTAGTAGGTGCTGCGCCCGATGCCTGCAATCTGAATCTGGCTCTTCGTGTAACCCAGCTTCCGCATGATGTGAGGAACATGGGCAGGACTGGCGTGTGGTAGTCCGTCCGCCTTGAACGCTGCTTGAAGTTCAACCAGCGTGAAGATCTCGTTGTCCTTGATGAAGCCTGCGGCGAATTCTTCGTGCGGGGTCACGCTAAGAGCTACCATCGCTTTCAGTGCTTCCGACTCTGGCGGGCGCTTGTGGTTGAAGCCTGTAAGGTCATACTGCATAAACCAGTTGTAGATTTTGTCCAGTGCTTCAGGTCCCTTGACCCACGCATCCAGTGCGGTAATGAATTGTTGTGTCTCGGCTCCGTCAACGCGGTGTCGCAGACGATCAAAGACCAACCATCGCCGCTCGTCTGCGTCGAGATACAACGGGCGTGCTTCATTTGACGCAAGGATGAATCGGGTATAGCTCGGGACCATCTTTCCCTGCTGCTGCTTCCGTTCGACGTACTGGCGCTCTTCTGACAAAATCGACTTCAGCTTGGTTTGCGTTGTGTCGCTTGTCGATTTGCAGTCATCCAGTAGCACCAGTAGGCTCGTCTCCAGCATGGTCGAGAATCGGCCCATAACCTTGTCGTAGGAGGCTGCGACCTCGACGTGTAGCAAGAGTGGGTTCAGGATGTGTTCGACAAGGTAGCCCTTGCCTACGCCGGGGTCGCTGGGCCACATAAGATGCCAAGATGGACGCTCCCACGGGCGCTGGAAGCAGTGCGCAAGCCACTGCAACGCTTCACGTCGCTTGACGGGATCAGGGATCAAGCGTTCCCAAAACTCGTCCCACAATGGGCTTACATCACTGCTGGTGCTGGCCGGCTCGTATTTCTTGCAGGTGTTGACGTAGTTAAGTCTCGCTTGTCGATCGGTCGAATACACGCCGCCACGAGGGTCGAACTTGTGGCCGACCACATGCACCAGTGTGCGCATGACGTACCGGCCGCCAGGATAGGGAACGTCCTTCTGCTTCGCGTCGCACCAGCGATCAAAATCTGACTCCAGGAAGGCCGCGTACAGCGTTTCGCCGGTTAGACGGTTGAACAAGCGGGTTTGGTTCGACGTACTGTCATCAATCGCGCAGAACCCGCGTAGTTTTAGGTCTGCGACGTATTCCGCGATGAATTGCTTATGTTCGCCTGTAAGTTCAAGCTTTACTGGTGCTGCCTGCATTCGTGGAATCCTTTCGTGTGCCTCGGTCGGCCAGTTCAATCAAGTGCTGGATCACGTACGATCCGCTTTGGCGGTTGGCTACGCAGATGCGCTGTAGTGCCTGCCATGTTTCAGGGGGTAGGTAGACGGCCTGTCGTTCAAGCGTGATGCCTGCTTGGGTTACAACACGCTGGCGGCGTGTGTTTGCCACACCTACAGGGTTACTCATGGCGAACTCCCGTTGTTGGATTCGTCGTGTTCGCCAACAGCTTGCCCGCATTGAATGCGGTAAGGTCCGTTCCATTCCACTTTGGGAAGTCGGCTGGTAGCTGCACGCCCAGGGATAGGCAGAAGCCGATCAACAGGGCGATTTGTGATTGCGTCAATGTCATCGCTATGTCCTTTCAAAAAGCGATGCCGCGTACGGACGAAGCAAACCTAGCTCAGCGTCTTTTTGCAGACGAAGCAGGGGCTGTCGGGTCGAACGACGTTCGGCGTATGCGGCGGATTAGTATTGCTAGGCCAGTGGCTGGCAGATGCGCACCCTACTTGCGTGGGCGGCAAGAGGAGGGGGGTTAGGCGGCTGCTGCGGTCTTCAGGCGTTGAAGTTCTGCTTCGGCTTCTGCGATCTTGGCATCGTTGACCGCCTTCGCTGCTGCTCGGGCTTGTTCTTCAACCAGGTACTTCGCTGCGTCTTGCACACGCTGTTCAAACTCGGCGTGTTCTTTCGCCAGTGCTTGGTCGGCAGCTTCCTTCGCACCTTCAAACGCCAGCGGTTCGGGTGTCCCAATCGTGAGATGCAGGAACGCGTGCCCCGTAGCAGGGAAGATTTCAGGAAAACGGTCCGGATCGAAGATGAAACCGTGCCGCATCAAGACTGCTGCTTGCGCAAAGACCGTGTGGCCGATGCCATAGAGCGTGACGTTGCGAGGCAGTTGGCCCATTGTTAGAACGGTAGGTGCCGGTACTGTAATAGCGGTTGTAACTGATGCTGCTGGTTTTGCTTTCGTCGTCATTGTTGACTCCTTATCGTATGTTAAGATTCGTGTTTCGCATGTAGCTGCGGACGCGTTCGCGGTTCCATGTCAGGCCGGACGGGGTAGTGTGGCCCAGTTCGTTTAGACGTGTTGCGATAGCGCGCAGCGTTGCCATGCGACCCAGTGCCCTGATGGCACTCGTTACAGCCTCGTAATAGGCTGGCGTGCGAAGCCTGCCATGGAAAGCAGGTTCGGCAATATGCGTGAGCATAGTTAAGCCTCCAGTGAAGGATTGTTAGCGGAAGTGGAAACGAGCCGGATGAGAACTGTGGATTGTCAGGCGTTCTCGGTGGCTACGGCGTTATTGTAACACGGATCGCGTCCGCTGTCAACCATTGGCATCCTTACAACGCCTCGGGTGCTGCTCGGGCTGCAAAAAAGAAAGTCCAATGACGGTAAAAACGGGTACTTTCTTATAGTGGCTGCCTGCTAAAACTACCCCCGTTTTTCTCACAAGTTTTCAGCATTGAACGCGGACGTTTGCTCAACCAAGTGACGTGGTAACAGCGGGCATCTGTGGTGTCGAAGCAGGTGCAGACAGTCGGTGGAGTAGGTCGGACCACTTGGTTAGTGCTGCACGCTTCTCCGGTAGTTCGTCCCGTACATCGTAGATTCCGCTAACGCCCTTGATGGCGTGACTTAGTGCACGCTCGCTGTCCCACTCCGTGACGCCCAGGTTGCGCATGTGGCTCTTGGCGGTGGATCGGGCATCGTGTGGCGTGAACTTCGTGACCGTAAGCCGACCAGTCTTAAAGGCTCGATCAATCGCGGCCCATAGCGTTCGTGCCGTAATGGTTTCGCCTTCTTTGCGTGCGACCCGAGCCGGTAGTACGAAGGGTGATGAGCCTGCCAGCACTTGCAGTTCACGGAACCAGTCGATCACTGCTGGCATAAGCGGAACGAAGAATCCACGTCGCGTTTTGGTTGTTGCACTCGGTACGAACCACGTACCTTTTTCCAAGTCAATGTTCTCCCACCTTGCCCGCACCAGTTCGCTCGTGCGCACACAGGTAGAAAGCAGGATGCGCATCGCGAGGCTGTTTGCCCTTCCTAGCGTGTCCATCGTCGCCAGTAGTGAGCGAAGATCGTCTTCCGAAAGCATGACCCTTGGTTTGATGGCGGGTCGAGGGCCAAGGAGCGACTGAAGGCTGACGCCAACACACGGGTTGATGTTCACGAGGTGCAGACCTGCTGCGTGCTCAAACATCTTCGTTGCGGTGGTAAGCGCACGCTTGGAGGCAGTCCAGCCCTTATCTGCCTTGCGTAGCATCTCGACTACATCACGTCCCGTCACTTCTTCGATTCGTTTAGCTCCCAGGTGTGGGACAACGATGTTCTTCAAGTCGAGCTTGCGACCGTAGATGGTCGATTCGGCAAAGCCACCAGGGGCGAGGCGTTTGGCTTCGTAGTCAGCGGCAACCTTCTTGACCGTCCAAACTTCGACTGCTTCTGCCTTCTTGCGTGCTGCCTTAACTTCGCCGGGATCGACGCCTTGATCTACCAGTGCACGGTTGTGGCTCGCAATCTGCCGGGCTTGTGCAAGCGTGATGTCAGGATAGTTGCCGATGGTTAGCTCTTTGCGCTTCCCGCCGAAGCGGTAGCGTAGCGTCCACGACGCGGTTCCCGCTTTAGATAGTGTGAACGTGAGTCCGCCGCCATCAGAGGCGCCAGGAATGGGTTCGCGCTGTTTGATCCAGCCCTTTAGCTGGATATCGGTAAGGGTGTGTAGTTGTCGGCTCATGGCTACCCATTGTACCGGCTAGCTACCCACCTAGCTACCCACAACTGCTGACTTCGCCTGTTATTCCGTGGATTGTGGTGACACACCTTTTTCGCGTCTCCCCTATGGGAAAGCGGAGGGTCTGACTATTCGTGGATAGTGCTGACACACGAATGAAGATTGCAGGTGGCGATCTTCATGGTCGGCGAAGCAAATATAAGCAAAGCGGCATCATAACCGTTTGCAAGCCGGGCCGGGACCGGGGTATTTCCGCATTCATCGCCAGGCGAATATGTATGCTGGATAAAAATGCGCCGATGTGACAGTTGTATTGATGCCTGAATTAGGGCAATTGTTGTTGAGATGCCCACAATATTGCGTGCGAAGCAATTTGCTATGTTAGAATCACTTAATAGAATACTAAAATTATGTGACAGTTTTATGCAAACGGGGCTGTAAAACCATTCGTAAAAGCATTAAACTAGCGCCAAAGCATGTAACACTGTTTCTGCATGGGAATAGAGTTATTGCGTTGATGCAACTAAGGTTGTACTATTTGCAGACTGACCTCAGTTCGGAATTTCTTGAATGTCCGCGCAATCGTGCGGACGGGTAGGGAAGCCTGAAATGCTATATTTCGAAATATTGTTTTTTCGATAGCAGATGATGAAACCGGACGCCGATTTACAAAGGACTGAAATGCGCACTGCATTTGAAGCGTGGGCCCAGCGCGAAGGCCACATCACCCGCCGCCGCGAAGACAAGCCGGAGGAGTATCTCGTCTATGAAACCCAGCGCCGCTGGGTGATCTGGCAGGCTGCCCTGACGCACGGCGCCAAGGCAGCCGCCGAAGCCCCGTCGAAGTTCGCCAAGGAGCCGCAAGCGGCCGCCGTCACCCAGGACGAAGCCGCGGTGCGCAACCGTGTGCTCAACGAAGTGCTGGACGCCTTCAGCGAACTGGACGAAGCCGCGGGCATGGAAGGCGTGCTCAAGGTCATCCAGGGCCTGAAGAAGAAGCAGAAGGACGTCGCCGAAGCCAAGGCCTGATTTGGCCGCGGCCACCCGCTACCGCCACTACAAGGGCGGACTCTACGCGCTGGTCTGCGAAGCCGTGCTGGAAGCGGACCACACGCCGGTGATGGTCTACCGCGGCCAGGACGGTGCCGTCTGGGTGCGCCCGAAGGCGGCCTTCTTCGAAACCGTCATCCATGACGGCGTGGCCATGCCACGCTTCGCGCCGCTCGATAGCGACTGACCCTTCAGACTTTCCTCATGCCTGCCGTAAATGGGGCATGAAGTGTTTTCTGGCGGGTTCCATGTCGCGTTATCTCTCCCTCTTGCTGGCCGCGCCGCTGTTACTCAGCGGCTGCGCCACGCTGTCCGATTCTCCCCAGCAGCAGCTCGAACTGCATGCCGTGCTCGACCACCAGGAAGTCGGCGGGGTGGGTTGCGTGCTGAGCAATGACATGGGGCGCTGGTTCGTAGTCCTGCCGAACCGGGTCACGGTCACCCGCAGCACCAGGCCGCTCACCGTCAGCTGCAAGAAGGATGGCCTGGCGGTGGCGCGCGAGAGCCTGGGGTCGCGGGCGGATACGGCGAGCCTGATGGGCAACGTCGTCATCAGCGCGGGCCTCGGGGCCCTGGTCGACCGTCATTCAGGTGCGGGCTATTCCTATCCGGCAAATTACACGGTGCTGCTGCAACCGGTGAAGTCGCAGGATGCGGTGGCTTATGAGCAGCGCGTGAACGGCCCAGTGTTCTGATTGTCGTAGGGTGGGCGGGTATCCCGCCCACGCGGTCAAGGAACGGACCCGAAGTCACGGAGCGGGCCAAGAGACGTGATTTGACCGCGTGGGCAGAATCTGCCCACCCTACGAAGAAAAGAAACAGCCCCGCAAGCGGGGCTGTTTTTCTTGGTGAAAGAATATTTCACCAAGCCTGCAAAGATGAAATTTTATTTCACACGCGGTTCAGCAGGAAGGTGGTCAGCAGCGGCACCGGACGGCCGGTCGCGCCCTTGGCCGCGCCCGATTTCCAGGCGGTGCCGGCGATGTCCAGGTGGGCCCAGGTGTACTTGCGGGTGAAGTTCTCCAGGAAGCAGGCCGCGGTGATCGAGGCCGCGCCCGGGGTGCCGATATTGGCCAGGTCGGCGAAGTTCGACTTCAGCTGCTCGTTGTAGTTCTCGCCCAGCGGGAAGCGCCATGCCACGTCGCCGGCCTGCTTGCCGGCGTCCAGCAGCTCCTGCGCCAGCGCGTCGTGCGCATCGTCGTGGCGGGTGAACAGGCCGCTGGTGTGGTGGCCCAGGGCGATGATGCAGGCGCCGGTCAGGGTGGCGATGTCGACCACGGCGGCAGGCTTGAAGCGCTCGGCGTAGGTGAGGGCGTCGCACAGGATCAGGCGGCCTTCGGCGTCGGTGTTCAGGATCTCGATGGTGAGGCCGTTCATCGAGGTCACGATGTCGCCCGGCTTGGAGGCGCGGCCCGACGGCATGTTCTCACAGGCGGCGACGATGCCGATGACGTTCAGCTTCAGGCCCATCTCGCCGATGGCGCGGAAGGTGCCCAGTACCGAGCCGGCGCCGCACATGTCGTACTTCATCTCGTCCATGTTCGGGCCCGGCTTGATCGAGATGCCGCCGGTGTCGAAGGTGATGCCCTTGCCGACCAGGACCACCGGCGCATCCTTCTTGTTGCCGCCCATGTGTTTCAGGACGATGAACTTCGGCGCCTCGTCGCTGCCCTTGGCCACCGACAGGAAGCTGCCCATCTTCAGCGCTTCCAGCTGCTTGCGCTCGAGCACTTCGATGTCGAAGCCGTACTCGTCGGCCAGCTGGCGCGCGGTATTCGCGAGGTAGGTCGGGGTGCAGACGTTCGGCGACAGGTTGCCCAGTTCCTTGGTCAGCTGCATGCCGTTCGAGATGGCGATGGCCTGGGCCAGCACCGGCTTGAGTGCGGTGGCGGCATTGGCGGCGTCGGCCGCGATCACGATCTTGCGCACGCCGGCAAGCGCCGGGTCCTTCTTGCTCTTTTGTGTATCAGTGCGGTGTTCGGTCTCATTGGCGGCGATCACAAGTGCGCGCACCGCCCAGTTGACGTCGCGGTCTTTCACATCCACGAGCGGGAATGCGATAATGGCATCCTGGCTGCCCAGGGTACCGAACACTTTCAGCGCCGCGCCAACCGCGGTGGTGAAGGTCTTTTCGGCGATCTGGGTGTCAGCGCCCATGCCGACCAGCAGCACGCGCGCCGCGGCAACACCGCCAACGCCGCGCAGCAGCAGGGTCGAACCGGCCTTGCCGCTGATGTCGCCGGACTTGAGCGCCGCGGTGATGTCGCCGCCGGCGTCAAGGGCCTGGGCGGCTTGCGACAGCTTCTTGTTCTCGAACACCGCGACCGCCACGACGCCCGCTTTTGCTGCGGCGAGGGTGTTCTTGGTGTCGAATGCTTTTATGCTAAAGTCCATTTTTGGTTCTCCGGTTCGGTGATTTTGCGGCACGAAGCCTTTTGGGCGTGGCGCTCTTAACCAGCAATTATAGCTATTTATTGAATGATATTTCGACGCGCCCTGCAACGTGAATTGGCCAGTTCGGCCGGCGCCACCTTTACGGTGCTGTTCACCGTCCTGGTCACCTGGACCCTGATCCGCGTGCTTGGCAGCGCCGCCGGCGGCAAGGTCGCATCAAGCGACGTGCTGGCCCTGATCGGTTTCGCCATCCTCAGCTACCTCCCCGTCATCCTCACCCTCACCACCTTCATCGCGGTGCTGGCCGCGGTCACGCGCAGCTACCGCGATTCCGAGATGGTCGTCTGGTTCGCCTCGGGCATGTCGCTGCGCCGCTGGATCGGGCCGGTGTTGACCTTCGGCCTGCCGATCATGGCCCTGGTGGCCGTGCTGGCCCTGGTCGTGACGCCCTGGGCGGCCATGAAGCGCACCGAATTCGTCGAGCGCTTCCAGAAGCGCGAAGACCTCAAGAGGGTGGCCCCCGGCCAGTTCCGCGAATCCTCGTCCTCCGACCGCGTCTTCTTCGTGGAGCGTTCCACCGCCGGCGCCACCGTGGTGCAGAACGTCTTCGTCAACTCCAACGACGGCAATCGCAATTCCGTCGTGGTCGCGAAAGAGGGCGTGATCGAGACCGACGCCAAGGGCGGCCAGTACCTGGTGCTGACCAACGGCCGCCGCTACCAGGGCACGCCGGGCCAGGCCGATTTCCAGTCGATGGAATTCGAACGCTACAGCATGCGGGTCGCGACCAAGGTCCCGGTGCTGGGCGCCGACACCCCGATCAATGCGCTGCCGACATCGAGCCTGCTGCAGGTCGAGAACCAGTACACGCGCGCCGAACTGCTCTCGCGTATCTCGGCGCCCATCGTCTGCCTGGTGCTGATGCTGCTGGCGATCCCGCTCGGCTTCGTCAATCCGCGCGCGGGCAGCTCGGCCAACATGATCCTCGCGCTGCTGATCTTCTTCACCTATAACAACCTGACCAAGCTGCTGGAGAAAAGCGTCCAGCGCGGCAAGCTGGACTTCGCGATGGCCTGGTGGCCGCTGCACCTGCTGGCGGCCCTGGCCGTGCTGGCCCTGTTCGCCTGGCGCCTGAACGTCAACCACCGCTGGCATCCGCTGGTCCTGATCAATGCCTGGAAGCGCAGGCGCATCGTGCATCCGCCTGCCCAGGCGCCGGCCAAGGTGGAGGCGCAATGACCATCCTGCAACGCTATTTCGCGGTCAGCATCATCCAGGCCGTGTCCTTCGTGGCGGTCGCCTTCCTCGGCCTGATCTCCTTCATGGACCTGAGCGGCGAGCTGCCCTCGGTAGGCAAGGGCGGCTACGATTTCCAGAACGCGCTGATGTACGTGCTGCTCCAGATGCCGGGCAATGTTTACCAGGTGATGCCGGTGGCCGCCCTGATCGGCACCATCTACACGATGGCGCAGTTCGCCTCGAGCTCGGAATTCACCATCATGCGCGCCTCCTCGATGTCGACGCGCACGGCGGCGGCCATGGTGTTCAAGGTCGGCATCCTGTTCGTGCTGGTCGCCTTCGTGTTCGGCGAGCTGATCACGCCGCGCACCGCGCCGCTGGCTGAACGCGTGCGCCTGGCCGCCAAGGGTTCCACCCTGTCCGCCGAATTCCGCTCGGGGATGTGGACCAAGGACAGCATCCACACCGAGGGCGTGAAGGGGCCGGTGATCGGCACGCGCTTCTTCAATGTGCGCCAGATCCGTCCGGACGGCCAGCTGGTCGACGTGCGCCTCTACGAATTCGACCCGAACATGCGCATGCGCGCCCTGATCACCGCCACGGGCGGGCGCTACCAGGGCAACAATACCTGGCGCCTGACCGGGGTCAGCGAAACCCTGTTCAGCAACAGCCGCGAGCTGCCCGCACCGGGCACGCCGCGTCCCGAGGGCCAGAGCCTGCAGGCGGCCTTCGGCCAGGAGACCCTGGCCGTCAGCACGCGCAAGCTCGACTCGCTCGAACTGGCGTCGGAAATCACGCCGAAGATCCTGTCGGTCTCGCGTTCCGATCCCGAACGCATGTCGGCCAACGAACTCGCCGTCTACACGCGCCACCTGGCGGAAAACCGCCAGGAAACCGACCGCTTCAAGGTGGCCTTCTGGAAGAAGATCATCGACCCGCTGTCGATCCTGGTCCTGATGGCGCTGGCCCTGCCTTTCGCCTACCTGCACACCCGCAGCGGCGGCGTGAGCCTGAAGATCTTTGTCGGCATCATGATCGGCGTGAGCTTCCTGCTGCTCAATGCCCTGTTCTCGCACCTGGGCGTGCTGACGGCCCTGCCGGCCTTCTTCACGGCGGCGGCGCCGAGCATCCTGTTCACGCTGCTGGCCATCGGGGCCTTGTGGTGGGTGGAGCGGCACTAGTGAAACGCGCCCTGGTCCTGTTCGCCCACGGCGCCCGCGCCGCCAGCTGGGCCGCGCCCTTCGAGCGCCTGCGCGACGGCTTGCGTGCGCAATTGCGCGGCACCCCGGTCACGCTGGCCTTCCTCGAACTGATGGAGCCGCGCCTGCCGGAGGCGGTGGCGGCGCAGGTGGCGGACGGCATCGATGACATCACCGTGGTGCCGGTCTTCCTGGGGCAGGGCGGCCACCTGCTGCGCGACCTGCCGGCACTGGCCGAGCAGATCCGCGCCGCCCATCCGGGCCTGCGCCTGCAGCTCGCCGGCGCGATCGGCGAAGACCCCGGGGTACAGGCCGCGATGCGTGACTACTGCGTGCGCAGCCTCGGCGGCGCCTAGGCTGTCATGACGCCCTGACAGGTTTTTGACACCCTGTCCAGTCCGGTGCTGACAAGGGGCTAACACCCTTGGCATACGCGACAATGTTCCGTTGTATCCGCGCGAAGTTTCCACACGGAATGTAATTTCTCCATTTCAAGTCGGCTTGCCGTACGGCATTATTGGGACCTGTTCAGGCCAGCGCGTTCTGCGCTGCCAGCTTTCCAGGAAACTCCCCCATGAGCATTATCGACTACGCGCCCGTCGGCATCGTCGACGATCGTGACACCCTGTTGACTTCCCTGCAAAGCGGCGCCGTTGCCGCCACGCTCACCGCCGTCGACACCGGTCCGCTGACCGGCGGCCGCTGGGTCATCGACGCCCAGTCGAACCCGGGCCTGTTTTCGATCGCCTACAATCCGGCCGTCGACGAGTCGGCGCGCCTGGTCCTGAACAATGCGGCCCTCCTGCCCGAGGTCGGCACCGCGACCACGGTGACCGTGCACTACTACGACAAGAACCAGCTCGACGCCTGGGGCAACCCGCGCGCCGGCACCGGTTTTACCCAAACCCTGATCTACAACGTGGAAGCGGGCAGCACCCGCGAGCTCGACGGCTTCGGCAGCGACCTGGGCCTGGGCCTGGCAAGCAGCGGCGCCAGTCCGGAACTGGCTACCCTGTCGACCGGCCAGTTCCTGGCCGCGTGGGAATCGCGTGACGGCGCCATCAACGCCCAGGTGCGCGACGCCTCGGGCGGCGCGGCCACCGGCGTGTTCGCCATCACCGCCGCGAACGACGGCGTGATGGAAAGCGCTCCCACCGTGGCGGCGCTCTCGGACGGCCGCGCCGTGGTCGCCTACACCAGCATGGCCTGGGGCACGCCACGCGTGAGCTACCGCATCACGGATTCCTGGGGCAATCTCGGCCAGGAAGTCGTGGTCGGCGCCGGCGGCGACACCGGCATGCCGGACGTGGTCGCGCTTGCCAACGGCGGCTTCGCCTTCGCCTGGCGCGTCGGCGGTCAGATCCACGTGCGCACGGCCGATGCAGCCGGCAACCTGCTCGCCGGCGAACAGGTCTACGGCAACCTCGGCACCGCCTTCAGCCCAAGCCTGGCGGCAGTCGGCGGCAGCTATGTGGTGAGCTGGGGCGAAATTGGCGACGGCAACGTTTACGCGGCCCTGAACGGCGGCGCACCTTTCCTCGCCAGCGGCGACGGCCTGGCGGCCACCCTGGCGACGGCGGCCCCGCTGCCGTCGATCACGACGCTGGCCGGCGGCGGCTTCGTGGTGGCCTGGGACAGCTATGCCAATTCCCCCTGGGGCTACGCCGCCAGCGACATCTTCTTCCAGATGTTCGACGCGGCCGGCAACCGCGTCGGCGGCATGACCCAGGCAAACGTCGACGGCGGCAGCGGCCGTTTCGACGCCCACGTCACCGCGCTGTCCGACGGCGGCTTCGTCGTCACCTGGGAATCGCAGTCCGGCGACTTCGACGGCAACGGCGTGTTCGGCCGCCGCTTCGGCTCCGACGGCGCGGCCCGCGATGCACGCGAATTCGCGATCAACGAGATGCGCCAGGGCGACCAGTCGCACGTGGCCGTGACCGCCCTGTCGAATGGCGGTTTCGCCAGCGCCTGGGTCGACACCCAGGCCGACGGCGCCTCCTACATCGAGGCGCGCGTGCTGTCCGGCCAGGGCGGCAGCCTGGCCAACGACAGCGCCAACCTGTTCAGTTCCAGCGCCGGCAGCCAGAAGTTCGACGGCCTGGGCGGCATCGACACCGTGTCCTACGGCATGAGCAAGAGCATGTACGCGATCTCGCGCGCCGGCAACGCGGCGAGCGTGGTCGACCGCTCGGGTGTAGGGGGCACCGACAGCCTGGTCAACGTCGAGCGCCTGGCCTTCAAGGACGTGTCGGTGGCGCTGGACATCGACGGCAATGCCGGCAAGGCCTACCGCCTGTACAAGGCGGCCTTCGACCGCGAGCCGGACGCCGGCGGCCTGGGCTTCTGGATCAAGATGATCGACAACGGCGTGACCCTGGAGCAGGCCGCGGCGGGCTTCACCGCCAGCGCGGAATTCGCCCGCACCTACGGCGCGCAGACCAGCAATGCGGAATTCGTCAGCCTGCTGTACGAGAACACCCTGCACCGCGCGCCGGAAGCAGGGGGCTATAACTTCTGGATGAACGCGCTGGACCTCGGTTTCTCGCGCGGCGAGCTGCTGGCCTTCTTCAGCGAGAGCCCGGAAAACCAGGCCCAGGTCATCGGCCTGATCCAGAACGGGATCGAGTTCACGCCGTACGGCGGATAAGAGAAGGGCGGCCGGGGCCGCCCTTGTTTTCTTGTGCGCCCAGCATGGGCGCACTCTTGCGGGTGAAAGTCCCGCCGCGAGCTGACCACAGTGAGCGAAGCGAAGCGCAACTGCGTGAGGGCGACCGAACGTGGGGAGGAAGCGTGGAGCGAA